>NZ_BBWK01000069.1 GCF_001463765.1 Aureimonas sp. AU4 | reverse complement strand
AGCGCTGCGCGTGACGACCGGATCCTTCGTCGAGCGTGGCGAGGCCGCCCGGCAGCTCGACATGTTCGCCCGCCGGATCACCGGCCTCGCGAAGGCGCGCTCGGTCGCCGCTATGGTGCGCCTCATCGTCCAGAGCGGCGAGCCGGTCCTCCTCGCAGGCTGGCACCGCGACGTCTACGACATCTGGCAGGACGTCCTCGCCGACCTTCGGCCGGTGCTCTACACCGGCACCGAATCCCAGTCGCAGAAGGACAAGGCGAAGGCCGCCTTCATGGCCGGCGAGACGGATCTGATGATCATCTCGTTGCGGTCCGGCGCCGGCCTCGACGGCTTGCAGCACCGCTGTTCGACGGTCGTCTTCGGCGAGTTCGACTGGTCACCGCAGGTGCACCGCCAGGTCGTCGGACGCGTGCGCCGGCCGGGCCAGCAGCGTCAGGTCGAGGCGATCTACATGCACACCGACGACGGGTCGGACCCGCTCATCATCGAAACGCTTGGCGTGAAGTCGAGCCAGTCCCGCGGCATCCTCGACCCGCTGAAGGGCGTCGAGCACGTCCATTCGGACGAGAGCCGCCTGCAGCGCTTGGCGGCGCGATACTTGGAGAACGCGTCGTGAACCTTCCTCGCGACCGATATGGGTGCATCCGGCGTCCGCCCACCTACGCGGAGGCGGAAGCCGTCAGGCCGCCAGTCGATGTCTCAGCCGAGGGCGACGCGGTGACGGCGTTGCGCATTCATCTCGAAGCGTTCGAGCGGCGCTTCGGTCGCGGGACGCTGATTAGCCTACTCAAGATCGAGATGATCTATCGCGGTGAGGATGCGCGGAAGTTGGATGCGGCGGCCCACAAGTTCGGTCCCGGCGCCATCGCATCGCCGTCGAATGGAGGCTGACCCATGCCCTACGCCGAGAACACGAGCGTCTCCGTCGAGAAGACCGAAGCCGAGATCAAGGCGACGCTCCGGCGCTACGGCGCCGACCGCTTCATGACGGGCGAGGATCGAGCAGGCGCCGTCATCTCGTTCGAGATGAAGGATCGACGGGTCACCTTCCGCTTGCCGCTGCCAGATCGTGCCGAACAGCGGTTCAAGTTCGACGGCCGGCGCAACGTCCGGCCGGTTGCGAAGCAGACGGAAGCTTGGGAGCAGGCCTGCCGCTCGCGCTGGCGCGCGCTGTTCCTCTGCATCAAGGCGAAGCTGGAAAGCGTGGAAAGCGGCATCGAGACTTTCGAGGATGCCTTCCTCGCTCAGATCGTCTTGCCGGACGGTGGGACTGTTGCGGATCATATTCTCCCCCGCATCGCCGACGCCTACGCGAGCGGGACCATGCAGCCGCTCCTCCCGCCGCCGAGGCCCCTGGCATGAAAACAGAGTTCGAGGACGCCCTTGCCGCTGCGCAGCTGACGGCCGAAGAGCGCGAGCTGCTCGAACGGCTGCGCAACCATCCGACCGTCGTGAAGCTCGCAGCTATGCGCCTCGCCCTTTCGGATCACGCCACCTTCGGCCTGACGCCGCGCATGCGGCAGACGATCGAGGCGATCCGCGATCTGACCGAGGAGAATAACATCTCGCCGACCGTCGAGGAGATCGGTCGGCGGGTCGGCCTGGTCTCGAAGAGCGGCGTGCACCGCCTTCTCTCGGCGCTCGCCGAGCGCCTCCTCGTGACCTGGTCGCCCGGCCGGACGCGGTCGATCCGGATCATCGAGCCGACCTTCGCCCCGCGTCCCGAGAAGATGCGGCGCGGCAACCGCTGAAACGAAGAAATGCCCGTCCTGCACATCGGCAGGGCGGGCCTTGTCCCGCGCCCTGAACTGGGCACATATGGTTCGAGTTCACGGTTTGGACTGTGTACCAATCTGCGATCCAAACGGGGCATCAGGACGCGAATCGCAAGCGCCCGAAACCCATACGGCGCAGGCGTTTCACCCTGCCCCTCGGCCGCCAGCCGAATCCCATCCTCTCCGCCATACGGCCTCGCCACCGATGAAGGCGCCACCCTACCTACTTCAGTACCCGACACCTGACCGTATGGGCCGGAGTTCAGGTGAACTCCGTCGTTGGGAAATTGCGCTTCGACGTGGGAGCTAGCGGGGCGAGTTCGCCCGCCGGCGTGGTCTTCCTTCGAGCTCGGAAGGCGTCCCGCCGGCTTGTTCGGCAAACCCGCGGCCGAGGGGCGTTTCGTTCCGATCTCAAGCCTGTGAGCGCTCCAGAAAGAGCGCGATGAGGTCGGAGGTGCTCTTGGCCTCGATCTTCTCGATGAGGTTGGCGCGGTGCACCTCGACCGTCCGGGGGCTGATGCCGAGTTCGTGGGCGATGATCTTGTTCTGCTTTCCGGATGCAACGAGCTCGAGAACCTGACGCTCGCGCGGCGTGAGACGGGCGAGGCGCTCCTCGATCGCCGCGCGGCGCTTCGTGCGACGGCCTTCCGCCTGCCCGCGTTCCAGTCCCTGCCGCAGGACCGCGAGCAGCGCCTGATCGTCGAAGGGCTTCTCGATGAAGTCCATCGCGCCCGCCTTCATGGCCTGAACCGCCATGGCGACATCGGCGTGCCCGGTCATCACCACGACGGGCATCGTGACGCCGAGCCCCCGCACGGCCCGCATGAGTTCGATGCCGTCCATGCCCGGCATACGAACATCGCACAGGATGCAGCCCGCCACGTCCTGATCCAGCATGTCGAGAAAGCTCCGGCCGGAATCGTATATCCGCGCGGGCAGGCCGTTGGCGGACAGGAGAAAGGCGATCGAGCGGCGGACGGCCTTGTCGTCGTCGATGATGTGGACGGCTGGATCAGAAGGCATGGGCGATCTCGCGCGGGGATGAGCGGCGCAGCGTGAAGCGGAAGACGGTGCCCCCTTCCGTGTTGGGCATGGCGGATATCTGGCCGCCGTGGGCCTCGACGATCGTGCGGCAGATCGAGAGCCCGACCCCCATGCCGTCGCGCTTCGTCGTCACGAAGGGCTGAAAGAGCTTCGACGCGACGGCGGGATCGATCCCCGGTCCCGTATCGGCCACCAGAATCTCCACGAGATCGGCGCCCGCCGAGCTTGCCGTGACGGTCAGCTCGCGGCGAGGCGCCGCCTCCATCGCCTCCACGGCGTTCCGCATCAGGTTCAGGAGGACCTGCTGGATTTGGACGCGATCCACCCAGACGCTCGGCAGGGTCGGGTCCAGACGGAACGCCACCCGCACCCCCTTCTCCCGGATGCCGACGAGCGCGAGCGCGCTCGCCTCCTCGACGAGCTGGGGAAGTGCCTCGCTCTGCCGGCGGCTCTCGCCGCGCGTCACGAACTCCCGCATCGAGCGGATGATGCGGCCCGCTCGCAGGGCCTGGTGAGCGGCCTCCTCGATCGCTTCCGAGACCAGTTCGCCGCCCTGCCCCGGCAGGCTCGAGAGGAGGGGTGCGCAGCCGCGCAGGTAGTTCGAGATCGCGGTGAGCGGCTGATTCAGCTCGTGCGCAAGCGTCGAGGCCATTTCGCCGAGCGCGGTGTAGCGCGACACATGGAGAAGCTCGCCCTGGATCTGGCTGAAGCGCTCCTCGGCACGGCGGTTTTCCGTCAGGTCCCGTATGAAGCCGATGAAGTGGCGCGCATCGCCCGTCGGCACCTCGCCGACCGACAGTTCCATCGGGAAGGTCGAGCCGTCGCGGCGCCGGCCGAGCACGACGCGCCCGACCCCGATGACGCGCCGCTCGCCGGTCTCTTCGTAGCGCGTGAGAAAGCCGTCATGGGCGCTGCGATAGGGCTCCGGCATCAGCAGGCGGACGTTCTCGCCGACGACCTCCGTCCGCCCGAAGCCGAAGAGCCGTTCCGCCGCCTTGGAGAAGGAGCGGATGGTTCCCTTCGCGTCGATCACGACCATGGCGTCCGGCACGGTCTCGAGAATCGAGCGCAGATGCTCCTCGCCGACCTTGCGCTCGTGGATGTCTTCCAGGAGACCGTACCACCGCACGACCCCACCATCCGGCGCCATGCGCGGCGCCGCATAGGCACGGAACCAGCGAAAGCGCCCGTCCCTGACCCGCAGACGATATTCGAGGTCGACCGGCCGACGTGTCTCGATCGAATGCCGCCAGGCTTCGAGGGTCGAAGCGATGTCGTCGGGATGAAGCATACGCGCCCAGCCGTCCCCGAGCGCCTCGTCCTCCGTCATGCCCGTGACGTCGAACCAACGGGGTCCGGCCGAGACGATGTGCCCCTGCGCGTCGGCTGCCCAAAGGATCTGCGGGCTGAGCGCAACGACATGGCGGTAGTTGTCGTCGCTTTCTCGCAAGGCCGTCTCGGCTTCATCGCGAAGACGAAGCACCCGGACCTGCTCGGTCGTCTCGGCGCAGGCGCAGAATAGGCCGAGCACCGTCCCGCCCGGCTCGCCGACGGGCGTATAGGAGAAAGCGTAGTGCGTTTCCTCCGGTCCACGCCCGCGATCGATCGTCAGGGCGATGTCGTCCATCTGGATCGCCTCGCCCCTGAAGACTCGCTCGACCAGGGGCGCCAGCTCGTCCCGGATCTCGGGCCAGACATCGAGGAGCGGTCGCCCGGTGGCGGAGGGGTGCTTGGAACCCAGGAAGGGAATGTAGGCGTCGTTGTAGTAGAGGCGCGCCGAGGGTCCCCAGGCCAAGAACATGGGCTGGCGAGACGCCATCATGGTCGAGAACAGAAGGCCCGCGCGGTCGAGCCCCTCCGGCAGCGAAGACGAAGTGCGCCGCCCGGTTGCACTGTCAACAGCCCGCTCGACGACCGACGACATCGCGTGCGCCACCCCCTCCGTCCTTCTTCGGATGCCGCACGCCCGCTCGAGGCCACGCACCCGCAAGCTCCTGCGCGATTGATCGATACGTCGTTCGGTGAACGACGATCATCGTTCGACACAACTCATAGCTAGGATCGCCAGTATGCCGCGCACTGCGATACTCGCCAAGCAAGATATAGGTGTTTTCACGCAGTGCCCCTTACAACGTGGGGTAAGGTGAGCCCGCAAATATTGTCGCGCCAGATCAACCCCGGCGCCAGTCGACTACAGGCGGCGTCCTCTAAGGTTCATGACCGTGCGCCTTTCGATCAAGACCAAGCTTGCCGGCACCTTCGGTGGCGTTCTTCTGATGCTCGCGGCCTCGGGTTATCTCGGCATATCGAGTCTCGGCTCGGCCAACGAGACGATGAAGGGCTTCGCCGAAGGCCCCTTCACCCGCGCGATCCATCTGGGCGGCATCGCCAAGCAGGTCGAGACCATGGGCCGCTCGCTGAATGCCCTGGTGATGGTGACCGACCCCGCGCTGAAGGCGGATCGCCGCAAGACGATCGATGAGACATATGCCAAGACCAAGGCCGATCTGAACGACTATCGCGATGCCGTCCGTTCCACGGACACCGGTGCCGCCGACGCGACCGGCGAGGTGCTCAAACAGCTGGATGCCTGGAGGGAGACGGCGGACAGGGCGATGGCCCTTTCGGACCAGAACTCCAATGCGAACGGGGTTCGGCTCAACGTCGAAAAGGGGCAGCCCCTCGGCGACCAGTTGCTCGACCATCTCAACGCGACCCGGCAAAAGATGCTTCCGAACGGCACCGACGGCCCGGTGCGAACGATCAACGGAGATTTGCAGGTCGCGCTTCAGACGCTGCGTTACCTGACGATCGCGGCGATCGCCGACACGGACACCGGCCGCCTCGAAGCCTCCAGGCCTCTCTTTGAGACCACGCTCGCCTCGATCCGGCAACGATTTGCGGACTACCGCGCCGCCGGAGCCGCAACGCCCTTGGCCGAGGAGATCAACCGGACGGCGGCCGAAAGCAGGAATGCGCTCGACGTTCTGGACCAGATCTTCGCGCTCGGGCTCGCGAACGCGGACGCCAAGGCGGTCGACATCGCCATCAACGAGGTCCGTCCGCTTACGCTCGCCATCAACGCCAAGGTCGCCGACCTCGTCGCCTCCGAAGCCAAGGTGGCGAGTGCCATGCGCGCGGCGACCGAGGCGACCTATCTGTCGACCCGCAACGCGCTGATCGCGGTCCTGATCCTGGCCCTCGTCGCCGGCTCGGCGGCCGCAAGCTGGATCGCCTTCTCGATCGCCCGGGGCGTGTCGCGCGCGGTTCGTCTCGCGGACGCGATCGGAGCCGGCGACGTGTCGCAGCAGGTCGAGGCCAAGGGATCCGACGAGATCGGCACGCTTCTGCGCTCGATGAACGCGATGAGCGTCAAGCTCTCGCAGATCGTGTCTGACGTCATCGGCTCCGCCGCGCAGGTGGCCGCCGGATCGCGCCAGTCGGCCGCCACCGCCGAGCAGCTCTCGTCGGGCTCGACCGAGCAGGCGGCCGCCTCCGAGGAAACCTCGGCGGCCGTCGAGGAGATGTCGGGCAACGTGCGCCAGAACGCCGACAACGCCGCGCAGGCCGAACGCACGGCCGTGCGGGCGCGGGCGCTGGCCGAGGACGTGGCGGGTGCGACATCGCAGGCCGTCGCCTCCATGGGCGAGGTCGCCGAGAAGGTTCGCCTCGTCCAGGAGATCGCGCGCCAGACCGATCTCCTCGCCCTCAATGCCGCGATCGAGGCCGCGCGAGCCGGCAGCCATGGCAAGGGGTTCGCCGTGGTGGCATCGGAAGTGCGCAAGCTCGCCGAACGGGCACAGGCGGCCGCCGTCGAGATCGGGACGCTGTCCGCCGGCACGCTCGACACCGCCACGGGAGCGGGCCGCAAGATGGCCGAGCTCCTGCCGGCCATCCAACAGACGACCGAGCTCGTCGCCGAGATCTCGGCGGCGTGCCGCGAACAGTCGATCGGCATCGAGCAGATCAACCAGGCCGTGGTGCAACTCGATCAGGTCACGCAGGCGAATGCCGGCGCCGCCACCGAGATGACCGCGACCGCCGAGGCCCTGTCGGGCGAGGCAACGAGCCTCAACGAACGAGCCGCGTTCTTCCGCCTAAAGGGCAAGGCGTCGCAGCCCGGCGAGGTCGCATCGTCCGTCGCGCAGCCTGGCGACGTGCGGTCCCTTCAGGCTCGGGCTCGCGCGTTCGCGGATCAGCCCGCGGAGGCGTACCCGGTGCTCCAGCGCTCAGGCGGCGTCGATTCGCAAGGTCGCGACGAAGCGGACGTCAGGCGCGCCAGCCGCTGATCGCAGTGTGACCTTTCCAGCGTCTATGCCCGGACCGTTCGTCCGGGCAAAGACGCTCGCCGCAGCGTCGGACGCGGGAGCAGGTATGATTCAACTCCCCTCTCCGCTGGCCCGCGCCATCAGCAACGGATCCTCGGGGTGCTCGTCGCGGCAATCTCGCCCGACGCGGACGTCCGTCAGTTCTTCAAGGCTCGTCCCAGCCTCGACACCTGCGCTACGGAGTGGAGCAAGTCCTTCTGCTCCCAGGCCATTCTCGCAAAGCGCCTCCCAATGATCCCGGACACATATGAGGACGAGCACCGTCCGCGCGTCGTTCCGGGGCGAGCACGACAACGGTAAGTGTGCCTAAATTTTCGTGGATCGATCGGGAAGACGAGCCTAATAACCCGGCCGTAGGCTTCGCAACGTATGTCGGGAAGCGCAGGAGAGGCGGTTCCCCGCATGGCATGGCATTCCCCGTCGATCGATTGGCGCGAGACGCGTCGCCCCCGGGTGTCCGTCTGGCTTCTCGCCTTCCTCGCAACTCTCCTGATCGCGCCGACGATGGGTCTGGCGCTTGCGAGCTACTGGCCCGTCGCGTTTCAGGAGAACGGTCTGATCGAGACGCCTCAGATGGCGTTGCTTGCGCTCACGGCGGCTTTGTTCGCGCAAGCCTACATTCGATCGCGCAATGCCCGAGCGGTCTTCAGCGCTGTGATGCTTCTCGCCGCGCTGCTCGCCCTGCAGCGCGAGATACCGGCCTGCGAAAGTCCATTCTACGAGGGCGGCGTTTGTGCGACGCGTCCGGCCAAGACCCTGTTTTCGGCTGGAGCCGTGACGGCCTGCGTAATTCTCGGCTTGATGAGAATCACCCCCTGGCGCGGCACGCTCGATCTGCGGAACCTCGCCTGGGTTTGGCCCGTCGCTCTCGCGGCTGTCCTGCTCGGCCTGGCGGAAGTCGCCGAGCACGAGGTCCTCGTCCACATCGAGGAAACGCTGGAGCTGGGAGCCTATCTGTACCTCGCGGTCTTCGCGGCCGACGTCGCCTTCCAGCGTCCGTCCTCGCTCCCGAATGCAACGCGCGATCTCCGTCCCCTGAGGCGGGCACCGCGTAGCCACGACGCGAACAAGACCGGAACCCTGCCCGAAACCGCCGGTTGACCGCACGAGACGGACGGCGCCCATTCCTCCTAGCGACCGCTCGGAACGACGCGATGCGCGTCGTTGGGAAACGCCCCGTCGGACCCGAAGACTGGCGGACGGAGTATGCCCATGAAGGCCCTCACCTGGCACGGCAAAGGCGACATGCGATGCGAGACGGTTCCCGATCCGAAGATCGAGGATGACCGCGACGTCGTGATCAAGGTCACGGCCTGCGCGATCTGCGGTTCGGACCTTCATCTCTATGGCGGCTACATGCCGACCATGAAGAGCGGCGACATCGTCGGCCACGAGACCATGGGCGAGGTCGTGGAAGTGGGCCGGGGCGCGAGTCGCTTGAAGGTCGGCGACCGCGTCGTCGTTCCGTTCACGATCTGCTGCGGCGAATGCCGCCAGTGCCGGTGGGGCAATTGGAGCTGCTGCGAGCGCACCAATCCGAACGGGCGGATGCAGGCCGAGCAGTTCGGCTATCCCCTCGCCGGGCTCTTCGGCTACTCGCACATCACCGGCGGCTTCGCGGGCGGGCAGGCGGAATACCTGCGCGTGCCCCATGCCGATGTCGGGCCCCTCGTCGTGCCGCCGGGGCTCTCCGACGAGCAGGTCCTCTTCCTCTCCGACATCTTCCCGACCGCCTGGATGGCGGCCGAGAACTGCGGCCTGAAGGGAGGCGAGACGGTTGCGATCTGGGGCTGCGGTCCGGTCGGCGTGCTGGCGGTGAAGTCCGCCCTCATGCTGGGAGCCGAGCGCGTGATCGCGATCGACAGCGTGCCCGAGCGGCTGGCGCTGGCACGGCAGGCCGGCGCGGAGACGATCGATTTCGCGAACGAGAACATTCAGGACCGCCTAATGGAGATGACGGCAGGCCAGGGGCCCGACGCCGTGATCGAGGCGGTCGGCATGGAATCCCACGGCGCCGACACGCTGGCGCAGAAGGTTTCGTCGGCCGTCATGTCGGCGACGGTCTCGATGGAGCGCCCCTTCGCGCTCAACCAGGCCATCACGGCGTGCCGTCCGGGCGGCGTCGTGTCGATGCCGGGCGTCTATGCCGGCCCGGTCGGTCCCGTCATGATGGGTGTCCTCATGAACAAGGGCCTGACGCTCCGGACCGGCCAGACGCACATGCTGCGTTACATGAAGCCGCTGCTGGAGCGCATCGAGCGCGGCGAGATCGATCCGTCCTTCATCATCAGCCACCGCTCCACGAGCCTGGAAGACGGGCCGGAACTCTACAAGCTGTTCCAGGAGAAGAAGGACAACTGCACCAAGGTCGTGATCCGCCCGCACGGCTGAGGGAGCGCGCGGCGCCCCCGGCCCTCAGGCCGGAGGCGGCGCGCTGGAGCCGGCGATCCGCAGCCGGTTCGCAAGGACGACGTGGCGTTCCTCCGGCTCCTCGCCGTCCAGAAAGGCGAGGAGCTGCCGAGCCGCCGTCTCGCCGATCAGGAAGCGCGGCTGGCAGACGGTGGTCAGCGCCGGCTCGCAATAGTCCGCGAACTCGATCCCGTCGAAGCCCACAACCGAAACGTCCTGCGGCACGCGGCGGCCGGCCGCCCGCAGCGCCTTCATGAAGCTGATGGCCGCCTCGTCTGAGCAGGCGACGACGCCGGTCGGCGCGGGGTCGAGGGTCAGGAAGCGCGCGGCCGCTTCCTCGCCGCCCTCGAAGGTGAACTGTCCCGGCAGCTTTTCGAGCGTCACGCCGGGCACGTCGCACGCCCGCATGAAGCGGCGCAGCGCATGCCAGCGGGTCTCCGCGTTGAAGTTGCCCTCCGGCCCGGCGAGATGGGCGAGCCGCCGGTGGCCGAGATCGATGAGATGCCGCAACGCGCCGACGATGGCCTCCCCCTCGTCGGTCAGGACGCTGTAGCCGCGCTCGTCGATTGGCGCGCAGGCGCTGACGATCGGGATGGCGGCCTCGAGGATGGAGCGATCGTCGATGCGCGGCAGGATGCCGGACAGGACGATCACCCCGTCGATATGACCGGAAAAGACGAGTTCGGCGAGCTGGCGCTCGCGCGCGCCGTCCTCGTCGAGATTGCCCATGATCGCCGAGTAGCCGGCGGCGGCGAGCGTCACGTCGATGCCGCGCAGGACTTCGGCAAAGAAGGGCGGGTTGGCGCGCTTCGGAACGACGATGAGCACGGTGCGCGTCCGCCCGCGCCGCAGGCTCCGGGCGGCGGCGTTCGGGATATAGCCGAGCTCGCGGATCGCCTCCAGAACCCTAGTACGGGTGGGGCCGCGAACGCTGTCGGGCTGCGCCAGGGCACGCGAGACGGTGGCCGTCGACACGCCGGCCCGGCGCGCGACGTCGTTGATCGTCGCAGCGCCTCCCGTCCGAGCGCGGTCCCTCGCCGCACCGCCCCTCGATCCGCTCACAGTCGCGTTCCCCCACTTGCCAACACCGGCCGCCTCGTTCTAGCCTTCTCTTGTAATCGATTACAACTGAGCTCGACACGAGCCGCCGGATCGAAACGCTGGGAGACAAGCGATCATGACATTGCGGACGACGTGCGCCCTTGCGGGCGTGGCCCTTCTGGCCGTTTCGGCCACGCTTCCGGCCCGGGCGCAGTCGCCCGAGCGTGCCGAGGTCATGCACTGGTGGACCTCGGGCGGCGAGGCCGCGGCCGTGAAGGTCTTCGCGGACCGCTTCAAGGCGGCGGGCGGCGAGTGGGTCGATTCCGCGGTCGCCGGCGGCGAGGCGGCACGCGCCGCCGCGATTAACCGCATCATCGGCGGCAATCCTCCCGCCTCCTCCCAGTTCAACACCGGACGCCAGTTCGACGACCTCGTAGGCCAGGGTCTTCTGGCCGACATGTCGAGTGTCGCCACCGAAAACAAGTGGGCGTCGGTCATGCCGGAGGCGATCGTCAACGCCGCCTCGCGCGACGGCAAGTTCTACGCAGTGCCGGTCAACATCCATGGCCAGAACTGGATGTTCTACAATGCCGCGACCTTCGAGAAGGCCGGCATCACGGAGGCGCCCGCGACCTTCGACGCCTTTTTCGCAGCGCTCGACAAGCTGAAATCCGCCGGCGTCACACCGATGGCCTGGGGCGGACAGGCCTGGCAGGAAACGCTGGTCTTCGACGCGTTCCTGCTCGGCCATGTCGGCAAGGACAACTTCATCAAGATCTTCCGCGACCACGACGCCTCGGTCGTCAACTCAGCCGAGTTCAAGCGGTCGGTCGAGGACTTCGGCAAGCTGCGCGGCTATGTCGATGCCGGAGCGCCGGGCCGTAACTGGAACGATGCGACCGCGATGGTCATCACCGGCCAGGCGGGCGTCCAGATCATGGGCGACTGGGCGAAGGGCGACTTCATCAACGCCAAGATGACGCCCGGGAAGGATGCCGGCTGCGCGCTCGTGCCGGGCGACGCGGGCTATGTCATGGGCGGCGACGTCTTCGTGTTCCCGAAGAACGGCTCCGACACGCCGACCGCTCCGCAGGCGCTTCTCGCCAAGACGATGCTCGATCCCGAGACGCAGATCGAGTTCAACAACAAGAAGGGCTCGATCCCCGTCCGCACCGACGTCGACACGTCGAAGATGGATGCCTGCGCGCAGAAGGGCGTCGCGGAGGTGCGCGACACGGCGAAGCAGGTTCCGGCCGCGACCTACATGATCTCGGCCGACACGACCGGGCAGTTGCAGGACGCGATCACCAACTTCTTCTCGAACCCCTCGGCCAGCGCGGACGACTTCATCGCGAGCTACGCGGACATCATCGGCTCCGCCGACTGAGTCCGCCGTCCGGCGGCGGCCCTCCCATTGCCGCCGCCGGACCGTCGTCTTCTCGCGCCGGAGGTCTCTCGTGACACGCAGACGCAAGATCGCCTGGGCGCCCCGGCTGGCGCTCCTCCCTGCCCTTCTCGTGGTCGTCTTCGCCTATCTGGGCACGATGGCCTGGACCGTCTGGATCTCGCTGACGAGTTCGCGGCTCCTGCCGGTCAACAACTTCGTGGGCGCCGACCAGTACACGCGCCTGTTCAACGACGCGCGCTGGGTCGTGTCGATCCAGAACATCGCGACCTTCGGCGTGCTCTTCGTCGGCATCTGCCTCGTGCTCGGCTTTCTTCTGGCCGTGGCACTCGACCAGCGGGTGCGCGCCGAGGACGGCCTGCGCACGATCTTCCTCTATCCCTATTCCATGAGCTTCATCGTCACCGGCCTCATCTGGCAGTGGATGATGAACCCGACGCTCGGCATCCAGAAATCGGTGCGCGACCTCGGCTGGACCAGCTTCTCCTTCGACTGGAGCGTCCAGCGCGACATGGCCATCTACGCGGTCGTGATCGCGGGCGTCTGGCAGGCATCCGGCCTCGTCATGGCGCTGATGCTGGCGGGGCTGCGCGGCGTCGACCAGGAACTCTGGAAGGCCGCCCGGGTCGACGGCGTGCCGGCCTGGCGCTTCTATCTCTCGATCGTCCTGCCGCTGCTCAAGCCGATGATCGTGACCTCCGTAGTGCTGCTCTCGATCGCGGTGGTGAAGGTCTACGATCTCGTGATCGCGCTGACCAACGGCGGTCCCGGCACGGCGACCTCCATGCCCGCGACCTTCGTCATGGATTATCTCTTCAGCCGCCAGAACATCGGTCTGGCGACTGCCGCCTCCAGCGTCATGCTGGTCACGGTCCTCTGCGTCCTCGTGCCCTGGCTCTACGTCGAGTACTTCCGCCCGAACCGCGCCGGAGCCCACGCATGACGGCGCTGACGCAGGTCCCGGCACTCGCCTCCACCGGCCGCGCCTTTCCGGCCGCGGCGCGCGGGCCGAAACCCCGGCATCTCACGGCCGGACGGGTGGGGCTCTACGCCTTTCTCCTGATCGCGGCCCTCTTCTTCCTCCTGCCCTTCTACATCATGGTGGTGACCTCACTGAAGACGATGGACGAGATCCGCGTCTCCTCGATCTTCGCCTGGCCCGCCGATCTCACGCTGGATGCCTGGCGCGCCGCCTGGTCGACCGCGTGCACGGGCCTTGCCTGCAACGGCATCCAGGCCGGCTTCCTGAACTCGGTGAAGATCCTCGTGCCGAGCGTCCTGATCTCGATAGCGGTCGGCTCGGTGACGGGCTACGCTCTGTCGCTCTGGCGGCCGAAGGGCGCGAACCTCCTCTTCGCCGTACTGCTGCTCGGCGCCTTCATCCCCTATCAGGTCTTCATCTACCCGCTGGTGCGCATGTTCTCGGCGGTCGGCCTCTACGGCTCGCTGCCCGGCATCGTCCTCATCCATACGACCTTCGGCCTGCCGGTGATGACGCTCCTCTTCCGCAACTACTACGGGAGCCTCCCGTCCGAGCTCTTCAAGGCCGCGCGCGTGGATGGTGCGGGTTTCTGGCAGATCTTCTTTCGCGTGCTCCTGCCCATGTCCGCGCCGATCCTCGTGGTCGCCGCGATCCTGCAGGTCACGGGCATCTGGAACGACTTCATCTTGGGGCTGGTCTTCGCGGGGCGCGACAACCTGCCGATGACGGTGCAGCTCAACAACATCGTCAATTCGACCCAGGGTGAGCGCCTCTACAACGTGAACATGGCGGCCACCATCCTCACCGCGCTGGTGCCGCTCGTCGTCTACTTCGTGTCCGGCCGCTGGTTCGTGCGGGGCATCGCAGCCGGGAGCGTCAAGGGATGAACGCGATGACGCAGATGAACGCGGCCCGCACCCGCGAGAGCGCGGTCGAGGTGAAGGAACTCGGCATTCGCTACGGCTCGCTCGACGTCATGAAGGGCATGGACCTCGCGATCGCGCGCGGCGAGTTCCTCGTGCTGCTGGGCCCATCGGGCTGCGGCAAGTCCACGCTCCTCAACGCCATCGCGGGCCTTCTCGACGTGTCCGACGGCGAGATCTGGATCTCGGGCCGCAACGTGACCTGGGCGGAGCCGGCCGAGCGCGGCATCGGCATGGTGTTCCAGTCCTACGCGCTCTACCCGCGCATGACGGTGGCCGAGAACCTGTCCTTCGGCCTTCGCATGACGAAGACTCCGCGCGCCGAGATCGACCGTCGCGTGGCCGGCGCGGCGAAGCTCCTGCAGCTGGAGCCGCTTCTCAAGCGCCGGCCGGGCGAGCTCTCGGGCGGCCAGCGCCAGCGCGTCGCGATCGGCCGCGCGCTCGTGCGCGAGGTCGACGTCTTCCTGTTCGACGAGCCGCTCTCGAACCTCGACGCCAAGCTGCGCGCGGAGCTCCGGGTCGAGATCAAGAAGCTTCACCAGGAGCTTGGAAACACGATGGTCTACGTCACGCACGACCAGATCGAGGCGATGACGCTGGCCGACCGGATCGCCGTCATGCGCGGCGGCGTGATCCAGCAGCTCGACGCGCCGGCCGAGGTCTATGCGCGGCCGCGCAACCTCTTCGTGGCGGGCTTCATCGGCTCGCCCGCCATGAACTTCATCGAGGGCGGTCTCGCGGCCGGGGCGGACGGTCCGGCCTTCGAGGCAAGCGGCATCCGCGTACCGCTGGGACGCTACGGCTTCCTCGCCGCACCCGCCGCCCGGCCCGCCACTCTGGGCGTGCGACCCGAGCATGTCTCGATCCGGCCGGGCGAATACGCCTTCGAGGCGGAAGGACCGGTCGACGTCGTGGAGCCGATGGGCGCCGACACGCTCGTCTGGACGCGCTTCGCCGGCCGTCCGTTCTCGATCCGCACCGACGGCGAGCGCCGCTTCCAGGTCGGCGATCCCATTCGCTTCTCCTTTGATCCCGCCCGCGCCTCGCTGTTCGACACGGCAAGCGGCGAGCGGCTCTGACATCCCCAACCGGACAGCCCCCATGAACTCGATGCAGCTCTATTCGGCGCGCAACTTCCCGCCGCTCGCCGACCAACTCGCAACCCTCTCCGCGCTCGGCTACAAGGCCGTCGAGCCGTTCGGCGGCCTCTACGACGATCTCGACGCCCTGGCGGACGGCGTGAAGGCGAACGGCTTCTCGGTCCCCAGCGGCCACTTCTCGGTCGACCTTCTGGAGAATCGCTTCGAGCGCACGCTCGAGATCGCCCGCCGCCTCGGAATTGGCCTCGTCGTCGTGCCCTACCTGCTGCCCGCCGACCGTCCGGGCGACGTGGCCGGCTGGCAGGCGTTCGCGCGCCGCCTTGCCGCGATGGCCGACCGGGTGTCGGCCGAGGGGCTGCGCTTTGCCTGGCACAACCACGACTTCGAGATGCGCGCTCTGGAGGACGGCTCGCGCCCGATCGAGCACCTTCTCGATGCCTCGGACAAGATCGGTTGGGAAGCGGACGCCGCGTGGATCGTGCGCGGCGGCGAGGACCCGGCTCGCTGGATCGAACGCTACAGCGGGCGCATTTCCGCTCTGCACGTCAAGGACTTGGCGCCGTCCGGCGAGAAGACGGACGAGGACGGGTGGGCGGACGTCGGCACCGGAACGATGGACTGGTCCGCCATCTGGCGCGCCGCGAAGGCGGCCGGCTGCGACCTGATGGTGGCCGAGCACGACAATCCGTCCGACTTTCGCCGCTTCGCCGAAACGAGCCTGCGGACGATGAACGGTTTCGAGGGGAACTGAACCATGGTGCAGCGTATCGGTCTCGTCGGCTGCGGCGTCATCTCCGACATCTACCTCACCAACGCGGCGCTCTTTCGTGACATCCGCTTCACGGCGGTGGCCGACGCCCGTCCGGAGGCGGCCGAGGCTCGCGCCAAGACCTACGGCCTGAAGGCGCTTACGCTCGACGAGCTCTACGAGAGCCCGGACGTCGACATCGTCCTGAACCTCACCAACCCGGACGCCCATGCCGAGGTGTCGCTGCGGGCGCTGCGCGCCGGCAAGCACGTCTACGGCGAGAAGCCGTTGGCGACGACGCTGGAGGACGGCGAAGCGATCATGAAGCTTGCCGAGGAGAAGGGCCTGCGCGTCGGCTCGGCACCCGACACTGTGCTGGGCGCCGGCACGCAGACCGCGCGGCGCCTGATGGAGGACGGCACGGTCGGCCGCACGCTGTCGGGCGTCGCCACGATCATGTCGCGCGGCATGGAGCACTGGCACCCGGCGCCGGCCTTCTACTTCAAGCCGGGCGGCGGCCCGGTGCTCGATATGGGTCCCTACTACCTCTCCGCCCTGGTCACGCTGCTCGGCCCCATCGAACAGGTCGTCGCGATGGGCCAGATCGGGTTGGCCGAACGCACCGTGACGGCGAATGGACCTAATGTCGGCCAGGTCATCCCGGTGACGACGCCGACCACCTTCCATGCCCTCCTCGGCTTCCGGTCCGGCGCGCAGGTGACGCTTCTCGCGAGCTTCGATGTCTGGAAGCACGGCATGACGCCGATCGAGCTCTACGGCACCGGCGCCTCGATCCGCGTGCCCGACCCGAACTTCTTCGGCGGGACGATCGAGATCGCGGACAACCGCGACACGTGGAGTCCGATCGAGGCGGGCGAGGAGCGGCTGACCGAGCTGAACTACCCCGCCGCCTCGCCGCGCTACGCGAACTATCGGGGGCTGGGCCTTGCCGAGATGGCGGCGGCCATCGAGGCCGGGCGGCCCCATCGGGCAAGCGGCGAGCTCGCGCTGCACGTTCTGGAAGCCATGCTCGGCATCCTGCAGTCCGCCGAGACGGGCCAGCCGGTGCGCCTGCGCCACGACTGCCGCCAGCCGGAGGCTCTGACGCCCGATGACCGTCGCGCGCTGCTCTCCAATGATCAGCGGGACGCACGGCGCACGGCCGCCTGATCCGGCCAGCCGAAGCCCTCAGGCGCGAAGGGCGACGACCTCGTCGCCCTTCGCCTGAAACTGCTCGACGCGGTTCCGCCCGGCGTTCTTGGCACGGTAGAGCGCCTTGTCGGCCCGGGCGATCAGTTCGGCGGGCGCCATGTCGGACGGTGCGTCGCCGAGGTCCTGCGTGGCGATGCCGATCGAGACGGTGACCACGCCGCCGCCCTTGTTCCCCGCGTGGCGCATCTGCAGGCCCTGGATGTTGGCGCGCAGGTGCTCCGCCACCAGCACCGCGACACCCGGCGTGACGTCGATCAGGAGGAGGGCGAACTCCTCGCCGCCGAAGCGGGCCAGATGCCCTATGGTCTCGAACGTTCCCTGCTGCAACGTTCCCGCGACCCGGCGCAGGCAACCGTCGCCGGCCAGATGGCCGTATGTGTCGTTGAAGGCCTTGAACTGATCGACGTCGAACAGGAGCATCGAAAGCGACGTGCCATTCTGCGCCGCGCTCGCCCACTCGCGCGCCATGGCCTCGTCGAAGGCGCGGCGGTTCGGAAGACCGGTCAGAACGTCGGTGCGGGCCTGCAGCGTCATCTTCTCGCGCGTGTCGAAGTTCGAGGCGAGATGGCGGTCGAGTTGGCGGCTGACCATGACGACGCAGCCGATCAGGAGTGCCAGCGCACCGAACGACGCCAGTGTCGTCGCCCCCCAGCCGGGCAGCACGCCGACGTCGAGCGCGACGACGACCGTGAGCGCGGCATTGGGCACTCGTTCGAACGCGCGGATGCGATCGACGCCGTCTATCGGCGACGGCCCGGAATTCGAACCCGAGGGAAGGCTCAGGGCAGGACGGAAAGCGTCGGAATTGGCGAAGTTGCGCCCGATACGATCGCTCACCTGTGGGAAACGCGCGAGAAGGACACCGTCGGCTCGATACAGGGCGATCCCGGAGCGCCCTGTCATGTCGTAGTTGTTGTAGACACTCGAGAGGTAGCTGCTGCGGAGCGCCAGAACCACGAGGCCCATCGGCTGTCCTGCATCGTCCTGCCAGGTCTCGATGGCTGGTATCAACCAATCGCCTCCGCCGCGTGACTGAAACGGAATTCCGATCTGATCGACCTTTGTGGCGAGGGCCGGAAACGGATGGAACCACTCCAGCTGCGGAGCCCGGGTGCATTCCTTGCCGGAGGCCAGAACAAGCTGCCCCGTCCTGTCGAAGGCGCAGATACTCTCGACCGCTGACAGCCGGAGTAGCCGGTCGCGCCACGTTCTTTCCGAACTCGCGACATCCGCCTCGCCGCGCATCAACTGGGTCGCCGACTGGACCATGTCGAACTGAAGCATATCGATGAGGCTGGTGAGGTCTGCGGCATGGCGCGACAGGGCGCGCGCCATCAGAACGGCTTCATGCTCGACCCTTTCGCGGGACGCACGAGCATCCGCGAAATGGAACCAGAAGCTGACCGCCAGCAATGCAACGCAAAGCAGGGAAACGACGACGCGGAACCAGAGCCGCATGGCCCGGTCTGCCCCTTCCGCGACGGCAAATCCCGCTGACATCGGCGCGCTCCCTCTCCCACCCGGATTCCTAGCCTCCGGGTTCTTAAGGTCTGGTTCTCGGCAACCGTGCGTTGGTGCGCCCGCATCAGCGGACGAGCACTTCAATCGCCGGCGTCGGACCGGACGGGCCTCATGCCAGCTCGATGCGAGGATCGATCGTCGTGATGTCCTGGAATGCGAGACCGACCAGGTTGGTCATCGCGGCGAAGGCCATGTCCGCATCGCGTGCCACAATCGCAGCGTGAACCGCACGGTGCTCGGGGATCGGATCGCGCGGCATCCGGCCCTCCCGCGCCTTCAGAAGGGTCGTCCAACGCACCGCAGCCGAGATGCCGCTCGCCAGTGTGCCCAAAGCACCGTTTCCCGTCGCTTCCAGGATGGTCTCGTGAAACAACCGGTCAGCGACACGTCCGGCTTCCACGGCGAGCCCATGGCTCTCCATGTCGTCGAGTGCCGATTCAAGAAGCGCGAGATGGGTATCCGTGCGGCGATGCGCGGCCAGGGCGGCGGCTGACGGCTCCACGATCTGGCGAAGTTCGAAGAGCTCGCGCACGAAGTTCGGGTCGACCGGATCGTTCTCGAAGATCCAGCGCAGGACGTCCGGGTCGAGGACGTTCCAGCTGGAGCGCGGGTTGACCCGCGTTCCCGCCTTCGGCCGGCTGCTGACGAAGCCCTTGGCCGACAGGATACGGACCGCTTCCCGGTAGGCCGTCCGCGACACCTGGAGATGCTCGCTGAACTGCACCTCGTTCGCCAGGAGATCGCCCGGCCGGTAGCGTCCGGCCAGAATGGCCGTGCCGATGTCCTGCGCGATGGAGCCATGCAGGCGCAGCGTGCGGTTTCGGACGGCTGGCATGGGCGTCACGGCGGCAAGGGGCAGCGTTCGGTCTCCCTGGGCGACGGGTTGAGTCGCGGATGCCCATCGTTCTAGCACGGACCGCGCGCGGCGCGAAAAAACGCGGGCGGTCAGCTCGCAGCGGACCAATGTCCGGGCGCGACCTCGCTGAGCGGTACCGCGGCCGGGCGCTCGCCGCGTCCATGCACGAGGTTGGGCGCGGTCTCCTCCATGCGCGGCAGTGCGCGTCCACGCCGCGTGGGATCGGGCACAGGCACCGCGGCGATCAGCCGCTTCGTATAGGGATGATGCGGCGCGCCGAAGATCTGGTCGCGCGAGCCCGTCTCGACGATCTGCCCGCCGTACATGACGGCGACGCGGTCCGAGATGTTCTCGACCACAGCCATGTCGTGGGAGATGAAGAGGTAGCTGACGCCCCGCTTCTCCTGCAGTTCCTGCAAGAGGTCGAGGATGCGGCGCTGCACCGAGACGTCGAGGGCGGAAACGCTTTCGTCGGCAATGATGAGCTTGGGTCCGAGCGAGAGCGCGCGGGCGATGGAGAGGCGCTGACGCTGGCCGCCCGAGAATTCGTGCGGATAGCGCGCCATCTGGTCGGGCGAGAGTCCGACGCGCTCGAACAAGGAGACGACCCGCTCGCGGCGCTCGGCGGCATCGCCGATCCGGTGGATCACCAGCGGCTCGCCGACGAGATCGCCGGCGGTCATGCGCGGATCGAGCGAGGCGTAGGGATCCTGAAAGACCATCTGCACATCGCGGCGCATCGCCTTCCGGCCCGCACGGTCGAGCGCGCCGGCATGGCGACCGGCCACGACGACCACCCCCTCGAAGGGAACGAGACCCGCGAGGGCCTTGGCCGTGGTCGACTTGCCGCAACCCGACTCGCCCACGAGCGACAGCGTCTCGCCCGGCTCGATCCGGAAGGAGACGCCGCCCACCGCATGCAGTTCCGCGACCGGCCGTCCCAACAGCCCGGCCTTGACCGGGAAGCGCACGCGCAGGTCCGACACCTCGACCACGGGAGACGCCGAATGCGCGGCCGTATCGCGTGTCGGCCTGCGCGCGGCGCCCTCCCCGATGCGCGGAACGGCTGCGAGGAGTTCACGGGCATAGGCGCTTGCCGGCGCCTGGAAGAGGCGCTGCGTCGGTGCGCTTTCGACGCTTTCGCCATGGCGCATCAGGACGACCCGATCGGCCATCTCGGCGACGACGCCCATGTCGTGGGTGATCAGGATCACCGCCGTACCGGTATCGCGCTGCAGATCGCGCAGGAGCGACAGGACCTGGGCCTGTACCGTCACGTCGAGCGCGGTGGTCGGCTCGTCGGCGATCAGGAGGTCCGGCCGGAGCGCAAGGGCCATGGCGATCATGACGCGCTGGCGCTGGCCGCCCGACATCTCGTGCGCATAGCGGTCGAGTCGCGCGGCGGCCTGCGGCATGCGGACCGCCTCCAGCGCCTCGACCGCGAGCCGGCGCGCCTCGCCGGCCGAAACGGGACGATGGGCGCGGATCGCTTCGGTCAGTTGCCGCCCGATCGTCAGGACCGGGTTCAGCGAGGTCATCGGCTCCTGGAAGATCATGGCGATGCGGTCGCCGCGCACGGCCCGCATCTCCGCCTCACCGAGCCGCGTGAGGTCGCGTCCGCCCAGGCGGATCGAGCCGCCCGCGACCCGCGCGGCCGGGCGCGGCAGGAGGCCCATGATCGCGAGCGAGGTCATGGACTTGCCCGACCCGGACTCGCCCGCGATGCACAGCGTCTCGCCGCGCGCGACCGTGAACGAGAGATCGCGCACCACGGCCCGGCGACCATGCGGCGTGCCGACGTCGACGGTCAGCTTCTCGACCTCGAGGACGGTGCCCGCGCCCGCGGGCACCGCCGCCTCAGCCTCGATCGCGGCCCGTGCCGTCATTCCAGGACGATCCGGGGGAAGTAGAACGAGACCACCCAGTTCGGCATGTCGACGATCTCGCTGATGCGCAGGTCGCCGCAGGTCGAGACCAGCATGTAGGCGTCGACCGGGTTCATGTTGTAGCGACCGGCCAGGAGTTCCACCATGTCGGCGACCGCCTGGCGCGCGCCGGTCATGAGGTCCGGCCCGACGCCGGTCGTCACCTCGTAGCCCTTGGCGTCGAGATGGCGCGTCACGGGACCGGCGGTGGTGAAGCGCGGCATCTTGAGGTTCGCGCCCTTCACGAGGTCGAGCTTGAGAGTCACGTTCATCGGACTCTCGATGGCCGTGCCGCAGACCTCGCCGTCGCCCTGCGCGGCGTGGGTGTCGCCGACCGAGAAGAGCGCGCCCGCGACCTCGACGGGCAGGTAGAGCACCGTGCCGGCCGAAAGGTCGCGGATGTCGAGATTGCCGCCGACGCGGCGCGGCGGCACCACCGAATGATGACCGGGCTCGGCCGGTGCGACGCCGATCGTGCCCGCGAAGGGCTTGAGCGGAACACGCCCGTGCGAGCCGAAGGCCGAGGGCTCCAACGTCTTCGGATCATAGGTCCAGAGCGTGAGCGCCGGATCGGTGAACTGGTCGGCGAGAAGGCCGAAGCCCGGAATGTTGGCAGTCCAGCCGAAACCGGAGGGGTCGAATCCCTCGATCGTCACCTTCAGCGCATCGCCCGGCTCGGCGCCGTCGACGAAGATCGGCCCGGTCACCGGGTTGATCTTACCGAAGTCGAGCGTCGACACGTCGGCGACGGTCGAGGCGGCCGTCAGCTGGCCGCCCGAGGAGTCGTGGCACTCGAAGAACACGGTGGAACCCGGCGCGACATGCTGCGCCGGTGGAAACAAGTTGTCCCAGCCGTAGTGGAACGAGCGGCCGTGGATCGTGTAATCGCACTTACCGCACATCGGAAACGCCCACGTTGTCGTAGTTCACGGGAATCGTGACGGGATCCACGAAGAGCTTGTCCTCACCCACCATGCGCGGCGACTTCATCGTGTAGCGCTGCTCGTTGAAGACGGGCACCCAAGGCGCGTCCTCCATGATCTTCGTGTAGATCTGGCCCCAGGCCTTGTAGCGATCGGCCGCCTTGGCCGGATCGACGATCGCATCGGCTTCCGCCGCCAGCTTGTCGAGGTCCGGGTTGCAGTACCAGCTCCAGTTCCAGCCACCCTGCACCGCCCCCGCGCAGCCGAGGATCGGGCCGTAGAAGTTGGAAGGGTCGGGGAAGTCCGCGATCCAGCCCATGCCGCCCGACCAGATCATGGCCGCGCCGGTCTCGGTGCCGCCCGCCTCGATCACGTTGGCCTGCGCGAGGCTCTGGATCGAGGCCTTGATGCCGATCGCCGCCAGATCCTGCTGGATCGCCTGCGCGATGCGGGGCTGGGGATCGGTGTTCATGACGAAGAGCTCGGTCTCGAACCCGTCGGTATGGCCGGCCTCGGCGAGCAGCGCCTTGGCGGCGGCCACATCGTACTTGTAGCCCTCGTATCCCTCGACATAGCCGGGCATGGAGGGCGGCAGCGGCTGGTTGGCGGGCTTGGCGCGGCCGTTGATGATCTGGACGATGCGGTCCTTGTTGATCGCCATGTTGACGGCGCGGCGCACCCGCACGTCGTCGAAGGGCGCCATCTTCACGTTCATGGTGATGTAGCCGGTATGGAGTTGGCCGCCCTCGACCACCTCCTTGGCTGTCTCCGGGTTCCCCATCACCTCCTGGAACTTCGCGGGCGGAATGCCGTCGCCGGGAATGTCGATCTCGCCCTGCTGCAGGCGCAGGAGCGCCACAATCGGCTCCTGCCCGATCTCGAACGTCACGCCGTCGAGATGCGGCAGGCCTTGCCGCCAGTAGTTCGGGTTGCGCTCGAAGACGACGCGCTGGCCGGGCGTCCACTCGGCGAGCTTGAAAGCGCCGGTGCCGACCGGCTGGCGTCCGAAGTCGCCGGCCGCGGCCTCGACCGCCTCCTTCGGCACGACCGAGGCGAAGTTCAGTGCCATCACATGAAGGAAGGTCGCGTCGGGTCGCGAAAGCTCGATGCGCACGGTGCGTGGGTCGGGGATGGTGACGCCCGACAGCTCCTTCGCCTGCCCCTTCGAAACGGCCTCATAGCCTGCGATCGATCCGAAGAAGCCCGCGCCCGGAGACTGCGTCTCGGGGTTGGTGACGCGGTCGAGCGAGTACTTCACGTCCTCGGCCGTCATGACGCGGCCGTTGTGGAACTTCACACCCTCGCGCAGGTGGAAGGTGAAGACCTTACCGTCGGGGGCGATGTCGTAGGACTCGGCCAGACCCGGCACGAGGTTGGTCGTGCCCGGCTCGTAGTCCATCAGCCCGTCAAAGAGCGACTTGATCATCGACCAGTTCTGCCAGTCGTAGCCGATGGCCGGGTCGAGCGTGGCGACGTCGTCCTTGTAGGTGATCGTGATCGTGCCGCCGTTGGCGGGCGCGGTGCCCTGCGCCAGGGCCGGCGCGGTGCCGAGTGCGGCGAGAAGGGCGACGGCGGCGGCCGTCTGCTTCCAGTAGCGCGTCATGGGTCACGGTCTCCTTGGGTTCGGGCGCGTCAGCGGAGCTTGATGCGCGGGTCGATGAAGGGGGCGATGAGGTCGGCGAGAAGGTTGCCGAGGACGATGGCGAGCGCGGACACGAGCGTGACGCCCATGATGATGGGGATGTCGACGCGCTGGATCGCCTGCCAGGCGAGCTGGCCGATGCCCGGCCAGCCGAACACGCTTTCCACCACCACGATGCCGCCCATGAAGACGCCGATGTCGATGCCGATCATCGCGACGATGGGCAGGATCGCGTTGGGCAGCGCGTGCCGGAACAGGATGGTCGCGCGCGGCAAACCCTTGGCTCGGGCGGTGCGGATGTAGTCCTGCCTCAGCACCTCGATCATCGAGGACCGCATCATGCGCGAGTACCAGCCCGCGCCGAGGATGCCGAGGGTGAGCGCGGGCAGGACGAGATGGGCCGCCGTGCCGTATCCCGAGATCGGCAGCCAGCGCAGCTGGACGCCGAAGACGTAGAGGAGCAGGAGCCCGACCACGAACTGGGGTGCCGACACGCCGACGAAGGAGCCGAGCATCAGCGCCCGGTCCGCCGCGCCGCCCCGGCGCACGGCCGCGAACATGCCCATCGTCAGGCCGATCAGAAGCTCGGCTGCGATGCCGGCCGCCATGAGGAGGAGGCTAGCCGGCAGGCGCGACAAAATCAGCGAGGCGACGTCGGTGCGCTGCAGATAAGAGCGTCCGAGATCACCCTGGAGGAGCCCGGCAAGATAACGTCCGTACTGGACGAGGAAGGGCTGGTCGAGCCCGAGCTGCGCCCGGATGTTGGCGACCGTCTGGGCCGTGGCCGAGCGCCCGGCAATCTGGCGAACGGGATCGGCCGGCAGGATGTAGAGAAGCGCGAAGGTGATCGCCGAGACGCCGAGAAGGATCAGCGCAGCCTGGACCAGGCGCCGCAGAACGTAGAGCAGCATCAGTCGCGCCCCCGCTCGGTCGGGTCGAGCACGTCGCGCAGCGCGTCCCCCACGAGGTTGAAGGCGAGCGCCATGACGAGGATCGCGGCTCCGGGGAAGAAGACCAGCCAGGGCGCGGCCTGGAAGTAGGTCTGGTTCTCGAAGATGATGTTGCCCCAGGAGGGCTCGGGCGGCTGAACGCCGACGCCGAGATAGGAGAGCGTCGCCTCGAGAAGCACCGTGGTCGAGATGCCCAGCGTGCCCCAGACGATCACGGTTGACAGGAGATGCGGCAGGATGTGGCGCACGAGGATGCGCGCCTCGCCGGCCCCAAGCGACCGCTCGGCTTGGATGAAGTCGCGCTCGGCGATCGCGGTGGTCTCGGTGTAGATCACGCGCGCCACCTGCACCCAGTTCACGAGCGCGATGACGAGCGCGACGATCCAGAGGCTTGGGCGCAGGATCGCGGCGAGGCAGATCGCCAGCAGCAGCGCCGGAAAGGCCATCATGAGGTCGGTGAAGCGCATGAGGATTGTGCCGACCCATCCGCGCCGGTAGCCGGCGACGACCCCGACCAGCGTTCCGATCATGAGGGCCGCGCCGTTGGCGACGACGCCGATCACGAGCGAGGTCCGCGCCCCGTAGAGGATGCGGCTGAGAAGATCGCGACCGAGAAGGTCGGTGCCTAGCCAGTAGGTGGCGTTGGGGGCGAGCGGCGCGCCCTCGACCGTCAGGCCATCGAAGAACTGCTCGCTCGGGTCGAACGGCGCGATCCAGGGCGCGAGCAGTGCCGCCCCGACGATGAGCCCGATCAGCGCGAGGCCGATCAGCGCGAGCGGGCGCCGCAGGAGGCGAGCCAGCGCATGGTCCGCCGGCGGCGCGCCGGGAGCCGGCACCGGACGGCCGTCAGCGGCGAGCGGCTCCATCGGCCTCCCCTTCGTCTTGCTCCGACACGCGCGCCGCGCAGACGCGCCGCGCGGCTTCTTCGACGCCGACCCGCCAAGACATGGCGAGGGCGCGCAGCCGACCGAAGGCCTCAGCCTCGCTCGCGCCCGCCCCGGCGAGGATGAGGGCGGCGGCGACGACGGTCCGGCGCTCGGCGATCTGCGCGCGCAAATCCTCGATCTCGCGGGCGAGGCACCGCCTCGCCTCGAAGGCCTGACGCGCGATCAGGAGCGCCGCGTAGACGCCCGACTGGCCAAGAGGCTTCGCGATATGGGCATCCGCCCGCTGCGACAGGGCCCACTCGATCCGCCCCGGCGCCTCCGAGCCGATCAGCGCGACCGTCGGCATCGGCGCCTCGCCGGGCTTCCAGGGAAACTGCGCGTCGAAGCCGAGGTCGACGTCGAAGAACAGGAAGTCGGCGCCCAGGACGTCGGCGGTCGGCTCCGGCCAGCACTCCGTCACCTCCAGCCCGATCGCGGCGAGCTGGCGCGTCAGCACCGCGAGGCTCGGATGGGGCTTGTGCAGGACGAAGGCTCGCGCGCCGCCCAGATGCGGGATCCGCTCGCGTCTCATGGCACGATCCTCAAGGCCGGACGCCGAAAGGCGTCCCGCGGGTCGTAGCGCGACAGATACGGATCGGGCGCCACGGGCGCCGGACTGCGCCAGACCGGTTCGAAGCGTGAACCCGAGGCGCGGCCGATCAGAACCGGCAAGTCGAGGTGATGGGTCTGCGGATCGACGGCGACCTCGCCGAGGGGCGTCGCGAACCGTCGGCCCGCGAAGGACGCCGAGATCGCCTCGGGCTCACCCGTTCCGGCGACCCGTGCCATCGCGGCCAACACCAGAACGGCGCTCGCGGCGCTCGCCATGAAGGCCGATCGGGGGGACGCCGGCGCCGGATCGTCGCCGCGAAAATAGGGCCCCACGGTCAGCACCCCGTCGCCCGCGCCTTGCAGCGCCGCGAGCTCGTCCTCCACGAGGTTGCACGAGAGAACCGGTCGCCGCGCCGGCGCGAAGTCGGGATCGGCGCGGCCGAGGCGATGGTAGGAATCGAGAAAGGCGTAGCTCGACGGACCTATCAGGTTGTTGACGACGAAGGCCGGACGCAGCACGCGGATTTCCTCGACGATCCGCGCGACGTCCGTGTCTCCCAAGGGCAGATAGCGCTCGCCGAGAGTGCGGCCGCCGGCATCCCCCACGATCTCGCGGGCGATGCGGTTGACCTCCCAGCCCCAGATGTAGTTCGAGCCGACAAGGTAGGCGTCGTTTCCGAAGCGCGGGATCGCATAGGCGAGAAGCGGCACGACATGCTGGTTCGGACAGGCGCCGAGGTAGACGATCCGCTCGTGAGCCTCGAAGCCCTCGTAAGGCGGCGCGTACCAGAGCATGGCATCGTGCCGCTCGAGGACCGGAATGATCTCCTTGCGGCTCCAGGAGGTGATGCAACCCACGACATGCCGGACCGAGCCACGCAGGAGCTCGCCGCAGAGCGGCGCGTAACGATCCGTGCGGCCCTCCGGATCGGCCTCGAAGACCTCGAACCCGACGCCGGACTGCGGATCGCCGTTCACCTGCGCGACCGCCGCAAGCGCACCGTCGCGCGCTTCGCGCGAGAGCCGCGCATAATCGCCGCTCTGCGAGAACAGGAGACCCAGAGGGATGCGAAGGCGCGTCATGCCGCTCCCACAAAAAACCCCGCGCCCCGATGGCGAATGCCTTGGGGTCACGGGGCGCTGATGCCGTCCGGCGAGGCCGGTATGTGGTCGAAGGCTAGGACCGCAGGATCGTTGATGCAAGCCCTTTATGCGAGAAATGCGCATGCCTCAGAATTGGGCACAATCTTGCGCGCCAGACGCGCAGTCGACCGCTCAAAGCGGCTTGAGTCCTCGCTCAATCTCCGCACGCCTGCTCTCGAGAAAGGGTGGCAGGGAAAGCGACTCGCCGAGTGTTTCCAACGGCTCGTCCGTCGCGAAACCGGGACCATCCGTTGCGATCTCGAACAGGATGCCGCCGGGCTCGCGGAAGTAGAGAGATCGGAAGTAGAACCGGTCGACCGGGCCGCTCTTGGGCAGGCGGACGCCGTTCAGGCGGTCAGCCCAGGCCTCGTACTCGGCGTCCGGGATGCGGAACGCGACGTGGTGGACGCCGCCTGCCCCCTGGCGGGCGACTGGCGCGTGCGGCTCCAGCCGAACGTGGAGCTCCGCGGCCGGACCGCCCTCGCCCATCTCGTAGACCTGCGTCTCGCGCCCCTCGTCCGCGTAGCTTCGCACGGGCTCCATGCCGAGTACCTCGCGCAGCACGCGGTCGGTCGGCCCGAGCTGCGGCACGCTGATCGTGATCGGCCCGAGGCCCCGTATCTGCTGCGACGCCGGCACGGGGCTGCGCTCCCACGGATGCGCGCTCCCCAGCCCACCGTCGTCGACCAGCGAGAGGCGCTGACCTTCGGGATCCTCGAAGCGGAGCGTCGCCCGTCCGTCGAGTTCGCGGATCGGCTCGGCGCGACAACCAGCGGCCGCCAGTCGCCCCTGCCAGGCTTCCAGCACGCCTTCGCCCGAAACGCGAAGCGCGGTTTGGACGATGGAATGCGTGCCGCGCTCCTCACGCGGCACCGGCCAGTCGAAGAAGGTCAGGTCGCTCCCCGGGCTCGCCAACCCGTCGGCGTAGAAGAGATGGTAGGCCGAGACGTCGTCCTGGTTCACCGTCTTCTTCACGAGGCGCATGCCGAGCACCTGCGTGTAGAAGCGGTGGTTGCCGGGCGCGTCGGCCGTGACGGCGGTCAGATGGTGGATGCCGGTCAGTTTCATTCGGTTTCCTCGGTCGACGTTGAGACTTCCCGGACACGCACCGGATGCAGACCGGCGTTCAGGCGCCCTCGCCCCGCATGAGGGCACGGCGGATTGCGGCGATCTGTCCGGGTCCCGAGTAATGGGCGGTCGCCTCCTCGAAGGTCCGCTCGGCAACCTCGCGGTAGCGCCGCCCCCCGTCGAGCAGGTCGTCGACGATCTCTCCCAGTACCTCG
This sequence comes from Aureimonas sp. AU4, assembly GCF_001463765.1. Lineage (GTDB taxonomy): Bacteria > Pseudomonadota > Alphaproteobacteria > Rhizobiales > Rhizobiaceae > Aureimonas. The sequence continues at coordinate 26,011 of NZ_BBWK01000069.1, read as the reverse complement.
CTCCAGCGGTGCGCCGCCGCAAGATAACCGTTCTCGCCCGGCTGCACCGCCTTTTCGAACGTATAGGTCGGCGACGCGCAGGTCACGGTTCCCACCGCGCTCGCCTCGAAGAACTTCAGCTCCGACTTGCAGTTCGTGAACCGGTTGTCCTGCAGCGGCGCGATGTTGATCTCGGTCGCGCCCACCAGTCCCTGCAGGTTGACGTAGTCCGTGAAGGCATGGCGGTCGAGGCGCTCGGCAAACGGCTCCAGCACGGGCGGAACCTCGAGGTAGCCGACCATGCGCAGCCGCACCTCGGGGTAGCGCCGCAGAATGTCCGCGAGGCTGGCCGTCGCCACGGCGAAGTCGTGGACATGGGTCGGCGAGCCGCTGAAGTAGCCGATATGGAGAGCGTGGTCGCGCCGGAAGCCCGAGCGGCGCTTGGCATCCATGATCTCGCGCGAATGGGCGATCTGAGCCGGATTCATGAAGTTTGGAACCACCCGCACGTCGACCGGCGCGACGTCCCGGATGCGGTCCGCCAGATATTCGTTGGTCGTGATGGCCCCGTCACAGAGTGCCAGCGTGCGTCCGATCCGAGACGTATAGGCGAACCACCAGTCCCAGGCGCCCTCGTTGACGGGCTGCGCCAGCGTATGGAGCATGAGTTCGACATAGCGCGTGTCGAACACGAGATCGTCGACGTCGAACAGGACGCGTGCCCCACGCCGCCGGATGCGTGCCACGAGATCGCCGATCAGCGCGCTGTAGCGCGCGCGGCAGATCACGAGGATATCGGCGGTCTCGGCGACGCGCGCGAGCCCAGCGCCGTCGGCCAGCGAGAAATACGCTGCCGAGGCGTCCGGCCACTCGCGCCCGATCGCCTCGATCATGTTGAAGACGCGGTAGCGGAAGGTGCTGTTGTCCGGGCTCTCGTAGAAATAGGCGATGCGTGGCCGCCCGCCCCTCAGCGCGGCAAGCCGGCGCTCGAAAGGCTCGCCCCACGGCTCGACGTGGTGAACCGGCGGCGGCAGCTCAACGAACAAGGGCGCCGTCCCGGAACAGCGTCGCCATCGGTCCCGCAAAGCTCTCCGCCCAGGAGCGCGCCAGACCCGCTTGCGCGTGCGCCTTGGCTCTTGCGTCCCGGTCCTCTGCGAGGGAGACGCCGCGTCGCAGCGTCTCGACCAGCGCATCCACCGAAACGTCGGCGCACAGGATCGCCTCGGAATAGCGCGAGAGATCCGTCTTGAGGCCGCAGCGGTTCGTCACGACGACGCCGCCCGAGGCCGCGATGTCGAGCGGCGGGTAGCTCGGATGGGGCGTGTCCATCAGCGACAGCCCGAGATCGACGCCGCGCACGAAGGCGGCATAGTCGCCCCAGGCAAGGTCCTGGACCAGGATCGGCTCGACGGAGCGCGCCAGCTGCATCGGGCGCAGGCCGCGACCGACGAAGTGGATGTCCCAGCGGTCGGGATCGAGAACGTTCTCCTCGATCGCCCGGTCGATCACCGCGACGCCGCGCTCGAAGAGGTTCCGCGCGTGGCCGGGCCGCGCATAGAAGAAGAATCGGCGGCGCGGCGCATCCTCCGCGGGCTCGGGATGGTAGATCCGCGCCGGGAAGGCCGGCTCGAAGAAGACGTCGCGCTCGCCCACGATGCCCGTCGTCTCGAGGTGGCGGAACAGGAGCTCGGTGTTGACGATCTTGCGCACGGCCGGGTCGCCCATCGTCTCGCCGGCGAGCAGGTGCTCGTCGCCGAGCGGATAGAACATGCGCTCGTCCTCCTGCAGGAGGTAGAGGATGCGCTCGGCCGGGATCGCCTTGCGCGTCGCGTGCGTCGTCCACCACGAGGTCGTGACGAAGATCTCGTCGGCGCCCGCGTCGATCGCCGCATCCGGATCGTTCTGATCGCAGAAGGCGAACTGCACGTCACCGTCGAAGCGGATGTCGTGCTCGGCAAGGATCGTGCCGACATTGGCGGCATGGGGCGCCTGCATGCGGGTGACGATGCGCAGCGTGCGGCCGGTCTCGCGAGCGGCGAGCGCGCAGAAGATGAGCGCCGTCGCCACGCCGCCGAAGAGGCTGCCGCTGTTGATGCTGTCGGTGACCATCGACAGGCGCGGCCGGTCGAGCGGTGCCTCGAAGACGCGCAGCGGCGGGCGCTCGGGAAGAAGCGAGGGCTCACGGACGACCCGGGGCGGCTGCGGCGGCGCGGGCGGCGCGAGCGCGGGCTGCGGCGGCGCGACGAGCGCCTCCTGCCGCTGCTGCTCCAGCGCCTCGATCACGCGGCGGCGCGCGGGCATGCGCCAGGGCGTCACCAGCCACCAGGCGGCCTTGGCCGAGCGGCGCAGCGCGGTGCGCGCGCCGGGAGGAACATAGGCGCCGAAGGCGCGCAGCGGCTGGAGCGCACGCCAGGAGGTCGAGGCACGAAGCGCGGCCATGGCGACGTCGCGGCGGTGTACCTCGCGATGGAGGGACTCGATCTCGTGGCGCAACATCTCGGCCATGTGAACCGAGGGACGCAGGCGATCGGCCTCCGCCATGGCGCCGTGAAGCTCGCCCTCGACGCGCTCCAGCCGTCGCTCGGCGAGCGCGAGGGCGCGCCGGTCGTCGTTGTGGGCCGAGCGCATCTGGCGCTCGCGCTCCAGCTGGATGCGGTCGCCGTCCTCGCGGCTGCGCTTCTCGGCGTCGAGCTGGAAGGCGAGCTTCTCGGCGTCCCAGCTCTTGGCCGCCAGTTCGCGGAACTCCCAAGCGACATAGGGCGAGAGGACCGCCGTCGTCGCGCCGAGCTCGCCGCGCACGGCATCGAGCTCGCTCAGCGCCCCAGCGTCCTGCGGGTCGGCGACGAGGCGCAGGATGGCGCGCCAGCTGATCGCGGTCAGCTGGTCGAGGCGCGTCGCCTCGCCGATCGCGGGCGGGGCGGCATGATGGCGAAGCTCGCCCGTGAGAAACGCGTCGAGGCGCGCCTCGGCCCGCGCGCGCTCCACGGGGTAGCGGATGTCGAGGTCGCCCGCTATCCGGTCCACCGTGCCGCGCCAGTCGGCCAGCAACCCGTCATAGGTCACGAGGCTGCGGCGCATCTCGCGCGTTTCGCGCTCGGCGCCCAGCGTATGGTCGAGCCAGAGCAGGAGCGACTTGGCGCGCGCAAACCCGTCGCGCCGCGCGAGCGAGCCGACCACCTCCAGCGGGTGGCGGAACGGCAGGACGGCGAGCGGCCGCGCGCCGGCGCGGTTCAGCGCCGCGCGCCACAGCGGCACGAAGCGCGACATGCGCGGGTCCTTGACCGTGAAGATCGCGCTCTGCGCCAGAAGCTCGGTGCGGATGATCCCCGCCAGCTCCTCCACGAAGCGCTCGCCCGCCTGCGTCTCCAGGAAGCCGTTCGACACCGGCATCGGGTCGTCCCAGCGTGAGCCGAGCGCCTCCAGAAGACGGTTGTGGAAGAGGTTGACGGCGCGATTCTCGAAGATGCCCTTCTCGTTGTAGCTTTCGGCCGGCAGGAGATCGCCTGCGGCGGGAATGCCGAGAAGGTCGAGCGCGCCGGTCAGCGCCGAGGTGCCGCTGCGGTGCATGCCGAGCACGAGAACGCCGGAGGCTTGCGGGGAAGCGGTCTGATCGGTCAAAGCGTCGGTGGCCTTATGCGCGAGATCAACGTCCGTCGCGGCCGGCAGCGACGGCGACGGACACTCGGCGGGGCACGAGCGCACCCCGCCGCCCCGCGTCCTTTCCGCCAAAGCCCCGACGTGTCAATCCTGCGAAGGCCGCGCGCTATGCTACACGGCGCGAAAGCGGGCCATCTCCTGCCCGCGTGGATGGCCCCACGCCTCGATGTCCTCCAGTTCCCAACCCAGCCCCTCCATCGCGAAGAGAATGTCGCGCCGCCAGACGTGGAACGGGTCGCGCCAGCAGAAGGTCTCGACCTCGCTGCGCGGCGGGTGGCGCATCGTCTCACCCGTTTGAAGGAGATCGGGCGCCATGAAGAAGGTGCAGAAGAACCGCCCCCCTTCCCTCATGCGCGGACGAAGCCGCGCGAGGCAGAGCCGAAGGTGGTTGATCGGCAGGTGCGTGAACACGCTTTGTGCCAACGCGACATCGAAAGTGACCCCCTCGAAGGGCACCGCGAAGGCCCGCTCCTCGGCGAGGTTTTCGCGGGGCAGACGGCTGTCGAGGCCGAGCCGACGGATCTCACGCTCGTACCCCTCTTCGATCAGCGCGCTGAGATAGTCGATGCCGTAATAGTGCGCAGGAGCGAGATAGGGCACGAGCATGACGCCCGCGCGAAGCGATCCGCAGCCGATGTCGAGCAGCCGGTCGCCCGGTCTCAGGCCGTGATCCACAAGATAGTCGCGCTGCAGTGCGCCCATCTCGTCCCACAACCCGCCGATGATGTTGCGGTGCCCATCGGGCGCCGAGAGGCGCTGGGTGAAGTCGTCGTCGTAGGGATTGAGCGACAAGGTGTGTCTCCCGGGCCTTGACCAAAGCTGACGCTGCATCCGGGACGCCAAGCCCCGGCACCCAGCGCTGCTGCCACGCTGCATCACCCTTTTGCAACTGCGGCAAGCGGCCTGATGCGACCACAACTTCCGGCGTCCCGCCGTAATTCGCTACCACGCAGTTTCGATACCAATTGCATCGCCGTTTCGATTTTGCGCGATGGATGCGCATTTGCACGAATTGCATGCTGTCTGATGACGAAACCCCATGAGAGATGCTGGCTAGTCTTTCGGTTTGACGGTCAGCGGTCGCAGACAATTAGGGTCCAGGCGAGCGCGGACTTCACCCTCTCCGACAGAACCGCGTCCGGCGACGGCATATTCAGCTACCGTAGTATTGACACAATCGACCTCGACGGCATCGACAATCCCATCTTCGTCGGTCGCTTCAAAAACCGTGGTCGGATGGTGGCGGTACGACCGCCGCGGGCAAAGGCGACGGCGACGTTATCTCGTCGACCGGTCGTCACGATCTTTTCGAATATGCGGGCTCGGCCGGCGTTGCGATATCGGGTCCGCCGAGCCTCCTCCCCTATCAGTACGTGTTCAGGGCCAAGCCCGCCGGGGCTTGGCTCGAGACGCATGACAAACTCGCGCGCGTCACGAGCGGTGCAGAACTCCAATTCAGCTTCGAGAAGCTTGCCTGAACGGCGTCACACGATCATCGACACCATGACCGCGCCTGAGAAGCCCAGGAGCGTGACGGCGGTCTCGCGCAGGCCGTCGCCGTCGAGATCGGCATAGACGACCGTGTTCGTGCCGTCCTGCACCGCGAGATAGGTCGGGCCGGGACCCGCCCCTTGCGCCGCAGCCGTGCCGGTCGCCACCGTGACGGAAGCGAAGTTCGCCGCCGAGCCCACCGCCGCACCGAAGTCGAGCCGGTCGCCCGCGCCAAAATCGGTGATCGTGTCGCCGGAGGTCTGTGGGGTCTCGCCGCGCATGAACACGAAGACGTCCGCGCCCGCCCCGCCGGTCAGCGTGTCGGCGCCCTCGCCGCCCGAGAGCGTGTCGTCGCCCGAGCCGCCGATCAGCCGGTCGGCCCCGCCGTCACCGTAGAGCATGAGCCGGCCGGTGGAGCCGCTGGCGTCTACCGTGTCGGCGCCGTCGGTCGGGTTGCCGGCGCCCCCGCCTCCGATCACGGTCGCCGAGCCCGCCGCGGCGATGTCTACCCGGTCGCCACCCGTGCCGGCGACGACCAGCACCTGCGAGCCCGGATTTGTCGCCTGGACGAGAATCGCGTTGTCGCCGACGCCGCCATAGACCTCGACGCGGCCCGCGCCCGAGACGCGGATGTCGAGCGAGTCGTTGCCGCCGTTGCCGTAGACGCGGATCTGCCCGCCCGTGACGTCGCCCAGCACCTCCACGCGGTCGGCGAGGTCGGCCGGATCGGCAAAGGCGCCGCCCGCATAAATGTCGGTGCGCGCGCCCGCCACCATCTGCGCCCGGATCAGGTCCTGCCCGTAGCCGCCGTAGACGAGGTCGTTGCCGGTCCAGGCCGAGATCGTGTCGTTGCCGCCGTTGCCGTAGATCGTGTCGTTGCCCGCGCCCCCGTCGAGGATGTCGGCGGCATCGCCCGGGTCGTTCACGGCCAAGCCGCCGAACAAGAGGTCGTTGCCCTCGCCGCCGATCACGACGTCGGAGCCGCCCGCACCAAAGAGCGTGTCGGCGCCCAAGCCCCCGTCGAGCCGGTTGGCCGCGATGTTGCCGCGGATCTCGTCGGCGCCCGCGCCGCCAAGCGCGTTCTCGATCAGCGAGCGCGTATCGCCGTTGAACAGGAAGGCGTTGGCGATGTTGCCGGGAGGCGTGTTGCCGGCGCCCAGATCCGCCAGCTGCTGGCCGAGATAGGTCCAGCCGCCGGGGCCTAGGTCGACGCGCAGCGCCGTGGCATAGGCGGTGAAGTCGTAGGTGTCGTTGCCGCCGCCGTCCCAGACCGTCTCGAAGACGCGCGCGTCCGCCCGCCCCGTCGCCTCCGTGACGCCCACCAGCGTGTCGGCGACGCGCGCGTCGGCTGCGCCCGGCGTCCAGCGGTAGGTCGTGTCGCCGGCGTTCGACGCGAAGTTCGCGCCGTAGAGCGTCTGGATCGCCTGGATGTCGTAGAGCATCGGCGAGGACGCGTAGGACGAGGCGCCGTTGCGGTAGCCGTCCGCGATCGAGGCGCCGGGAAAGGAGCGGTAGCTCATAACGCTCGACGCCATTTGATCGGCGACGCCCGGGTTGGGCGATTCGTGCGGGTGCTCGAGGCCGAGTGAATGGCCGAGCTCGTGGATCGCGGCGTAGTAGCCGTAGCTGCCCTGCGCCCAGCCCTTGCCCGCCACGTAGGCGCCGACCCACACGTCGCCGCCCTCACCCGCTCCGGACGGCAGATAGGCATAGGCCGTCGCCACCGGATCGCTGTAGGCGATGCGGATGTCGGCGACCGAGGCCGCCGTCTCGGTAAAGGCGAGGTTCGCGACCTTGCCCCACTCGCGCAGCGCCCCCCGGAAGGCCGCCTGCCCGTCGGCCGACAGGAGGCTGGCGCCAGGCGCCTCGCCCCGGCCGTAGGTCGCGGGATAATCGGCCGCCGAGTTCGAGAAGCCGAACGACAGGCTGCGCACGGCCCAGGCCTGCGGGCCGATCAGGCTGTCGAGTTCGGGCCGGCCGGTAGCAGCGGTCGAGGTGGTGGCGGGCATCGGTCGCTCCGTTTCGCGTTCTCGCTGTGGGTGCCAGCTGTTTCCGTCTGCCGGAGAGTACCCAAGCCCCCCGTTTTGCCTGTATGTTCGCCGCGCCTGACCTGCCCTTCGCCCTCCCCGGCCTTCAAGAAGCCGTGTTTGGAGGGTCAAGGCGGGCCTTGCCGAGGCCGACCGCACCCGAAGAAGGCGACGTATGCAGAACCAGAACCAGCTTGCGCCCGAGATGCGCGATGCCCTTCGCACCGGCATCAAACCCATGGCTTTCGCGGCGCTGTTCTCGTTCGGCTCTAATCTGCTCTATCTAGCCTTACCCATCTACATGACGCAGGTTTATTCCCGCGTCGTTACCTCGCAGTCCGTCGCGACGCTCCTTTTCCTGACCCTCGCGGTGGTCGGTGCCTTTCTTGTCATGACGGCGCTTGAGGAATTGCGGGGTCGCATCCTCATCCGCATCGGCTCGCTGCTCGACCGTAAGCTCGCCCCGCGCCTCCTCGACGCGGTGGTGAACGCGGGCCTTCGCGCCGGCCGTCCCGTGCGCAGCCAGGCGCTGCGGGACCTCGACACGTTCCGTCAGGGCCTCGCCGGCAACGTGACCAACGCCGTTCTCGACGCGCCTTGGGCGCCGATCTTCCTGGTCGTCATCTTCGCGATCGACTGGCGCCTCGGAACGCTCTCGCTGATCGGCGCGATCGTGCTCTTCGGCCTGGCGCTCGCCAACGAATACGTGACGCGCCCCGCCTTGAAGGAGGCGAACGTCGCGGGCCAGCGCTCTTATTCCGCGACCGACTCGGGCCTTCGCAACGCCGAGGTCATCTACGCCATGGGCATGCTGCCCGGCCTCTCCCAGCGCTGGAACCGCGACCGCCTCGCCATGCTCCACGCGCAGGAGACGGCCTCCGAGCGCGGCGGCACGATCTCGGCGACGATCCGCTTTACGCGCATGTTCCTGCAGGTCGCGATTCTCGCGGGCGGCGCGCTGCTCGTGATCGACGGCCTGACCGGCCCCGGCGTCATGTTCGCCTCGATGATGCTGATGGCGCGCGCGCTGGCACCCGTCGAGCGCGCTGTCGGCTCGTGGTCGGCGATCGTGGCGTCGCGCCAGGCCTTCGACCGGCTGAACGCGCTGCTCAAGGAGTTCCCGGCCCCTGAAAGCGGCATGGAACTGCCCCGCCCTTCCGGCAAGCTCTCGGTCGAGACCTGCTTCTACGCCTTCCCCGGCACCAACAAGGCGCTTCTGAAGAACCTTAACTTCGCGCTGGAGCCGGGCGACTGTCTCGGCCTGATCGGCCCGTCCGGTGCCGGCAAGTCGTCGCTGGCCCGCCTTCTCATCGGCGTGTCGCGCCCCTCGTCGGGCTCGGTGCGTCTCGACGGCGCCGAGATGCACGCCTGGTCGCGCAACAATATCGGCCGGCACCTCGGCTACCTGCCGCAGGATGTCGAGCTCTTCTCGGGTACGGTGCGCGAGAACATCGCGCGCTTCAGCCCGCAGATCAGCGACGAGGCCGTGCTGGAAGCGGCCAAGATGGCTGGTGTCCACGACCTCATCCTGCGCCTGCCGGAGGGCTACGACACAGAACTCGGCGAGGGCGGCGCCATGCTCTCGGTCGGCCAGCGCCAGCGCGTGGCGCTCGCCCGCGCGGTCTACGACCGTCCGTCCTTCGTGGTGCTGGACGAGCCCAACGCCTCGCTGGACTCCGAGGGCGAGCAGGCGCTCCTCGCCGCCATCGTGCAGCTGCGCAAGATGGGCTCGACGGTCGTGGTCATCTCGCACCGCATGTCGGCGCTGAACTACTCCAACAAGATCCTTCTCCTGCGAGACGGCATGGTAGAGCGCTTCGGCTCGCGCGACGAGGTTCTCTCCAAGGTCCTCGCGCCCGCCCCCAATTCGAACGCGCAGGCGCCCCAGCCGGCCCCCCAGCAGGCCGTCGCCGCCCAAGGCGCCGGACAGCCGGCCCAGGCGCCCAAGGCCCTTCCGGCCTCCTCCTGATCCAGTTCAAGGAAGACAACCATGTCCGTGATCGCGTTCAGGAAGACGCAGAAGTCGCCCGCGCCCGGCGAGGGCGACGAGAAGGCCTTGCTGCCGCCGCCCGCCACCGGCAAGACCGAGGGCGGCGAGTTCGACATGGGCCTTCGCAGGCCGATCATCCTCGGCTCGGGCATCGTCGCGGTCTTCATCGTCGGCCTTGGCATCTGGGCAGCCTTCGCTCCCCTGTCGGGCGCGGTGCTGGCGACCGGCGTCGTGAAGGTCGAGGATAGCCGCAAGGTCGTGAAGAACCGGGACGGCGGCATCGTGCACCAGGTTCTCGTGCGGGACGGCCAGCATGTCGAGCAGGGCGACGTCCTGCTGCGGATGGACGACGTGCAGGCCCGCTCGGCCTACGAGGTCTACGACAACCAGTACATGAACCTCCTCGCGCGTCGCGCCCGGTTCACGGCCGAGAGCAAGGGCCTGCCCGAGATCGCCTTCCCCGCGGAGGTGACCGAGCGGCGCGACGATCCGTCGATCGAGCAGCTGATGCTGGACCAGACCATCCTCTTCGACACCCGGCGCCAGAGCCTCGACACGCAGGTTGAGATTCTCCAGCAGCGGGTCGCCCAGCTCAACACGCGCATCAGCGGCTACGAGATCCAGGTCGCCTCGATCAGCCGGCAGCAGGAGTTGATCGAGGAGGAGAAGGAAGGCGTCTCGTCGCTTCTGAAGAAGGGTCTCGCGCCCAAGACGCAGGTGCTTGCGCTGGAGCGCGCCTCGGTCGAACTCGGCGGCCAGACCGGCAGCCTCAAGGCGCAGATCGCCGAGGCCAAGGAGACGCAGGGCGAGGCCCAGATGCAGATCAACCGCCTGCGGCAGGACCGCCTGTCGGAGGCGAATCAAGGCATCAGCGACGTCCAGTCGGAGATGGCCAACATCGTGCCGCGCCTCCAATCCGCGCGCGCGACCCTGTCGCTGACCGAGGTTCGCGCGCCGGCCACCGGCACCGTGCTCGGCCTGACGCAGTTCACCGACGGCGGCGTCGTGGGCGCGGGCGAGCGCATCCTCGACATCGTGCCCGACAACACGCAGCTCATCGTCCAGGCGATGATCAAGCCCGAGGACATCGCCAAGATCGAGCCGAACATGGCGGCGAACGTGAAGCTGACGGCCTATAACCAGCACGTCACCCCCTCGGCGGACGGCAAGATCCTGCGCGTGTCGCCGGACCGCCTGACGACCGAGAACGGCACGGCCTACTTCACGGCCGACGTCGAGGTGAATCCGACCTCGCTCGCCCATATGGCGGGCGACGTTCGCCTCTATCCCGGCATGCCCGCCGAGATCGTGGTGCCGACCGGCAGCCGCACGGCGCTCGACTACATCCTCTCCCCGATCTCGCAGTCCATGGATCGCGCCTTCCGCGAGGAGTAGGAGCGCACCACCCGCGATCGACGACCGTGAAGGGCGGGCGGACCACACGGTTCGCCCGCCCTTCGCATGTCCGGTCTCGACCGACTTGCGGAACGGACGCCTCGCCGCTACCCCGACGCGAACAGCCTCTCAGTCAGCCCGCGCGATGATCCAGAACAAGACGATCCTCTTCCTGCACCAGAACTTTCCGGGGCAGTTCCTTCACCTGTGCCGCGCGCTCGCGGGAAAGAACCGCCTGTTCTTCATCACCAAGGAGACGCGAAACCGGATCCAGGGCGTGAAGGTCATCGGCTACAAGCCGCATCGCGAGCCGAACCCGCAGACGCATCTCTACCTGCGCACGCTGGAGGACGGCATCCTCAACGGCCAGGGCGTCGCGCGCCTCCTTCTCCAGATGCAGAAGGAGAACATCCGTCCCGATCTCATCGTCGGCCATAGCGGATGGGGCGAGACGCAGTTCGTGAAGGACGTTTTCCCGGACGTGCCGCTGCTCAGCTACATCGAGTTCTACTACGCGGCGTCGGGCGCGGACGTCGGGTTCGACCCGGAGTTTCCGGTCAACCCCGAGCTGAAGTTCCAGCTGCGCGCCCGCAACCAGATGATTCTGTCGTGTCTTGAATCGACCGACTACGGACTGTCGCCGACCGCCTGGCAGCACAGCCGCATTCCCGCGATCTTCCGCCCGAAGGTGAAGGTCATCCACGACGGCGTCGACACGGACGCGCTGGCCCCGGCGGAGCGGCCGAGCGTGACGCTTGGCGATGGTCTGACGTTCGACGGGTCCGTGCCGCTCGTCACCTATGTTGCGCGCAACCTCGAGCCCTATCGCGGCTTCCACGTCTTCATGCGCTCGCTGAACCGTATTCTGGAAAAGAACCCGAATGCGCATGTCGTGCTGGTCGGCGGCGACGGCGTCAGCTACGGCGCGCGCCTTCCCGAGGGCGAAAGCTGGAAGGCGAGGATGCTCGCGCAGAACCCGGTCGCCGACGAATCACGCGTCCACTTCGTCGGTCGCATCGACTACGACGTCTTCAAGAAGCTGCTGCAGGTCTCGGACGCGCACGTCTACCTGACCTATCCGTTCGTTCTGTCGTGGTCGATGCTGGAAGCCATGTCGACCGGATGCCTCCTGATCGGCTCGGCGACCTCGCCGGTGCAGGAGGTGGTGGAGCACGAACGCAACGGGCTGCTGGTCGACTTCTTCGACGGCGACGCGCTCGTATCCACCATCACCGAGGCGCTGAACCATCCGGAGCGCTTCCGGCAGATCCGGCGGAACGCACGGCGGACGGTGGTGGAGGATTACGACCTGACGCGCGTCACCCTGCCCCGCCAGCTCGCCCTGATGCAGCGGATGATGGCCTGATGCGTCAGGCCACTTCCCGCTCGGGCACGGTTGCCGTGTCGAGGCCGAGACGCAGCTTGATGGAGCTCGACCCATCGACGAGGCTCGCGACCGTGTAGCGGTCGAGCGTGCCGAGGAAGGCGTCGAGCGCGGCGCGCAACGCCGCGTTCAGCGCGCAGCTGTCGATCAGCGGACAGTCCGTCGCACCGGTCTCGAAGCACTCCGCCATCGCGAAGCTCTCCTCGGTCACCTCGGCGACCTGCCGCAGCGTGATGGCATCTGCCGAACGGCCCAGGCGCACGCCGCCGTTGCGCCCGCGCACGGTCTCCACGAACCCGGCCTCGACGAGCGGCTGCAGGATCTTGAAGAGAAACAGTTCCGACACGTTGTAGGCGCTGGCGATCTCGCCCACCCGGCTCAGCCGGCTCGGGTTGGCGGCGCAGTACATCAGGATGCGGATGGCGTAGTTGGTCTGGCGGGTCAGGCGCATGGCGCTCTCCTCGAGAGCCGGGCGAAGAACGGGCTCCGGGCCACGGCGGTCGCCACTTTTAGAAGAATTCCAGACTCAATGAAAGCGGCTACGCGCCGCAGCGCGGTTCGCGCGGAAGTTAAGATTTATCCACGGTCTCGCCTTCGTGACGGATTGGCGAACGCGCAACCCATTGCTATGCCATCGGGCATGCCTCAACAGCAGGCGCGCTTCAACCGGCCGTCTGCGCCGCGCGATGTTCGGCAAGATACAGGCGGTTCATGGATTATTTTCTGCAGCAACTCGTCAACGGCGTGACGTTGGGGTCGATCTACGGCCTCATCGCCATCGGCTACACGATGGTCTACGGCATCATCGGCATGATCAACTTCGCCCATGGCGAGGTGTTCATGATCGGCTCGTTCATAGCCTTGACCGTTTTCCTGCTTCTAGCCGCGATCGGCGTGACGTTCCTGCCGGTCGTCCTCCTTCTGATGCTGGTCGTCGCCATGGTCTTCACGGCGCTCTGGGGCTGGTCGATCGAACGCATCGCCTACCGGCCGCTGCGCGGATCGTTCCGCCTTGCGCCGCTGATCACCGCCATCGGCATGTCGATCTTCCTGCAGAACTTCGTCCAGCTGACGCAAGGGGCGCGCGTGAAGCCGCTGCCGCCGCAGGTCACCGGCACCGTGATGATCACGAACGGCGTGCAGATCTCCTACATGCAGATCCTGATCATCGCGACGACGCTCGTCCTGATGGTCGCCTTCTCGCTTCTCATCACGCGCACTCCGCTCGGCCGCCAGCAGCGCGCCTGCGAGCAGGACGCCAAGATGGCCTCGCTGCTGGGCGTCAACGTCGACCGTACGATCTCGCTGACCTTCGTCATGGGTGCCTCGCTCGCGGCGGTCGCGGGCACGATGTACCTGCTCTACTACGGCGTCATCGACTTCTACATCGGCTTCCTCGCTGGCGTGAAAGCCTTCACGGCCGCGGTTCTCGGCGGCATCGGCTCGCTGCCCGGCGCCATGCTCGGCGGCCTTGCCATCGGCCTGATCGAGACCTTCTGGGCCGGCTACTTCTCGGTCGAGTACAAGGACGTCGCCGCCTTCTCGATTTTGGCCATCACCCTGATCTTCCTCCCCTCCGGTCTCCTCGGCCGTCCCGAAGTCGAGAAGGTCTGAGCCGCTTCATGTCGACCATTCAGCCGACCTCCACCCAATCGCCCGAGGGCGCGCAGGCCCTTCAGGACGAGCGACGCGCCGCCATGGGCGGTGAGCCGCCCTTCACGCCCGAGCCGCCGACCGTCGTGAGCGTTCCCAAGGCGCTGCGCGAGGCCGGAATCACGGCCGCGATCGTGGGCCTGCTCACCGTCTTCTTCGTCGCGATCCGCTCCGACATCGCACCGGGCGGCCTCGTCCTCTACCAGCGCTGGGACCTGTGGCTGACCTTCGTCGGCCTCGCCTTCGCGATCCGCTTCGTGCTCAGCCTCGCGCTATTCCAGCGCAAGGTGTCGCTGCGCTCGGGCGCCGCGACCAAGAAGGTCGCCGCGCCCGGCCGCAAGATCACCCTCGGCCGGGTGCTCGGCATCCTGTTCCTCGGCGTCGCGCTCTTCCTGCCCTTCATCATCCGGGCGGTGTTTCCCGCCTCCGACCGCTACCTGATCGACCTCGCGATCCTGATCCTGACCTATGTCATGCTCGGCTGGGGCCTCAACATCGTGGTCGGCCTCGCGGGACTCCTCGACCTCGGCTACGTCGCGTTCTACGCGGTCGGCGCCTATTCCTTCGCGCTGCTCGCGATCAACTTCGAGCTCGGCTTCTGGGTCTGCCTGCCGATGGCGGGGCTCTTCGCCGCGCTCTGGGGCATCATCCTCGGCTTCCCGGTGCTGCGCCTGCGGGGCGACTATCTCGCCATCGTGACGCTCGCCTTTGGCGAGATCATCCGCGTCGTGCTGCTCAACTGGGGAGAGTTCACGGGCGGCCCGAACGGGCTTCTGGGCATTCCGCGCCCAACCCTCTTCGGGCTCGACTTCGGACGTGGCGAGGGTACGTTCTCGGACTTCTTCGGCATCCCCTACTCGCCGATCCACCGCTTCATCTTCCTCTACTACATCATCCTCGCGCTCGCGCTTCTGACCAACTTCGTGACGCTGCGCCTGCGCCGCCTGCCGGTCGGGCGTGCCTGGGAGGCCCTGCGCGAGGACGAGATCGCCTGCCGCGCGCTCGGCATCAACACCACCAACGTGAAGCTGACCGCGTTTGCCACGGGCGCCATGTTCGGCGGCTTCGCCGGCTCGTTCTTCGCCACGCGCCAGGGCTTCATCTCCCCGGAAAGCTTCACCTTCCTCGAATCGGCGATCATCCTCGCCATCGTCGTGCTGGGCGGTCTCGGCTCGCAGATCGGCGTCGTCTTCGCCTCGCTGGTGATGATCGGCGGCATCGAGCTGATGCGAAACCTGACCTTCATCCAGGACGTCCTGGGCTCCGACTTCGACCCCTCGCGCTACCGCATGGTGCTGTTCGGCGTCGCCATGGTCGCGATCATGGTCTGGAAGCCGCGCGGCCTCGTGTCGTCGCGCCAGCCGTCCGCCGTCTACAAGGAACGTAAGGCCATAGGCGCCGATATGGTCGCGCAGGGCGAGGGCCACTGAAACCATGACGATCCAGACCTCGACCCCGCCCGTCGCCGGCCGCTGGACCAGCGACCCCGTTCTCACCGTGGAACACCTGACGATGCGCTTCGGCGGCCTCGTCGCCATCAACGACCTCAGCTTCTCGGTCGGGCGCGGCGACATCACGGCGCTGATCGGCCCGAACGGCGCCGGCAAGACCACCGTCTTCAACTGCGTCACCGGCTTCTACAAGCCGACCGAGGGGCGCATCGCGTTGCGGCGCGGCCGGGGCATCGGCGACGACGCGCTGGCCGAGCTGACGCGCGGCGGCGCCAAGAGCCTCAAGACCGGCGAAGGCGAGATCTTCCTTCTCGAGCGCATGCCGGACTTCAAGATCACCGAGGTCGCGGGCGTCGCGCGTACCTTCCAGAACATCCGCCTCTTCGGCGGCATGACCGTGTTCGAGAACCTCCTCGTCGCCCAGCACAACAAGCTGATGGCGGCCTCGGGCTTCACGATCGCCGGTCTTCTGGGCCTGCCGGGCTATCGCCGGGCGAAGGAGGCCGCGCAGGACCGCGCGGTGGACTGGCTGCGGCGAACCGCCCTTCTCGATCGTGCCGACGATCCGGCCGCCGACCTCTCCTACGGCGACCAGCGTCGTCTCGAGATCGCGCGCGCCATGTGCACCGATCCCGTGCTCCTGTGCCTCGACGAGCCGGCCGCCGGCCTCAATCCGCGCGAATCGGCCGAGCTCAACGCCCTCCTGCGCTCGATCCGCGACGAGTTCGACACCTCGATCCTCCTGATCGAGCACGACATGGGCGTCGTCATGGAGATCTCGGACCACATCGTCGTGCTCGACTACGGCAAGAAGATCTCCGACGGCACGGCCCACGAGGTCCGCAACGATCCCCGCGTCATCGCGGCCTATCTCGGCGTCGACGACGAGGAGGTCGAGGCCGTGGAAGAGAAGCTGGAGCGCGGCGACGTCGACGGCGCGATCGCCGAAGCCCACATCGCGGAAGGAGACGCCCGATGAGCGCGCTTGCCACGCCCGTCGCCCCGGCGACCGCCCAGCCGCTTCTCTCGATCCGAGGCGTCGAGACCTTCTACGGCAAGATCCAGGCGCTGAAGGGCGTCGACATGGATGTCGGCGACGGCGAGATCGTGACGCTGATCGGCGCCAACGGCGCCGGCAAGTCGACGCTGATGATGACGATCTGCGGCAACCCGCGCGCGCGCGCCGGCCGCATCCTCTACGCCGGCGAGGACATCGCGCAGCTCCCCACCCACGACATCATGACGCGCCGCATCGCGCAGTCGCCGGAGGGACGCCGCATCTTCGGACGCATGACGGTGATGGAAAACCTGCAGATGGGCACGACGCTCGTCGGTCAGGACCATTTCGACGAGGACATCCGCCGGATCTTCGAGCTGTTCCCTCGGCTGAAGGAGCGCACGACGCAGCGCGGCGGAACGCTTTCGGGCGGCGAGCAGCAGATGCTGGCCATCGCCCGCGCGCTGATGGGCCGCCCGCGCCTCCTGCTTCTCGACGAGCCGTCGCTGGGTCTTGCCCCGATCATCGTCAAGCAGATCTTCGAGGTGATCCGCGAGCTCAACCGCAACGAGGGCCTGACCGTCTTCCTGGTCGAGCAGAACGCCTTCCACGCCCTGCGTCTCGCTCATCGCGGCTACGTCATGGTCAACGGGCGCATTACGATGAGCGGCACGGGCCGCGAGCTTCTGGCGCGCGAGGAAGTGCGCTCCGCCTATCTCGAGGGAGGGCATCACTGATGGAACGCGAGATGGCCCTCCTGTGGGAGGTATCTGCGGTCGAGTTCGTTCTCGTCACGCTCGTGATCGGCGGCCTCCTGGCCTTTGCGGTCGGCCGTGCCACGGCCCGCGGCTGGGACGGCTGGGGACTTCTCGTCTTCTATATCCTGCTTCTCACGGCGGCGATCCGCTTCCTCCACTTCTCGCTGTTCCACGGCACGTTCTTCCTGCCGCCCGCCACGATCGGGACCGCGCTCCACTACGGGATCGTCGATTTCGTGGTTCTCCTGGCGCTCGCGGCGGCCGGGCGTCAGGTGACGCGCGGCGCCCAGATGCGGGGCCAGTACCGCTTCCTCAGCACAAGCCGTGGGCATTCCGCCTGAACGGCGAAAAGGCGAGCAGAAACTTGCCGTGACAGCCACGGAGCCTATGGCGGGATTGTGCGAATCCGTCTTTACTCGCCTTCGAGCGCCGGCCCGAACCGGTTGCCGCCATGCACGGCCCGATCGGCCGGACAACAGGGGAAACGTTCGATGAAGAAACTGCTTCTGGCCGGTGTGGCCCTCAACATGATGCTGTCCGGGGCCGCGCTTGCCGACATCACGATCGGCGTCGCCGGTCCGATGACGGGCCAGAACGCCGCCTTCGGCGAACAGCTGCGCATCGGCGCCGAGCAGGCGATCGCCGACATCAACAAGGCCGGCGGCGTCAACGGCGAGATGCTGAAGCTTTCGGTCGGCGACGACGCCTGCGATCCGAAGCAGGCCGTGGCGGTGGCCAACCAGTTCGCCTCGCAGGGCGTGCCCTTCGTGGCCGGCCACTTCTGCTCGGGCTCGTCGATCCCCGCCAGCCAGGTCTATGCCGAGGAAGGCATCATCGAGATCTCGCCGGCCTCGACCAACCCGGACTTCACCGACAAGCGCCCGGGCCCCGGCATCTACCGCGTCTGCGGCCGCGACGACCAGCAGGGTCAGGTCGCGGGCGGCTACATCGCCGACAAGTTCAAGGGCCAAGCCGTGGCCGTGCTCGACGACAAGTCGGCCTACGGCAAGGGCCTCGCCGACCAGACCGTGAAGTTCATGGAAGCGGGCGGCCTGAAGCCGGCCGTGACCGAGTCCTACACGGTCGGCGAGAAGGACTTCTCCTCGCTGATCACCCGCATGAAGCAGGCCAACGTCAAGCTGATCTACATCGGCGGCTACCAGACCGAGGCGGGCCTCATCGCGCGTCAGGCCAAGGAGCAGGGCCTTGCCGCGACCGTGATGTCGGGCGACGCCATCGTGACCGACGAGTACTGGGCGATCACCGGCGACGCCGGCGAGGGCACGCTCATGACCTTCTCGCCCGACCCGCGCAAGAACCCGCAGGCGGCCCCGATCGTCGCGGAGATCGAGAAGAACGGCAAGACCGCCGAGGGCTACGTCCTCTACACCTATGCCGCGATCCAGGCCTGGGCCGAGGCCGCGAAGAAGGCGAAGTCGACCGAGTTCGGGGCCGTCACCAAGGTTCTCGACTCCGAGGCTCTCCCGACCGTCGTCGGCGACCTCAAGTTCGACGGCAAGGGCGACGTCACGCTGCCGGGCTACGTCATCTACGAGTGGAAGGGCGGCAAGTACGACTACCTGACCGCCGACGCCTCGAAGTAAGCATCCGGTCCGGGGGAGGTCCGCCCTCCCCCGAAACCCTCGAATCCAAAAGGCCCGGCCGATCTCTCGGCCGGGCCTTTCGGTGTTCTCGACAGGCGCGTTAGCTGCGGATCGCAGCTGCCTTCAGCGCGGGATAAAGCGCCTGGTAGCGATGATGGGCCTGCGCATAGGCTTCCGTGAGCCTGGCGTCAGGCTCGTGGCGGGCGGCGATGGGCGGCTCGGTCATCACCGCGTCCGGGTCAGCGCCCGTCGCGGCGCACAGGCCGAGCCGCGCCGCGCCGAAGGCCGCGCCGAAGTCGCCCGCCGCCGGCAGGGCGACCGGCGTCTCCAGGACGCTCGCCATGATGCGCAGCCAGAGGCTGGAGCGCGAGCCCGCGCCCACCGCCACGAGCTGGCGTACCCAGCCCGCATGGGGTGCGGCGTCGAGGCAGTCGCGCATCGAGAAGGCGACGCCTTCCATGACGGCCCGCACCATGTCGGCCCGACTCGTGTCGGCGGACAGACCGACGAAGGCGCCGCGCACCGCCGCGTCGTTGTGCGGCGTACGCTCGCCCGAAAGGTAGGGAAGGAACAGGAGGCGGCCCGGCTCCTCCAGCTTGTCGCCGGCCTGCGCCACGAGGTCGCCCGGCTTCTCCTGGAGGAGGTGCGAGAGCCACTCCAGCGAGCCCGCCGCCGAGAGCGTCACGCCCATCTGGTGCCAGAGGCCGGGAATGGCGTGGCAGAAGGTGTGGAGCGCGGTTTCGGGCGCCGGGTCGTAGCCGGCGCTCGCCGTGAAGAGCACGCCCGAGGTGCCGAGCGAAAGGAAGCCCGTGCCCGGGCGCGTGACGCCGACACCGCACGCCGAGGCCGCGTTATCGCCGCCGCCTCCGGCCACCGCGATGCCCGCCTTGAGACCCCAGCGCGAGGCGAGCTCGCCGCGCAGCGTTCCGCTCGTCTCGGTTCCCTCGACCAGCCTCGGCATGGCGGAAAGCGGCAGGCCGGTGCGATCCAGCATCGGCTCCGACCAGCGCCGCGCGCCGGTGTCGAGCCAGCTCGTGCCGGCCGCGTCCGACATCTCGGACACGGCCTCGCCGGTCAGCCAGAGACGCAGGTAGTCCTTGGGAAGGAGCACGCGGCGGACCTTGGCGAAGGTCTCCGGCTCGTTGCGCGCGACCCAAAGGAGCTTCGGCGCGGTGAAGCCGGGGAACACGATGTTGCCGGTGATGCGGCGCGCCTCGTCGTCGTCGAGTTCCGCGGCCTCGGCGTGGGAGCGCGTGTCGTTCCACAGGATGCAGGGCCGCAGGACCCGGTCGTCCTCGCCCAGCAGCGTCGCCCCGTGCATATGGCCGGACAGACCGATGCCCTCGACGCCCGCCAGAGCGTCCGGCGCCTCGCGCCGCAGGATGGCGATCACGTCCTCGCAGGCGGCGATCCAGCTTTCGGGGGACTGCTCCGACCAGCCGAAATGCGGGCGTTCGACCGTGAGCGGCACGCTGGCGGTCGCCAGGGGGGTCTGGTTCTGATCGATCACCAGCGCCTTCAGGGATGAGGTGCCGAGATCAAGTCCGAGATAATGGCCCATGCGAGCGCCGGTGCTCCTTCAAGCAAACGTAGCGGGCCGGCACGCGCGCCGGTCCTCCCGCTTCTGGCCTAGCCGCCGCCCCGCGCCCCCGCAACGGGCAAGCTGTGTCGAGGCGTCGCTTTTCGCGGCTTCCGATAGCGCGGGCGGGCGGGTAGAAGCGCTGCAAGCCCGCATCGGCCGCAAGGAGAAGCCATGTCCCGCACCGTCTTCGTCAACGGCGAGTTCGTTCCGGAAGCGGATGCCAGGATTTCGGTCTTCGACCGCGGCTTCCTGTTCGCCGACGGGGTCTACGAGGTGACGGCGGTGATCGCCGGGAAGCTGGTCGACTACGAGGCCCATCAGGCGCGGCTGCGCCGCTCGCTCGCCGAACTGGACCTGCCCTCGCCGGCCACCGACGACGAGCTTCTGGCGCTCCACCGCGAACTCGTGCGCCGCAACGCGCTCGATCTCGGGAGCATCTATCTGCAGGTCACGCGCGGCGCGGTGGACCGCGACTTCGTCTGGCCCGCGGCGGACACGAGGCCCGGCCTCGTCCTCTTCACCCAGCCCCGCGCCTCGCTCGACTCGCCCGAAGCCGAGCGGGGCCTGCGCGTCGCGGTCGCGCCCGACCTCCGCTGGGGGCGGCGCGACATCAAGACGGTCCAGCTCCTCTACGCCTCGATGGCGAAGTCGCAGGCGCGGCGCGAGGGCTTCGACGACGTGTGGATGACCGAGAACGGCTTCGTCACCGAGGGATCTTCCAACAACGCCTACATCCTCTCGCAGGAGGGCCGCATCGTCACGCCGTCGCTGTCTCGCTCGATCCTGCCGGGCATCACGCGCAGCGCCGTCCTGCGCGGCGCGGCGGAGGCCGGCCTCGAGATCGAGGAGCGTCCCTTCAGCGTCGCCGAGGCACAAGGGGCGCGAGAGGCCTTCATCACCTCGGCGGGCGCCTTCGTCACGCCGGTCGTCGAGATCGACGGCGTGCGCGTGGCAAACGGTCGACCCGGCGACCTCGCGCAACGCCTGCGCCGGCTCTACCTCGACGAGGCCATCCGGACGGCGATCTGAGCCCATGCTCGACGAAACCTGCGGCGCGCGATAGGAGCGGCGTCGCGCACCCCTGCATCGGAGAGTCTTGGCGTGACCACCCGCGACATCGTCTTCATCGCCCTCTTCGCCGCGCTCATGGCGGTGCTCGGGGCCTTTCCGGCCCTCAACGTGCCGATCATCAACGTCCCGATCACGGCGCAGTCCATGGGCGTGATGCTGGCCGGCGGCCTGCTCGGCGCGCGGCGCGGCACGCTGGCGATCCTTCTCTTCATGGTGATCGTCCTCGCCGGACTGCCGCTTTTGTCGGGTGGTCGCGGCGGTGTCGCGGTGCTGGGCGGACCGACGGTCGGCTTCTTCCTCGGCTGGCTGCCGGCCGCGTTCGTGACGGGTCTTCTCACAGAGCGCTTCCTCCCACGCCTCCACTTCGTCACCGCCTTTCTGGCGGTGGCGACAGGCGGCATCCTCGTCCTCTACGCCTGCGGCATACCAGGAATCTCGCTCGTCACCGGAGCGCCGCTCGCGACCGCCGCCTACGGCTCGATGGCCTTCATCCCCGGCGACCTCATCAAGGCCGCGCTGGCCGCCGCGATCACCGTCGCCGTGTCGAACAGCTATCCGCTGATCGGCAGCCGCGCGGCGCGCCGGGTCGGATGATCGAACTTCGCGGCGTCGCGCTGGAGCGCGGCGGGCGACGGGTCCTTCGCGACCTCGACCTCAGGCTGACGGAGCCGCGCATCGGCGTCATCGGCTCGAACGGCTCGGGCAAGTCGAGCTTCGCGCGCCTTCTCAACGGGCTTCTGGCACCGAGCGAGGGCTTCGTTCGCGTCTACGGGCTCGACACGGTCGCGGACACGAGGGCGGTGCGCCGCACCGTCGGCTTCCTGTTCCAGAACCCGGACCATCAGATCGTCTATCCCGGCGTCGCGGAGGATCTGGCTTTCGGCCTGCGAAACCGAGGGCTGCCGAAGGCCGAGATCGGTCCGCGCGTCGAGGCGGCGCTCGCGCGCTTCGGCCTCGCCGGCTTCGGGGATCGGCTGACGCACGAACTCTCGGGCGGCGAACGACAGCTCGTCGCGCTCGCCGGCATCATGGTTCTGGAACCGCGTCTCCTGGTTCTCGACGAGCCGACGACGCTGCTCGACCGTCGCAACACGCGCCGCGTGATGGCGGCGGTCGAGGCGGCGGAGCGGCCGGTCGTCCTCGTCACGCACGACCTCCCGCTTCTGGACGGGTTCGACCGCGTCCTCGTCTTCGAGGAAGGGCGCGTGGCCTGCGACGCGCCGCCGGGTAAGGCGCTCGACTTCTACCGCCGGCTGGCGGACGCGTGATCGCGGATCTCTACCGGCCGGGCCGGACGCCCGCGCATCGCCTGCCTGCCGGCGCGAAGCTCGCCGCCCTTGCCGCCATTGGCACCGTTCTGTTTCTCTTCCCGGCAGATTGGCTCTCGGTCGGCGCGCTGGCCTTGGCGCTGGCGACTGTGGGAGCCATGCTCGGCTGGCGCTTCGCAGGGAGAACGCTGCGGACCAGCGCACCGATCATCCTTCTCGTCGCCGGCTTCCAGTTCTGGTTCGCGGGGGGCGAGAGCGCCCTTGTCTTCGGGTCGCGGCTTGCGGCCCTTCTTCTCCTCGCCGCCCTCGCGACCGCGACGACGCGCCCCTCCGACATAGCCGCGGCAATCGAGCGGCTCGTCGCGCCTGTGCTCCGGCCGCTCGGCGTCGATCCGGCGCGCGTCGGGCTCGCGGTCGGGCTCGCGATCCGCTTCGTGCCCGTGCTGGCGGCCGTCGCCTCCGAGATTCGCGAGGCGCAGGCCGCGCGCGGCCTGGACCGTTCGCTCGTCGCGCTCGCCGTGCCGCTCGTCGTGCGCACTCTCAAGATGGCCGACGAGATCGCCGAGGCGATCGACGCGCGAAGCTGATGCAGCGCAGCGAAAATGCCGAGGCATCCTTGACCGGGGCGGCCGGGCGACCGACCTTGGCCCCATGACATCGATTCGTTCCCTCTGCGTCTATTGCGGCTCCTCCCCCGGCCGCGATCCTTCCTACATCGAAGCCGCCGAAACGCTCGGCACCCTCATGGGCCAGGCCGGCATCCGCCTCGTCTACGGCGGCGGCACGCGCGGCATCATGGGTGCCGTCTCGGAAGCCGTGATCCGCGCCGGCGGTCAGGTGACCGGCATCATCCCGCGCTTCCTGATCGACATGGAGGCGACCGCGAGCGAGCTGAAGCGGCTCGACGAGCTCGTCGTCACCGAGGACATGCACGAGCGCAAGCACAAGATGTTCGAGCGCTCCGACGCCTTCGTGGCACTGCCCGGCGGCATCGGCACGCTTGAGGAGCTGGTCGAGATCATGACCTGGAGCCAGCTCGGCCGGCACCGCAAGCCGATCGCCATCGCCAATGTCGGCGGCTTCTGGGACCCGTTCGCGAGCCTTCTCGACCATATGCGCGAGGCCGGCTTCATCCATACCGGCCACATGGTGCGCCCGATCGTGGCCGACCGTGTGGAACACCTCCTGCCCCTGATCGAGGCGGCCGCGCCGGCCGTCCCGGCCGAGGCCGCTCCGGAAGTGATCGAGCGGCTCTAGGCCGCTCCCTCGGTGGCCGCCTCGGGCACCCCTCGCCGCCCCCTCAGCATGGAGGCCGTGTAGAGCGCCAGGCCCGCCCAAATGAAGGCGAAGCTCGCGCCCTGCCAGAAGCCGAAGGGCTCGCCGAAGACGAAGACGGCGGTCAGGAAGATCAGCGTCGGCGACAGGTACTGGAGAAGGCCGATCGTCGTGTAGGGCAGGAGCCGGGCTCCCGCCGCATAGAGGATCAGCGGGACGGCGGTGACGACACCGGTCCCGACGAGCAGAGCCGTATCGACGCCGTTGCCGCCGAAGTGCATCTCCCCCTGTCCCGACACGTGGAACAGGACCAGGAGCGCCGGCACGAAGAGGATCAGGACCTCCAGAAGGAAGCCCTCGGTGGCCTCGAAGGGCATGGTCTTGCGCAGGAGGCCATAGAAGCCGAAGCTCAGGGCCAGCGCCAGCGACACCCAGGGCAGACCGCCGCTCTCGTAGGTGAGGATGCCCACGCCGAAGGCGGCAAGGAGGATGGCCGCGCCCTGCAGCCGGTTTGGCCGCTCTCCCAGGAAGGCCATGCCGAGCAGGACGTTGATCAGCGGATTGACGTAGTAGCCGAGCGCCGACTCGATGGCGTGGCCGTTGGCGATGGCCCAGATGTAGACGCCCCAGTTCACCGAGATCAGCAACGCCGTCAGCGTCGCCATCAGGATGATGCGGGGTCGCAGGAGACGTGGGAAGCTGCGCAGCGTTCCGGCGACCGCAAGGATCGCGACCGCCAGCGGGATCGACCACAGGACGCGGTGCGCGAGCACCTCCAGCGGCGATACATGCGCCAGGCCCTTGAGGTAGATCGGCAGCACGAGCCCCCAGATCAGGAAGGCTCCGAAGGCATAGGTGAGGCCGCGCCGGGTCTGGCGAACGTCGGGTTCGGGGATCATGCGGGGTCTCGGTCGTGGCGTGTCCGTCGGTAGACTCGACCTATCCCATCGCGCGAGGCGGCGACACCCGAATTCCCCTCGCCGTCAGCCCTCGGGCGTGTCGTGGTCCGGGTGCTGGAAGGAGCGAATCTCGCTCATCCATCCATGACCGCCGTCGGCCGCGTCCTCGTCAGTGGTGTGGACGGGCAGCGTCGGCAGGCGGTCGACGTAGGGCAGCCTGCCCTCGACGCCGAACTGGACCACGGGCGCGAGGTCGCTCGGATCGTCGAAGGCGCCGATGGCGAGCGCGATCCCGTCCGGCGCCTCGTAGGTGAGCGGCGTTCCGCACGCCGCGCAGAAGCCGCGCCGCACGTGGCTAGACGACTGGAAGCGCGCCGGCTCGCCCCGCGTCCAGGTCAGTTTCGCCTCGCCGACGTTGAGGAGCGGCGCGAACAAGGCGCCGAACGCCTTCTGGCACATGCGGCAATGGCACACCGAGGCGTGGCCGGGCGCCCCTTCCAGGCGGAAGCGGACGGCGCCGCACTGGCAGCCGCCGGTGCGCAGGGGCTTGTTGTCGAGCGTCATGAAGCGGGCTCCACGGGTCGGTTCTGGCGAAGGCGGTCGGTCGCTCGGATCAGCCGGTCGAGCGTGCCCGGCTCGGAAAAGGCGTGGCCGGCGTCCTCGACGATCTGCAGCTCCGAGCCGGGCCAGGCGCGGTGCAGGTCGAAGGCCGTGACGGGCGGCGTCACGACGTCGTAGCGCCCCTGGACGATGATCCCGGGAATCCCGGCGAGGCGCCCGGCCTCCTCGATCAGCTGCCCCTCGCGCAGCCAGAGGTCGTTGACGAAGAAATGGTTCTCGATCCGCGCGAAGGCGACCGCCGCGTCGCTGGCCGCGACGCCCGGCGCCGACGGCGCCCCTGGCGGGCGCATCGAGACCGTACGCGCCTCCCAGTCCGTCCAGGCCCGCGCGGCCCGCGCGAGGACCTGCGGGTCGGCGTCGGTCAGGAGCGGATGGTAACCGCGAACCGGGTCCCGGCGAGCCGCGGGCGAGAGCGGGGCCAGGAAGCGCTCCCACTCGTCGGGAAACATCCGGCTCGCCCCCTCGCGATAGTACCAGTCGAGCTCCGCGCGGCGGCCCGTGAAGACGCCGCGCAGCACCATCGCCTCGACGCGCTCGGGATGGGTCTCGGCGTAGGCGAGAGCCAGCGTCGAGCCCCAGGAGCCGCCGAACAGCATCCAGCGCTCGATGCGGAAGTGAAGGCGCAGGCGCTCGATGTCGCCGACGAGGTCGTGGGTCGTGTTGGAGTGGAGCGAGCCGAGCGGCGAGGAGCGCCCGCAGCCGCGCTGGTCGAACAGGATGACGCGGTAGTGCGCGGGATCGAACAGACGCCGGTGGTTCGGGCTGCAGCCGCTGCCCGGCCCGCCGTGAAGAAACAGGATCGGCTGCCCGGCCGGGTTGCCGCAGCATTCCACGTAGAGTTCGTGCCCCTCGCCCACCGCCAGCCGCTCGGTGCGAAAGGGCTGGATCGGCGGGGAGAGCGTGCGAAGC
>NZ_BBWK01000068.1 GCF_001463765.1 Aureimonas sp. AU4 | reverse complement strand
GGTAGAGCGTGCGAAGCGAGGCGCTCACCGCCGCATCTCCCACGTCGTCACGCGCTCGCCGCTCGCCGGGTCCTTGCCGTCCTTGAGGAGGACGCCCTCCGCGGCCAGTTCGTCGCGGATGCGGTCGGCTGCCGCGAAGTCTCGGGCGCGCAGGAGATCGAGGCGCGCGGCGATCCGCTGTTCGACGTCCGAGCCGATCTCGGCCTTGCGGACGGGATCGAGGCCGACGAGGCGCAGGCCCGCCAGCGCATTGGCCGCCTGCCCCTCGTCGAAGAGTTCGTGCGTGCGCGCGATCGCGGCGCTGAGCGACAGGTCGTCCTTCAGGAGGTCGAGGAAGCGCTCGTCCGGCTCCGCCTCGCCTTCCGCCCCTTCCGCCAGGCGCTCCCAGCGGTCGAGCTCGCGCACCGCCTCGTCGAGGCGGGCGGCGGTGAAGTCGATCGGCTCGCGATAGTGCGTCTTGAGCATGGCCAGCCGCACGGCTTCGCCCGGCCAGGACCGGCCGCCGACCTTGTCGGTTTCCAGCACCTCGCGGATCGTGTGGAAGTTGCCGAGCGACTTCGACATCTTCCGGCCCTCGACCTGCAGAAAGCCGTTGTGCATCCAGATCTCGGCCATCGCATGCGTGCCGTGGGCGCAGCGCGACTGGGCGATCTCGTTCTCGTGGTGCGGGAAGATCAGGTCGAGCCCGCCACCGTGGATGTCGAAGGTTTGCCCGAGATAGGCCTCGCTCATCACCGAGCACTCGATATGCCAGCCCGGCCGTCCCCGACCCCAGGGGCTCGGCCAGCCGGGCTCGTTCGCGTCCGACAGCTTCCAGAGCACGAAGTCGGCGGGGTCGCGCTTGTGCGCCTCCACCGCGACGCGCGCGCCCGCCTGCTGGTCGTCGAGGTTGCGGCGCGACAGGGCGCCGTAGTCGGGCATGGAGCGCACCGCGAACAGGACCTCGCCGCCCGCCTCGTAGGCGTGGCCGCGCTCGATCAGCGCCTCGATCATCGACACCATGTCGGGCAGGCCGTCGCCGCGCGGCACGACGAACTCGGTGGCGCGCGGCTCGAAGCTGGGTGCAAGGCAGCCGAGCGCCGCGACATCGCGGTGGAACTGTTCTGCGGTGCACTCCGTCACGCGCCGGATCGCCTCGTTGAGCTCGAGGCCGGGAAAGTCGCGCGCGGCCCGCGCGTTGATCTTGTCGTCGACGTCCGTGATGTTGCGGACATAGGTGACGTGATCCTCGCCGTAGAGGTGGCGCAGAAGCCGGAACAGCACGTCGAAGACGATTACCGGCCGTGCGTTGCCGATATGGGCTTCGTCGTAGACGGTGGGTCCGCAGACATACATGCGCAGCTTCGGGTCCGGGGCGCCGTTCCGCCAGTCCAGCGGGCGCAGCGCTTCCTTGCGCCGCGTCATCGTATTGAAGAGCGTGACGCCCTTGTCGCCTTGGTCCACGTGTCGCGTTCCCGAATGCCGTCGTTCCAGGCGCCCGTGCTACAGCCAAACCGCCCGGGCGACAAACGCGGCGGCTTCGCTGTCGCGATAAGTCTTTGCGCCACGCCAAAGTTTATTTTGCAATGCAGCATGTAGCGCTCACGCAACATGTCGCGGCGTCAACCTTTTGTTAAGTATAGATCCCGAGATTGGAAGCAATTCCGCCCCCTATCCGCCGCAATGTGAAGGGCATTCTCCGCTCACAGGAGAACGAGCATGACCCCCCACCTCACCAAGTCGAACGTCACCTTCCGATCGAAGCAAGAGCGCGAACGCGAAGCCCACCTTCTCGGCAACTACCGGAAAATCGGCATCGCCGCGATCGCGGCCGCAGCCGCCAACCTGTCGCTGCCCGCCAAGCGCAAGAAGCCTTCGCTCGCCACTCGCAGCCAGCCGGCCAACCGCAACGGCCGCGACTAGCCTCAGGCCCGCAGGCTCAGGAGAAGGCTGAGCCCGAGCATCGCCATGACGGCGGCGATCACCGCGTCAAGGACCCGCCAGGCGGCGGGTCTGGCGAAGAGCGGCGACAGCAGGCGCGCGCCGTAGCCTAGCGCGAAGAACCAGCCGAACGAGGCCGCCATCGCGCCGAGCGCGAAGAGGAGCCGCCCGTCCGTCGCCCCGTATCGCGCCGACAGGCTGCCCAGAAGCACCACCGTGTCGAGATAGACGTGCGGGTTCAGGAAGGTCAGCGCGAGGCAGGTGCCGACCGCCGCGCCGAGCATCATCGAGCGCTCCGCGCGCACGACCAGCGCCGAGGGCCGCAATGCGCGGCGCAGCGCCAGCACCGCATAGCTGAAGAGAAACACGGCGCCCCCGGCCGTCACCCATGCGATCAGCGCCGGGCGACTGACGATCAGCGATCCGAGCCCGCCGACGCCGGCCGCGATCAGCACCGCGTCCGAGAGCGCGCAGATCAGGCAGATCGCCAGGACATGCGAGCGCGCAAGGCCCCGCTCCAAGACGAAGGCGTTCTGCGCGCCGATCGCCACGATCAGCGCGCCGCCCGACAGGAAGCCGCGCAGGGCGGGTTCGAGCACGTCGCCGCTCAATGGCGCGAGACGAAGGCCGTGAGAAGGTCGAGCGCCGCCGCGACGTCGGTCCGGTCGATCATCTCAGCGACCGTGTGGATGTAGCGGGTGCCCACCACGATGCCGATGGCCCGTGCGCCGGTCGCCGCCTGCTGGAGCGAGGCGCCATCCATGCCGCCGCCGCCCAGGATCGTGCGCTGGACCGGAATGCTCTCCTCGCGCGCGATGCGCTCGAACTCCAGCGTCAGCTCGCGGTCGGCGATGAACGAGCCGTCCTTGAGGTGCAGCCCGGCGCCCTTGCCGAGCTCGGTCGTGCGGTCGCGGTCGGGCACGCCGGGCGTGTCGCAGGCAAGCGTCACGTCGACGCCGATGCCGATATGCGGTCGGATCTTGTAGGCCACGGTCCTGGCGCCGCGCAGCCCCACCTCCTCCTGCGAGGTGAAGGCGACCGTGAGCTGGCAGCGGTGCGCGCGCTTCTCGTCGCGCAGCCGGCGCGCGACCTCGAGCCCGAGCCAGCAGGCGATGCGGTTGTCGAGCGCCTTGGAGACGATGCGCTCGCCCATCTCGACCAGGGGCTCGTCCATCACCACGAAGTCGCCGATGCGCACGTGGTCGCGCGTTGCCGCGCCCATGCCGATGTCGATGAAGAAGTCGGTCGGTTCGGGTACCTTCTTGCGGTCCTCGGGCGCCTGGATATGGACCGGCTTGCCCTCGGCCATCATGACGCCCTTGTGGTCGCCCTCGTCGGTACAGACGAGGATGCGGCGCGAGAAGAGGTTGCGCGGATCGAAGCCGCCGACCGGCGAGACGTGGATGAAGCCGCGCTCGCTGACATGGCTGACCAGGAAGCCGATCTCGTCCATGTGGCAGGCGAGAAGGACGCGCTCGGCGTCCTCGCCCTCGCCCTTGCGGGTGCAGATCAGCGAGCCCATCGCGTCGGTCTCGATCGTGTCGAAGAGACCCTCGGCCTCCCGCTCGATCAGCGCCCGGACCCGGTGCTCGTGGCCGGGAACGCCGGGGGTCTCGCAGAGGCGGCGCAGGAGATCGATGTTCACGGGCGGGCTCGCTTCAGGGGTCGCGCAGGAGAACTTCCTCCTGCACGCCCGGCCCCATGTTGGCAACCGAGTTGATCCGCTCCGAAACCGCGATCGCCCGGAACGTACCGGCCGGGACCGGGGAGAGGATATCGGACACCTCGTCCGGCTCGTGATCGCCGCAGGCGAGCCACCGATCGACGTCGCCGGCCGCCACCACGGCCGGCGTGCGATCGCAGACCCCGCGCAGATCGTCGGGCGCGACCACGGTCAAGACCGCCGCCGTGTCGATCTCGCTGCCGTCGCTCGCGAGGTAGGTTTCGAGGAGCCCGGCGAAGCCGAGCGGGGTCTCGCCCTCGCCGCGCAGGAACCACGCCTGCCGCCCACCGTCCGCAAGACGCTTCCAGTCGTAGAAGCCGCTCGCCGGGACGAGGCAGCGGCGGTAGCGCAGGGCACCGCGAAAGCTGTTGCGCAGGGCCGCCGTCTCGGCGCGGGCCGAGAAGAGAAGCGGCAAATCGGCGGGGTCGCGCACCCAGCCGGGAATGAGGCCCCAGCGCGCAAGCTGCGCCCGGCGCCTGGGGCCCCGCGGCGGGGGCATCGCCTCGTGGATGACGAGGATCGGCTGCGTCGGCGCGATGTTGTAGCGCGGCGGGAAGGGCTCGATCCGAGCGAGGCCGAAGGTCCGGGCAACATGGCCGGGGCTGGACGTCAGGGTGAAGCGGGCGCACATCGCCCTTCTTGGCGCGACCGCTGCGCCCGCCGCAAGAAGGGACGTCCATCCATGTTTCCACCCCGCCCGCTCGTCGGCGTCTCGGTCTGCCTGTTCGACGACCGTGGGGCGGCGCTTTTGATCCTGCGCTCGCGCGCACCCTTCCAGGGGCTCTGGAGCCTGCCGGGCGGGCGCGTCGAATGGGGCGAGCGGCTGGAGGCGGCGGCGCGGCGCGAGCTCGAGGAGGAAACGGGCATTCGCCTCCCCGCCCTCGCCCTGTCGCAGGTTCACGAGGCGATCGACAAGACGGCCCATGCGGTGATCGCGGTGTTCCGCGCGGACGGGCCGGTTTCGGCGCAGCCGCTGGCCGGCGACGACGCGGCGGACGCGCGCTTCTTCGAACGATCCGAGATCGAGGCGATGGATCGCGACGGTCGCACGACCGCAGGCCTTGCATCCGTCGTCCACCGGGCAGCGCTGCGCT
>NZ_BBWK01000067.1 GCF_001463765.1 Aureimonas sp. AU4 | reverse complement strand
AGATTACCAAAAACGGTATTCTTCTCTTACTCGCACTTGTTCTCTGTTTCCGCACGCGCACAAGCCACAACGTCAACAGCGGTTGAGCGGGCGTTCGGGCTCGGCGGAACCGCTTCCGTAATACGTAAGCACGCTGGCTACAGCCTAAGGCTTCGAGTTGGCGCGATACCTCAGGGCCTCACTTGTTCTGGCATGTCGAGCGAGGCGTCGGCATGACGAAACCCCGGACGCTTGCGCAACGCGTTTGGGCCGCTTCGCCTCGGTTCCGTGCGATCGGGCGCCGCCAATGTTTGGCGTTGAACGCCGCCCGTGCCCTTGCCCCGCGTTGTTCGGCCACCGCGAAGTCCACGGGCGAGCGCTGCAAGCAGGCGGCTATGCCGAACGGCGTTTGCGCGTCACATGGTGGAAAAACAGGTGCCGGGCTTCGCTGGCATAGACTGCAGCCGCCCAACCCTTCGCACTCCCGTGCCGCGCAGAAGGCCGAGCGCAAACTTCGCGACCAGCTTCGGAAGAGCAAGGAACGTGCGGCTCGCCTCGCGCAGATGACGCCCGAAGAGCGCCAGGCTTACGAGGAGTGGCAGAGAAGCCATCAGCCCGGCGACCCGAAACGGCGCGCCGCCGATCGTGCGCGCCGACAGCGGGACCGCGAAGCCGGCGAGCTTATCCGCCAGGAACGGCCACCTTCGCCGCGAAGCGCAGAGCGTGCCGCGTTGGTCGCGCAGATCGAAGCGCTCGAACGCAAAAATGCCGAGGCGGACGCCGCGTCGGCTCCCAGCATCTTCGATTGAAAGGGGAAGAATATGCCGAAGACATTGGACGATCGTCGCCGCGCCGTGATGGAGCGGTTGGGTTCCGAAGGCCTGGAGGCAGCCGCCGACGCGGCGATCTCGGTTTGTCGGGATCCGAAGGCTCCCGCGCCTGCGCGTGCCACGGCCGCCGGCCTCATTTTTCGCGCCACTGCGCTGGGAGGCTTCGGAAAGGAGGAGGACGAAGGGCTGGACAAGGAAGCGCACGAGATGAGCCCCGAGGAAACCCGGCGCGCCCTCGCGCGGCTGCAACGCAAACTGGCCGAAGAGGACGGCGAAGCGGACGAAACCGTTTTCGGCTAGACCGAATACGACGCTTGCAGCCGTCGAGAGTCTGGAGGCCGTTTACAGGCTGGAAATCGGCCTCAAACGCCTGCGGCGCAGGGCTTTGCGGGGTGTGCATCCACTTTTGCGCATCGGCCGGTGCGGGGGTGGTGGGCAAATCGCCCGTAAACGTCCTGAAAGCCCTGCGCGGCAAGGGTTCAAGGTGGTGGTCCGAGCGGGGCGAAACGGGAAATCCCGTTTTGGGTGTGTGCGGGCTAGGCCGCCCGCGCCAGGATCCGGCCGACCTGGACGGCCGACCATGCACCGCCGCGCGCCGTGCGCACCGCGCGGGCGTTCAGCGTCTCGGCGATCGCGCGGTGTGAGGTCGTGCCGGCCGCCTGGACGCTCCTGATGATCGGCAGGACGTTCGCGGCGAAGGCGTCGGCCTCGCGCGCGTTCGAGGCGGCGCCGGCCTTGCTGGCCTCGCCGAGGTTCTTCGGGTTGCCCAGCTTCGCGCCCGCCTCCTTCTTCGCCTTCAGCGCGGCTTTCGTCCGTTGCGAGATCAACTCGCGTTCTTTTTGAGCCAAGGCGGCATAGACATGGAGCATGAACGGATCCGCGTCGGCGCCGAGCTCGGCCACTATGAACGGCACGCGCTGTGCCATGAGGCCAGCAATAAACGCCACGTCGCGCGACAGGCGATCGAGCTTGGCGACGATCACAGGGCACCGCAGCTTGCGCGCCGCCGCCAACGCCGCGGCGAGCTGCGGCCGGCGGTCCAGCGCGTCGGCGCCCTTCGCGGTCTCGACTTCCTGGAACGTCTGGGCGATCTCATAGCTGTGCGCCACCGCGAACTGTTCGATGGCCGCGCGCTGCGCTTCCAGGCCGAGCCCGCTCTTGCCTTGGCGATCCGTCGAGACGCGGACGTAGGCAACGAGGGGGCGGGAAGGGGCGTTCATGGCGGCCTCACGGGGCGGGTGTTACAACATCAAATGAGCGTATGGTGTTGTAACACGTTGCGTAGCGCGATCAAGCTTCATAAGCTGACGACTATGTAAAACAGTGATCTTGTCTGTTTCGTATGGCGTTGTTGGCCGCCAAGATCAATATTGACTCTCCGGTACTCGTTTCTGGACATTCCCTCGGTAAACAACGGGAGGAATGAAATGCGTAAAGAGAGAACGAACGCACATCCGATGGAATTGCGTTACGCGTGCGAAGCGATGAGGGCGGCACGCAAGTCTATCCGAAGCGGTGCGGACGACGAGACCGTCCGTCTTGACATCATCGAAGTCGCATCGATCGGAATGCACGCTGACTACCTAAGCAATGCCGATCGCGTCGAGCGTTTCCTCCGCGAGATGCTGATGTCGGATAACGCGACGGCGCGCTCGACTGCGGCGAGCGAGTTGGAGCGGATGGACGAAGATTTCCGACGTCAGACGGAAGAGTTGCGCTGCCGGTTAGAAGCGGTCGGCTGATGCCCGCACCCCGGCCCGACCCCTGGTCCACCCCCCGGTAGCGGTCCGAACGCTCTAGCGGGGACGGCATCGACGCCGCGAACAAATTTCCGGCCGCGCCGAACTTTTGGACGCTTCGTCCATGCCGTCCCCAACGCCCAAACCGGAAACCACCCGATATTTCTGGTCGCCTGCGCCGACTACTTTCGGCACATGGAAAAGGACGCCGCCGACTACGCCCACCGCCTCGCGATGATCCGCAACTTCCTCCGCGACGCCGCGGCAGGGAGGGACGTCGGTCGCAACGTGTCGGAAGCGCTCTACGGCGCCGACCGCTTCGGGCGCCACCAGCTCGACGCGCGCGACGCGGAGGATCTTAGCTATCTCGCCGTCAGCGCGGCCGCGAAGGCTTGCGAAACCTTCCCGGCATGGGTCCCGCGGCCGCACATCCGCCGGGGCTTCCGCAGCTTCCTGGATTGGCTCGACGTCGCGCAGCTCCCGCCGGCCGAACGCAAGGCACGGGCCTGCCTGGACCGCTCCCAGCGTCTCCGCATCCTGCGCAACGCCGCCCACAACGCATCGCTGGAAGCGGACATCGAAGAGCGCGCGACCGACCAGTGGACGCGCATCGCCGCCGAGATCAAGCGCACCGTAGGGGAGTAGGGCCATGGCCGGAGCTGCCGCAGCCGCCGACGCGGGCACGATCGAGGCCGAGCTGTTCGACGGCACGATCCTGGAATTTCCGGCCGGCACGTCCGACGAGGTGATCCGGCGCGTCGCGCGGGAGCAAACTCAGGCCCGCCGTGCTGCCGCGCCCGCACCGCAGGCGCCGGCCGGCCAGCCCGCACCGTCGCAGCCCTGGCAGGGCGGCGTGCCGGTCGGCGGCGTCGGATCCGTCGCGCCGACGCCGCGCGAGGACAACATCGTCGACACGATCATGGGTATGGGAACCGAGCGCACGGTCGCCGACCATGCCACCGGCCTCGTGCGTTCGGGCGCAGAAGGCTTCAACCGCGGGCTTGCCGGCGTCATCGGCCTGCCGGTCGACGCCGCGAACGCAGCGCCGATGCTGGCGAACCTTCTTCCGGGCGTTAAGGGCGTCGGGCCGATCAGCGACCGCCCGCTCGGCGGCTCGCAATCGATCCGGGACATGGGAGAGACCGTCGCTGCCGTGTTCGGTGTCGAGCCGTACCAACCACAGAACGCCGCCGAGCGCATCTCGGGCCGCGTCGGCCAGGAGGTCGGCGCAACGACCGCCTTTCTCGCCGGTCCCGTCGCGGCCGGTGCGCGGCTCGGTGCGGCGAGTTCGCGCGCGTTGCCCGCTCCCCTTCGCACCTTCGTCGAGCCGGCCGCGGTCGCGCCTGGTCAGCTCGTGCGTCGCGAGGGCACGCTGGCGATGGGCGCCGGCACCGGCGCGGGCGTCGCGAACGAGATCGCGGGCAACCCGCAGGAGGGCGACAATCTCGCATCTGACTTCACGGGCTCGCTCGTCGGTGCGCTCGCAACCGGCGGCATCAGTGCGGCCGGCGGCGCCGTCGGCAACCTGTTCTCCGCTGCGCGCGGAACGTCCGCCTATGTCGACGACGTGGTGGGCGAGGCCGTCGCCGATCAGCTCATCAACTCGTCTACCCGCATGGGCGCGCAGGCCGCCGAGACGGGCACGCTGGACACGTCGGGGCTCGTCGCGGATCTGCGCCGGCCGGCGCCCGTCGAGGACGCCATTCCAGGCTACCGCGCGAACATCGCCGACCGCACGCGCGATCCGGGCCTCGCGACCTTCGCGTTCAACACCGACGGCGCACGCCCCGGCGCAGCCGCCGCGCGCCGCACGGCCAACGAGGGCGCCGTGAACCGCCAAATGGAAGCCATGGCTCCGACCGGCGATCCGGGCCAGTTCCGCGCGGCCGTCCAGGCATCGGTCGATCAGCGCATTGCGGACGCCGACCGCACGGCCGAGGACGCCACGGCCGCGATCGAGGCTGCGCAGCAGCGCCTTGCACCAACGGTCCCCTACGCAGAAGCGCGTGGCGCGACCGTTCGCTCGGGCATCCGCAACGCCGAGCGCACCGCGCGGGCCGGCGAGCGTCAGGCATGGTCCAGCATCTCCGGCGAGGTCGACCCGGCCCCGCTCGCCGAAAGCTTCCGCGAGGTCGGCACCGATCTGCCGCTCGCGCGCCGCGCCGTGGTCGGGGATATGGGTCCGATGCTCGGTATCCCCGCGCAGCTCGCCGGCCGCGAGGCGCCGGCCGATCTGCAAGAGATCACCTCGCTCTCGTCGGCGCTCTCGACGGCGCGGCGCAACGCCCTCAGCGGCCCGCAGCCCGATCGCAACCGGGCCGACGTGTTGCAGACCTATATCGACGGCCTGAACGGCTTCCTGGACGATGCGGTTGGCGGCGAGACGGCCGGGCAGCTTGCCACCGCGCGCGGTGTGTCGCGCAATGTCAACGAGCGCTTTGCCCGTCCCGGCGATCCGCTGGCCGGCGCGCTGGCGACGCGCGAGGGTCGTCCCGTCCAACCGGACAGTGCGGTCGCGCGCACGTTCGTGCAGCCGGACGCCGGGCAGGCATCGAACATCGATCGCCTTCTCGCCGAGACTGACTTGGGCAGCCAGGCGCAGGGCGTGCGCGCAGCCATTCGCGACGAGATCCTGGCCGACGTCGGCAAGCGGGGCCTGTTGGGCAAGCCCGACCACGTCGAGGGCTATCTGCGGTCCTACGGCCGGGTGTTCGATCGCTTCCCGGATCTGCGCGGCGAGCTCATGGACGCTGCCGCGACCGGCCGCACGGCGGACACAGCACGCCGCACCGCCGAGACGATGCGACGCGATCTGACGACGCCGGGCCGCTCGGCGGAGGGCTCCTATCTTCGCTATGGAGACGAGCGCACGATCGATGCCATTCGCACCGTCACGAACGCGTCCGAGCCGCGCCAGGCCGCGCGCCAACTCGT
The DNA here is from genome assembly GCF_001463765.1 of Aureimonas sp. AU4. Classification (GTDB taxonomy): domain Bacteria; phylum Pseudomonadota; class Alphaproteobacteria; order Rhizobiales; family Rhizobiaceae; genus Aureimonas. The sequence continues at coordinate 58,409 of NZ_BBWK01000067.1, read as the reverse complement.
CGAAGCGGCCGGCGGCACGCCCGAGGCGCGCCGCAACGCGCAGGCCGCGCTTTGGGCGGACATTCGCCAGACCGGTCGCATGCAAGCCGAGGGCATGACCGGTGAGACCCGTTGGAACGGCAAGAAGCTGCGCGACTTCCTGGCCGACCCGAAGCGCTCGGCGGTCGCCGAAGAGCTTTACGCCGATGCGCCGGACGAGCTGGCAGCGATCCGCGAGGTGTTCGGCGCGCTGGCGTCGGCGGAGGGAAGCGGGCGGGCACGCGCCGCGGGCACAAGCGGCACGGGCCAGGTGCTGACCGGCAAGTACGATCCGTCACTCTCGGCCGCATCGATTGCCTCGCGTATGCGCTCGGTCAACCGCGGGCAGCTCTCGCCAGGCATCGCGGTGATCGACGTCCTGTCGACGTTCCTGCGCAACCGGTCGAAGCAAGTCCAGGCGCGAGCGATCGACACGATTGCCGCGTCGGTCGTGAACGAACCGGGGATGGCGGCCGACTTGCTCGAGCGCTTCAACCCAGCCGATCGTGCCGCGCGGCGCCGCCGTCTCACGCAGCGCTACGGCGCCCGCGCCACGCAAGTCCTGAACGTCCTCGATGAGGTCGAGGACCAGGACGGCAACGGCGAGACGGTGGGAGCGATCATGCGCGCCCCATCCTGACCGCCCACCCGATCCACGCAGACGCATTCCCCACCCCAACCCCTGCGACCCCGAAGGAGCCAACGGAGAAACGAGCCGAAGAAAGGGCCGCCCGTGGCTAACCCCAAGAAGTATGTCCCGAGCTATTCTTTCTCGGGCTTCCAGACGTCGAACCCTCGCGCGCCGTTGCCGGCGCCGCGGCTCGACGACGAACTCGCCAACCTCTCACGCACCAGCGGCGAGACGATCGACGCGCTCGCGCAGATCCGCCGCTCCGACGGCCAGCTCGGCAGCGGCATCGTCACGCTCGACAGCCTGTCGGCCGAAGTCCGCGGCCGTCTCGGCGGTGGATCGGGTGGCGGTTCTGGCGGGGGTGGGGTTGGTCTGCCGATTGCCATTGGCGACGTCTCGGGCCTGCGCGGCGAGCTGGACACGCAACGCGCCAACCTTCTGGCGCTCGACAACGAGCTCGACGGCGTACCAACCGCGATCGGAGCGGCGCGCGACGCCGCCGTGTCGACCGTGCTGGCGCAGCGCGGGGCGCAGAACGGTCTGGCGCCGCTCGGACCCGACGGCCTTCTCCCCGCCAACGTCATTCCGGGCGGCGCCGGGGGCGGAGGCGGCGATCTCGGCTACACCCCCGAAGACGTCGCTCGCAAGAACGCAGCCAATGGCTATGCCGGCCTCGACGGCAACGGCAGGCTGATCGCCACGCAACAGGGCTTCCAGCCCGATCCCGTCGGGGCGCCCACGGTGTTCGTGCCGGTCGGCCAGCGTTTGGGCCAGGTCGTCACCCTGACGGACGGCTATGTCGAAGGGTCGAACCTGACGGACTTCTCCGATCTGATCGACGCCAACCTGACGCGCGCCATCGCGCAGAAGCGGCCCTTCTTCATCCCGCAGGGCCTTTTTACGGCCCGGCGCCGCTTCTCCTACAACAACACGGGCATATCCATCCAAGGCTACGGCAAGTCGCAGTCGGCGATCGTGTGGGGAGCGGATGCGACGACGGAAGGGTTGGAGTTCAACGCCGGCGCCGACCAGAACCGGCCGGATTACATGCTGTTCCAGGACTTCGCCCTCTTCACCCGGAAGAAGAACACGGGCGAGGCGCTTCGATGCTCGTTCGCCAACCAGATCATTCCCAACAACGGCAACCCGGTCGTCGCCAACCGCTACAGCACGCGGTTCAAGCTGGAGGGTGTTGCGGTCGCCGGCTACGTCGGTGCGTTCAAGGACGGCTTCAACAAGGGCGTGACCGTCCTCTACGAGATCGACGCTCTCTTCCGCGACTACCAGTTCAACGGTCCGATCAACGGCTCGGAGCCCAACTACGGTGCCGAGTACGGCGCCTATGTCGGTGCGGTCAACGGCTACGGGCATCCGACAGGGCCGTTCTTCGATACCGTGAACATCTTCCACGCGAAGAACGGCATCATCGTCGAGGGTAACGAGGGATCGGTCGTCACCAACAGCCAGATCGTCGGCGTCAACAACGGCATCAGCTTCAAGGACGACGCCGGCCGGCCCTTGTTCATCGTCACGGACACGCACGTCAATGCGTCGGCCGCCTGCATCATCATCGAGAATTGCAATCAGTTCTCGGTGAAGGGTTGCGTCCTCTACAAGCTGATCGCCGCCAACAGTGGCGGGTCCGGCATCATCGTGCGCGGCGACGTCAGCGGGTGGGGTTCGATCATCGGGAACCACTTCGAGAACTCGGATACGAGCAATCCCTCCACGGTCTTCAATTCGATCGTCATCGAGAAGGGCCACGACATCACGATCGATGGCAACCTGTATCGGCGAAACTGTCCGGCGCATATCGGCGGCGTCTGGCTGACGACCGGATCCAGAAAGGTCACGGTTGGGCCGAACGAGCGCTACGAACAAGCCGATGGGCCTTTCGGAGGTGTCGACTATGGGGTTCTCGATCAGGGCACGCAGAACATGTCGCCGGGCTTGGGGGCGCGGTTCCAACGCAACTCCAACCGCGTCCTGTCGGCGGCTACGCTCAACATCATCCCGTTCGATGGGCTCTACGAGGTGACGGGTAATCCAGGCGACGACATGACCGACGGGGTGTTCACCGTCACCTCGGACGGGGTGTGGCAGTTCACCGCCGGCATCCAGTGCGCCAGCGGCAGCGCGGGCGGCGTCATCTTGAACATCCAGAAGAACGCGACCTCAGGCAACGCCATCGTCGGCACCAGCGGAACGTTTGCCTCAGGCGATCCGGTCGCGATGTCGGTGACGACCGGTCCGCAGAGGTTCAAGAAGGGCGACCAGATCCGGGTCGGCGTGAACCCCGCGACGGCACGGACCCTACAGGCCGCATCGTCGACCTTCTTCGAGGCCCGGCGGTTGTCATGAAAACTCGATTAGGGAATCGTGCTGGTGCCCATTTGGCCGAGGATAAGCTCCAGCGCGGCAACGTTTTGGATCTCTCCTCAGAACAATTCGGCTGACAACCACAACCCCGCAGCTTTTTCCCGATATCTTACGCAACGTATCGTGGTAGGTCGATTTGAACGTTGCTCGCAGCCGGAGGGGGTGGTTGCGCGGCAGGGTACAGTCACCCTCTTAGGACTTGCAGATGGCTCCTCTTCCATCCGGCCCAAGTGGCGTTTTCGTAGGCTTGGCAAACTCTTCGGACACGGGAACCCCGTTCGATGGCGTCACGTCCGATACGACACCAACGTTCGGCTTTGGCTACGTCGACGGATCCAGAAACGCGCCGGTCCAGATATTCCGCGACGGCGTACTGGTTTCCGAGACGCAAACCGACTCCAGTGGGTTCGGCTCCTATGTCTCCCCGACGCTGGCAGACGGAACCTATGTTTTCACTGCCGTCGACCCCACCAGTTCGACCCCTGGCAACCTATCGCCCTCCGTCGTCACAATCGACACAGTTGCTCCTCAGGTGACCTATGCCGCGTATAACGGCAACCAGATCATCCTGACCTTCGACGGGAAACTGGACGAGAGCGTCACTATCGACCCGTCCCCCTTCGAGGTCACGATCGGCGGCCAACCCGTCTACAACGAAATCACGATATCGGGGAATGAGGTCATCATCGGCCTGCAATCCCCTCCGGCCAGCGGTGATATCGTCGTTCAGTACACGGATCCCACCGCTGGTGACGATGCAGTCGCAGTTCAGGATCGGGCCGGCAACGACCTCGCATCGGTCACTATCAATGCCGTCGTCGATGTGACCGGCGACACCACACCGCCCGTTCTGCAGTCCTCGACAGTGGTGGGTGATACGCTCACCCTCGACTACGACTCGTTCCTGCGTCAGGGCGCACGGGCAGACGTCTCGTCGTTCACTGTCACGGCCGATGGAAATCGAATTTTGCTGCGAACCGTCGAGGTCGTCGGCGATACCGTCGTGCTGCGCTTGGCTCGGCCCGTCCTAGAAAGCGAGCAGGTCCAGTTTTCCTACTCGCCGACCGGCACGGAAACTCAGGACCAAGCGGGAAACGCGGCGGCAGCCGTACCGACGACGGATGTGACGAACAACACGGACAACACGGCGCCGTCCGTCACCGTCGCGATCGTGGATGCCGCTTTGAGCGTCGGCGATACCGTCTCGGCGGTCACATTCACCTTCTCCGAAGTGCCGACCGGCTTCACTGCGGCCGACATCACAGCCGTTGGCGGCACCGTTTCCGGCCTTGCCGTGGATCCAAGCAACCCTCTTGTCTACACCGCGACGTTCACGGCCAGCGCTGGCTTCAACGGTGTAGGATCGGTGACCGTCGCCGCCAATTCGTACCTCGACGCAGCAGGCAATAACGGACTTCTTGGCTCGGACACGGTCTCGATCAATACCATCGTTTCGGACGGCGGCACCACGCCGCCGCCCCTAACGCAGGGCACCCCGGGCAACGACAACATCGCTGTCGGAACCTCGACGACGCCTGTCTTCGGCGGGGCTGGCGCCGACCAGATCACGGCAACGCCTTCTGCCGGCACCACCGCACAACTCTACGGCGGTTCAGGCTTCCTCGACCCCAACGACGCAGGTGACACGATCTCGGTGTCGGGGGCTGGCTCGGCGGTTGTCTATGGCAACGGCGGCGACGATCAGATCGTCGTCACCTCGACCGGTGCGGCCAGCGTCTTCGGTGGCGTCGGCGACGATCAAGTGACGATCCGCAACGACGCTGCCAACCAGGTGACGGCCGGCCCGGGCGCCGATGTGATCCAGATCACGGGCAACGGCAACAACCAGGTGCTGGGCGGATCTCAGATCACCGATCCCAACGATGGGGCCGACCAGATCACCATCTCTGGCAACGGCAACAACCTTGTCTACGCCAACGGCGGCGATGACGTGATCGTCTTCTCGGGCACGGGCAACAACACGGTGTATGCCGGTGTCGGCAATGACACCATGACGGGCGGCTCCGGCAGTGACGTGTTCGTGGGCGGTCCGGGCGACAACGTCTACACGGGCGGTGCGGGCTCGGATACGTTCGTGTTCACGGCTGGCAGCCGCGACATCATCACCGACTTCAGCTTCGCCCAGGGCGACCGTCTCAACGTCGGCGGGCAGGCCTACAGCGTGACGACGGCGAGCGACGGGTCGGCGGCTCTGGTGTTCGCGGATGGCGGCGTGATCATCCTGCAGGGTGTCACGCAGGCGCAGTTCTCGGACAGCTACGTCGCCTGAAGCGACCAGGCCGACGATAAACGAGGAGGCCCGCCCGGTTCGCGCCGGGCGGGCCTTCTACGTTTTGACACGCGTTAAAGCTGGCAACGGGCTATCAAGGATCACCCATGCGCATCGTGATCGCCCTCCTATCCATTCTCGCCGCCGCAACGCCTTCCCACGCGCAGGAGGTCGATAACGGAACCCGCCACCGCGTCGACATCAGCGCGCCGCCTTGGAACGCAGTTGGTCAGGTCAATACGGCCGCATACAGTCGGTGCACCGGCATCCTGATCAGCCGGCAGATGGCCGTGACCGCCGCGCACTGCCTGTTCAATCGTGCAGCGGGACGGTTCCTTGCTCCTTCGTCGGTCCACTTCGTTCTCGGCTACGATCGGGGCGCCTATGCCTTCCAGACGGTCGCCAGCGAAATCCGTATGGACCCGGCGCAAGACGGGACGCGCACACTCGTCGCCGCGCCGCGCGATTGGGCCGTGCTGGTGCTGGCCGACGCGGCACCGATCTCGATCACGCCCTTGCCGGTGGCCGACGTCGAGCCGGAGACGGGAGCCGAGCTATCAGCGGCCGGCTTTGGACGGGATCGGGCCTATGCCCTCACCGTCGCGCACGACTGCCGGAGTATGGGACTGACAGCTCCTGACCTCCTAGCAATGCGGTGCCCGGTCATCCAAGGCTACTCGGGCGGGCCGGTCCTGAATGGAGCCGGCGAGCTCGTCGGCATCACCGTCGCCGGCACGAAGACCCGGGACGGCGACGTCGCGCTGGCGGTTGCGAGCGGCGCATGGCGGGCGGCGGTGGGGCTGTAGTGTTACAACCTCGCACCACCTAGCGCGAACCGGTCAACTGGGTTGCGAGCGCGCTCTATCACCCGGACAATCTAGTATCCACTCCTGTAGCGATCAGCTTCAAGACCCTTCGTGCATTTACCCTTTCTTCACGTTCTTCTCGCGCGATGCGTGTGGTTTGTGCTCGAAAAAGCGTGAGGGTCACGATCGACAGGGGCAACGATGACGCATTCAGCGACCACAGCCAAGCAAACAGCCAATCCGCGTCCGTTGTCGGCGTACACCGATAAGGAACTCAGCACGCTCGTCGCGAACTATCGACGGAAGGGTGCGACCGCCGATCCACGTTATAGCAATATTGTTGCTGAGTTGCACCGACGTGGCGCCGGCAATCTCGACCTCGCGATCACGATCCGCTTCTTGCATCGCGCCGCATCCGACGGCCGGTACGTATCGTACGGTCAAGTCGCCGAGGCGAACGGGCGCGACTGGAACGACGTCCGATATCCTATGAACACCCACCTTTGGGCCCTCGTTGACTTTGCCCGCCGGGCAGGGTGGCCCATGCTGAGTGCGCTGATCGTCAATAAGGCGAACGTCGAAACCGGCAGCATGGACGACGGGACGAAGAAAGGATTCGCGACAGCGGCGCGATCACTTGGCCATATCGTTCAGGATGAGCAGGCATTCCTCGATGCGCAACAAGCGGCATGTCGAGCGTGGGGAGCGACAGCGCTGGACGAGAGCCTTCTCCCAACTAGTCGAACTTGATCAACACCATTCCAGTCTTTCTGCAGATCACGCTATCTACTTGGAATCGCGCACCATGACCACAACTACCCTCCCGAACCATCCGCTGTTCGACGATGGCAACTTCCAAGTTTTCCAATCAGAAAAAGAAGGCCTTGAAGGCCTCGCCAACAGGGTAGTCACTCGTGGTTCTGTCGGTTACCTGCGCATTCTGGGCCAGGAGCCGGAATGGCAGATGATGACCATGACGGCTGACGAGGACGACGGCGAGATCCTCGTGTGCCGTGATGTCCCGCGCCTCCTACGAGCAGCTGAGGCGTTCTCACGGCAAAGAGGGTTCACACCTCAGATGGCGCACGATCACGCAGGCAGGCGCTACGTGAAAATGTGTCGTATCAAGCGTGAGTACGAGGGGGAGACACTCGACGCCCTATTGATTGAAGCAATTCGACAGTTCTTCAAAGCGTACGATCACATGGAGCTGAGTTATACCAAGACGGATCTCAACGATCTGTATGCGGCGATCGCGCCGTCCGAGGACGCAGGCGACGTCTATCTCTCGGACGGGGTCTGGCTCGGTGCCGACGGTTCACTCAGCGATCGTGGCAGATGATGCAATCGGTGCGCTGGTAAGCGTAGCTCGCGTCGCCCTCATCACACGGTCAGGAGGACCGCACCGGCTCGGGTCGGGCGTTGTGTCCTATGAAGTGGTGCGGAGTTGTAGACCGGAGGCTCAGGCCAGTGCACTAACGTCTCGTGCATGTCTGTGCCTCAGAACATCCCCCACTACGCTCCAAGCGGAGGAACTTCGCTGTTCTAGCGCCGCCTCGTATGCCCGCGCACGTAGGTGCCATTCTTGCGATAGTAACCGCGGACGTAGGTGCTTCCTCCGCTGCTTCCTGATGAGTAGGTGCCATAGCCAGAGTATCCGCCGGGGCGGGATGCCGCGCTGCGCAATCCACAACGTCGGCCCGCAGCATCCAAACTCTCAGGCGTGGGGCAGTTTCCGCTGTATGATCCAAAAGAGCCGGTTTGCGTTGAGCTTGCAGCCGCGTATCCCTGCGAGACAGAACCACCAACGAATGCCGTGTCGCTTAGAGCCGCTGTGGCCTCTCGGGAGTTCGATCGTCCGAACTCAACGAAGGTGCTTGCACCGTCGGAGAACTCGACTGTCGCATAGCCGGTGGAGGGTTCGAGACCTCTCCGATACAACGCAAGACCCGACCTTCCGTCCGTGCAACTGACGGGCACGCTAAGGGTCGAAAACTGTCCAGCGTCCTCATACTCGCCACTGCAACGGACAGCGCGTTGCTGGTTGATCATCACCAGCGACGAAAGGTTCGCCGCGCTCCGATCGAAGCCGCCCCCTCCGCTACTTGTCGGCGTTGCACAACCTCCGAACGCGAGGCAGCCAAGCAGTCCAACTAGCCAACGGCTTCGCATCCGCCCCTCCGACACACTCTCGGGTTGATGTCGGACGCGTTGTCAGTTCTTGTCGAGATGTTCTCCCTGGTTCCCACAAAAAACTCAACGCGTGCACGAAAAATGTCACGATCCGGTCGCGCTGACGCTGTGATCAGGTTGATCGACGGCGTGTTGCGTCCGGCTCGTGTTTCGCCGCCCTAACGACGGAGTCGAGATGCGGGCAACGCCGGGCGCATGGCAGCGAGCGTTCTTGCTATATTCACCCTTCACTCATCGCCGGACGGTTGTTCCGTTTGACAGCCCCTTGCGGCACTGGTTCATCGAATGCATGGGGATCGAACTTTCTCAACTCGACAATTTGCGGTGCAAAGGAACCGGTGCGATCGCGGTTGCGCATCTTCCCCTTCCGGTCGCCGAGCACATCGGATGCACGCTTGGCCTCGCATACATATCGGCGCAATCGATCCGACACATTTTGCGGGATCATTCCGACGTGGAATTGATCGACCTCGTCTGCCTCCCGGACATGGTGCGAACAGGACTCTGGATTGCAGATCGCCCCCGAGAGGCTTGCGTGCTCTACGATCATCCGTTGCGGGATCTACGCTTCAAAGCTGCGATCAAAGCGGTTGGTGCCGGCCACGAGACGTATATCGGTACGTTCCATCGAGTTGCCCCGAGGCAAACACGATCGATCCTTCGTCGGGGCACGGTGCTTTGCGGTAGTTTGCAGGAGGCGGTGGGCGACCTGGCGTAGGTCGCCCACCAAGTTGAACGCGATGGGGCCTGCCTTGAACCCCACAAAGCGCTCCGAAACAAGGATCCCCGTTTCGTGCTACGGCCGGCAGATTGTCACCGTGTCGCGCGTTCGTATTCAGCATGCGCATGCGCCGCATAGGGAGCGTTAACGGATCACTCCCGTCCACGCTATCCCCGTTTTGCACAGACGCTTCAACAATTGCATTGCATGTCTGTTCCGACGCTTGCGTTTAAACGCAATCCGAGTCTGCGATCTAAATCGCGTCGCCGTAAACAAAGTCGGCACCAAAAGAGGGCGTTGCGTGTGTTGCTCACGGCCACAACACGTCGGTCAGCTTCTCCGCTAGAAGCGTGACAACCACACCCAGCACGAAGATCGCCGCGGCAATCGCCTTGCGCTTGCTCATCTCGAACCACGTCGCTGGCCATTCCGATTGCGGGAAGATCGGAGCGCCGCCAGCATAGCCGACGAGCGCCTCGCGCGCCGTCACCTCGATGTGCTTCGCGATCGCAGTTTGTGCTTCCCGCGCCCGTTCGTCGACCCTATGGCTGTCGCCGAATGGTGCGGTGCCGGTCGAACGGCGTCCCGCATATTCGCCGAGAGCTTGGCGGAAGTAGTCGAGCGCCCGTTCGGTCGGCGGCACGAGCTGGGCGGGGCGAACCTGGCGCGCCTTGCAGATCCCGAGCACATAGCTCCAGACGTGATCGATCGCGCGCAGCGTGGCCTCCCGGATCACGCGAAACTCTTCCATCTCATGACGTGAGTTGCCAGGATCAATTGAGGCCCGCTTCTCAGTCGCCTCGCGCAGGATCATCGGCCAAATGAGGTCGATCCGGTAACGGATGTCCCGGACGAGCTCCTCGACCTCGATTTCAGTCTTCGGCATGGGGACCGCTTCTCAATCGTCGTTCGTGGCGTCCAGCTCGTCGGGCCGGAGCCCCTCGTCGGGCGCGCCCGCCCGGTCCCGCAGCCGCACGCCGGCCCCGCCGCCGTTCTCCGGGATGAACTCGACGCCAGCCGCTTCCAGGGCGGCCCGGATCGCATCGACGGTGCGCGTCTGCGCTGCCAGGGGGCCGGGTGAGGTCTCCAACCGCTTGATGGACGGGAGCGAGATGGAGGAGGCGGCGGCGAGCTCCTTCTGCTCCCATCGGATCAGGGCGCGAGCCGCGCGGACTTGTTCGCTCGTAATGGCGCTCACGACGACCTCGTAATACCTCAGGTATTGACAGTGCCTCAGGCACCGATTAACTCCTCAGGTATCACAACAGGAGTTAAGCCACAATGAACGCCCTTCACTCCATCCCGCGCGCCGTCCCCGCACCGGTCGACCCGCTCTTAGCGATCGTCCGAGCCCACCGGGCCGCGGTCGTCCGACTGAACGCCGCCACCGGCAGGGCCGCGGAACGAACGGCCGACGCGCAGCTCGGCGCCGTCCTGGACGAGATCGTCGACCGCACGCCCGTGTGTACGTCGGATGAGGGCGCCTTCGCAGCGCTGGCGCTGATCGCCCGCGAGCGCGACCAGTACGCCGAGAGCGCCATCCACGACGCGCTCATGAGAGCCGTCCTGGACTACGCGCACCGCCGGCAGCTCGACGCCTGACGGGCTCCAGCAACATGTTGAAACGACAAAGGGCCGCTTCGTGCGGTCCTTTTCACATTCGGCCGGGCGTCAGCCCTTCTTCTTGCCTGCCGACGGCTCCAGGCCCTTCGTGCTTGGAGCTGCGGCGATCGTCTTCTCGACGGCCTTTTTGGGCTTGCGCCCCTCCTTCGATCCGTTGCGCTTCTCACCCATCGATCGGTCCTCCAAAAGTTGCCTTGCAGCCTTGCACGCTTCCGACCGAGCGGCCCCATCCTTTCTTCACTCGCGCCCCACACACCGGACTGTGTGGGACACCCCGCTAGATCGGAAGGAGCTGGCACGGTCCGGTGCGCGTCGAGCCGACGATCGTCCAGCCGTCGGCGGTCGCGCCGTGCCCGTTGTCGATCGTCTCGACCAGAAGCCGACAGGCCGTCGCGTTCGAGACGCCCGGCGCGCTCGTGACGACGGTCGGTCCCTCGAACACAAAGACACGTCCCGTCGCGACCGGGTAGAAGGACACGGGCACGAGGCCGGTTTCCATGTTGAAGGCCGCGACTGTCTGGCCGTGATACGCACGAAGCCGTGCGCTCTGCGCCTCTTCGATCTGCGCGCCCGTCTGGCAGCCGGCTAGTGCTAATAGCGCCGTGCCGCTCATGATTCGTCCCAAACCCCTGTGCTTCATGCCTGTCCCTCCGCTGCGATCGAAGCGAACAGGCGGGAAGGGGAGCGCACGCGCAAGCCGTCGCCGGACGCCGCTATGTGGGAAGCGTCTGTGGGACGTCGGCGTCAGATTGAGCTAAGTCATTGGAAAGACTGGCGCACCCGACAGGATTCGAACCTGTGACCTCTGCCTTCGGAGGGCAGCGCTCTATCCAGCTGAGCTACGGGTGCCGGGGAGCCGTTGCGGGAACGGTCCGACGCCTTGGTACAGGATGGCGGGGCGTAGGACAAGGCGGGGCGCGAGATGCCGGCGGTCAGCCGTTCTCGGTCAGAACGTGAAGAAAGTCCGCGCCGAAGGTCTGGAGCTTGAGCTGCCCGACGCCGGGGACCGCCAGAAGCGAGCGTTCGTCACGCGGGCGGCGCTCGGCCATGGCGCGCAGTGTCGCGTCCGAGAAGACCATGTAGGGGGCGATCGCATTGTCGCGGGCAAGCCGCGTGCGCACCGCGCGCAGCGCCTGGAAGAGTTCGGCATCGGCGGGCGCAAGGTCCGCCGCGCCGCTGCCGACCCGCTTCAGCTCGGTCGCGCGGCGGGCGCGGTCGCGGCGCAGGGTGACGACCCGCTCCTTGCGGAAGACGGCGCGCGCTTCCTCGCGCAGGACGAGCGCGCCGTAGGCGGCGTGATCGACCTCGATCAGGCCCATGGCGGTGAGCTGGCGCGCGATCGAGCGCCAGCCGCGTGCATCGCGGCCCGAGCCCTTGCCGAAGACCGGGATCTGGTCGTGTCCCATCTGGCGAACCTTGTCGCTCGCCTTGCCGGTCAGGACCTCGATCACGTGGCCGAGACCGAAGCGCTCGCCGGTCCGGTAGATCGCGGCCATCAGCTTCACAGCATCCTCCGTCCCGTCGAAGGTCTCGACCGGTGAGAGGCAGGTGTCGCAATTGCCGCAAGGGGCGGAAAGCGTCTCGCCGAAATGCTGCAGCAGCACGGCGCGGCGGCACTGGGCCGTCTCGCAGATGCCGAGCAGGGCCTCGAGCTTGGCGCGCTCGACCCGCTTCACGGCTTCGTCGGCCGCGCCCTCGTCGATCATGCGGCCGCGCTGCACCACGTCCTGCAGGCCGTAGGCCATCCAGGCTTCGGCCGGCTGCCCGTCGCGGCCGGCGCGGCCCGTCTCTTGGTAGTAGGCCTCGACGGAAGAGGGCAGGTCGAGATGCGCGACGAAGCGCACGTCCGGCTTGTCGATGCCCATGCCGAAGGCGACCGTCGCAACGAGGATCAGGCCCTCCTCGCGCAGGAAGGCGTCCTGGTGCTCGGCCTTTAGAAGATTGTCCATGCCGGCATGGTAGGGCAGGGCGCGGATGCCCTCGCGGTTCAGCCAGTCGGCCGTCTCCTCCACCTTGCGGCGCGACAGGCAGTAGACGATGCCCGAATCCCCGTCGTGGTCCTTGAGGAAATGGAGAAGCTGGCGGCGCGGCTCGTCGCGCTCCACGATCGCGTAGCGGATATTAGGCCGATCGAAACTCGTCATGAAGACGGGCGCCTCGGTGAGGCGCAGGCGCTCTGCGATGTCGGCGCGGGTCGCGGGATCGGCCGTGGCGGTCAGCGCGATGCGCGGCACGTTCGGATAGTCGTCGGCAAGGCTCTCCAAAAGCCGGTATTCGGGGCGGAAGTCATGGCCCCATGCACTCACGCAATGCGCCTCGTCGATCGCGAAGAGGCTCACCGGGATGCGCGAGAGCACCTGCCGGAAGCCCGGCATGGCGATGCGCTCGGGCGTCACGTAGAGGAGATCGAGCTCGCCCGTCATCAGTTGCCGGCGCACCGTGGCGCGCGCCTCCTCGTCCATTGAGGAGTTGAGCGCGGCGGCCCGCACGCCGGCTTGGCGCAGGGCCTGCACCTGGTCGCGCATGAGCGCGATGAGCGGCGAGACGACGATGCCGACGCCCTCGCGGCAGAGCGCGGGCACCTGGTAGCAGATCGACTTGCCAGCCCCCGTCGGAAACAGGACCAGCGCGTCGCCGCCGCCCGTCACGTGGCGCACGACCTGTTCCTGGTGCCCGCGAAACGCCGCGTGGCCGAAGACCTGCCGCAGGACCTCGTAAGGGTCCGGGCGGGAGTGGTCCAGGTCGAACAGGGCATCCGTTCGGGCGAGGGGGCGGGACATGCGAAACTCCGATCGGACAGGGAATGTCTCCGGCGCGGGAGCCGCCCTGTCCTCGTCAGTCATCGGGGAATGTCATGCCCATGACAACCATCTGCGTCATTCTTGCGGCCGAGCGGATGCAGGGCCGGGTTGTGCGGAAGTGGGTTGAACTCGCGTCCACATGGCGTTAGGGCACCGCCCCTATCCGGCAAGAGTGTTTCGAGGCCGGTTCGAGAAACAAACTGAACGAGGCTTGTCATGAGCGCAGTTCCCATCACCCGTGACCAGTTCGTCTGGCAGGAAGGCCAGTCGGCGGCCCGCGCGCGCCGCAGCCGCAAGGACAACCCTTACCGCCCCGGCAGCGCCGACTGGCGCGCCTGGACGGGCGGCTTCGAGGCCGTCTGACGCGCCCCGGCCGGCCACGGTCGGCCGGCCCGCCGCTACAGAAGCCGGGGCAGAAGCGCCGGCAGGATCAGGGACGTCGCCACCGCGTTCAGCGCCATGGCGATGCCGGCGAAGGCTCCGGCCACGGGATCGACCGCGAAGGCGCGCGCCGTCCCGATGCCGTGGGAGGTGAGGCCGACCGCAAAGCCGCGCGCGGCGTAGTTGCGGATCCGCAGCGCGTTCATGAGCGGCGTGACGACCACCGCGCCGAAGATGCCGGTCGCGATGCATAGGACCGCCGTCAACGCCGGATCGCCGCCGAGCTTTTCCGACAGGCCCATCGCGACCGCCGCGGTTACGGATTTGGGCGCGAGCGAGACGATCGCTTCCGGCGGGATCGCAAAGAGCCGCGCCAGCCAGACGGCGGAGGCCACCGCAACCAGCGAGCCGGTGGGCAGGGCGACCGCCAGCGGCAGGAGATGCAGGCGCACCAGCCGGCGGTGGCGATGGAGCGGCACGGCGAGGGCGACGGTCGCCGGCCCCAGGAGGAAGTGCACGAACTGCGCGCCCGCGAAGTAGGTCGCATAGGGCGTCGCCGTCAGCGCCAGCACGAGGCAGAGCACGACAATCGCTGCCATGACCGGGTTGGCCGCCGGGTGATGGCCCGCGGCCTGCGAGAGGCGCTGGCCGAGAAGGAAGGCGACCACCGTCGCCGAGAGCCAGAAGAGCGGCGAGGCCGAAAGATAGGCCCAGAGCCCGAAGGAGTCGGCCGGCAGGCCCATCACGCGTCGTCCCCCGAGCGGCGGCCGGCGACCAGAAGAAAGATGCCGACCGTCGACAGGAGCGTCGCCAGCGCCGACAGGGCGAGCGTCGCCACGAGGCCGAGCCCGTGCGCGGCCAGGAGACCGAGATTGTCGATGACGCCGACCCCGGCCGGCACGAAGAGGAGGCCGAGAACCGAGAGGAGGCCGTCGGCGGCGCGCCCGAGCGGCTCGTCCGGCGCGCCGCCGAGCGAGGGCCACCGTGGCGCCCAGCCGCTGTCGCGCAAGACGAGGATCAGGAAGAGAAGCAGGAAGCCCAGAACCGGGCCCGGCACCGCGAGCCCCAGCGCGCGCGCCGCGCTCTCACCCACCAGTTGGCACAGGAGGAGGACGGCGATGGGCTTGAGCATGGGGCGCTTCCCGGGCGGCTGCGGGTCTGGTTTCCCGGCTTGTCGGGCGGTCGGCGCCGTGCGTCAACCGCCCGGTCCGCGTCAGTCGCGTTCGTCCCACCAGCGATGGAAGTGATGGACCGGCCCTCGTCCGTGCCCGACCCGCAGGCGGCCTGCTGCGGCCAGCGCCCCCTGAAGATAAGCGCGGGCTTCTTCCACCGCGTCGTCCAGCGCCAGGCCGCGCGCGAGATGGGCGGCGATGGCCGCGCTCAGGGTGCAGCCGGTTCCGTGGTCGCAGGTCGTCTCGATGCGCGGCGCCGCGAAGCGAAAAACCGCCTCCGGCGTCACGAGGATGTCGACACTCGATGCTCCCGTGCCATGACCGCCCTTCACGAGGACCGCCTCGGCGCCGAGCGCGCGGATGCGCTCGCCCTGGGCGCGCATGGCCGCCTCGTCGCCCGCCAGCGCCTCGCCCGCCAGGATCGCCGCCTCGGGCAGGTTGGGCGTCGCGACAAGGGCGAGCGGCAGAAGCTCGCTGCGCAGCGCGTCGAGCGCCTCTTCCGCCAGAAGACGGTCGCCGGAGGTTGCGACCATCACCGGATCAAGCACCGCGCGCCGCCCGTGGGCGCGCAGCCGCTCGGCGATGCGTCGGATGACGTCGCTGCGCGAGACCATGCCGATCTTGATCGCGTCCACCGCGAGATCGTCGAGGACGGCGTCGATCTGCGCGCCGACGATGTCGGGCGAGAGCGTTTCGACAGCGCGCACGCCGCGCGTGTTCTGCGCCGTCACGGCGGTCACGACGCTGGTGCCGAAGAGGCCGAGGGCGGAAAACGTCTTGAGGTCCGCCTGGATGCCGGCGCCGCCGCCGGAGTCGGATCCTGCGATCGTCAGGGCGATGCGCGTCATCGCGCGAGCTCCACGGCATAGGTGTCGAGCGGGGGAACGGAGGCGATCACGCCGCTGTCCTTCAGGAAGCGCGAGAAGCGTTCGGTGCGGGCGCGGTCCAGCGCGCCGGGGCGCTTGGCAAGACGCGGCACCGTGTCGGCGAAGGCCTGACGGTTCAGCGCGTCGTCGAGATCGGGATAGGCGCGCAGGAAGATGTCGCGCGCCTCGTCGGGATGGTTGGCGATGAACAGCGAGGCCTCTTCCAGGGCGTCGACGAAGCGGGGCAGGCGCGGGTCGGCCAGAAGGTCGGCGCGGGTGACGAGGATCAGCTCGTCATAGGGCGGCACGCCGTGCTCCTCGGGGTAGAAGGGCCGTCCTTCCCGCTTCACAATGCGCATCTGCGTCAGTTCGAAGTTGCGGAAGGCTCCGATCGTGGCGTCCACCGAGCCCGACAGGAGCGAGGGCGTAAGCGCGAAGTTGACGTTGACGAGGGTCATGTCCGACAACTTGAGCCCGGCACCGGCGAGCATGCCAGACAAGACGGCCTCCTCGAGCCCCGCGACGGAATAGCCGATGCGCCGCCCCTTGAGGTCGCCGAGCGAGCGGATCGGGCCGTCCTTCATCACCAACAACGTGTTGAGCGGCGTCTCGACCAGCGTCGCGAAGCGCACGAGCTTCAGGCCGGCGGCGACGTCGAGCATCAGGTTCGGCTGGTAGTGGACCGCGACGTCGGCCTGGCCGGCGGCGAGCAGCCGGGGCGGGGCGGCGGGATCGGTGGCCGGCACGAGTTCCACCTCGAGGCCGCGGGCGGCGAAAAGCCCGCGCTCGCGTGCGACCACGAGCGCCGCGTGGTCGGGATTGACGAACCATTCCAGAAGTACGCGCAGCCGTTCGGGCTCGGCGGCGGAAGCGGGCGGGGCCGCAAGGCCCGCCAGCACGGCAAGAGACAGGAGCAGCTGACGAAGCATCTTTGGGGCAGCCTTCAGGAGCGGGAGGGAAGGGGAGAGGTTTCAGGTGCCCAGGGCACGAGCCGGGGCGCGATGGCGTCGACGGCGGCGCGCAGGAGCAGCGTCATCGCCGCCAGAAGCGCCAGACACGCGAACATGAGATCGGTCTGGAGTCGCGCATTGGCCTGGATCATCAGGAAGCCGAGGCCCCCCGACGCCCCGACCCATTCGCCGATCACCGCGCCGAGCGGGGCGAGCGGCGCCGCGACCCTGAGGCCCGAGACGAAGGCCGGCATGGCGAGCGGCAGGCGGACGTGGCGGATGGCGCGCCAATGGGTGGCCTCGGTCAGCGCCGTGGCATCCAGAAGGTCGGGGTCGGTTCGGCGAAGCCCGTCCGCCAGGAAGGACGCCACCGGAAAGAAGATGACGATCGCGCTCATCGCGACCTTCGAGGCCATGCCGAACCCGAACCACAGGACCAGAAGCGGGGCGAGGGCGAAGACCGGCAGGGACTGGAGCACGAGGAGCACCGGCCAGGCGAGGGCGCCAAGGCGCGGCCAGCCCACCGTCCCCAATCCCGCCAGCGCGCCCGCCGCCGTTCCCGCAAGGAGCCCCAGCAGCGCCTCGGCGGCGGTCGTCGTGCCTTCGCACAGGAGGAGATCGCGCCGCCGCCACAGGACCTCCGCGACGCTCGCAGGGGCCGGCAGCATGTAAGGGGGCGGTCGCAGCGCGAGAACGGCGAGCTGCCAGACGGCCAGCGCCGCCAGGAGACCGAACAGCGTCTGGAACAGAACGGCCGCCGCGCGCCCGCCGAGGAGCCGACCTGACGCCTTGACGCCGGGCCGATAGGCGGGCGGCGTCCAGGCCCGCGAAGCGGACGAGAAGGGGGAGAAGGGCAGCGTCGCGTTTCCCGTTCCTACGCCGGCATGACCCGGATCAGGTTCAAGGGTTCGGCACACGCCATCTCAGCGCCCTGCGGCGCACCCCTCGGAATAACGGGAGGGTGGCGGCAGATACGGGCGGCTGTCAAGCCATCGCTCCGCTGCCCGGACATGAGAAGGCCGGCGGCTCCCCCTGGGAGCGCCGGCCTTCGAAACGTCGCTGTCTTGAACCGCCGCGTGGCGGCGGGACGGGATCTCAGGCGGCCTTGCCGCCTTCGCTTTCCTCGAAGAGTTCGGCCGCCACGTCGCCGTTGGCCGAGAGGCGCACCTTGTCACCTTCGACACCCGCCACGAGCGCGGTCGAAATGAAATGGTGCTCACCCTGCGGCAGGCCCTGTCCGCCATCCTTCTTGGTCAGCTTGATGCGATCGCCTTCCACGCGGTCCACGGTGCCGACATGCACGCCGTCCGCACCGATGATCTCCGTGTGCTCCTTGATCGGGAAGTTCATCTGTTCCGTTCCTTGCAATCGAGTGGCGGGAGCGGCCGGAAGGCGCCCCGCATCCATGGCGTGAACGCGTCAGCAACCGCTTGGATGCATCGGCGGCGCCCGCAGGACCCGAACCCTCAGCGGGCGATGAAGCGGTTCTCGTCCTCGGCCGGGGTCCGATCGGCCGGATCGCCCTCGATCTCGCGCGCGGCCTGCGCCCAGAAATCGTGCTCGTGCCCGGCGGGGCGTCCCGCCTTCTCCCAGAGGTAGTAGGCGCGATTTCTGATCTCCTGGTCCCGGTCGTGTGTCATCGCCGCCATCATCCCTTCGACGCTTCGCTCCATGCCCTTGGGCTTGCCGCAGGTTTCGGGAAGCCGACGGCAAGGCGAGCATTTCAAGGCTACATAAATCTCCCCGCGCGAAGGGAAAGCATCCCGCGACCTTCTTCTGGTGCCGGCTGCGCGTTGTCTCAACGCGCGCGCGAGTCGGCTACGCGACTGACGTGAACGTAAACGGCAGACTATTTCGTTCCCCCCGCCGCTGCGCTACCGATGAGGCCAAGAAAAGACGGGAGGACCGAATCGATGCATCCCTGGCTCGCCCACTATCCACCCGGCATGCCGCACGAGCTGGGACCTCTGCCCTACGCGTCGCTCGCCGCGCTGATGGAGGAGGCGTTCCGCCGCTACGCCGATCGCCCCGCCTTCCGCTTCATGGGCGCCGCGATGACCTATCGCGAGTTGGACCGGGCCTCGGCGCGCTTTGCGGGCTATCTGCAGGGCCTGGGGCTGCGGCGGGGCGACCGTGTCGCGCTGATGATGCCGAACGTCTTCCAGTATCCTGTCGCGGTGGCGGCGGTGGCGCGGGCGGGCCTCGTCTGCGTCAACACCAATCCGCTCTACACCCCCCGCGAGCTGGCCCACCAGCTGAAGGATTCCGGCGCTCGGGCGATCGTCATCCTCGAGAACATGGCTCACACGCTCGAGGCATGCCGGGCCGAGGTGCCGGTCGAGCACGTGGTGGTGACCGGCGTCGGCGACATGCTGCCCGGGCTGAAGGGGCATGTCGTCAACTTCGTGCTGCGCCACGTCAAGAAGGCGGTACCCCATTTCCACCTGGCGGGCGCCGTGCGCTGGCGCGAGGCGATGGGGCGCGACCACGACTTCCGGCCCGTCGAGGTCACGCTCGAGGATCCGGCCGCCCTGCAATATACCGGCGGCACGACGGGCACCGCCAAGGGCGCCGTCCTCAGTCATAGCAACATCGTTGCCAACGCGCTGCAGTCGGAACTCTGGAATCGGCCGGCGACCGAGCGCATCCCCGAGGGCGAGCAGGTCACGACGGTCTGCGCGCTCCCGCTCTACCATATCTTCGGCTTCACCGTGAACATGATGCTGTCGATCCATTCGGGCGGCTGCAATATCCTGATCCCGAACCCGCGCGATATCCCGGCCGTCATCAAGGAGCTGAAGCGCAACCGCTTCCATCTCTTCCCGGCGGTCAACACGCTGTTCGGCGCCATCGCGCGCCATCCCGACGCGCGCACCGTGGACTGGTCGCACCTGCGCCTGTCGGTGGGGGGCGGCATGGCCGTGCAGGCCGCCACGGCACGCCTGTGGCGCGAGGTGACGGGCTCCCCGATCTGCGAGGGCTACGGCCTGTCGGAGACCTCGCCTTCGGCAAGCTGCAACCTCGTCACCTCCGCCGAGTTCACCGGCACGATCGGACTGCCGCTGCCCTCCACCGTCTTCCGCATCCTCGACGACGCCGACCGCGAGGTGCCGTTCGGCGAGCCGGGCGAGATCGCGATCTCGGGGCCGCAGGTGACGAAGGGCTACTGGAACCGGCCCGACGAGACGAGGAACGCCTTCACCGCCGACGGCTTCTTCCGCACCGGCGACATCGGGATCATGGACGCGGAGGGCTTCGTGCGGATCGTCGACCGCAAGAAGGACATGATCAACGTCTCGGGCTTCAACGTCTATCCCAACGAGATCGAGGACGTGGTGACGCGCATGCCCGGCATCGCCGAGGCGGCCGCGATCGGGGTGGCGGACGAGGGGTCAGGCGAGGCGGTGCGCCTCTTCGTGGTGCGAAGCGATCCATCGGTGAACGAGGAGGCGGTGCGCGCCTACTGCCGCGAGCGGCTGACCGGCTACAAGCGCCCGCGCGACCTCGTCTTTCGCGAGGAACTGCCCAAGACGGGCGTCGGAAAGGTGCTGCGGCGCGCCCTCCGCGACTGAAACGGACGGGTCGGACCGCTCGTCACAAAAACATCGCGGACGGCCCTTTCAATCCGCGAAATCCTCGTCTATATCCCGCTCACCGACGACGGAGACGCCGCCGGCCATGACGCGGGGTGGAGCAGCCCGGTAGCTCGTCAGGCTCATAACCTGAAGGTCGCAAGTTCAAATCTTGCCCCCGCAACCAAGTCGACAAAAGCCATTCCAAGATATTGGAGTGGCTTTTGTCGTTTGAGGGACTTACGGATTCGCCTCTTTGCTGCGCGACGCTACATCGCACCTTGGCGCCCGAAAGGGTCGGGCGCGAGTTGCCGCCTGAGTGCGCGGCCGGGGAACCCGAAGCATGAGCATCCTGATCAGCATCCTGATCACCATCCTGGTGATCGCCCTCGTCCTTTACCTCGTCAATCTTCTCCCGGTGGACGGGCGCATCAAGCAGATCGCCCGCATCATCGTGATCGTGATCGGCATTATCTCGCTGCTCGGCTACCTGCGGGTCTTCTAGCCGGAGCCACGCCTGCCCCTCGGCCCTGCCGGTGCTGGCGGGCAGGTGTCCCGTTCGCCGGTCCTACTCCTCGGTGATCTCGTAATCGGGATCATCGCAGAAGTTCCAGCCGCGATCCTCCGTGCTCTCGCCATCCGCGAACACGGTGCGAACGTCGAAGACGCAGCTTCCGGTGTCGACGATCGAGGCGGGGATCTGTTCGCCGGGCTGGATCGGGGCGCGCACGAGATTCTCCTCCCAGTCGTCGGCACTGGGCGGCGACAGGTAGAACTCCCGGACCGCGACGCTGGTCGAGTTCTTGAAGGTGAAGTTGATGTTCGCGGCCTGCGCGGCGGTGCAGGCGGCGAGTACGGCGATGGCTGAGACGAGGCTTCTCATCGGGTTGTCGTCCGGGCCGGCTGGGTCGATGGTGCCGGCAGTCGGGACCGGTTTCCTGCGGTATCACGAGGCTTGAACGCCCGCACCGCTCCGTACACCCTTGTCACCGAAACTTTGCGAGCCAATGCCCTTCCTGGAACGGGAGCGGGGATCGATCAGGCGATCCGCACGGCTTTTTGTGTCACGTGAATGATTTGCATGCTAAATAATTTTGTGATGGATATAGTCTTCCCCTAGGGAAGAAAAGCGGGCATGTCGTCCGGTGAAAGGTGCGGCTTACGGAATCGCGCCCGAGTCAGGGAAGGGCGGAACCGTGACCGTCGACGACATGAACGTGCGCATCGGCGCCCGTCTTCAGGATATTCGCCAGCAGCGCGGCATGACGCTGGAGCGCGTGGCGCGCGAACTCTCCATCAGCTACCAGCAGGTCCGCAAGTACGAGAGCGGTCGCAACCGCATCAGCGTGACGACGCTTCTCGCCCTGGTCGACATTCTCGAGGTCGATCTGTCGACCTTCTTTCAGGGCCTCGTCTCCGAGTCCGCGCTGACGCGACCGTCGGCGGATGACGGGCTGGAGAGCATTCCCGACCCCGAGGTGCGCCGCCACCTGCGCGCCCTGATCGGTGTCCTGCGACTCCCGCCCGGCGAGGAGGGCGATCCCCACTAGCGGCACCGCGGCCGTCGCATGGGTGGGTCGGCAAATCCGCACTGGCCACGGGCGGCGGGTGCGTGCATCTGGTCACGGCTTCACACCGATCGCACCGGGAGGCTGCCCCATGATCCTCGCTTCGATCGATGAGCCCGCCGGCCGGGACGAGGCCGCCGGCGGACGCCGCGGCGGATGGGCCATCGCCGCGCTCTCGCTCGGTTCCTTCGTGATCGGCACGGGCGAGTTCGGCATCATGGGGCTCCTGCCGGAGGTCGCGCGCGACCTCGGCGCGACGATCCCCCAGGCCGGGCTCCTGATCACGGGTTATGCGCTGGGCGTCGTCTTCGGCGCGCCGCTGCTGGCGGTCGTGACTTCGCGCATGGAGCGCCGCAGGGTGCTCCTGGCGCTGGCCGCCATCATCGTCCTCGGCAACCTCGCCTGCACGCTCTCGCCGAGCTACGCCCTTCTCATGGCTGCCCGCCTCTTCACCGCGCTCGCTCACGGCACGTTCTTCGGCGTGGGCGCCGTCCTGGCGGCCGAGGTCGCAAGGCCCGGCCGCCAGGCGCAGGCCATCTCGATGATGTTCGTCGGCATGACGCTCGCCAACGTCGTGGGCGTTCCGCTCGGGACGCTGGTCGGACAGGCGTTCGGCTGGCGCACGCTCTTCGGCGTCGTGACGGCGCTGGCGCTTCTTCAGGCCCTGGCGTTGGCGCTCACGGTTCCGCGCAGCGTGCCGCGCGCCGATGTCGGCTTTCGCGACGAGCTTCGCATCCTCCTGCGCCGACCGGTTCTCGTCGCCATGTCGATCAGTGTCCTCGCCTCGACCTCGCTCTTCGCCGTCTACACCTACATCACGCCGCTTCTGACCGACGTCACGCATGTCGCGCCCGCCGACGTGCCGGCGCTTCTCCTCGTCTTCGGCGTCGGCATGACGGTCGGCAACATCCTGGGCGGGCGGGCGGCGGACCGCTTCCTCCTCGTCGCGCTGATGGGCCTCTTCGCGGGCATCGTCGCGGTGCTTCTGTCGCTCTGGTTCCTGGCCGATACGCCGCTCGCGATGCTGGCTCTGCTGTTTGTCTGGGGCGCGCTCGTCTTCGGGGTGGTGGCGCCCATGCAGATGCGCATCGTCCAGGTGGCGGCGGGCGCGCGCAACCTCGCCTCGACGCTCAACCAGAGCGCCTTCAACCTCGGCAACGCGCTGGGGGCCTGGGCGGGTGCGGGGCTGATCGGCGCGGGGGCGGGCTTCCGCGACCTGCCGCTGGCGGGCGCGCTGTTCGCCGCGCTCGCCCTTCTCGCCGTCCTCTGGAGCCGGCGCCTGGATCGGACCGCCCACGCCTGACGCGAGGCGAGGGCGGTCCACTTTCTCCGTTCAGCCCGCCTGGAGGGGCGAGATCGAAATCTCGACGCGCCGGTTCACGGCGCGGCCTTCCTCGGTCGAGTTGGAGGCGATCGGGCGGCTCATGCCGTAGCCCTGCGTGTTCAGGCGGCGCGGGTTGACGCCCTGGCTCGCCAGGAACTGCGAAACCGACTGGGCGCGGCGCTGGGAGAGCGCGAAGTTGTAGCCCTCACCGCCGACATTGTCGGTGTTGCCGGCCACGTCCACGATCGAGCGGTCATACTTGTTCAGCACGATCGCGACCGACTGGAGCGTCGGGTAGAACTCGGAGCGCACCTGGTCCTGGTTCGTGGCGAAGGTGATGTTGGAGGGCATGTTGAGAATGATGCGGTCGCCCTGGCGCGTGACCGAGACGCCAGTGCCCTGGAGCTGGGCCCGAAGGTCCGCCTCCTGGCGGTCCATGTAGACACCGATGCCGCCGCCGCCGATCGCGCCGATGCCGGCGCCGATCAGGGCCGCCTTGCCGGGATCGCTGCCCGTCGCGCGGCCCACGAGGTAGCCGCCGAGCGCGCCCGCGCCCGCGCCGATCCCGAGGCCGCCGGCCGTGTTCGAGATCTTCTGCTCGCCCGTGTAGGGGTCTGTGGTGCAGCCCGCGAGCATCGAGGTCGCGGCGAAAACGAGAAGCAGCTTCTTCATGACGTCCAAATCCAGCCGATGGCGCCGCCCGCCGGGCGGCGCCGTGTTGTCTGCGCTCCGGCGCTAGACAACAGTCGGGGCTGGATTGGGGCTGGTCCGGCGATTGGCGGGCCTGCGTGGCCGCCGGGCCACGGGGGTCAGGCCGCGGCCTTGGCGCCCAGCAGCTTGCGGTTGACCAGGAGTTCGGCAATCTGGATGGCGTTCAGCGCCGCGCCCTTGCGCAGATTGTCGGCCACCACCCACATGTTCAGCCCGTTTTCGAGCGTCTGATCCTCGCGGATGCGGCTGATGTAGGTCGCGTCCTCGCCCGCAGTCTCGATCGGCGTGACGTAGCCGCCGTCCTCGTGCTTGTCGATCACGAGGCATCCGGGCGCCTCGCGCAGGATGTCGCGCGCCTCTTCGGCCGTGATCGGCTTCTCGAACTCGATGTTGACGGCCTCCGAATGGCCGATGAAGACCGGAACGCGAACCGCCGTGCAGGTCACCTTGATCTTGGGGTCGAGCATCTTCTTGGTCTCGGCCATCACCTTCCATTCCTCCTTGGTGGAGCCGTCCTCCATGAAGACGTCGATGTGGGGGATGACGTTGAAGGCGATGCGCTTGGTGAACTTGCGGTTGGTCGTCGGGTCGGCCACGAACACGGCGCGGCTCTGCTCGAAGAGCTCGTCCATGCCTTCCTTGCCCGCGCCCGAGACCGACTGGTAGGTCGAGACCACGACGCGCTTGATGGTCGCGCGGTCGTGCAGCGGCTTGAGGGCCACGACGAGCTGCGCGGTGGAGCAGTTCGGGTTGGCGATGATGTAGCGGTTGGTGAAGCCCTTCACCGCGTCGGCGTTCACCTCGGGAACCACCAGCGGCACGTCGGCGTCGTAGCGGAAGGCCGAGGAGTTATCGATCACGACGCAGCCCTTGGCGCCGATGCGAGGGGCCCATTCCTTGGCGACCGATCCGCCCGCCGACATGAGGCAGATGTCGGTTCCCGAGAAGTCGTAGGAATCGAGCGACTTCACCTTCAGCGTCTTGTCGCCGAAGGAGACCTCGGTTCCTTGGCTGCGGCGCGAGGCGAGGGCCACGACCTCGTCCGCCGGGAAGCCGCGCTCCTCGAGGATGTTGAGCATCTCGCGGCCGACATTGCCCGTCGCGCCGACCACCGCCACCTTGTAACCCATCGTCTGACCTTCAGCCTCGCCCCGGAACCGGCCATGCGCTCGCCACCCGTCCCGGGGGCGTTCGGGACGAGGCGGTCAGATCGTAATCGTGGTTTTCGTGAGCGTGGGCATCGAACCGAGCCTATGCGCCCGCCCGCGGTGGACTGTCAATCGCCGAGGCGCCACAGCGACGTTCGATGAAGACGACATGCGACGGGGCGGCCCTCGCGAGCCGCCCCGTCGTGTTCAACCGATGTGCTCGCGTCAGCGAGGGGCCTCAGCCCCGGCGCCAGTCGCGACGGTCCGGGTATCCGGCCGGCTGCGGGCCGAGGCCGCGACGCGCGCCGCGCTCGGCGATCTTCTTGCTGATCCAGCCCACGAGGACGGCCTTGATGATCCCACGAATCATGATCTGCTCCAGTTGACGTTCTTCAGGGCGATCAACGTGATGCGCGGGCGCCGGTTCCGGTCGCGGCTTTGTTTCGAAGCGATTGCACGAAATGGTGACGAGACGAGCCCACGGTTGTCCCGTGCGAAAACGGGCGAAAATGGGGCAGGGCGCTTCCAATCGTTTACGAAGCGGTTACCGTGTCCCCGCGCGCCGAAAAAGAGCGTGCGAGACCGTCACCAATCGACGGCGGGAGGACAAGCCAGTGTCGACATATCCTACGGGGGCCGGTGTGGCTCCCGCCCGAACCCCCATGACGAAGCGCGAGCGGAAGGTCATCATCGCCTCCTCGCTCGGCACCGTCTTCGAATGGTACGACTTCTATCTCTACGGAACGCTCGCCGCGATCATCGGCAAGCAGTTCTTCTCGCAGTTCCCGCCGGCCACGCAGGCCATCTTCGCGCTTCTCACGTTCGCCGCCGGCTTTCTCGTGCGCCCCTTCGGCGCGCTGGTCTTCGGGCGTCTCGGCGACCTCGTCGGGCGCAAGTATACCTTCCTCCTGACGATCCTCATCATGGGCCTGTCGACCTTCGCGGTCGGCCTCCTGCCCGGCTACGAGCAGATCGGCGTCGCCGCGCCGATCATCCTCGTGCTCCTGCGCATGGCGCAGGGGCTGGCGCTCGGCGGCGAGTACGGCGGCGCGGTGGTCTATGTCGCCGAGCATTCGCCGCGCAACCGGCGCGGCTTCTACACGGCCTGGATCCAGACCACGGCGACGATGGGCCTTCTCCTGTCGCTGGCCGTCATCGTCACCCTGCGCCTCAACATGGGCGAGGAGGCCTTCGCCTCGACGCAGCCCCTGTTCTTCGGTCTCGTGGGCGGCTGGCGCGTGCCGTTCCTCTTGTCGATCATCCTTCTGATCGTCTCGATCTACATCCGCCTGCAGATGCACGAGTCGCCGATCTTCCAGAAGATGAAGGAGGAGGGCACCCAGTCCAAGGCGCCGCTCTCGGAGGCCTTCGGCAACTGGCGCAACGGCAAGATCGTCCTGATCGCCCTGTTCGGCCTCGTGATCGGACAGGCCGTGGTCTGGTACACGGGTCAGTTCTACTCGCTGTTCTTTCTTCAGACGGTTTTGAAGGTCGACCTTCTGACGGCGAACGTCCTGATCGCCTGGGCGCTGATCATCGCGACGCCCTTCTTCCTCGTGTTCGGCTCGCTGTCGGACCGGATCGGTCGCAAGCCGGTGATCCTGGCGGGCTGCCTCCTGGCGGCGGCGACCTACTTCCCGCTGTTCCAGGCGCTGACCTCGGCCGCCAACCCGACCTATGCGAACGCGATCGAGACCGTGCGCGCCGAGGTCGTGGCCGATCCCGCCACCTGCGGCTCGCTCTTCGATCCGGTGGGCGTGCGCACCTTCACGAGCCCCTGCGACGTCGTGCGCCGCACGCTGTCGCAGCAGGCCTATCGCTACACGCAGGTCGACGCGCCGGCGGGCTCGCCCACCCAGCTCGTCGTCAATGGCGGCGCGCCGATCGCCTTCACGGACTCGGCCGGCTTCACCGCCGCGCTCGGTCCCGCCATGGTCGCGGCCGGCTACCCGGCCGCCACGGATCCCGCCAAGGTCAAGGTCGACGGCTTCTTCTCGGCGCTCGGCTCGCTCCAGGCGCTCAAGGTCATCCTGATCCTGACGGTGATGGTGATCTACGTCACCATCGTCTACGGGCCGATCGCCGCCGCGCTGGTGGAGTTCTTCCCGACCCGCATCCGCTACACCGCCATGTCCTTGCCCTACCATATCGGCAACGGCTGGTTCGGCGGCCTGCTGCCGGCTACCTCCTTCGCGATCGTCGCCTCTACGGGCGATATCTTCGCGGGGCTCTGGTACCCGGTCTTCTTCGCGCTCCTCACGGTCGTGATCGGCGTCCTGTTCGTGCGCGAGCGCCGGAACGTCGATCTGGCGGATTGATCCGCGCCACGACGGAAACGAAAAGCGCCGCCCCGGATCCCTCCGGGGCGGCGCTTTCATGTCCCGCGCCTCGAGGGGCGCGTCAGGCGTTCAGAAGGCGCTCGAAGCGCGCCGCGACGGCATCGCCCATCTCCGCCGTTCCGACCTGCCGGCAGCCCGGCGCCATGATGTCGGCGGTGCGCGTGCCCTCTTCCAGGACGGCCGCGATCGCCCGCTCCAGCGCCTCGGCCTCGCGCGTCATCTCGAACGAGTAGCGCAGCATCATGGCGAGCGAGGCGATCATGGCGATCGGGTTGGCCACGCCCGTGCCCGCGATGTCGGGCGCCGAGCCGTGCACCGGCTCGTAGAGCGCGCGGCGGCGTCCCGTCGAGCTGTCCGGGGCGCCTAGCGACGCGGAGGGCAGCATGCCGAGCGAGCCGGTGAGCATGGCGGCGATGTCGGAGAGCATGTCGCCGAACAGGTTGTCGGTGACGATCACGTCGAACTGCTTGGGATTGCGCACGAGCTGCATGCCGCCCGCATCCGCCAGCATGTGCTCGAGGCGCACGTCGCGATACTCGTCGCGCCCGACGCGGCTCACCACCTCGTTCCACAGGACGCCCGTCTTCATGACGTTGCGCTTCTCCATGGAGGTGACCTTGCCGTGCCGCGTGCGCGCGAGCTCGAAGGCGACGCGCGCGATGCGCTCGATCTCGTAGGTCTCGTAGACCTGCGTGTCGACGCCGCGCTTCTGGCCTTGCCCGAGGTCCACGATCTCCTTGGGCTCGCCGAAATAGACGCCGCCGGTCAGCTCGCGCACGATCAGGATGTCGAGCCCGTCGACGAGCTCGCGCTTGAGCGAAGAGGCGTCGGCCAGCGCCGGATAGCAGATCGCGGGCCGCAGGTTGGCGAACAGCGCCATGTCCTTGCGCAGCCGCAGGAGGCCCGCCTCGGGCCGGACCTCGTAGGGAACGCCGTCCCATTTCGGGCCGCCGACCGCGCCGAAGAGCACCGCGTCGGCCGCCATGGCGAGCGCCATGTCGCCGTCCGAGATCGACTGGCCGTGCGCGTCGTACGCCGCGCCGCCGACCAGCGCCGTTTCCGTCTCGAAGGGCGAGCCCGCGCGGCCGAGGACGGCGAGGACCTTGCCGACTTCCGCCATGGTCTCGGGGCCGATGCCGTCGCCCGGAAGGAGGAGGAGCTTGCGTGCGGCCATGGCGGATCGTTCCCTTGCGCTCTGCCGGAGCCGGCTGTCCGGTCCGGTCGGGCGGGTCGTAGCGGTCCGCGCCCCACGCGGCAAGAACGAGCGAGGTTCGCCCGGCAACCGTTTCTTGACCAAACGTCGGAATTGACCCGCGCGCCGCGCCCCACCGGCAATCGGTCGGTAAGGGGAGGGGGCTCAGATGGTCCCATGCGTCGTGCCGCGCGGCCCCGCCGTCGGCCCGACCGGAATCTTTGGGGGAGTTCCGTCTTGAGGTTGACCATACGCTGGAAGCTGGCGGCGGGCTTTGCCGTCGTGCTCGCGATGCTGGGCGCCACCAGCGCCCTTGGAATCCATACGCTCTCGGTCTCGAACCGCGAGGCCGATGATTTCGCCTCGGGCTCCTTCACGCGCGTCCAGGCGCTCGACGGCATCCGCACGCTGGAAACGCGCACGCGCCTGTCGCTTCTCGACATGATCGCCTCCGACGACGCACAGGAGATCGCCGAGATCGAGGCCCGCATGGTCGAGACGCGCGCGGACCTCGTTCGCGCGGTGGACGCCTATGTCCAGTCGCTCCCCGCGGACCGGCAGGCGCAGGGCGCCGAACTCCAGGCCTCGCTCGCCGCCGTCCAGTCGACGATCGACGCGACGCTGCCCACGGCACGGGCGACGGACCGCTCCGACGCGATCCACGCGATGGCCAAGGCCGAGCCGACCGGCAAGAGCCTCGAGACGATGCTGACCCAGCTTCGCGCCATGTTCCGCAACCTGCCGGCGAGCCCGCTGACGCAGATCGCGCAGGCGACGCTCGCCGACATGCAGGCCAAGTTCCCCGAGGCCCGCTTCGTCTCGACGCAGATCCTTCTGGAAAGCGACGACAACAAGCTGAAGACGCTGGAGGCGAGCTACAAGTCCCGCCGCACCCAGTTCGACGCGTATGTCACGCAGATCCGCAGCGCCGCCGACGCGGCGACCCAGCCGCGCGTCGAGAAGATGGCGGCGACCTGGGCCTCATTCCGCGACATGATGGACGGATGGGTGGCGCTGGGGGCGCGCAACACGTCCAGCCAGGCGGTGACGCAGAACACCAAGGAGGTTCGTCCCGCGACCCTGGCCTTCGAGGCGCTGATTGACAAGCAGTCCGAGGTCGAGCGCGAGACCGCGACCGCCTACGTCGCCGAGACCGCTTCGGCCTACGCGCAGACGCGCTTCTGGATGATCGCGCTCGGCGCGGGCGCGGTTCTTCTGGGCGTCGCGGTGGCCTACGGACTCGGCCGCTCGCTCTCGGGAGCCCTGCGCCGGACCACCGCGCTGGCCGAACGGATCGGCAATGGCGACCTCACGGCCACCACCACCACCGGCACCTCGCGCGACGAGATCGGCGATCTCCAGCGCGCCATGGGCGAGATGTCGTCGCGCCTCGGCGAGATCGTCGGCTCGGTCCGCCAGTCCGCGGCGCAGGTCGCCTCGGGCTCCTCGCAATCGGCCGCGACCGCCGACCAGCTCTCGTCGGGCTCGACAGAGCAGGCCGCCGCCTCAGAGGAGGCCTCGGCCGCGCTGGAGGAGATGACCGCCAACATCCGCCAGAACGCCGACAATGCCTCGCAGACCGAGAAGATGGCGAAGCAAGCGAGCGTCCTGGCGAGCGAGGTGGGCGAGAGCGCCTCCAAGGCCGCGACCGCGATGGAAAGCGTGGCGGGCAAGGTGCGCGACATCCGCGAGATCGCCCGCCAGACCGACCTCCTCGCCCTCAACGCCGCGATCGAGGCGGCGCGCGCCGGCTCGCACGGCAAGGGGTTCGCCGTGGTGGCTTCCGAGGTGCGGAAGCTTGCCGAGCGCGTCCAGGGCGCGGCGATCGAGATCGAGCGCCTGTCGCTCTCGACCCTCGACCTCACGGCCGAGGCCGGACAGAAGATGTCGGTGCTGGTTCCCACGATCCAGCGCACGGACGAGCTGATCTCGGAAATCTCGGCGGCCTGCCGCGAGCAGTCGGTCGGCATCGAGCAGATCAACCAGGCCATCGTCCAGCTCGACCAGGTGACGCAGGCCAATGCCGGCGCGGCCAACCAGATGGCGGCCACCGCCGGCGAACTCTCGGCCGAGGCCGGCCATCTGTCCGAGCAGGTCGGCTTCTTCCGGACCGACGAGACGGCAGAGGCTCCGGCCGCGGTGCGCCCGGCCGCCGAGCCCGCGACGCCCGTCGCCGCGTCGTCCAGGCCGGACGTTCGCGAGCTTCAGGCCCGCGCGCAGAGCTTCCGCCGCTCCGCCCCGGCCGATGGCTTCGCGCTCGACCTCGCGGACGATGCGGGCTTCGAGCGTCTCAGCGCCTGAGCTTTCCCCGCATCAAGGTGTCCGCCCGTTCCCGGCTCAGGCCCAGGGACGGGCGGCCGCGTTCTTCGCCTCGAAGGCGCCAATGTCGGCCTCGCGCTCCAGCGTGAGGCCGATGTCGTCGAGACCGTTGAGGAGGCAGTGCTTGCGGAAGGGGTCGATGTCGAAGCGCACCACCCCGCCGTCGGGACGACGGATCTCCTGGGCAGCGAGATCCACCGTCAGCTTGGCGTTCGCGCCCTTCTCGGCGTCAGCGAGGAGCGACTGCAACTCCTCGGGCGAGACGCGGATCGGCAGGATGCCGTTCTTGAAGCAGTTGTTGTAGAAGATGTCGGCGAAGCTGGTCGAGATGACGCAGCGGATGCCGAAGTCGAGCAGCGCCCAGGGGGCGTGCTCGCGGCTCGACCCGCAGCCGAAGTTGTCGCCCGCCACCAGAATCTCGGCCTGGCGGTAGGCCGGCTTGTTCAGGACGAAGTCGGGATCCTCGGAGCCGTCCTCGCGGTAGCGGATGTTGGCGAAGAGGCCGACGCCGAGCCCGGTGCGCCGGATCGTCTTCAGGTAGTCCTTCGGGATGATCATGTCGGTGTCGACGTTGAGGATCGGCAGCGGCGCGGCCACGCCCGTCAGATGGTCGAACTTCTGCATGGGTTTCCCGAAGCTCCGTCTCGGCACTGGATCGGGCCTCGTTACACCCGCCGTCCCGGCAGCGGAAGCCCGAAGCCTGCGGGGAAGGGGGAGACCTTGAAGCGCGGCCGCCGCTGCGGCAAGACAGGCGCGCCCATGCCTGACGCTCCGCTTCTCCGCTCCGCCCTCTTCGTGCCGGCCGGCAACGCCCGCGCCCTCGCGCGCGCCGCCACGCTGAAGGCCGATGCGCTCCTGTTCGACCTCGAGGATTCGGCCGCGCCGGGCGAGAAGGAGGCGGCGCGCGAGCGGCTTCGGGACCATCTCGGCGGCACGCCCCGGGGCCGGGCGCTTCGCGTCGTTCGCATCAACCCGCTCCACACCCGCGAGGGCACCGAGGACCTTCTCATGGCGCGCGCCGTGCGTGCCGATGCGGTTCTCCTGCCGAAGGTCTCCGGTCCGCAGGACCTGGAGGACGCCGGGGAAGCGCTGGTCCAGGCCGACGCGCCCGAGACGATGCGCCTGTGGGCGATGATCGAGACGCCACAGGGCGTTCTGGCCTCCGCCGCCATCGCGGGCATTCCGGGTCGCTGGCGGCCCGGGGCGCTGGCGCCGGGGCCGAACGACCTCGCGCTCTCGGCCGACCTTCTCGTCGCGCCCGGCCGCGCCGAGCTCATGCCCTTTCTGGGGCCCGTGATCCTGGCGGGCGCCGCCTACAGCGTGCCGGTGCTGGACGGCGTGTTCAACGACTTCAAGGACGAGGCGGGTTTCCGCGCCGAGTGCGCGCAGGGACGCGCCATGGGTTTTGCCGGCAAGACGCTGATCCATCCCTCTCAGATCGAGCCGGCCAACCAGCTGTTCCGCCCGAGCGAGGCGGAGGTGGCGCAGGCCGAGGCGATCCGCGCGGCCTTCGCCGATCCGGTCCATGCCGGGCGCGGCGTGATCCGCCTCGACGGCCGCATGGTGGAGCGCCTTCACCTCGCGCGCGCCGAGCGGCTTCTGGCACGCGCGGCGCTGGCCCGAGAGGCCGACCAATCCGACCAGGAGTTCCCGTCTTGAAGCTCTACCGCCTTCTCACCGGCGTCGACGACGCCGCCTTCTGCCACAAGGTCTCGCTCGCCCTGTCCAAGGGGTGGGAGCTGGCGGGCTCGCCGGCCTACGCCTTCGATGCCGGGGAAGGCGTCATGAAATGCGCCCAGCCGGTGACCAAGGTCGTCGAGGGCCGCGACTACGACCCGTCCATGAAGCTCGGTGAGCAGTAGCGCTCAGTCGGTCTGATCCTCCAGCGCCTCCATGTCGGCGTCCGACAGGCCGAAATGGTGGCCGATCTCGTGGATCAGGACGTGGGAGACGAGGGTGCCGAGGCTTTCCTCGTGCTCGGCCCAGTAGTCCAGGATCGGGCGGCGATAGAGAAGGATGCGGTTCGGAAACTCGCCCGTCTGGGGCGTGTCCAGCGCCGCGACGGGCCGCCCCTCGAAGAGGCCCAGGATGTCGAAGGGCGACTCGAGGTTCATCTCCTCCACCACGTCGTCGGCCGGAAAGTCGGCGACGTGGAAGCGGATCTCGCCCGACAGGGCGCGGAACTCGGCCGGCAACTGGGCATAGGCCTCGAGCGCCAGCGCCTCGATCTCCTCAAGGCTCGGCGCGAGCCTGCGGCCCCAGCCGTTGCGCTGATCCAACTGGCCCATGGCGGTTTCCTTCCGGTCGCGTCGGACCATCTTCTGCCCCGCCGGGCATCGGGCGGGCAAGGGCCGCCGTTGCACATGCCCTTGATCGCGCCCGGCCCGTCACGACAGGCAACCGGGCACGAGGCGCATGACCACACGCTTTCCACGTTACGACCGGAACCGGACCCAGCCGTCCCAGGCGGGCGACATCGCGCTCGGCCTTGTTTCCGCAGGCGGAATCGCGCTGGCCAGCTTCCTGGCCGGGCGCATCCGGCGCCGCGTCGAGGGCGACGAGGACGCCGCCTTCGGCTCGGCTTCCGCGCGGGCGCCCGCGATCGGCGAAGGGGCCGCGCCCGAAGAGCGGACGGGTGACGATCGCGTGACCGTCGCCGGCCGGGGGCGCGATGCACGAAGCCCGACCGAGGTTCCGGCAGCCGGCTGGCTCGATATTTTGTGGCGTACCTACGGAGAATTCTCGCGCGACCGGCTGATGCTGGTCGCGGCCGGCGTCACCTTCTACGTCCTTCTCGCGCTGTTTCCCGCCATCACGGCGCTGGTGTCGATCTACGGCCTGTTCGCGTCGCGGGCCGACATCGTGGATCAGGTGAATACCCTGTCGGGCTTCCTGCCGGGCGGAGCCACGGCCATCATAGGCGAGCAGCTCGCGCGGCTCACCAGCCAGCCCGACCAGAAGCTCGGCTTCGGCCTCGTGTTCGGCCTCGGCGTCGCTCTGTGGAGCGCGAACGCCGGCATGAAGACGCTCTTCGACGCGATGAACATCGTCTACGAGGAGGAGGAGAAGCGCTCCTTCGTCCGCCTGACGCTCGTGACGCTCGGCTTCACGCTCGGAGCGCTCGCGGTGCTGATCCTGCTCCTGGCCGCCGTCGTCGTCCTGCCGGTGGTCCTGAAGTTCCTGCATCTCGGTTCGATCGAGACATGGCTCCTCTGGCTGCGCTGGCCGGTTCTTCTGGTTCTCGTCGCGCTCGGGCTCTCGCTCGTCTACCGCAACGGGCCGAGCCGGCGGGTGGCGCGCTGGCGCTGGATCTCGCCGGGCGCGGGACTGGCCGCCCTTCTCTGGGTCGCCTTCTCGCTTCTCTTCTCCTGGTACGTCCAGAACTTCGGCTCCTACGACGAGACCTACGGGTCGCTCGGCGCGGCGATCGGCTTCATGACCTGGATCTGGATCTCCACGATCGTCGTTCTCCTGGGTGCCGAGCTCAACGCCGAGCTGGAGCACCAGACCGCCCGCGACACGACCCGCCCGCCGAACCGCCCCATGGGCGCGCGCGGAGCGCAGATGGCCGATACGCTGGGCCAGACGCGCGGCTGAGGCCTCAATCCCGGAGCGGTACGAGCCGAAGGGCGCCCTCGCGCTCGCGCTCGGTGAACCAGGCGCGCTCGGCCGCCCAGGGGTGGCCGGGCCAGCCGGCGAAGCCGAAGCCGTAGACCGCGATACGCGCGCCCGACCCCCGAAGCTGCCGATGCAGGTGGAAGGCGACGAGAAAGCCGGTGGAGGGGTTGGGGTCGCACGCCCCGAACTCGTGGCCGAGCGTGCGCCGCGCCTCGCGATGAAGGGCGTGCGGAAGGAGACGGATCGGCCGGCCGAGAGGCCGCAGGGCTCGTGCCGCGTCGCGCGTCCAGTCGCGCCCGTCCGCGGATGCCGCGTGGCCGCGGCCCGCGTCCGGCGGGAAGGGCAGCAGGAAGGCGCCTGCCCCCGCCACGAGCGGGCGCCGCGCGAAGGCGCCATCCTCCAGCCACTCGCGCATCTGCCCACCGCGATTGACAAGCGCGAGATGCGTCGTGCGCCGCCCCGCCCGGCCGCCGAAGCCGACCGCGTTGTTGAAGCGCACCACCCAGTCGGCCGCGTCGATCGCCCGCGCATGGTCGCCCGCCTCCGGCGCGTTGCCGACGATGGCGACCTGGGCGGGGCCGGGGCTCGGCACGCGAGGGGGATCGATCTCGGCGAACATGCTGTCCTTTCCTGGAGCGGCGGCGCGCGGCGTAGATCGGGCGCCGGCGCCTCCGGCCAAGCGCTCGAAGACAACTTGTCCCCAAGGGATGCGTCGCCGACCTGCGACCTTTTCGAATCCTAAGGGAGCCAACCCGTGCTCGGCACGTTGGGCTGGCTCAACCGCGACGGAGACATCCCGCATGGCCAAGGCCAAGACGCTTGCCGAATTCCAGGTGAAGATCGCCGATGACGGCGAGACCGCCACGCTCCACATTTCCGACAGCGAGGGCGGGATGCTGGAACTGCAGGCGACGCGCGAGCAGCTCGACGTCATCGCCGACGAGATCGACCGCATGCTGGAAGCGACCGAGGAGGCCGACGAGGCCTGAGCGTTCGTCGCTCGATTCCTGCCGCCGGCCCGGGCCGGCGGCTCCAACAGACGTCCAGGAACGCTGCCCATGTCCCCCCGAATTCTGATGGTCGGCAGCGAGACGCGCGACGAGCGCGAAGCACGCCGCGAGCGTTCCGGCGCGTCTTCGGCCGAAAGCTACCGCGAGACGCTGCGCGCCATGGTGCCCGGCATCGACTGCCGGCTCGTGTCCTGCCTGTCCGGCGAGCCGGTGCCCGCGCGTGACGAAATCCGTGCCTTCGACGCCGTGATCTTCGCGGGCTCGCCGATCCAGATGCACGAGGAGGACGAGGATACGCGTGCGGCGGCGCGCTTTGCGCTCGCCGTCTTCGAGGCCGGGCTCCCCTCCTTCGGCTCCTGCGCGGGACTGCAGATCGCCGCCGTGGCGACTGGCGGACAGGTGCGCCCGCGAAAGCCCCGCATGGAGGCCGCCTTCGTGCGGCACATCGCGCCGACCGACGCGGGGCGCGGCCACCCGCTTATCGCCGGCCGGCCCTTGTCCTGGGACGCGCCGGCCATGCATTCCAGCGAGGTCGTGCGCCTGCCGGACGGGGCACGGGTGCTGGCGGGAACCGTCGATACCCCCGTCGAGGCTCTTGAGATCCGAAACGGGGACGGCGTATTCTGGGGCGTGCAGTACCATCCCGAACTGTCGCTGGAGGAGATCGCCGCCAGTTTGCGCGACCAGTCGGACGACCTCGTGGAGGAGGGGTTGGCGCAGGAGCCCGGCGATGTCTCGGCCTATGCCGCCCTCGTGGAGGCGCTCGGCCGCGAGCCGGAGCGTCGCGACCTTGCCTGGCGCCTCGGCCTCGACCGGGAGGTGACCGACACGGAGCGGCGGCGGAGGGAAATCCGCAACTTCCTCGACCACGTGACGGGCGCCTAGCTGCCTCTCCAGCGCCAGATCGTGACGGTCTTCGCCTCCGCATCCTCCAAGGCGGCGGAGGCGGGCACCCGAAGCTCGGCGAGGCGCTCGACGGCCCCGCGCGGCAGGTAGGCCCGTCCCGGATCGCCCACCAGCACCTCGCTGCCCGCCCTCGCCAAAGCGTCGAACCAGGGAACGAGGCGCGCGGCGAAACCCGCGTCGTAGAAGACGTCGCCCGCAAGGAGCGTGTCGGCATCGACCGGCCTGCCGATACGGTCCGTGCCGTCCAGCGCGACCTCCACGCCGTTCCCGGCTGCGTTCAGCTTCGCCGCCGCCAGCGCGAACGGATCGGTGTCGCAGGCCGTCACCTCGGCAGCGCCGGCCTGCGCGGCGGCGATCGCCACCAGTCCCGAGCCCGTCGCGAAGTCGAGAACCCGCTTTCCTCGCACGAAGCGCGGCTCGTCCAGCACGAAGCGCGCGAGGCCGAGGCCGCCGACCCAGGCAAAGGCCCAGAAGGGCGGGGGAAGGCCCGACGTCTCGAGTTCGCGCTCGGTGCGATGCCAGAGTTCGTGCGCCTCGTCCGCCTGTCGCAGGCGGATGGAGGGAAGGCTCGGCAGCGCGGCGGCGCACGTATTGGCAAGGACGAAGTCTCGGTGCCGATCAGATCCGTTAGCTGCGACCGGATTTTGCGCGGAACCGGTCATCACGCCGTCCGGTTGCCGAAAACCATAAGGTTCACGGAGTTCTGTCGCATGCTCAAGGGTGGTCTTCTCTGGCTGATCGGAATCCCGATCCCTATCATCCTGATCCTCTGGTTCCTCGGCTTCCTGTCCTGACACAGGACGGCCCGCCGACGTTCGAGGCGGCGGGCCGAAACATCAGGCGTCCGGTTCTCAGGCGTCCTTCAGCCGTTTGCTCTGTCCCTGAAGCTCGTCGATCAGCTTCGAGGCGTCGGCTTTGGTCATTTCCGGGTCGAACTTGTGGTCCGTCTCCTCGCACAGCGTCTGGAGATAGGAGGCCTGCGCGCCGGTCATCGGCTCGCCGCCGGTGGTCCAGGTATCGGGATCCTTCTCGGCGTTGGAGGGGGCCTCGACCTTGGGATTGGCGTTGGACGCATGGGCGGTGGACATGGGAACTCTCCGTTGGTTTGTTCCCTTAACGTTCTCGTTCCCTCCCGGTTCCCTCACGGCATCTCGTCGAGGCCGCCCATGCGGCAGACGACGCGAAACTCCGCCTCGGTCACGGGCTGGACCGACAGGCGGGAGTTGGTGGCGAGCATCATCGCGGAGAGGTCCGGCGTCCGCTTCAC
The DNA here is from genome assembly GCF_001463765.1 of Aureimonas sp. AU4. Classification (GTDB taxonomy): domain Bacteria; phylum Pseudomonadota; class Alphaproteobacteria; order Rhizobiales; family Rhizobiaceae; genus Aureimonas. The sequence continues at coordinate 20,604 of NZ_BBWK01000067.1, read as the reverse complement.
CTCCTCCAGCGTCACCGCCTTCGGCAGGGCGCGCAGCGCGCGGACGTCGACGCAGGTCCAGCGCGGATCCTCGCTGGTCGAGTCGGGATGGGCCAGCTTCGACACCTCGACCAGCCCGACGATCTCCTTGCCCTCGTTGGAATGGTAGAAGAAGCCGCGCTCGCCGATCCGCATCGCGCTCATGAAGTTGCGTGCCTGATAGTTGCGCACCCCCGACCACTCCGTGCCCGCCTCGCCGCAGGCGAGTTGGTCGGCGAACGACCATTTGAAGGGCTCGGACTTGAACAGCCAGAAGGCCATCAGGCGGCGTCCGGGTTGTTCACCGTCCAGTTCCAGCGCCGCACCGTGACGGAGCGGAACAGGCCGGCACGGGCGTAGGGGTCCTGGGCCGCCAGCGCCTCGGCCGCCTCGCGGCTTTCGGCCTCCACGACAAGGAGGCTGCCGACTGGCTTCTCGCCCTCGTCGAGGAAGGGGCCGGCAAAGCGCAGCCGCGTCCCGAGCGCCTTGAGATGGGCGAGATGCTCGGCCCGCGTTTCGGCGCGCAGGCTGCCGGCATCGGTGCGATCCTCGCAGAGAAGGGCGAACAGCATCGGGGACCTCGGTGGCTGGTTGATCGATGCCCGCGTCTAGAAGACCGCGGGCACGGGTTCAATCCGCCCCTAGTCGAACTCACGTCGAAGCGGGCGCGCCAGGAGCGAGGCCACCGCCTCGCGCACGGGAAGGCCTTCGTCCAGGATCGCCGCCACCGCCTCGATGATGGGGGCCTCGACGCCTCGCTCGCGCGCCAGCCTGCGGGCGATCGCGGCGGAGGGGACGCCCTCGGCGAGCGGCAGGCCGGCCAGTGGTTCGCCCCGGCCCAGGGCGAGCCCGTAGCGGAAGTTGCGCGACTGGGTGCCCGAGCAGGTGAGCACGAGGTCGCCGAGGCCCGACAGCCCCATCAGCGTCTCGGGCCGCGCGCCGAGCGCCTCGCCGAGGCGCCGCAGTTCCACGAAGCCCCGCGTTACGATCGCCGCACCCGCCGAGGCGCCGAGGCCGAGGCCGGCTGCCGCGCCCGCCGCCAGCGCCAGGACGTTCTTGAGCGCGCCACCCGCCTCGACGCCGAGCACGTCGGTATGGGCGTAGACGCGAAAGGTCGGACCGGAAAGCTCTTGCGCCAGCGCATCGGCCAGCGTCTCGTCCTCGGCGGCCAGAGTCACGGCGGTCGGAAGCCCGCGCGCGACGTCCTCGGCAAAGCTCGGGCCCGACAGGACGGCGATCGCCGCGCCCGGCACGGCCTCCGCCACGACGGCGGAGGCGAAGAGGCCTGTCGCGCGCTCGATGCCCTTGCAACACAGGACGAGGCGGACTCCGGGCGACAGGTGGGGCGCGAGCGAGCCGACGACCTCGCGCAGCGTCTGGGCGGGCGTCACGAGAAGAACGGTTCGCGCGCCGCCCAGCGCCTCGGCCGGATCGGTGGTGGCCGCCAACGTTTCGGGCAGCTCGATATCCGGCAGGTAGCGCGGGTTGCGCCGCGTCCGGTTGATGGACTCCGCCGCGCCGCCGTCGCGCGCCAGAAGCCGTACCCGCTCGCCCTCGCGCGCCCGCAGGATCGCCAGCGCCGTGCCCCAGGCACCCGCGCCCACGACCGCCGTCCGGCTCATGCCTTGGCCCCGCGCCGGCCCGAGCCGATCACCGGGACGGCGGCCTCGTCCAGCGGCCAGCGCGGGCGGACCGGCGCGTCCAGCGGATCGGAGCGGCCCATCTCCAGCCGCTCCAGCCCGGCATAGGCGATCATCGCGCCGTTGTCGGTGCACAGCTTCAACGGCGGGGCGACGAGGCGCACGCCGTGCCGCTCGCAGGTCCGCTCCAGCGCGCGGCGGATCGCGCCGTTGGCCGCGACCCCGCCCGCCACGGCGAGCACGGGATCGGCGGCGGCCGGAAAGCACTCGCGCAGGCGCTCCAGCGCGAGGTGGACGCGGTCGGCGACGCTCTCGGCCGCCGCCTCCTGAAAGGCCGCGCAGAGATCGTCGACGTCCGTCGCGGTCAAGGGGGCATGCCGCTCGGCCACCTGCCGCACGGCGGTCTTCAGGCCGGAAAACGAGAAGTCGAGCCGGCGCTCGCCGCGCATCGGTCGGGGCAGGGGAAAGCGCGCGGGATCGCCGCTCGCGGCGCGCCGCTCGACGGCCGGACCGCCGGGACTACCCAGTCCGAGCAGCTTGGCGGTCTTGTCGAAGGCCTCGCCGAGCGCGTCGTCGATCGTCGAGCCCCAGCGCTCGAAGGCGCCCGGCCCCGAGACGAGGAGGATCTGCGTGTGCCCACCCGAGACGAGGAGCACGAGATAGGGATAGGGGACGCCGTCGGTGAGGCGCGGCGTCAGCGCATGACCCTCCAGGTGGTTCACCGCCAGGAAGGGCAGGCCGCGCGAGGCGGCGATGGCCTTGCCCGCCAGCGCGCCCACGATCAGGCCGCCGACAAGGCCCGGCCCGCTGGTCGCCGCGACCGCCGAGATCCGGTCGAGCGTGACGCCCGCCTCCTGGAGCGCCGCGCCGATCACGCCCTCGATCGCGTCCGCATGGGCGCGCGCCGCGATCTCGGGCACGACGCCGCCGAAGGCCGCGTGCTCCTCGATCTGGCTGAGCACGATGTTGGACAGGATCACCGCGCGCCCGTCGGCGGCGCGGCCGACCACGCTCGCCGCCGTCTCGTCGCAGCTCGTCTCGATGCCGAGCACGAGGGCGGCGGGATGGGGGGCGGGTTCGGACAAGCGGGAGACCTCGGGCGGCGTTGGAATCGTCGGGCCCGACATAGGACCCGGCGGGCCGAAGCGCCAGCGGCGCCCGAGCCCGCTTGCCCTTGCGGGCGCGATGGGCGAGTGAGGGCGTCATGACCACGACCCCCATCCGCATCGGCACGCGCGGCAGCCGCCTCGCCCTCGCGCAGGCGCACGAGGTGCGCGACCGGCTCTGCCGCTCGTCCGGCCGCCCCGAGACCGACTTCGCCGTCACCGTCATCTCCACGAGCGGCGACCGCATCCAGGACCGGCCGCTCTCGGAAGTAGGCGGCAAGGGGCTCTTCACCAAGGAGATCGAGGAGGCGCTTCTGGACGGGCGCATCGATCTGGCGGTGCATTCGGCCAAGGACATGGCGACGCGCCTGCCGGAGGGGCTCGAGATCGCGGCCTATCTGCCGCGCGAGGACGTGCGCGACGTCTTCGTCGGGCGGGCGGGACCGCGCATCGCCGATCTTCCGCAAGGGGCGGTGGTCGGCTCCGCCTCGCTCCGCCGTCAGGCGCTCCTGCGCCGGCTGCGGCCGGACCTGACCCTTCGCATCCTGCGCGGCAACGTCCAGACGCGTCTCGCCAAGCTGGAAGCGGGCGATATCGACGGCACCCTGCTCGCCTTGGCCGGCCTGAAGCGCCTCGAGGCGGAAGGGGCGGCCACCGAGATCCTGCCGCTCGACCTGTTTCCCCCGGCCCCCGGGCAGGGCGCGATCGCGGTGGAAGCGCGTCGCGACGACGAAGCCACGCGCGCTCTGCTCCGGCCGATCGACGACGCCGCGACGCACCGGGCGCTTCTGGCCGAGCGCGCCTTTCTCGCCGTTCTCGACGGCTCGTGCCGCACGCCCATCGCGGGCCATGCCCGCTTCGAAGGCGAACACCTGCGGTTTCATGGCCTGATCCTCACCCCGGACGGGACGCAGGTCCACGAGACGCGCGAGACCGGCGAGGGCGCGGATGCCGAGCGCCTCGGCCGCGAGGCCGGGCGGCGGCTGCGCGCCGAGGCCGGGGAACGCTTCTTCGAGGGCTGGTAGGAGGTCCGGTTGGCGCGCTTCCTGTCGCTGCGTGGGAAGGAGGACGCCTCGGGTCTCGCCGATCTCTTCGCCGCGCGGGGGCACGAGGTGGTGGTCCTGCCGCTGCAGGAGGTCGTGACGCTGCCGGCTGCCCTGCCGCAAGGACCCTTCGCCGCCGTGCTCGCGACCAGCGCCCATGCCGCGCCCTGGCTCGGGTGCCATCCCGAACTGTGCGACCTGCCGGCGCTCGCCGTGGGCGAGCGCACCGCATCGGCGCTCCGGGGGGCGGGATGGCGCGACGTTCGCGTTGGGGCGGGCGAGGCGGGCGCCCTGGTCGACCCTGCGCGCGAGATCGTGAACAGCCGTGCGCTGCCCGTTCTCTACGCCGCGGGACGGGTCCGCAGGCCCGAGACCGAGGCGGCTTTCGCGGCGGCCGGACTCGTGCTTCGAACCGTCGAGGTCTACGACGCGCCCCTTCGCGCGCCGCGGGATAGGGAGGTCGAAGCCCTGCTTCGCGAAGGCTCTATCGACGGCGTTCTTCTTCTGTCGCTCGCGCAGGCATGCTGCTTTGCAGCATTCTCGGGCCTCCTCCGTCCGGCTCGCCTTCTTTGTCTGTCGGCGCGCATACGGGACGCCCTGCCGCTGATGCTTCGCGCCGCGGCCGAGGTGGCGAACGCGCCGACGCTCGCGGCCCTTGCCGAACTCGCGGCCTCCGGGCAAGAAGCGCGCCGGATGCCGTGATCCCGTGTTGCAGCGGGCGCGATCCACGCTAGATCATGGCGGCATGCTCGGCGGGGCGCCGGACCGCTCGACATGTCGCGACAGGAAGGAGTTCCTCCATGGCCAATCGTCCGCGTCGTCCGAGCGGCGGCAAGCCTCAAACCGTGATCGACGGAGAGGCGGAGCGTCTGGCCCCGGCGACCGCCGGCGGCGCCATGGTGGGCGAGGTCGGACCGGTGAGCGAGGCCGCGCGCGGTGCGCGCGAGGGCGAGCCCGAGGTCGTCGTGGAGCCCCCGGCCGAGCATCCCGCCGAGACACCGGCGCTCGTCGAAGTGCCAGCCACCTCGCCCGGGGAGGAGGACCGCGTGCTCCATACGCCCGTGCCCCCGGTCGAGCGGGACGAGACGCGCGACGCGCACCCCACCGAGCCTGGCCGCGCCGAGACGGAGTTCGCCCGCGAGGAAGGGCTCGTGCCCGAGGCGGTCCTGGCCGGCGGCGGCACGCTCGCCGATGCGGAACGGCCGACCGGCGAGCACGACGCGAGTGGTGAGGGCGCGGCGTCGGAGGCGCCCGCGCGCCGCGACCTCGGCGAGTTCGAGGACGACGAAGTCGTGTCCGACGCGGCCCGCGAGTCCGAGCCGCCGCCCGCCGTGCCCTATGTCGCTCCGCACGAGAGCGAGCCGCGCGGCACCTCCTTCGGGTCGCTGCTCGGCGCCGGCCTCCTGGGCGGCCTGATCGTCGGGGCGGGGGGCATCGCCCTCCTGTCGACCGGTGCGATCACCTTGCCCGATCGCAATGCCCAGACCATCAATCCGCAGCAGTTCGCCCCTGCCGGCGAGTTGCAGCAGGCCCGGGGTGATATCCAGACGCTGCGCGAGACCGTGGAGCAGCTCCAGTCCGCGCAGGCCGCAGGCGGGGCGGGGGGCGGCGTCTCGCCGGCCGACGTCACCGCGCTGACCGACCGCGTCACGGCGGCCGAGCGCGCCATCCAGAGCGGCGGCACCTCGTCGAGCGACGCCTCGACCGCCGCGCAGGGCGCCTCGCAGGCCGCCGGCGCCGCGCAGACGACGGCAGACCAGGCGCGCGAGGCCGCCAGCGCCGCGCAGGCCGCCGCCGACGCCGCGCGCAACACGGCCGGCGAGGCGCAAGGGGCCGCCCAGGCCGCCAACCAGACCGCGCAAGGGGCGGTGGACACCGCGCGCTCGGCGACCGAGACCGCCAACGCGGCGCAGCAGGCCGTGGAAGCCGTGCGCGGCGATGTCCAGGCTTTCGGCGAGCGTCTGGCCACGATCGAAGAGGGCAACCGCCGCGCCGCGCTCGCCCTCTCGGCCGCCGGCCTCAAGGCTGCGATCGACCGGGGCCAGCCCTTCATGGGCGAGCTGGAGCGCTTCGCCACCAGCGGCGGCGAGGCCGAGAGCCAGGCCGTGGGTTCGCTGCGCCAGTACGCGGCGGCCGGCGTTCCGACGCCCGCCAGCCTTGCCGGCCAGTGGAACGACGCCGAGACGGCGATCCTCGACGCGGTGCGCCCGAAGGTCTCGGCCAGCGACGTCGGCGACCAGGTGCTTTCCGGGCTCCGCTCGCTGGTGACCGTGCGTCCGGCGGGGTCCAGCGTGTCGCCGACCGATCCGGGCCCGGGCGCCACGGTCGCGCGCATGGACGCGGCCATCTCGTCGGGCGACTTCGCGGGATGGCTCACCCAGTGGGAGACGCTGCCCGAGGCGGCCAAGACCGCCTCGAGCGATTTCGCCGCCAAGGTCCGCGCGCGGGTCGAGACCGACCGCCTGATCGACCAGACCATCAACAGCGCCATCGGCGCCCCCGCGTCGCAGGGCTGACATGCTGCGTATCCTCGCCTTCTTCCTGGTCGTCCTCGCTGCCGGTCTCGGCTTCGCCTGGCTCGCCGACCATCCCGGCACCGTCCAGCTCGTCTGGCAGGGCCAGGAGGTCGGAACCACGTTCACGGTCTTCGTAATCATCGAACTGCTGCTGCTCGCGGCGGCGGTCATCCTGTTCTGGCTGGTGCGCGGCTTCTTCAAGGCGCCCGACCGCGTCGCGCGCTTCTTCGGCGACCGTCGCCGCGAGAAGGGCTATCGCGCCCTGTCGGCCGGCATGATCGCGGCCGGCGCTGGCGACGCGCTGACGGCGCGCCGCTACACCGACCGCGCGAAGAAGCTCCTGTCGGGCCGCGCCGACCCGATGCTGCGCTTCCTCGACGCGCAGACCGCGCTGGTGGAGGGCGACCATGCCCGCGCCCGCTCGATCTTCGAGACGCTGGAGGGAGATCCCGAGACCCGTCTCGTGGGTCTCCGCGGCCTCTACCTCGAGGCCGAGCGCCTCGGCGACCAGAACGCCGCACGGCACTATGCCGAGCGCGCGGTGCGCATCGCGCCCCATGTCTCGTGGGCTGGGGGTGCCGTTCTCGACCTCAAGGCGACGCAGGGCGACTTCGACGGAGCGCTCGGCATCCTGGAAGCGCAGCGCGACTCGCGCCTCGTCGACAAGACCGAGAGCCGGCGCATGCGCGCGGTGCTGCTCACGGCGAAGGCCGCCAACCTCGCGGACGCCGATCCGGCCGGCTCCAAGGCAGCGGCGGTCGAGGCGCAGAAGCTCGCGCCCGATCTCGTGCCCGCCGCGACCGTCGCGGCGCGCGCCCTGATCCGTCTCGGCGATGCCCGCAAGGCGTCCCGCATCCTCGAGACCTCCTGGAAGGCCGGGCCCCACCCGGAGGTCGCCGCGCTCTACATCCACGCCCGACCGGGCGACGGCGTGAGCGAGCGCCTGAAGCGGGCCCAGAGTCTCGCCGCGCTCCAGCCGGGGCATGTCGAATCGCATCTGGCGGTCGCCCACGCCGCGCTCGACGCGCGAGACTTCGCGCTCGCCCGCCGCGAGGCCTTGGCGGCGGCGGAGAAGGGGCCGCGCGAGTCGATCTACCTGCTCCTCGCCGACATCGAGGAGGCCGAGACGGGAAACGAGGCTCTGGTCCGCCAGTGGATGGGCCGCGCGCTCACCGCGCCCAAGGACCCGACCTGGATGGCCGACGGCTCGACGAGCTCGCAGTGGCTTCCGGTTTCGCCGGCCACGGGACGGCTCGACGCCTTCCGCTGGGGAACGCCCGCGCCCGCCGAGCACGGGCAGCGCGTGGTGAACGGCGACGACCCGATGCGCCGCGTGACGGACCTGTATCCGCGCAACGCGCAGAGCCTGGCGCCGCTCGCGGAACCCGTATCGTCCACGTCCGTTGAGACCGCCGAGCGGCGCGACCAGCCCAGCCTCGCCTGAGCCGGAACCGGCGCTCGGGGCGGGAGCTGCAGGGGCGCGCCCAAGCCTCCCATCCTCCGCGGGCCGGATCGCTTCGGCCCTTCCCAAGCCCGGCCCAAGGCCCTTTCGTCCATGTTCGACTCGCTGAAGGACTTCCTGCGAACGCTCTCGGGCGAGGGTGACGCGCACCACCGCTCCGACGACCCGCAGGTGGCCGCCGCCGCGCTCCTGTTCCACGTGGCCGAGGCCGATGGCGCGGCGAGCGCGACGGAGCGCGATGCGCTGCGCACGCTGCTGCGCCGCGAATACGGCTTGGGCGCAGAGGCCGCGCGCGCCGTGGTCGCGGCCGGCCAGGCGGCGGATGCCGATTCCGTCGATCTCTTCCAGTTCACGCATGTCCTGATGCGCCACCTTTCGGCCGAGCAGCGCGTGCGCTTCGTCGAGCTTCTCTGGGAGATGGTCTACGTCGACGGCGAGGTGCACGAGCTGGAGGACAATCTCGTCTGGCGCATCTCGGAACTGCTCGGCGTGTCGTCGCGCGACCGGATGCTGACCAAGCGCGAGGCCGCCGACCGCTATCGCGAGGATGCGTCCAGCCAGGAGGAAGCGGGTGCCTGACCGCTTCGAGGCGCCGCCGCCGATTGCCGACAGCCTGAAAGCCGAACCGCCGCGTCATACCCTGCGCGTCGAGGGCGAGACGCGTCCGGTTCTCGTTGTCCTGCATCAGGAAACCTCGACGCCCGGGCGCGTCGGCCAGATCCTCGAGGCCGCGGGCGTGCCCCTCGACATCCGCCGCCCGGTTCTCGGCGAGAAGCTGCCAGCGACGCTGGAGCGGCACCGGGGCGCCATCGTCTTCGGCGGGCCGCCGAGCGCCAACGACGAGGAGCCGCACCTGCGCCACGAAATCGACTGGCTCGACGTGCCGCTGCGCGAGGACCGGCCGCTGCTGGGCATCTGCCTCGGCGCGCAGATGATGGTGAAGCATCTCGGCGGCACGGTCGGGCCGCACCCCGAGGGCTGGGTCGAGGTCGGCTATTACCCGCTGCGCTCGACCCAGGCCGGCCGCGCGCTCCTGCGGGACTGGCCGCCCATGGTCTACCAGTGGCACCGCGAGGGCTTCGACCTGCCGCGCGGCATCGAGCTTCTGGCCGAAGGCGAGGGGCGCTTCCCCAACCAGGCCATCCGGGCCGGGCCCAACGCCTACGGGGTGCAGTTCCATGCCGAGTTGACGCTCGCCATGATGCATCGCTGGACGACGCACGGCCACGCCCGCCTCTCGCTGCCCGGCGCGCAGGGGCGCTCGGCCCACTTCTCGGGCCGCGCGGTACACGATGCGCCGGTGAAGCGCTGGTTGGCGGACTTTCTCGGCCTGATCTTCGGGCAGCGCGTCGACGCGGGCTAGGTTCGACGCCTGCCGCGCGTGGTTTGCGAAAGGCTGGGCTTGTATGGGGACGGAACGTTCCTTCGCAGCTGCGAGACCTCCAGCATGAGCAACCCCGACTTTCTCGTGATCGGCAGCGGGCCGTCCGGCCGGCGCGCCGCGATCCAGGCCGCCAAGCTCGGCCGCTCGGTGCTGGTCGTCGAGGACAGGCGGCGCGTCGGCGGCGTCTCGGTTCACACCGGCACGATCCCCTCCAAAACCATGCGCGAGACGGTGCTGAACCTGTCCGGCTGGCGCGAACGCGGCTTCTACGGGCGGTCCTACCGCGTGAAGCAGGACATCACCGCGAGCGACGTCCAGGACCGGATGACCAAGACGCTGGCCCACGAGGTCGACGTTCTGGAGCACCAGTTCTCGCGCAACGGCGTACGCACGCTTCAGGGCGAGGCGCGCTTCGTATCGACCGAAGAGGTCGCGGTGCGTCTGCCGGACGGCGAGGAGCGGCGCTTCCGGCCCGGCGCGACGCTGATCGCGGTCGGCACCCAGCCCTTCCGACCCGGCTACGTGCCCTTCAACGGCACCAGCGTCTTCGACTCCGACGAGATCCTCGCCATCCCGAAGCTGCCCCGCTCGCTGACCGTGATCGGCGCGGGCGTGATCGGGGTTGAATACGCCACGATCTTCTCGGCGCTCGAGGTGCAGGTCACCCTGATCGAGCCGCGCGAGACCTTCCTCGACTTCATCGACAAGGAGCTGATCGACGAGTTCACCCATGAGTTGCGCGACCGCAACGTCGCGCTGCGCCTGGGCTCCAAGGTCGAGAGCGTCGATTTTGACGGCGCCGGGCGCCCGGTCTGCCGCCTGTCGTCGGGCCGGGACGTGGCGAGCGAGATCCTGCTGTTCGCCGCCGGCCGCATGGGCGCGACCGACCGGCTGGACCTGCCCGCCGCCGGCCTGTCGAGCGACCATCGCGGCCGCATCGTTGTGGACCCGAAGACGCTGCAGACGGCGGTCCCGCGCATCTATGCCAGCGGAGACGTGATCGGTTTTCCCTCGCTCGCCTCCACCTCGATGGAGCAGGGCCGCATCGCGGCTTGCCACGCCTTCGGCGCGCCGCTGCCGCCCGAGCCAGAGTTCTTTCCCTACGGCATCTATTCCGTGCCGGAGATGTCGACCGTGGGGATGAGCGAGGAGGAGGTGCGCCGCCGCGCCATTCCCTACGAGGTCGGCGTCGCGCGCTTCCGCGAGACCTCGCGCGGCCACATCATGGGCCTCGAGACCGGGATGATGAAGATGATCTTCTCCAAGAAGACGCGACGCCTGCTGGGCGTCCACATCCTGGGCGAGGGGGCGACCGAGCTCGTCCACATCGGGCAGGCGGTCCTGAACCTGAAGGGAACGATCGATTACTTCATCGAGAACACGTTCAACTACCCGACCCTGGCCGAGGCCTACAAGATCGCGAGCCTCGACGCCTGGAACCGGGCCTTCGCGCCGGCCGCGGCCTCGGCCGTGCCCGTCGCCCCGGTCGCCTGAGGCCGCCGGTCAGTCGCGCGCGGCGAGGCTGCGCGCCTGGCGCAACTGCGGGAAGGCCGCCGACCAGATGCCGGCGATGGCGACCGTCGCCATGCCGCCGATCACCACGGCGGGAACGGCCCCGATCCAGAACGCCATGAGCCCGGCGCGGAACTCGCCGAGTTCGTTGGAGGCGCCGACGAAGACCTGGTTCACGGCGTTGACGCGCCCGCGCACCTCGTCCGGCGTCCAGAGCTGGAGCAGGATCTCGCGGATATAGACGGAGATCATGTCGGAGGCGCCCATGAGAATGAGCGCGAGGATCGACAGCCAGGGCGTCGTCGACAGGCCGAACAGAACCGTGAAGGCGCCGAAGAGCGCCACGAACAGGAACATCACGAGGCCCGCCCGGTCGCGGATCGGATGGGTGGCGAGAAACACGGCGACCGCGAGTGCGCCGATGCCGGGCGCGGCGCGAAGGAGGCCAAGGCCCCACGGCCCGACGTCGAGGACGTCGTGCGCGAAGACGGGCATCAGCGCCACCGCGCCGCCGAGCAGCACCGCGAAAAGGTCGAGCGAGATCGCGCCGAGCACCACCTTCTCGCCCCATATGTAGCGGAAGCCCGCCACCACCGTCTCGAGGCTCGCTGGCTCCTCGGAGCGCCGGTGCGCGGCGACGTGGATCGACAGGATCAGCACGGCGGCGACCGCGAACATCGCGACCGCGACGCCGTAGGCGAGATGCGAGGACACGCCGTAGAGGAGGCCGCCTGCCACCGGTCCGACGATCGAGGCGATCTGCCAGGACGAGGAGTTCCAGGCGATGGCGTTGGCAAGCTCGTCGCGCGACACGAGGTTGACCACCAGCGAGGAGGCCGCCGGGCCGAAGAAGGCACGCGCGATGCCGAAGACGACGAGGATCGCGAAGACGGGAAGCGGCGAGACGAGCTCAAGATAGGTGAGGGCGAGGAGCGTGGCCGCGCCCAGGGTCTCGACCAGGATCGACAGTCCCATGATCCAGCGGCGCGAGTAGCGGTCGGCCGCCGCGCCCGTCACCAGCACCAGGACGAGGGCGGGCAGGAACTGGCAGAGGCCAACGAAGCCGAGATCGAGCGGATCGCGCGTCAGCGCGTAGATCTGCCAGCCGACCGAGACCGACACGATCTGAACCGCGAAGGAGGCGAGAAGCCGCGCGAGCCAGTAGCGCAGGAAGCGGTTGTTGCGGAAGGCGGCGTACTTGTCCTCGCTGGGAGCGGGCGGGGACTGGGCGGCCTCTGAGGATGCGGTCACGACGTCGGCACTTCCGGCGGGCGGACCGCCTCACGAACGGCAGGGAAGGCGCCAGTCGGCCGGGGCACGACAAGCCAGCGGAGCGGTCCGCCTACCGGTAAGGTAGCCGGATGGTTCCTGTATCAGTCTGGTTCCGACGCGCAAGGCGCAACCGACGATCGGAGCGCGTCATCCGCAGGCGCAACGAGCCGGGACAGCTAGGAGGCGCTGAGGCCCGAGCAAGCGAACGTGACGGAAAAAACGGTGGTGCCCGGGGACGGAGTCGAACCGCCGACACTGCGATTTTCAGTCGCATGCTCTACCAACTGAGCTACCCGGGCGCCTCTGCGGGAAAGCGCCGAAGGCTTCGTTTCCGCGAGGAGTGGGCGCCTTATAGGCAGAGCCTTTCGAGCTGTCCACCCCCTTCTACGCGGGAAGAGCGCGATCCGCTTCCGCAGTGGTGGCGAGCGGCAAGCGAAGGCCCGGACGCTCCAGCAACGCATGCAGTCCCGTCATGTCGAGCGGCTTGGCGAAGAGATAGCCTTGGGCCTGTTCCGCGCCCAGGCGGGCGATCTCGTTCGCCTGCGTACAGGTCTCTATGCCTTCCACCACGACGGTCAGGTCGAAGCGGTGGGCGAGCGCGCAGATGGTCTCGATGATGGCGCGGGACGTGTCGTCGCTTGCCACCAGCTGCGCGAAGGAGCGGTCGATCTTGACCTTGGTGAAGGGATAGCGCGCGAGATAGCCGATCGAGGCGTAGCCCGTGCCGAAGTCGTCGAGCGCCAACTTCACGCCGAGCGCGCGCAGGCGGCGCATGGCGGCCAGCGTCTCCTCGGCATCGTCGATCAGAAGCGATTCGGTCACCTCCAGCTCGAGGCGCGCGGGGGCAAGGCCGCTGTCGGCCAGCGCGATCTCGACGCTGCGCACGAGATCGTCGGGATCGCGGAACTGGATCGCGGAGACGTTCACCGCGACGTCGGCCTCGATCGGCCAGGCGGCGGCGTCGAGGCAGGCCTGCCGGATCGCCCAGGCGCCCATGGGCACGATGAGCCCCATCTGCTCGGCGAGGGGAATGAAGTCGGCGGGCGAGACGAACCCCCCGGTCTCGACCGGCCAGCGCATCAGCGCCTCGCAGGCGACGACGCGCCCGGTGGCGAGCTCGACGATCGGCTGGTAGTGGAGCGCGAAGCGCCGGTCGCGCCATGCCAGGCGCAGGTTCTCTTCCAGCGCGCGCCGGGAATGGATGCTTTCGGCCATCTCGCGCGTGAAGACGACGGCCGCGTTGCGGCCCGCGCCCTTCGCCGCGTAGAGCGCCATGTCGGCCGCGCTCATCATCTCGGCGGCCACGGAGCCATGGGTCGGCCAGCTCGCGACGCCGATGCTGACCGTGACGTGCAGGATGCGCCCGTCGATCTCGAAGGGCAGTCGGAAGTCGTCGAGCAGGCGCCGGGCCGTGGTCAGCGCCGCAGGGGCGTCCTCGGGCAGGATGACGAGGAACTCGTCGCCGCCGAAACGCGCGATAATACCCTCGCTGCCGAGGAGGCGCCGCAGCCGCTCGGCCACGCGCAGCAGAAGCTCGTCGCCGACCCCGTGCCCGAGGCTGTCGTTGACGGACTTGAAGTTATCGATGTCGAACGACAGGAGGCTGAAGGGCCGGCCTTCGGGTTCACGACAGGCATCGACCAGGCGCTGGTTGAAGCTGAACCGGTTGCGCAGACCCGTCAGACTGTCGGTATTGGCCATGCGCTCGATCGTGGCCGCCACGCGCTTGCGGGTCGTGATGTTCTCCGTGGTGAGAAGGGCGCCCCCTTCGGGCGTCGGCTCGAGCGACAGCGCGAGCACATCGCCGGTCCGCGTCTCGATCTCGGCGGCCTGCGGGCGCTGGGTGGTGAGCGCCTCGGTGCCAAGCACGCCGATCCGCTCGGCGGTGGAGGGCGCCAGCATCCCGTTCTGGACGGTCGCCTCCAGGAAGGTGTTGAAGGCGCCGGGCACCGTGTCCGGGCCGCCGAAGCCGTAGAGAACCTGGTGGCGCGTGTTGCAGACCTCAAGCCGCCCCGCCTCGTCGAACATCGCCAGGCCCTGCACCATGGCGTTGAGGGCGAGATCCAGCTTGGCCGCCTCGCGCTTGGCGAGGTGCGAGAGCTCGTTCGCCTCGCGATGGGCCGTGGCGAGGGCGACGAGGTTGCGGTTGATCGAAAAGGTGATCACCACGTTGGTGAGGCCGTAGAAGACGATGAAGGCCCCGATCCCAGCATAGTAGGGATGACCCGCCACCACGAGACCGGCGGCCATCGGGCCGGCCAGGCAGGCGATCTGCAGGATCACGAAGAACGGGCGGGCGGCGTTGCGCGCGACGAAGCCGGAGGCGAAGGCGATGCCGGCGACGATCGTGAGGATGTGCGCCGGAACGCTGTCGGTGCCGGCGAGAGCCAGATAGCAGTTCGCGCCGACCAGGATGGCGAAGACCGTGGTCCCGGCCAGGAATTCGCGGTCCCAGGCCCGCGTGCGGGCCAGCGTGTCGAGATCGTGGGGCTGGCGCGTATAGCGCAAGACTGTGACCATGCGGGCGCCGAAGGTCAGCCCCGTCAGCACGGTGAGCGCCAGGAACACGTCGTCGTTCGTCACGTGCCAGCAGAACAGCGGCACGAAGACGCCGATCAGGTTCGAGATGGCAAGCGATGCGGGCGAGGAGAAGAGCGTGCCCACGAGGTGGCGATAGGCGGCCAGATCGCGGGGCCGTCTGCGCCTGGGGGGCCGCCCGGCCCGCACGGCCTGGGCCGCGCGAACCGTCGGGGCGGAGGCACCGGTGAACCTCATAGCCGCTTCTTTCATCGGCGCCGCCCGGATGTCTCCCACCAGATGCCGGACGGCGCTCTTTTGTGTCTGCCTTGCAGCCGATGATCGCAGCTGACTCCTAGCGTCGGGTTAACCGAAACGGGAAGTTGGAAGCGACCGGCCGCAATCTCGCCATGGCCGCGTCAGGCCGCGGCGGCGTCCCGGCCCCGGCGCGACAGCATGCGGTTCTGCGCGTTGGCGATTCGCTGCAGCTTAGCCACCTCCACCGCGCTGAGGCTCATGATGTGATCGACCCAGAGGGCGGCGGCGTCCGCGAGATCGGCGCGCAGATCGCCGAACCGCCTGTTGAAGGCCTCGAACAGCATCACGCGGGCGCGGTGGCTGGTGGCCGCCTTCTCCGCATAGCGGCGCAGCCAGTCCTCGCCGTCGCCCGCCGGCACCACGGCGTCGAGCACGCCCTTGGCCAGGAACTCCTCGGGCGCGTAGACGTCGCCCGAGGTGAGGATGCGCTCGGCCTCGATCGCGCCCGCCCGCCGTATCAGGACGGGCACGGCCGAGATCGGGAAGTGGTTGTAGTGAACCTCCGGGTAGCTGAAGCTCGCGCGCTCCTCGGCCACCATGACGTTGCAGGCGCGCGCGGGATCGATGCCGCCGCCGAGCGCGCGGGCGTGAACCGTGCTGAGCGTGATGACCTGCCCGCGCAGGCCGTTGGTGTTCAGCTCGATGACCTGCGTGGCCAGGCGCGCGTAGCGCTCCAGGCCCTGGCGGTCGCCCCGGGCGAGGCAACCGAGATAGTAGTCGAGATCGCCGCCGAGCGAGAAGACCTCGCCCTTGGCGCGATAGGCGAGGAAGCGCACGGGCTCGAGCGGCCCGCCCAGATTATGGGCCATCACCGCTTCCTGCACGGCGGCGACGCTGGCGATGCACTCCATCGTGAAGACGGGCTTGGGCTCCGGCGCTAGGTCGATCCACAGAAGGGAAAGGGCGGGCTCGAAGCTGATGTCGACCTGGGGAAGGTCGCCGGCGAGGGCGCGGATCGCGTCGGCGACGCCGACGGGGGCAAGCATGGGGGTCGGACGGTCGACAACCGGTCGTTGTAGCGTGTCGCTCATGGCGGATCTCTGTGCCGGAGGGAGGGGCAGGAGAAACGTTAAAGCTTTCTTAAGCTTCGAACATGGGAAGCTTAACGAATGGTTAAGATCGGAGGACGTCCTTCATGCGACCCCGGCGAGCGACGAACCCGCCTGCGCGCCGTGCCAAGGGTTCAATCCGCCTTGATTTCGCTAGAAAATTGCCGGAATTCCGCTACCGGAAGTTATGCGTGCGGGATCGCTCGGCTGCGCGTGTCGAGAAACAAAACGTGATCCTATGCCGCAGCGGCATGTGGATAGCGGCGGTCGCCATCCCATGCCGTCTCCTCGTCTTCCAGAAGAAGCCACAGGACCTCGTAGGGCCCCAGCTGGAGCTCCTGTCGCAGGTCCAGACGCCGCCCCGTCAGGAGGTCCCGCGCCGTCCGGGGGAGGGATCGGAAGCGCTCAGGTGCGACCCAAGCCGTCCCTTCGCCGAAATGGGCGAGAACCAGCACCGATTCCCGATCGGCGGGCCGCAGGAAGCCGGCCACCGGATCGACCTGCGTGCGGAAGCCGTGAATGCGGTTGCCGGCAAAGGCCGGGGTCTCTCGGCGGATGCGGATCATGGCCGCCAGCCCATGGTGGATCGCACCGCCCGGCGTTTCGGGGCCGTGCCGGGCGGCGTCGAAGCGCCCGACGCCCATGGGCCGGTGCAGCCAGCGGCTGTCCTGCGCCTCGCCGGGGCGCGTCCGGTAGGTCGGATCGTTGAGCTGCCCGACCTCGTCGCCGAGATAAAGGAGCGGGATGCCCGCCGAGGCGAGGGCCAGCGCGTGAAGAAGCAGGACGCGGGCGACCCCGTGCGGGTCCTTCGCCTCGACGCCGGCCAGCGAGGCCGTGGTGCCCGCGATGCGGCAGTCGCCGGTGCGCGGGTTCTCCTGAAACGGCTCGCCGCGCGCGAAGGAGCCGGGAAAGCGCCCGACATAGACCCGGTTCAGGAAGCGCCGGTGCCCGTCCGGATCGATGCCGAGCTCGCGTGCCTCCGCGTCGTCGAAGGTCCAGCCGATGTCGTCGTGCGAGCGAACGTAGTTCACGAAGGCGCAGCCGGCGGGAAGCTGCTGGCGCCGGTCGAGGGCGAGCTGGAGAAGGCGCGCGTCGCGCGTGGCGAGCGCCTCCCACCCGAGCGCCATGAGAAGGGGGTTGTAGGAGATCGGGCACTCGGCCGGGTCGATATAGGACACGACCTCGTCGGGATGGACGATGGCCTCCGACTTGAACAGGAGGGCGGGCGCCGCGATGCGGCAGAGCGCGTTGAAGGCGCGGATGAGCCGGTGCGCCTCGGGCAGGCTCTCGCAGCTCGTGCCGAGCCGCTTCCAGATGAAGGCGACCGCGTCCATGCGCAGGATCTCGATGCCCTGGTTGGCCAGAAACAGCATCTCGCCGGCCATGGCGCGGAAGACCGCCGGGTTGGCGTAGTTCAGGTCCCACTGGAAGCGGTAGAAGGTCGCCCAGATCCACCGTCCGTCCGGCAGGGGCACGAAGGAGCCGGGGTGGTCGTCCGGGAAGATCTCGCGCGTCGTCTCCTCGAAGAGGTCCGGCAGGCGCCGGTCGGGATAGATGCGGTAGTAGTCCTCGAACTCGCGCTCGCCCGCCATCGCCCGGCGCGCCCATTCGTGCTCGTCGGACGTATGGTTGAAGATGAAGTCGACTACCGGCGAGATGCCGTTGTCGCGCAGCGCCGCGCACAGGGCGCCGAGATCGGCCATCGTGCCGAGGCGCGGGTCCACCTCGCGATAAGACGACACCGCATATCCCCCGTCCGAGTTGCCCTCCGGGCAGCGGAACAGCGGCATGAGGTGGAGATAGGTGAGGCCGAGTTCGCGAAAGTCCGGAATGCGGTCCCGAAGTCCGCGCAGCGTCCCGGCATAGCGATCGACGTAGCAGACGCCGCCCACCATGCGGTTCGACAGGAACCAGTCGGGATTGGCCTCGCGCTGCAGATCCAAAGCGCGCAGCTCGTCCGGCCGTGCCTGCGAGGCGCGCGCCGCCAGGAGAACCGCCGCCTCGAGCTCGGCCTCGCGCGCCGGATGGTCGCCGTAGACCGCGTCGAACTCGCGGGCGAGCTGCGGCAGATGCCGGGCGAGGCGCCGGTCGAAGCCCGCGTCCGGCACGTGGCCCGCGGCCCGGATCGCGGCGCGCAGGCGCCCCAGCGTCGTCTCGTCCATGCCTGCCCGCTCCCCCGTGCCTCTCCCGATGCCTCGATAGCACGGCGACGGGCGAGGGCGAGCGTCAGGCCCCGACGCGCGCCGCCTCGCGGCGGGCTTCCTCCTGCCGGAGGGCGCTTGGAACGATGCCGGCCGCGGCGAGCGCCGCGGCCAGGCCGAGTGCCACCGGGATCGGGCCGTCCGGCACGAGGCCGAAGATGCTGGCGAGGATCGCGACGCCGAGCGACTGGCCGACGAGGCGTGCCGTGGACTGGATGCCGCTCGCCCCGCCCGCGCGCTCGCGCGGCGCGCTGGTGATCAGGAGGCGGTTGTTGGGCGCTTGGAACGTGCCGAAGCCGAAGCCCGCCAGCGCCAGCCGCCAGACGAGGTCGGCATCGCCCGGCGAGGCGGGCATGAGGGTGAGCGAGACGAGGCCCGCCGAGAACAGGAACAGGCCGCCCGCCGCGAGCCGCCCCGGCGCCATGCGGTCCGCCAGCCGCCCCGAGATGAAGGCCGCGATCGCGGTCGAGATGGGCCAGGGCGTCAGCAGGAGGCCGGTCTCCGAGGCGCTGCGGCCGAGCGTGTCGTGGAACAGGAAGGGCAGCGACACGAAGGCGATGGCCTGGGCCGCGAAGGAGCCGACGGAGCAGACCGCCGACAGCGCGAAGACGGGTCGCCGCAGAAGGTCGACCGGCAGCATCGGCACGGCCAAGCTGAGCTGCGAGCGCACGAACACGATGCCGACCGCGACGCCCGCCGCGATCAGGAGCGCGGCGCGACCCGCGCCGTCGGCGTGGCCGATGTCGTTGATGCCCGAGATCAGGAGGCCGAAGGTCGCCGCGCTCAGGACCGCGCTGCGAACGTCGAAGCGCGCGCCCGAGCGCGGCGTCTGGGGCAGGGTGCGCCAGCCGACGAAGAGCGCCAGCGCGCCGATCGGCACGTTGACCAGGAACAGGGCCCGCCAGGGCGCGACCGCCAGGATGAGACCCGCCACCGTCGGACCGGCCGCCGCCGAGACGCCCACCACGACCGCCACGTTGCCCACCGCCCGGCCGAGCTGGCTTTGCGGGAAGACGAACCGTACGAGCGCGATGTTGATGCTCATGATGCCGGCGGCGCCGAGGCCCTGGATGGCGCGCGCGGCGACCAGCCAATGGAGGTCGGGCGCCAGCGCGCAAAGGCCCGAGCCCAGCGTGAAGAGCGCGAGCCCGCTGAGGTAGACGCGCTTGTAGCCGAGGATCTCGCCGAGCGAGGCCAGCGGCAGGAGCGCCATGGTGATGGCGAGCTGGTAGCCGTTGACGACCCACACAGCGTCGGCCGGATGGATGCCGAACTGGGCCGTGATGGGCGGGAGGGCAATGTTGGCGATCGCCCCGTCGAGCACGGCGGTGAAGAGTGCGAGCGCGATCGTCGCGAAGGCAAGGGACCGGGCCGGCTGGGGCAGCCCGTCATGGGAGGTGGAGGACATGAAGCGCCACGGATCGGCGGGATGGAAGGCGCCAGCGGGTTCGGCTGGCGAGGGGGAGGGCGGACCGGCCCGCCGCCGATCCGCGTCTGCCTCCGAATATATGGATGCCTGCGCAAATGCCCAGCTGTCGCGGCGCTTCGGGACAGTCGTCCTCGGGAGGATATCGAAGTTCGGCAATCTTAACGTGTGGAGAACAAAACCCGTGGCATCGTACGGGCGATATCCAACCGTGGAACGAGAGCGATGCGCTTCACCATCAAGGCCCGACTGATCGCCGGCTTCGCAGGGGTGATCGCCCTGACCGGACTGGTCGGCTATTTCGGCGTGATGGAGCTCAAGGCCTCTCAGGCCCGCCTCGAGGCCTTCATTGACCGTCCTTTCCAGCAGGCCAAGCTGCTCGGCGAGATCCGGTCCGACGTCATGAACGGCGGGCGCCTGATGAACCGGGCCCTCCTGACCCCGGACCCGGCGCGCGCCGCCCAGCTGCGCCAGGAGGCCGAGGCGAGCATGGAGGCGGGCGTACGCAAGCTCGAGACCTACCGGGGACGCACGCAGCTGGCGCTGGACCGCGTCGCGACGTTGGGTACCAGCATGACATCCTATCGCGACGCCACGCGCCGTGCGGTCGAGGCGCATGCGGGCGGATCCGAAGAGGCGGCCCTCGCGGTCCTGGAAAAGGAAGCCTCGCCGCACATGGCGAACCTGATCGGGGATATCGCCGCCCTGTCCGCCCTCCAGGACGGCGCGGCGCAGGCGACGGTGGCCGAGGCCAAGGCGCGCTACGACGGCGCGATGAAGCTGCTTCTGGCGATCATCGGCGGCGCGATCGCGCTGGGCGCGGCGACGGCGGTCTGGATCGCGATCACGATCGGGCGGGGTCTCGGTCGCTCGGTGTCGCTGGCGCGCGAGATCGGCGGGGGCGACCTGTCGGGCGCCGACGCCCGGGCCGGAGCCGACGAGATCGGCGATCTCCTGGCCGCGATGAACGCCATGCGCGGCCACCTGCGCACCATCGTCAGCGAGGTGAACGCCTCGTCCTCGCAGGTCGCGGCCGGCTCCATGCAGTCGGCGGCGACCGCCGAGCAGCTGTCGTCCGGCTCGAGCGAGCAGGCCTCGGCCTCGGAGGAGGCGTCGGCGGCGGTCGAGGAGATGGCGTCG
>NZ_BBWK01000066.1 GCF_001463765.1 Aureimonas sp. AU4 | reverse complement strand
CAGCCGAACGGCGCGGCCGGCAACCCGGCGGCCCAACCGGCTCCCGCACCCGGCGCGGCGCCTGCCGCCCCGGCGGCCCAGCCTGCGGCCCCGGCCGCTCCGGCGACCCAGCCCGCCCCGTAAGGGCGCACCCGTTATCGCAGCATCTTGAACGGGGCCGGACAGCGATGTCCGGCCCCTTTTCGCATCAACGGTGGACAGGGGCGTCTGTGTCTTTACCTTCGGGGAGCGCGATCCCCACCGGCGCGTCCGGCCGGGATCGTCTCATGCGTTCCGCCGGAGACCCAAGCCCTTGGCCCCTCGCCCGCCCCGCCTCGCCGTTCTGGCCGCCGCGCTTCTCCTCCTTGGCGCTTCGCGCGGCGCGATGGCGGAAGGCCCCGCCCCAAGCCCGGCCGCGACCGCGCCGGCCGCCGGCGAGTGGCACGCCTCGAACGGACTGATCCGCCCGTCGCGCTATCCCGACGGCTTTTCGCACTACGACTACGTCAATCCCGACGCGCCGAAGGGGGGAACCCTTCGCTACTCGACGCCCGGCACGTTCGACAGCTTCAACCCCTTCCCCGTGCGCGGAACACCCGCGGCGGGCTTTGCGGCGTTCGGCGGCGGCATCGCCTACGACACGCTTCTCGAGCAGTCGACCGACGAGCCCGGCGTCGCCCACGCGCTAGTGGCGGAAGCCCTGCGCTATCCCGCCGACATCTCCTCGGTGACCTTCCGCATTGATCCGAAGGCGCGTTTTCAGGACGGCCTGCCGATCACCGCCGAGGACGTCGTCTGGAGCTTCCAGACCGTCACGCAGCTTTCGCCGCTCTATGCCAACTACTACCGCAGCGTGACGGCGGCCGAGGTCACGGGCGACCGGGAGGTCACCTTCCGCTTCGACCAGACCGGCAACCGCGAGCTTCCCAACATCATGGGCGACCTCGTGGTGCTGCCCAGGCACTTCTGGGAGGGCACGGACGCATCCGGCAAGAAGCGCGACATCACGCAGCCGACGCTGGAGATCCCGGTCGGCTCCGGTCCCTACCGCGTGAAGAGCTTCCAGCCCGGCTCCGTGGTCGAGTGGGAGCGCTTGCCGGACTACTGGGCGGCCGACAAGGGACCGCGCAAGGGACGCTACAACTACGACACCATTCGCTACACCTACTTCCGCGACCAGAGCGCCTCCTGGGAGGGCTACAAGCGCGGCGGCTACCAGGACTACCGGCTGGAGAACTCGGCCGGGCGCTGGGCGACCGGCTACGTCTTCCCCGCCGTCACGGACGGTCGCGTGAAGAAGGGCGCCTTCGCCTCGGAAACGGGTGAGCCGATGCAGGGCTTCGTGCTCAACACGCGCCGCGAGAAGTTCGCCGACCCGCGCACGCGCCAGGCCATCACGCTCGCCTACAACTTCGAGGAGATGAACCGCTCACTCTTCTACGGGCTCTACCGGCGCACGACGAGCTACTTCCAGGGCACCGAGCTCGCCTCCTCCGGCCTGCCGCAAGGAGCGGAGCTCGCGCTTCTGGAGCCGCTGCGCGACAAGCTTCCGCCGGAGGTCTTCACGACGCCCTACGCGCTGCCGGACTATTCCAAGCCCAATGCCGAGCGCGAGACGCTGCGCCGCAGCTTCGAGCTCCTGACGGCGGCTGGCTGGCGGCGGCAGGGCTCGAGCCTCGTGGACGCGCAGGGAAAGCCCTTCACGATCGAGTTCCTGGCGGCCGACCCGTCCGCCAGCCGCGTGATCGACCCCTTCGCCAACCAGCTGCGCCGGCTCGGCATCCTTGCCACCACACGCGTCGTGGACGCCTCGCAGTACCAGGCTCTCGTCAACAACTTCGAGTTCGACGTCATCACCGACCTCTTCGCCCAGTCGCTCTCGCCCGGCAACGAGCAGCGCGACTTCTGGTCGAGCCGCGCCGCCTCGCAGCCCGGCAGCCGCAACACGCCCGGCATCCGCAACGAGGCTGTGGACGCCCTGATCGACAAGGTGATCTTCGCGCCCGACCGCGAAAGCCTGGTGGCCGCGACCCACGCGCTCGACCGCACGCTCCTGTGGAACTGGTACGTCGTGCCGCAGTACCACAATCCCGAGATCTGGCTCTCGTGGTGGGACAAGTTCGGCATGCCCGAGAAGGGGCCGGCCTATCAGGGCATCGATCCCTATTCCTGGTGGGTCAAGGGCGAGGTCGCGGTCAACACGCCGGCCGACGCGGCCGCCGCCTCCGAGCCCGATCCCGCCGCGCCGAAGGCCCCGCGCCCGTGAACGCCCGCTTCACCCGTCGCGGCTTCGGCCAGCTGGCGTTCGGCGCGCTGGCCGCCGGCGCGCTGCCCCCTCGCGCCTTCGCGGCCCTTGCGAAGGACACGCCGCTCCATGGGCTCTCGGCCTTCGGCGACCTGCGCTACGGCCCGGACTACACGCATTTCGGCTACGCGACCCCGGACGCCCCGAAGGGCGGGCGCGTCGTCTTCACGGCGCCCTACTGGATCCTCAACCAGGCGCCCGACACGTTCGACACGTTCAACACCTTCGTCCTCCAGGGCAACGCGCCGCCGCGCATCGAATATCTCTACGACGGGCTGATGGTCGGCTCGCTGGATGAGCCGGACGGACTCTACGGTCAGCTGGCGGAAAGCGTCACGGTCTCGGCGGACGAGAACACGTTCCGCTTCCGCCTGCGACCGCAAGCCCGCTTCTCGACCGGTGACCCCGTCACGGCCGCCGACGTCGCCTTCTCCTACCGCTCGATGAAGGAGGAGGGACACCCGAGCCTTCTTGTCGCCCTGGCCGAGCTGGAAGAGGCGACGGCCGAGGACGAGCGGACCGTGGTCCTTCGGTTCTCCGGCCGGCAGACGCTCCCGACCGCGCTCGCCACGCTGTCGCTGCCGGTGGTGCCGCAGGGCTTCTTCGCGAACCGTCCCTTCCGCCAGGGCGGCTTCGACCCGATCCCCGGCTCTGGGCCCTACCGGATCGGCGCCTTCATTCCCGGCCGCTTCGTCGAATACGAGCGGCGCGAGGACTACTGGGCGCGCGACATGCCGTTCGCCCGCGGGCTCGACCATTTCGGGACGATCCGCGTCGAGTTCTTCCGCGACCGGCAGACGGCGCTGGAGGCCTTCAAGAAGGGCGACACCACGCTTCGCGAGGAGTTCACCACGCGCGCCTGGGCCAACGAGTACGACTTTCCCGCCGTGCGCGAGGGGCGGGTCGTCCGGCAAATCCTGCCCGAGGAGAAGTGGCCGAACTTCCAGTGCTGGGCGCTGAACCAGCGCCGCGCGCGCTTCGCCGACGCGCGCGTGCGCCGCGCGATCAACCTGTGCTTCGACTTCGAGTGGACCAACGCCAACCTCCTGTTCTCCTTGCGCGAGCATTCCGACTCGCCCTTCCAGCTCTCGACCTACGTGGCGACCGGGTCGCCCTCGCCCGATGAGCTCGCCGTCCTCGAGCCCCTGCGCGCGCAGCTGCCGCCCGAGGTCTTCGGCGAGGTGTGGCGCCAGCCCGTGTCGGACGGATCGGGCCGCGACCGCAGGCTGCTCCAGGAGGCGGCGAGACTTCTGTCGGAGGCCGGCTGGACACGCTCCGGCGGCTCGCTCGTCAACGCGAGCGGCGAGCGCTTCACGCTGGAATACATGCTGAACGACCCCGAGCAGGCCCGAGTCTACGGCAAGATGGTGGAGACGATGCGGCTTCTGGGCATCGACGCGACCATGCGCGTGGTGGATGCCTCGCAGTACCAGGACCGGCTGAACCGCTTCGACTTCGACATGGTGCTCGCGCGCTTCTCCTTGAACGGCACGCCGACGCGCGAGAGCCTCCAGCTCTTCTTCGGGTCGCAGACGCGTGATCGGAACGGCTCCTACAACTATCCCGGCATGGCCGACCCCGGTGTCGACGCGCTTCTGGCTGCCATCGGCGAGGCGAGGACGAGGGGCCAGCTCGACACGCTCATGCGCTGCCTCGACCGGACCTTGCGTGCCCGGCTCGACTGGATCCCCAACATCCACGCGCAAGGGCACGCCATGGCCTGGTGGGACATGTTCGGCCGCCCCGCCGCCAAGCCCGATTACGGGTTTCCGGCGGAACGGCTCTGGTGGTACGACGAGGCCAAGGCCAAGGCGATCGGCCGGGCCTGACGGGCCGCCGACCGCCGAGCCCCCACACGGAATCCTCTATGGCCGCCTATATCCTCCGACGCCTTCTCCTGATGATCCCGACGCTGTTCGGCATCATGGCGGTGTCGTTCCTGGTGATCCAGTTCGCGCCCGGCGGCCCGGTGGAGAGCGTGGTCGCCTCGCTCCAGGGCCAGGGCGGCGCGGGCGAGCGCCTGGGCGGCGGTGGCGGCGACACGGTGGCGGCATCCAGCGAGAGCTCCAGCTACCGGGGGGCTCAGGGCCTCGACCCCGAGTTCATCAAGCGGCTCGAACAGCAGTTCGGCTTCGACAAGCCGCCGCTCCAGCGCTTCGGAGAGATGATCTGGAACTACGCGCGCTTCGACTTCGGCACGAGCTTCTTCTCGAACGCCACCGTCGTCGACCTGATCCGGCAGAAGCTGCCGGTCTCGATCTCGCTGGGCCTCTGGATCACGCTCCTCTCCTACGCGATCTCGATCCCGCTCGGCATCCGCAAGGCGCTCAAGGAGGGCTCGCGCTTCGACACGTGGACGAGCGGCGTCATCATCGTCGCCTACGCCATTCCCGGCTTCCTGTTCGCGGTGCTCCTGATCGTCCTCTTCGCGGGCGGCTCGTTCCTCGACTGGTTCCCGCTTCGCGGCCTCACCTCCGACAACTGGGCGCAGCTGTCCTGGCCGGCGCGCATCGCGGACTACTTCTGGCACCTGACGCTGCCGCTGATCGCGCTCTCGCTCTCGGCCTTCGCCACGACGACGCTCCTTACCAAGAACTCGTTCCTCGACGAGATCCGCAAGCAGTACGTCACCACCGCGCGCGCCAAGGGCCTGACCGAGCGGCGCGTCCTCTACGGCCACGTCTTCCGCAACGCCATGCTGATCATCGTGGCGGGCTTTCCCGGCGCCTTCATCTCCTCCTTCTTCGCCGGCTCGCTCCTGATCGAGACCATCTTCTCGCTGGACGGGCTGGGCCTTCTCTCGTTCGAGAGCATCTACAAGCGCGACTATCCCGTGGTCTTCGCGACCCTCTACATCTTCTCGCTGATCGGGCTCCTGACGACGCTGCTCTCCGACCTCACCTACACCTGGATCGATCCGCGCATCGACTTCGAGCGGCGGGGCTCCTGAACATGGCGGACCGCACCCCGGACAGCCCCCGCGAGGATCGTCTGCGTCACGACGCGGCACCGGAAGGCGTCGTGGCGGCGCAGGCGCAGGCCGACGCGGGTGGCCTCGCGCAGATGGCGCCGCCCGCCCTCGTCACGAAGGGCGCGCGCCTCTCGCCCCTCAACCAGCGGCGCTGGCGCAACTTCAAGGCGCACCGGCGCGGCTGGTGGTCGCTCTGGATCTTCCTCGCGCTCTTCGTCGTCACGCTCGGCGCCGAGTTCGTCGCCAACGACCGGCCGATCCTCGTATCCTACAAGGGCGAGTACTACACGCCGGTCTTCCGCGACTATCCGGAAGAGGTCTTCGGCGGCTTCCTGCCGGTCACCGACTACCGCGACCCCTTCATCCAGAACGAGATCGCCGCAAACGGCTGGGCCCTCTGGCCCCCGATCCGCTACTCGTACAACAGCGTCAACAACGAGATCCCCTCGCCCGCTCCCTCGCCGCCCTCCTGGACCTTCTCGAAGGAGGAGCTCTGCGCGCGCTATCCGCAAGGGGTGAGCGATCCCAACTGCACCCTCGGCAACTGGAACTGGCTCGGCACCGACGACCAGGCGCGCGACGTCCTGGCCCGCCTCATCTACGGCTTTCGCATCTCGGTGCTGTTCGGCCTGATCCTGACGGCAGCCAGCGCGGTGATCGGCGTCTTCGCGGGCGCGGTGCAGGGCTATTTCGGCGGCTGGGTCGACCTCGTCTTCCAGCGCTTCATCGAGATCTGGAGTTCGATCCCGGTCCTCTACCTCCTGCTGATCGTCGCCGCGATCCTGCCGCCGGGCTTCTGGATCCTGCTTGGCATCATGCTGCTCTTCTCCTGGGTGGCCTTCGTCGGCGTCGTGCGCGCCGAGTTCCTGCGGGCGCGCAACTTCGAATACGTCAATGCCGCTCGCGCGCTGGGCGTCGGCGACTGGACCATCATGGGCCGCCACCTCCTGCCCAACGCCATGGTCGCGACGCTGACCTTCCTGCCCTTCATCCTGAACGGCTCGATCACGACGCTGACCTCTCTCGACTTCCTCGGCTTCGGCCTGCCGCCGGGTTCGCCCTCCTTGGGCGAGCTCCTCTCGCAGGGGCGCAACAACCTCCAGGCCCCCTGGCTCGGCATCTCGGGCTTCGTGGTCCTGTCGCTCATGCTGTCGCTGCTCGTCTTCGTCGGAGAGGCGGTGCGCGACGCCTTCGACCCCCGCAAGAGCTTCGGATGATCCCATGAGCCACGACGCGCACGATCACGGCGATCATTCCGGCCACGACCATCACGATCACGCCCATGGCGCGAGCGAGCGGCGGCTCCTGATCGCGGCCGGGCTCACCGGCACGTTCATGGTGGTGGAGGCCGCGGGCGGCTGGCTGTCGGGCTCGCTGGCGCTGCTGGCGGATGCCGGCCACATGCTGGTGGATTTCGCGGGACTGCTGCTGGCGCTGTTTGCCGCCCGCCTCGCCCGTCGCCCCGCCGACGCGCGTCGGTCCTTCGGCTACGACCGCTTCTCGGTGCTCGTCGCCTATACCAACGGCCTCGTACTCTTCGCGATCGCCGGCTTCATCCTCTTCGAGGCTTGGGAAAGGCTCGCCGATCCCGCGCCGATCCTCGCCGGGCCGATGCTCGCGGTCGCGATCGCCGGGCTCCTCGTCAATATCGGCGCCTTCTTCGCCCTGCACGGCGGCGACGCGGAGGATCTCAACCTGCGCGGCGCGCTGCTCCACGTGCTCGGCGACCTCCTCGGCTCGGTCGCGGCGATCGCGGCCGCGATCGTCATCTTCGCCACCGGCTGGACGCCGATCGACCCGATCCTCTCGGTCTTGGTCTGCCTCCTCATCCTCGGCAATGCCGGACGGCTCGTGCGCCAGTCCGCGCACGTGCTTCTGGAGGGCGCGCCGGCGGGCGTCGATGGCCCGGCGGTCGCAAGCCATATCGAGACGCGCATTCCGGGCGTCACCAACGTCCATCATGTCCATGTCTGGATGCTGACGCCCCAGCGCCGGGCCGCGACCCTCCACGCCTGCGTCGCGGACGGCGTGGCGGGCGACACGGTGGCGCGCATCAAGGCCGAGCTGCGGGAGCGCTTCGCGATCGGCCACGCGACCGTGGAGATCGAGCGCGGCGCCTGCGCCGATGCGGCGGCCGACCCCTGTTCGGTCGATGCCGCGCTCCGCTCCGGCGGGCACGGCCACCGCCACGCGGGCGGCCATCACGACCACGACCATGAGCACGGCCACGATCACGTCCATGCCGCCCCGCCCCGCTTCGCCTGAAATCCCGAGCCGCCCTTGAGCCAGCCCCTCGCCTCCCCCGCGTCGCCGCCGCTTCTCAGCGTCGAGGGCCTTCAGGTCGCCTTCCGCGCGGAAGGAGGCACGAGCCTCGCCGTGAAGGGCGTGTCCTTCGCGATCCGCGAGGGCGAGACCGTGGCGCTGGTGGGCGAGTCGGGCTCCGGCAAGTCGGTTTCGGCGCTCTCGATCCTGCGGCTGCTCGCCTATCCCGCCGCGAGCCATCCGGGCGGGGCGGTGCGCTTCGAGGGGACCGACCTCCTCCATGCCGACGAAGCGGCGCTGCGGCGCGTACGCGGCAACCAGATCTCTATGATCTTTCAGGAGCCGATGAGCTCGCTCAACCCGCTCCACACGATCGAGCGGCAGATCGGCGAGGTGATGAGCGTCCATCGAGGCCTGTCGGGCTCGGCCGCGCGCGCCCGCACGCTGGAGCTTCTCCATCAGGTCGGCATCCGCGACCCCGAGAAGCGGCTCGGCGCCTATCCCCATCAGCTGTCGGGCGGTCAGCGCCAGCGCGTCATGATCGCGATGGCGCTCGCCAACGAGCCGCGCCTCCTGATCGCCGACGAGCCGACCACCGCGCTCGACGTGACCGTGCAGGCCCAGATCCTGGAGCTTCTGAAGACGCTCCAGCGCGAGCGGCGCATGGGGCTCCTCTTCATCACCCACGACCTCGGCATCGTCCGGCGCATCGCCGACCGGGTCTGCGTGATGACCAAGGGCGAGATCGTCGAGACCGGCCCGACCGCCGAGATCTTCGCCCGCCCGCAGCATCCCTACACGCGCCATCTGCTGGCCGCCGAGCCCAAGGGCCGCCCGCCCGCCGCCAACGCCAACGCGCCCGTGGTGATGGAGGGGCGCGGCGTAAAGGTCTGGTTCCCGGTGCGCACCGGGCTCATGCGCCGCGTCACCGATCATGTCCGCGCGGTGAACGGCATCGACATCGCCGTGCGGGCAGGCCAGACGGTGGGCGTCGTCGGCGAGTCGGGATCCGGCAAGACGACGCTCGGCCTCGCCCTCACCCGCATGATCGCCAGCGAGGGCGAGATCCTGTTCGAGGGCGAGCGCATCGACGGCAAGCGCTCTGGCGACCTTCGACCGCTGCGCGAGCGCATGCAGATCGTCTTCCAGGACCCGTTCGGTTCGCTCTCGCCGCGCATGCCGGTGGGCGAGATCATCGCGGAAGGGCTGCGCGTCCACCAGCGCTCGCTGTCGGGCACTGAGCGCGACCGCCGCGTCGTCGCGGCGCTGGAGGAGGTCGGCCTCGATCCCGCGACGCGCTTCCGCTACCCGCACGAGTTCTCCGGCGGCCAGCGCCAGCGCATCGCCATCGCCCGCGCCATGGTGCTGAACCCGCGCTTCGTGATGCTGGACGAGCCGACCTCGGCGCTCGACATGAGCGTCCAGGCGCAGGTGGTCGACCTCCTGCGCGAGCTGCAGCAACGGCACGAGCTCGCCTATCTCTTCATCAGCCACGACCTGAAGGTGGTCCGGGCCCTGGCCAACGAGGTGATCGTCATGCGCGGCGGCGAGGTGGTGGAGCACGGGCCCGCCGAGGAGATCTTCGAGCGGCCGCGAAGCGACTACACGCGCGCGCTCATGGCGGCGGCCTTCCGCATCGAGGCGGCACCGGCGGAAGGAATCGGCTCGTGAGCCTCTACCGGCGCCGGCTCGAGGACCAGCCGCTCGACTTCACGATCACGAACGAACCGCGCGTCTTCGACGGCTTCCGGCCGGTCGACGCGATCGAGCTGCGCCACGAGCGCCTGGCCGAGGGCGAGGCGCTCCAGGTGCGGCGCGAGGTCATGCGCGGCGGCCGGGCAGCCGTGGTGATCCCCTACGACGCAGACCAGGACGCAATCGTCCTGATCCGCCAGTTCCGCATCGGCGCGGCGCTCTCGACGCCTCACGCGGCCCCCCTGGAGCTTCCCGCCGGGCTCGTGGACGACGGCGAGGCGACGCAGGACAGCGCAGCGCGCGAGCTGCGCGAGGAAACGGGGCTGGACGTGCTGGCGGTGTCGGAACTCTTCTCCATGCTGTCCTCGCCCGGCCTCACCGACGAGCGCATCACCTTCTTCCTCGCGCTGGTGGACGCCTCGAACCTTTCCGGCTCGGCGGGGCTCGCCTCGGAGCACGAGGACATCCTGCCGCTTCTGGCACCCGTCGACGCGCTGGTCGAGGCGGCGGACGCGGGCGCGATCGAGAACGGCTTTCTTCTTTGCGCGACCCACTGGTTCGCACGCCACGGCCGCGAAAGGGCGCGGCTTCTCCAGGACACGCTGACGACGCAAGGCGCAGAATGAGCATCCTTCTTTCGGTCACAGGCTTCGATCCCACGCGCTGGCGCGACGCGATGCTGCGCGCCGCGCCCAGCGAAACCATCGTCCTGCGCCCCTCCTCCTCGCGCGACGAGACGATCCGCTACGCCGTGGTCTGGCGACAGCCGCCGAGCGTCCTGTCGGAGCTGCCGAACCTCGAGGCCATCTTCTCGCTGGGAGCGGGCGTCGACCATATCCTCGCCGACCGCACCGTTCCCGCCTCCGTGCCCGTGGTGCGAATCGTGGCGCCCGACCTCACCAACCGCATGAGCGAATACGTCGTCTGGCGCGCGCTCGACCATCTGCGGCGCGGGGCGACCTACCGGGCGCAGCAGGCCGTCGGCATCTGGAACGAGCGGCGCCAGCCGGCGGCGGCCGAGGTGACGGTGGGCGTGCTCGGCCTCGGCGAACTCGGCCGGGACGCCGCCGCCAAGCTGCGCCTCATGGGCTTCCCGGTGATCGGCTGGAGCCGGGGACCGCGCGAGGTCGAAGGCGTCGAGACCTTCCATGGAGAGGACGGGCTTGGCGAGGTTCTCGCGCGCTCCGACATCCTCGTCGTGCTGCTGCCGCTCACGGCCGAGACGCGCGGGCTGATCGACGACGAGTTCCTGTCGCGCCTGAAGCGCGAGACGCCGCTCGGCACGCCCGTCCTCATCAACGCGGGGCGCGGCGCGCTGCAGCGCGACTCGGCGATCCTGCGCGCTCTCAACGACAACCGCCTGATGGAGGTCTCGCTCGACGTGTTCGAGCGCGAGCCGCTTCCCCAGGACAGCCCGCTCTGGCGTCACCCGCGCGTCTTCGTGACGCCGCACGCCGCCGCCTCCTCGGACCCGGCGGCGCTTGCCCCGCTGATCACCCAGCAGATCGCGGCCCACCGGCGCGGTGAGCCGCTGCGGCACGTGGTGGACCGGCGCGCGGGATACTGACGCCGGGCGCGGCGGCGCGGCGGGAATCGCCGCGCCCCGAAGCCGTCAGAGGCGCTTGAGGCCGAGGAACGCCGTGCCCTTGGCGCTCGTGCGCGCGACCGCCTCGGCGAGCGGCTCGACCGCCGTCATCATGTGGTGGGCGTTGGCGTGGAGCAGGCGCTCGCCGTCCAGCATGATGCCGACATGGCCGGGCCAGAAGGCGAGGTCGCCGCGCTGGAGGCCCCCTCCATCGGGCAATGCCGT
Organism: Aureimonas sp. AU4; assembly: GCF_001463765.1. Taxonomy (GTDB): domain Bacteria; phylum Pseudomonadota; class Alphaproteobacteria; order Rhizobiales; family Rhizobiaceae; genus Aureimonas. The sequence goes on along the minus strand of NZ_BBWK01000066.1, from coordinate 55,225 downwards.
GCCGAGGTCGCGGAACTGGAGGTCGGTGTCGCGCGGCGCCTCGAGGCCGCCCTGCGCCAGCGCCAGCTGCACGAGCCCCGAGCAGTCGATGCCGAGCGCCGACTTGCCGCCCCAGAGATAGGGCACGCCCAGAAAGAGCTCGGCCACTGCCACGAAGTCCGGGGCGACCGCGTCCGCAGGCTCCAGATGCTGCATCACCACCGCGCCGAAGGGCTCGATCAGGGCGTATCGCGCGTTGCGGTCCTCGGCCTCCCCCCTCGCCCGTACCCTCGCCCCCAGCGGCAGGTCGTGCATGGGGGGCTGCTTGATGTCGGGGCCGGGGAAGACCAGCGTGCGGGATGTGCGGACGCGGTGCGTGGCCGCAGGCGGCGCGCCGTCGACGAGCGAAGCGCTCGGCATCCAGCCGACATAGCGATCGCGCTCGAGCTGCACCCAGCTCCAGCCCTCGCCGTCGTCCTCGAAGACGCGCACGGCCTCGCCGAAGAGCGCCTGGGTTTCGAGGGGCTGGTCCGAGCCCGCGCGCCGGCGCAGGTCGGCCACCGGCGTGCGCACGCAAGCCTCGCGCCCTTGTGCGAAGTGGCGGGCCTCGACGCGGCCGCGCAGGCGCGCGTCGGCGAGATCGGGACGAATGGCGTTGAGGCGGGGATCGAGGGCTGTCATCGGTTGAGGGCTCCCGCTTCCGCGACGAGACGATCGGCCATGTGGCTCACGTAGAGGCTTCCCTTCACGGTTCGTCGAACGAGGACGACCCTCGCGTCGGCGGGGTCGCGCCGGCGCTCCAGGAGGTCCATCCGGCCCATCGTGTCGAGCGCCCGCGTGATCACGGGCTTGCGCACGCCGAGCCGCTCGGCGAGCCCCCGCACGGTGTGGGGCGGGGGCTCGAGATAGATGGTGAGGAGGATCGCGGTCTGGCGCAAGGTGAGATCGGGCCCGGCCTCGCGCGACTGCGCGAGCGCGGTGCGATGAAGAAGGCGGAGCGCCTGGGCGGGCCTGATCTCGACCACGGCGGTTTCTACCCTCGGGCGGCGGGATAGCGCGCGGCGAGCATATGGTACAGCGCGCGGATGCCCTGCGCCTCGCCGCCGGCGGGACCGAGCGGCCCGGCCTGCGGACGCCAGCCGTAGATGTCGAAATGCACCCAGCTCTTCGCCCGGCCCGTGAAGCGCTGGAGGAAGAGCGCGGCGGTGACCGAGCCCGCGAAGCCGTCCGCCGTCACGTTGTTGGTATCGGCGATCTTGGACGACAGGGCCTTCGCGTAGGGCTTCCAGAGCGGCAGGCGCCAGAGCGGGTCGTGGACGGCCGTGGCTGCCGCCGCGATCTCGCCGGCCAGCGCCTCGTCGTCGGTGTAGAAGGGCGGCAGGTCGGGGCCGAGCGCCACGCGGGCCGCGCCCGTCAGCGTCGCCATGTCGACGAGGATCTCGGGTTCCTCCTCGCCCGCCAACGAGAGCGCGTCGGCGAGGATCAGGCGGCCTTCCGCATCGGTGTTGCCGATCTCCACGGTGTCGCCCTGGCGCGAGCGCAGGACGTCGCCGGGGCGGAAGCTATTGGCCGAGATCGCGTTCTCGACCGCCGGCACGAGGACGCGCAGCCGCACCGGCAGCTTGGCCGCCATCACCATGGAGGCGAGGCCGAGGACGTTGGCGGCGCCCCCCATGTCCTTCTTCATGAGGAGCATGCCGGACGCCGGCTTGATGTCGAGACCGCCCGTGTCGAAGGCGACGCCCTTGCCGACCAGCGTGACGCGGGGGGCTCCCGCCTCGCCCCAGCGGATATCGACGAGGCGCGGCGCGACCGCGCTCGCGCGGCCGACCGCATGGATCATCGGGAAGCCGGGCAGGAGCGCCTCGCCCACCGTCACCTCGACGCTCGCGCCGTGCCGGCCGGCCAGCTCGCGCGCGGCAGCCTCGATCGCGTCCGGCCCCATGTCGTTGGTGGGGGTGTTGACGAGGTCGCGCACGGCGCAGATCGCCTCGGCCGCCTGCAGGACCCGTTCGCGCGAGGCGAGGCCCGGCACGTGGAGGCGCGGGGCGCGCTCGGGATCGGCCGGCTTGACGTAGCGCTCGAAGCGGTAGCCGCCGAGAAGGAAGCCGAGCGCGGCGAGGTCCGCCTCGAGGCCCGCCTCCTCCAGCCGCCACGCGCCGGCGGGAAGCTGCGCCAGCGCCCCTGTCAGCATCGCGGTCTCAGGGGTAGCGGGACCGGCGCCAAGACCGAGCAGCGCGCCGCCGGGGCGCCCGTCCTCGCCTGGCAGGACGAGAAGCGCGCCCGCGGCGGCCTTGAACCCGTTCGCCTCGGCCCAGGCTCGCGCACTGACCGGCAGGGCCTCCAGCCGGCCCTCGAAGACCGGGTACACGGGCCGCGTGTCGGAAGGGTCGGAAAGCAGCCGCTCGGCAATCGTCATGTCGTCTGTCCTTCAAAGGATCAAGGGCGCGTCAAGGTTGGGTTTCTAGGGTCGCCGCGATGCCGCCCGATGGCGGACCGGCCGAGAGAAGAACGAGCGATGCGAACCTTGCCCGAGACCCGCGCGACGGCCGTCCCCGCCCAGCCCGAGAGGACCAGACGCCGCCATTCGGCCTACCCCCGCTCCCCCGTGCGCGCAAGCGGCGCGGGCGTCCTGGCGGTTCTGGCCGCGGTTCTCCTGACGGGCTGCACGCAGACCTCGCGCATGACCACCGGCTCCGTGACGCCCGCGGGCACCGCGGCGCCTGCGACCGCGCCCTCGCCCGCGACCGCCTCGCTGATCGCCACCGACCCGCAGGCGGCCGAGAAGGTCTACGGCTCCGCCTACGAGAAGAACCCCAACGACCGGGGTACGGGCCTCGCCTACGCCTCGGCGCTGCAGGCGGCGGGCCGCAACGAGCAGTCGCTCGCCGTGATGCAGCAGGTCGCGATCAAGCACCCGACCGACCGCGACGTCCTGGCCGCCTATGGCAAGGCGCTGGCGGCGGCGGGCGACCTTCCCAAGGCGCTCGAAACGGTGCGCCGCGCCCAGACGCCGGACCGGCCGGACTGGCGCCTCCTGTCGGCGGAAGGGGCGATCCTCGACCAGCTGGGCCGCAAGGACGCCGCGCGTGCCCAGTATCGCCGGGCGCTGGTGATCCAGCCCGACGAGCCCTCGGTCCTGTCGAACCTGGGCATGAGCTACCTGCTCGCGAACGAGCTGCCGGCCGCCGAGGAGGCGCTGTCGCGCGCCGTGAAGCAGCCCGGCGCGGACGTGCGCGTGCGCCAGAACCTGGCGCTGGTGGTCGGGCTGCAGGGGCGCTTCGACGAGGCCGAGCGCATCGCCTCGGCGGTGCTGTCGCCCGAGGAGGCGAAGGGCAACGTCGCGTATCTGCGTCAGATGCTGGGCCAGAAGAACACCTGGAGCGAGCTGCGAGCCGAGCGCGGCTGACGTTGGGCGGCGCCCCCTATTCTCAGGGCAGCGCCATGATGTTGATCACGGCGGGGCCGATGATCACGGCGAACAGAACAGGCAGGAAGAACACGATCATCGGGACCGTGAGCTTGGGAGGCAGGGCGGCAGCCTTCTTCTCGGCCGCCGCCATGCGTGTATCGCGGCTTTCCTGGCTCATGGTGCGCAAGGCGACACCCAGCGGCGTACCGTATCGCTCGGCTTGAATCAGCGCCGTGCATACGGAGCGAACGTTCTCGATGCCCGTGCGGCTGGCGAGGTTCTCGTAGGCCTGACGGCGCTCGGGCAGGTAGGAGAGTTCGGCGCAGACCAGGACCAGTTCCTCGGCGAGCGGTACGGACTGAATGCCGATCTCGTCTGCGACGCGCCGGAAGGCGGCCTCGATCGAGTTGCCAGATTCCACGCAGATCAGGAGAAGATCGAGCGCGTCCGGCCAGGCGCGACCGATCGACTGGGCGCGCTTGGAGGCGACGTTGCGGACGTAGATGATCGGCGCATAGAAGCCGGCATAGGCCGAGAAGATGCACACGGCCGCCCGCATCAGCAGCGGCTTCCCGGACAAGACCCCAAGGCCAAAGACGTAGAAGACGGCCAGAAGCAGGAAGACCAGCGGCAGAGCTACGCGGCAGAACAGGAAAAGCGTGAGCGAGCGCTGGCTTCGAAAGCCTGCCACCCGCAACTTGGTCAGCGTCGCCTCGTCCGCCAGGGCCTTTCGCAGGTCGAGCTTCTCTACAACGGTCGCGGCGAAACCCCGGGCGCTCTCCTGGCGCAGACTGCGGCTCTTGCCGTCGCGCTCGCTGGCCATGCGGGCCCGCTCGCGCGCCCGCACCTGATCACGCTCTAGCGCGACGGCGCGCATGCGCGTCTTGAGCTCGCGTCCCGTCAGAAGCGGCAACGCAACGGTGAGAAGCGTCGTGAAAACGGCGATCCCCACGAGAAGGCCGAGAGCCGTCTCACCGGACAGGCCGAGGAAGCGCAGCACGGCATCCATGAAAGTGTCCCCCTGCCCGGATCAGAAGTCGAAGTTGATCATCTGGCGCATCACCATGATGCCGATGCCCATCCAGAAGGCGGCGGCCGCCAGCACGAGATTGCCCTGCACGGTGGAGAACAGGACCATGATGTAGTCGGGCGACGTCAGGTACACGAGAAAAGCCACGATCGGCGGCAGGGCGCCTATGATGCCGCCCGATGCCTTGGCCTCCATCGACATGGCCTGGATCTTGGCCTTCATCTTCTTGCGCTCGCGCAGGACGCGCGAGAGGTTCGACAGCGCCTCGGCGAGGTTGCCGCCGGCCTGGCTCTGGATCGTGATGACGATCGCGAAGAAGTTCGTCTCGGGCAGCGGCATGTTCTGGTAGAGGCGCTCCACCGCCTCGGAGATGCTCAGTCCCATCTGCTGCGCTTCCACAATGTTGCGAAATTCCGAGCAGACGGGCTCGGGCGTGTCGTTGGCGACGATGCGCAGCGTGTCGTTGAGCGGCAGGCCCGAGCGGATGCCGCGCACGATCACGTCCACCGCGTTGGCGAAGTCGTCGGAGAATTTCGCCTGGCGGCGCTTGCGGCGCATGCCGAGGATCCAGCGCGGCAGGCCGAGGCCGGCCGACAGGGCCAGGCCCGCCCCGATCAGGGGGCCGGCTCCCATGACAAGGCCGACCAGAAACGCCACGAGGCCGAGGGCGGCGCTCCCGAGCCAGAAGGCGCGCACCGAGAAGCGGAAGCCGGCCTGCGCGATCTGGCGATCGAGCGTCAGCTTGCGCACGTGCTTGTCGCGCTTGCGGTTCTTGGCGTCGAGCTCGTCCAGCGAGGCCTGGAGCGTGCGGCGGCGCTTGGCGACCTCCTGCAGACGGTCGCGCGCGAGCTGGCGGTTGGCTGCCTCGCCTTCGGTGACCGCGAACTGCGAGAAGCGGCTGCGCTGGTGCTTCTCGGCCTGGAGGCGCGGCTCCAGCACCGCGAAGGCGAGCGCGCCGCAGGACAGGGCGACGAGCCCGACAAAGAGGATCGCGATCATGACGCGGCCGCCCGCGCCGGGTCGGCGGCGTCGAGGGCGCGGGCGAGGCGCTGCTCCTCGCCGAAGTAGCGGGCGCGCTCCCAGAAGGCGGGGCGGCCGATGCCGGTGGAACGGTGGCGCCCGATCAGGCGGCCGCGCGAGTCCTCGCCCAGGATGTCGTAGAGGAAGAGGTCCTGCGTCGTGATGACGTCACCCTCCATGCCGATCACCTCGGTGATGTGGGTGATGCGGCGCGAGCCGTCGCGCAGGCGCGCCGCCTGGACGATCACGTCCACCGAGCCGGTGATGATCTCCTTGACGGTGCGCGAGGGCAGCGTGAAGCCGCCCATGGCGATCATGGATTCCATGCGGTTCAGGCACTCGCGTGGGCTATTGGCGTGGATCGTGCCCATCGATCCGTCGTGGCCCGTGTTCATCGCCTGGAGAAGGTCGAAGACCTCGGGTCCGCGCACCTCGCCGACGATGATGCGCTCGGGGCGCATGCGCAGGCAGTTCTTGACGAGATCACGCATGGTGATCTCGCCCTCGCCCTCGATGTTGGGCGGGCGCGTCTCGAGGCGCACGACATGGGGCTGCTGGAGCTGGAGCTCGGCCGAGTCCTCGCAGGTGATGATGCGCTCGTCGGTGTCGATGTAGCGCGTCAGGCAGTTGAGAAGCGTGGTTTTCCCTGAGCCCGTGCCGCCGGAGATGACGACGTTGCAGCGCACGCGGCCGATGATCTGGAGGATCTCCGCGCCCTCGGGCGAGATGGCCCCGAAGGTCGTGAGCTGGTCGAGGGTGAGCTTGTCCTTCTTGAACTTGCGGATCGTGAGCGCGGCCCCGTCGATGGCGAGGGGGGGCGCGATCACGTTGACGCGCGAGCCGTCGGGCAGGCGCGCGTCGCAGATCGGCGAGGTCTCGTCGACGCGCCGGCCGACCTGGCTCACGATGCGCTGGCAGATGTTGAGGAGCTGCTGGTTGTCGCGGAAGCGGATGCCCGCCTCCTGCACCTTGCCCGCGACCTCGATGAAGGTCTGCCGCGCGCCGTTCACCATGATGTCGGCGATGTCGTCGCGCGCGAGCAGCGGCTCCAGCGGTCCGTAGCCGAGCACGTCGTTGCAGATGTCGGCGAGCAGGTCCTCCTGCTCGGCGATCGTCATCGCGAAGTTCTTGATCGCGATGATGTCGTTGACGATGTCGCGGATCTCCTCGCGCGCCGCCTCGGTCTCGAGGCGGGCGAGCTGCGAGAGATCGATCGTGTCGATCAGCGCGGCGAAGACCTTGCTCTTGGTGGCGTAATAGGTCTCGCCCCGCTCGCGCATGGGCGCGGGCGCGGCGGCCTCGGGCCGCTGGTTGGGCGGGATCGGCGTATGCGCGGCGGCGGGCGGCGGGGGGGCGCGCTCGGGCACCGCGGCGGCCACCACGGCGGCCGGCGGCGCGCTGGCTCGGGGGGTTTCGTTTCCGCGCTTTCCGAACATGGGTCAGCTTCCTTCCAGGAGGGCCGCGATCGGGTCAGCGGCGGCGCATGCGGCTGAGCAGGCCGGCGCGCGAGGGCTTGGCCTGCCGCTTGGCGCGGCTGCGGCCGGTGAGCGCGTAGGCCATCTCCCCGAAGGCGACCGAGGCGGGGTGCTTGGCGTCCGTCTCGGCCAGCATGCGGCCGGCATTGGCGGCACTGCCGAAGGCCAGGGGATCGAAGCCGATGGCGGCGAGCGTCTCGACGCCGAGCGGCTCGGCGAACTCGGCCACCGCGATCTCGGGCCGCTTGGGCATGCCGACCTGGTTCAGGACGAGGCGCGGCGGCGGATCGTTCGGCCGCATGCGCTTCAGCGTGTCGACGAGGTTCTTGGCGTTGCGAAGGTTCGCCAGGTCCGGCGAGGCGACCACCGCCACCTCGTCGGCGCGGCGCAGCACCGAATGCGTCCAGTCCGTCCAGCCATGCGGCACGTCCAGCACCACGACCGGCGTTCCGCGCTGGGCGGCCTCGATCAGGGCCGAGAAGGCGTCCGCGCCGAAATCGTAGGTGCGGTCGAGGGCGGACGGGGCGGCGAGCAGCGACAGGTGGTCGGCGCAGCGTGCCAGAAGGCGATCGAGGAAGACCTCGTCCAGGCGGTCCGCCGAGAACACGGCCTCGGCGATGCCCTGCGGCGGGTCCTTGTCGAAGTTGATGTTGGCGGTGCCGAAGGGCAGGTCGAGGTCGGCCAGCACCACCTCGTTGCCGAACTCCTTCGAGGCCGCCCAGGCCACGTTGTGGGCGATCGTCGAGGAGCCGACGCCGCCCTTGGCGCCGATGAAGGCGATGACGCGGCCGAGCGGCGCCGTGCCCTCGGCCACGAACAGATGCGAGATCACCGCCATGACGTCGGCCAGATGCACCGGCGCCAGGATGTATTCGGAAATGCCCCGGCGCGTCAGTTCACGGTAGAGCGACACGTCGTTGGCGTGGCCGATCACCACGACCTTCGAGCCGGGATCGCAGACGTCGGCCAGGCTTTCGAGTTCCACCAGAAGCTCGGCCGGCTCCAGGCGCGACTCCAGGATCACGAGGTTGGGGGTCGGCGCGCTGGCATAGTGCTCGGCCGCCGCCCGGATGCCGCCGGTCTGGACGCGCAGATGGGCCTTGGCCATGCGCCGGTCGGCGCCCGCCGCCTCGATGGCGCGGGCCACCTCCTCGGTTTCGCAGAAGGCCTGGACGGAGATGCGCGGCAGCGGTCGCAGCGTGTCGAGGCGTTCCGCCATGACGCTGTCGCTCGGCCGGTATCCGCTGTCGAGTGTCTCGGAAGCGTCGGTCATCCTTGGCGTTCCTACCAGCTGTAGTCGGTTTCGGTGTTCGGCGCCTGCGCACCGGTCCGCGCGCCCTCGCGGTACTTGCCGATCACCGTGGTGCGGCGCTCGGCGTCGATCTCCTCCTGGCCGCGCGGCTCCAGGAGATCGCGCGGATCGGCGATCTGGGCCGCGAGGTTGGCTTGGCTGGCGCAGCCGAAATTGTGGTAGTTCCGGTTTTCGTAGGTGTTGCCGAGATCCTCCGGCCACTGGCCGCAGGGCCCCGCGACGCTGGCGGTCACGGCGTTGAAGCTGAAGCGCAGCGGCAGGACGTCGCCCGAGCCGCCGCCGTCGACGCGCGTGACCACGAGGCGGGAGCGGGGGATGCCGTTGCGGTGAAGGGCCGCGACGGCGCTGCGCGCGACAAGGTCGGCCGCCGCCTCGTTGGGGCCGCCCGCGGGCACGTCGACCCGCATCACCGCCGCGCGCGCCGCTCGGAAGCGGCGGGCGAACTCGGCGACGCGCTTTTCGTCGGGCAGCGTCAGGCGCGTGTCGGAGGAGGCGACCAGGATCTCCAGATCGCGCGTATCCTCGGCGACGATGATCGGGTGGCGCGAGCGGTAGTCGTCGGGAACGGCTCCGGTCACGAGGTCGGAGGGCCGCGCGCAGGCGCCCAAGGTCAGGGCGGTGCCGACAAGGACGAGGCGAAGGAGGGTCGGGGACGTCATTTGTAGATGTATCCGACGTTGCCGTGATATTGTTCGGGGGGAGGTGCGGAGACGCCCGTGCCGTAGACGCGGTTGAGACGTCCGAGGAACGTCGTGGCACCGTCGTTGGCGACGCTGAAGTTGTCGTCGGGACGTTGGAGGTGCTGCCGGGCGACGGGGCGCACCAGATAGGGCGTCACGATCACCACGAGTTCGGTCTCGTAGCGCTGGAAGTCGCGCGAGCGGAACAAGGTGCCGAGGATCGGCAATTTGGACAGGCCGGGATAGCCGGACACGACCTGCCTGACCTCATCCCGAACAAGACCGGCGATCACGAGACTGCCGCCGGAGGGAAGTTCAACCGTCGTATCGGCGAGACGCTTGCGGATGCCGATGATGCTGGACGAGTTGGTCTTGGCGTTGCCCGACAGGTTGAAGGGCGACTCGAAGGTGGGCTCGGAGACCGCCGTTCGGATTTTGAGCGAGATGCGCCCGGGCGAGAGAACCACCGGCGTGAAGTCGAGACCAATGCCGTAGTCGATCTCGCGATGATCCAGCGTGACCTGCTCCTGCTCGATCTCGGTGTCGACGATACGGCCGCTGGCGTCGCGGATGTTGGTGCGCTTTTCCGGCGTGACGCTCCGGCCGGACGGTATGGAGAACTCGCCGCCAACCTTGAAGCTGGCGCTTTCACCGGAAATCGCGGTGAGGCTCGGCTCCGCCAGCGTGCGCATGACACCAGCCTGCTCCAGCGCGCGCAGCATGGCGTCGAAGTTGACGCTGCCGATCGCGCCGCTTGCGCTGAGCCCGCTGGTGGCGATCGCGTTGCCGAGCGCGAAGGGATTGTCGATCCCGCCCACGAAGCTGATGCCGTCGGGATCGGTGCTGGTGGCGCTTCCGTTGATGCCGAGCTGCTTGATCACCGAGCGCTGGACCTCGGCCACCGTCACCTTGAGCGTGACCTGGTCCTCGCCCTGAATCTGCAGGAGGTTGACGATCTGGCTCTTCTGGCGACGCTCGTTGTTGTCGGAGCCGATCGAAATGCCCCCCGCGGTGGCGACGGTCTGGGACTGGTCGTACTGGCCCGTGGTCGCCTCGCCGCCCGTGACGTAGATCCGTGCGAGGTCGACGGCGCGCGCGGCGTCCTGCGCGTTCTCCACCGTGCCGGTCAGGACGACGTTGTCGTTCAGCATCTCGGCGCGGATCTCGCTGGTGGGGAGATATTTGCGCAGCGTCGATTCGAGGCCGGAGATGTCACGCTCGATGCGCAGGTCCAGCACCGCGATCTCGCGGCCCGACTGGTCGAAGACGAAGACGTTGGTCTGGCCGATCTGCTTGCCGAAGATGTAGATGCGCCTTGCCGTGCGCGTCACCGCGTCGGCCACCGCCGGGTTGGCCACGATGATGTCGTGGGCATCGCGCGGCAGGTCGATGACCTTCGACTTGTTGAGGCCGAGCGCGATCGCCTGGTTGACGCGGTTCACCGCAACGATCGACGTTTCGGCCCAGACCGGCAGGGGTGCAAGGGTCGGCGCCAGCACCAGCGCCGAGAGGCCGGCGCGCAGGGCGAGCGATTGCGGCTTGAGGAAGGACGCGGCCATCGGTCAGTTCCTGGTGGTGACGTCGGAGGTCTTGCCGTAGCGCACGAGGCGGATGCGGCTGGCCTCGGGGTTCTTGGCCTGCTCCAGAAGGAAGGCGGCATAGCCGGGCGAGCCGGGAACCGAGTCCGAGAGCGAGCGCAGCGACAGGATCAGCTTGTCGGTCATGCGCGCGGCGGCCGTCAGGGCTTCGGCCTGCTTGGGATCGACCTCGAGCGTGGCGGTGGAGCCGACCACGACGCGCTCGCCGTCCTTCTCCTCGACGTTCTGGTCGATGGCGAGGACGCGCAGGTTCTTGAGAACGGTCTCGGTATCGATACCGGCGGGCTGCGATGGCGTTGCATCGCGCGAGCGCGTCATGATCACGTCGACGTGGTCGTTGGGCAGGATGAAGCCGCCGGCGGCCGTCTCGGTGGAGATCGCGACCGCGATGGCGCGCTTGCCCTCGGGCAGGATGGCCGACAGGAAGCCGCGGTCGCTCTTGATGAGCTTGGCCTCGCGGATCGGCTCGCCGGAGAAGAAGCTCTGCCGGGCGATCGAGCCCTTGAGCTCGGCAAGCGCCTCGGGGCGCTGGTCGCGGCGCAGGAGCGTCGAGGAGACGCCATCCTCGGGCCATTTCATCCAGTCGAGGGCGTCGTCGACGCGCGATCCCATCGGGATGTCGCGCGAGGCGACCAGCACGTCCACCAGCTTGATGGGCGGCTCGACCGGCTGGGCATTGATGATCACGGGCTCTTCGGGTCGGGCCGAGAGCTGAAGCGCGATGAAACCGGCCCCAACCGCTGCGACGGCCGCGACACCGAAGATCGCCACACGGGCCACGCTCATGCCATCCCCCGGACACGCACGGCTCCCCCTTGGAGCCCATGGTGCTTTATCGCAGGGGAAGTCTCACCACATGGTTAACGAAGCGCGAACCCCGTGAAGAAGACGTTCACCATCATGGCGCAAGGGCGGCCATGAGTTGGGCCGCGCCCGGCAGGGCCGGGGTCACGAGCAGTCCGGCGATCCCGAGGGCGACGCCGTAGGGCGCGCCGTTGGCGGGATCAAGCAGGCGGTCGATGGAACTGTAGCCCGTTGCGGGCGCCACGAGGCGGCGCGACAGAAGCAGAACGAGCGTCAGGACGCCGCCGAGCACGGAGGCAAGAAGAAGGTAGCGAAGAAGTTCGGGGCCTGGTCCGAGCCAGAGCGCGGCGGCTGCGATCAGCTTGGCGTCCCCCCCACCCATCCAGTTGAGGGCAAAGAAGAGGATGCCGAGAAGAAGGAGGCCGAAGCCGGCCGCCATATGCAGTCCGATGACCGCGACCGGAAAGCCCAGCCCCAGCGCATAGGGCAAGAAGGCAAGCGCGAGGAGGATCACCAAGCTATTGGGGATCGTCATACGCCAGATATCCGTTCCCGCCGCGACGACCATCGCGACGGGAAAGACGAGAAGGGCGAGCATCATATCAAGACCCTTCTGCACGATCGAAAGTTTTTAGTTCGTCTTGGTCTTCGACGTCACCGTGCTTCCGATCGTGGAGAAGGTGCCGCTGAGGCTGCTGCCGAGCGTCGTCGCGCCGGCGATGATCGCGGTACCGACCAGCGCGGCGATCAGGCCGTACTCGATCGCCGTCGCACCCTTGGAGTTCTTCTTGAAGCGGTTGATGAGCTGGAACATCGGACGTCCTTCCTGGATGACCTAAAGTCTGGTGAAGCCTTTCCCGAACATCGTTCCGATGCCTCGGATGGGATCAACATACCGGGATGCCGTTGCGCGCCCCTTAAGAGGCGAAGTTAACGGGCGATGAACACATCCCTTTCGCCGGAATGCTGAATCAGTTCGGAATCCATTCCAGTAACGAGCCATTAGGCATCCGGGCGCTAAGGAATTCGTGAACCCGACCCCGCCTTTGACGAGGATCCGCAAAGCGCATGCGTGCAGCTCTCTTCCTCCTCGCCGCCCTTTTCGCCGCGCCAGCCGCGACCCTCGCCGCGGACGGTCCGGACCTGCGGGTCGCCATCGACCAGGCCCGCATCCTGAAGATCGCGCATCCGGCCGAGACGGTCGTGATCGGCAATCCGGCCATCGCCGACGTCGCGGTGCACGACGCGCAGACGCTGGTGCTCACGGGCCGGTCCTACGGGACCACCAACGTCGTGGTTCTGGGAGCCGACGGCGCGGTCATCATGGACGGTCAGATCACCGTAGGGTCAGCCGAGGCGGGAACGCTGCGGATCTATCGCCAGGCCGCCCGCACGACCTATGCCTGCGCGCCGCAATGCGAGCCGCGCGCCACGATCGGCGACACCCAGACGAGCCTCACGAGCGCGATCGGACAGTTCACCGCCCGCGAGGGCATGGTGGCGGGAAGCGCCGGCACGTCCCCCTGAGGCCGGGCCTGCCACGCGGTTTCCACCGCCCGTCGCGTCGTGGCATGATCGGCTCCCGCCGCCGTTCCGGAGCCCCCATGCCGCGTGCCGTTCTGATCGTCCTCGACTCGCTGGGAATCGGCGGCGCGCCGGATGCGGCGACCTACGGGGACGAGGGCGCCGACACGCTCGGCCATATCGAGGCCGCCGCCGACGCCGGCCGAGCCGACCGCGCGGGCCTGCGCTCGGGCCCCCTTCTCGCCCCCCATCTCGCCCGCCTCGGGCTCTTCCATGCCGCTGGCCGGCCGCGCGGGAACATGCCCGCCGGTCTGTGGGGCCGCGCCACGGAGCGCTCGCGCGGCAAGGACACGCCGTCCGGCCACTGGGAGATCGCGGGCGTGCCGTTGCCCTTCGACTGGGGCTACTTCCCGCGAACCGTGCCCTGCTTCCCGCCCGCGCTCGTCGCGCAGCTCATACGGGACATGCAGCTTCCCGGCGTTCTGGGCGAGCGCCATGCCTCGGGCACCGAGATCATCGCCGAACTCGGCGAGGAGAGCATGGCGACCGGCAAGCCCATCCTCTACACCTCGGCCGACAGCGTGCTGCAGATCGCCGCGCACGAGGAGAGCTTCGGTCTCGAGCGCCTTCTGGACCTGTGCCGCACGGCGCGCCGCCTCGTCGACCCCTTGCGCATCGGCCGCGTCATCGCCCGTCCCTTTGCCGGAACAAGCGCGGCCGACTTCCGGCGCACCGCCAACCGGCGCGACTTTGCCGTGCCGCCGCCCGAACCGACGCTTCTCGACCGCGTCGTGGCGGCGGGCGGCGCCGTCCATGCGATCGGCAAGGTCTCCGACATCTTCGCGGGACAGGGCGTCACGCGCTCGCTCAAGGCCGGCGACAACGGGGCGGTGCTCGATCGGACGCTGGAGGCGCTGCGCGAGGCGGGGGACGGCGACCTCGTCTTCGCCAACTGCGTCGACTTCGACTCGGCGCACGGCCACCGGCGGGACGTCGCGGGCTACGCGGCCGAGATCGAGCGCTTCGACGCGCGCGTGCCCGAGCTCCTCGCCGCCCTTCGGCCGGGCGACCTCCTGTGCCTCACCGCCGATCACGGCTGCGACCCGACCTGGAAAGGCACCGACCACACGCGCGAGGCGGTGCCGGTGCTCCTCCAAGGGCCGGGACTGCCGACGGGTCCCCTGCCCCCGATGGTGACCTTCGCCGATATCGGCGAGAGCATCGCCGCCCATCTCGGCCTCGCGCCCGGACCGCATGGGCGCAGCGTCCTGTGACCGCGCCGCTCGCCGAGCTTCATTGCCACCTCGAAGGCGCGATGCCGGTTGCCATGGCGCGCGAGCTGGCAGCGCGGGAGGGGATCGCGATCGAGGATGCGATCGCGGGCGAGCGCTACCGCTGGAACGGCTTCACGGGCTTCCTCGAAACCTATGACCGGATCGCGGCGCTCTTGCGCCGGCCCGAGGACTACCGGGCCCTGGCCCATGCCGTTCTCGGCTCGATCGCGCGCCAGGGCGCGATCTACGCCGAGCTCACCGTCTCGCCCGACCATGCGCGCCGGAGCGGGCTCGACCCGCTCGCCTATCTCGGCGCGGTGGCCGCCGGGGCGCACGAGGCCGAGCGCCGGCACGGCATCACGGCCCGGCTGACGGTGGTCGGCGTGCGGCATTTCGGCGTGGAGGCCGTCGAGGCGGCGGCGCGCCTGGCCGCAACCGCGGCCGAGCCGCTCGTCACCGGCTTCGGCCTTGCCGGCGACGAGCGCGTGGGACGGGCCGCCGACTTCGCGCACGCCTTCGGCATCGCGCGCGACGCCGGCCTCGGCCTGACCGCCCATGCCGGCGAGTTCGCGGGGGCGGCGGCGGTCGACGAGACGCTGGACGCGCTCGGCGTTTCGCGCATCGGCCACGGGGTGCGCGCGGTGGAAGATCGCCGCGTCGTGGAGCGCCTCGCGCGCGAGGGCGTGACGCTCGAGGTCTGTCCGGGCTCCAACGTCGCGCTCGGCGTCTTTTCGCCCGAGGACCATCCCCTGCGGGCGCTGCGCGAGGCCGGGGTCCGCGTCACGGTCTCGACCGACGACCCGCCCTTCTTCGGCACGGACCTCGCCGCCGAGTATGCCTTTGCCCGAACCCGCGGCCTCGACCCGGTAATGCTGACGCGCCAGGCGATCGAGGCGGCCTTCGTGGACGAGCCGACGCGTCAAAGGCTTCTGGAGAAGCTGGCCCTGGCCGCGCTCCGGCTTGGCGCACCGCCCGCGACCCGCTAAGCCGATCCCGAACACACGGCTTTCATTTCGCGAGGCTCCCATGGACGGCGTCACCGTCATCGATCACCCGCTCGTCCAGCACAAGCTGACCCTGATGCGGAAGAAGGAGACCTCGACGGCGAGCTTCCGCCGCCTCCTGCGCGAGATCTCGACGCTGCTCTGCTACGAGGTGACACGCGAGCTTGACCTCACCACGATGCGCATCGAGACGCCGATGGAGGAGATGGACGCCCCGATCCTGGAGGGCAAGAAGCTCGTCTTCGCCTCGATCCTGCGCGCCGGCAACGGGCTTCTGGAGGGCATGCTCGACCTCGTGCCGGCCGCCCGCGTCGCCCATATCGGGCTCTACCGCGACCATGAGACCCTTCAGCCGGTGGAATACTACTTCAAGGCGCCGGAGGATCTGGGGAACCGCCTGATCATCGTGGTGGACCCGATGCTGGCGACCGCCAACTCCGCCTCGGCGGCCATGACCAAGCTCAAGGAGCGGGGCGCGCGCAACATCCGCTTCCTGTGCCTTCTCGCCGCCCCCGAAGGCATCGAGCGCTTCCGCGCCGCCCACCCGGACATTCCGATCTTCACCGCCTCGATCGACGCGCGGCTGAACGAGAAGGGCTATATCGTGCCCGGCCTCGGCGACGCGGGCGACCGCATGTACGGCACGAAGTAGCAAGCCTTTCTTCACCATGGCGAGCCGCCGGTCGCGGTTCGTCAGCTATTCTGCAAGGATGGCGCGCGCAGGCTCGGACCTCGATCCGATTCCCGCGCGGCCCGGCCATGTTCAAGTCTCTCCTGGTCCTGACGACCGGCGCCTCGCTGCTGGCGCTCGCCTTTCCGTCCGTCTTCGAGCGCTACCAGGTCAGCCTCGCCCGGCCGGAAGCGCTCGACCCCGCTCCCCGCGTGGTGGAGGCCGCCCTTCCAGCGCCGGCTCCCGGGCGCGCCCTGCGCCTGCGGGCCGATCCGGATGGACATTTCCGCAGCGAGGCGACCGCGAACGGCCGACGCCTGGCGGTGCTGGTGGATACCGGGGCGACCTATGTCGCGATGAGCGAGACGACGGCGCGCCGCATCGGCCTTGCGCCCGCGCAGGCCGAGTTCCGCTACGAGGCGCGGACCGCGAACGGCGAGGCCCGGGCCGCCCTCCTGCGCATCGACCGCCTCGCGCTCGGCACGCTCCCGCCCCGCCCGGCCGACGTCATGGTGCTGAAGGGCAACGCGCTCGGCGACACCGTTCTTCTCGGCATGAGCTACCTGAAGTCCCTGCGCCGCTATGGCGTCGCGGACGGCTGGCTGACGCTGGAGCCCTGACGCCCGCGCATTCCCGCGCGCTATCCGATCCGGCCGATCACCGCCGGTCCCGATGCGCCCGCCTCGCCCAGGCGGAAGGCGGCCCGCACATCGGCGATTGCCGCCTCGGCGGACGCGCGGTCTCGCGCATGAACCACGGCGAGCGCGTCGCCCGGCTCCAGCCGGCGCCCGATCGGGGCGAGGCCGGTCAGCCCGACGGCGGGATCCACTGGATCCTCGGCGCGTGTCCGGCCGCCCCCGAGCCGCACCACCGCAAGACCGAGCGCGCGCGCGTCGACCGTTTGCACGGTGCCCGCCTCGCCGGCCGGGACCTCGAGGCGGACCGGCGCCTGCGGCAGATGGTGCTCGAAGCGCTCGACGAAGTCGGCGGGGCCGCCGAGCGCCGCGACCATGCGGCCGAAGCGCTCCGTGGCGCGGCCCTCGTCCAGTGCGCGGGCGGCCATGGCCGCCCCCTCCCCGGCCGTTCCGGCGAGTTGCGCCAGACGCAGCATCTCGCCGCACAGGGCCAGCGTCACCTCGCGCAGGCGCGTGTCCTGCCGCTCTCCGGTGAGGAAGCGGACGGCGTTCGCCACCTCCACCGCGTTGCCGGCGACGGAGGCCAGCGGCTGGTCCATGTCGGTGACGAGCGCGGACGCGGCGACCCCCGCGCCTTGCGCCACCTCGACCAGCGAGCGCGCCAGGGTTTCGGCGTCCTCGCGCCGGCTCATGAAGGCGCCCGAGCCCGTCTTCACGTCGAGCACGAGCGACGGGAGCCCGGCGGCGAGCTTCTTGGACAGGATCGAGGCGGTGATGAGGGGCACCGATTCCACGGTCGCGGTGACGTCGCGCACGGCGTAGATGCGCCCGTCGGCCGGCGCGAGACGCGCGGTCTGCCCGACGATGGCGCAGCCCGCCTCGCGCACGACGTCGCGGAACCTACGTTCGTCGGGGCGCACGTCGTAGCCGGGGATCGCCTCCAGCTTGTCGAGCGTGCCGCCGGTATGGCCAAGGCCGCGCCCGGAGATCATCGGCACATAAAGGCCGCAGGCGGCGGCGATCGGCGCCAGCATGAGCGAGACGTTGTCGCCCACCCCGCCGGTGGAGTGCTTGTCGGCGACGGGCCCGGGCAGGTCGTCCCAGCGCAGCGTGTCGCCGGAATCGCGCATGGCGAGCGTCAGATCGACCGTCTCGCTCGGCGTCATGCCGCGCAGGAACGCCGCCATGGCGAAGGCGGCGATCTGCGCGTCGCTCACCTCGCCGGCGGTCACGCCCTCGATGAAGCGACGGACGGTGCTTCCCTCCAGCACCACGCCGTCGCGCTTCTGCCGGATCGCCTCCTGCGGCAGGAAGCGCGTCACGGTCAGTAGCCCGAAGCCGGGGCGTCCGCGCGGCGCTCGCCGCCGGCCACCGCCACGAGATCGGCCAGGACGCCCGAGGCGCCGATGCGGAAGCGATCGGCGGTGGCCTGCCCCTCGCCCAGGATCTCCTCCGCGAGGCGATAGTAGAGGCGGGCATCCTCGAAGCGCCTGATCCCGCCCGATGCCTTGAAGCCGGCGGTGCCGCCGCGCCGGGCGACGGCGTCGAGTAGAAGGCGCGCGGCCTCCGGCGTCGCGCCCGTGCCGTTCTTGCCGGTGGAGGTCTTGAGGAAGTCCGCCCCGCCTTCCAGCGCGGCATCCGCCGCCGCCCGGATCAGGAGAGGGTCCACGAGGTCGCCGGTCTCGAGGATCGCCTTGACGCGCGCCGGGCCGGCGGCCTCCTTCACGGCACGCACCTGGTCGCGAATGACGTCCGGCCGGTCGCCCGCGCGGCGCCAACTCACCACGAGGTCGATCTCGTCGGCGCCCGCCGCCACCGCCTGCCGCGTCTCGCGCACGGTTTCAGCGACGTCCTCGCCGCCGGCGGGAAAGTTCACGACGCAGGCCAGGCGCATGTCGGCCGGCAGCTTCGCGCGGGCCTGCGCCACGAAGCGCGGCCATATGCAGATCGCCGCCACCGCCGCGACCGGCGTCGCCGCCCGTTCGATCAGCGCGTCGACGTCGCCCGCCGTGCAGGCATCGTCGAGGTTGGTGAGGTCCAGGCGGCGGATGAGAACCTTGGCGAGCTCGGCGTCGGTCATGCGATCTCCGGAAGGGCGTGGGCGAGGATGCGCGCGAGCTTGGCTCCCCCGCGCGGGGCGACCTCCTTGGTCTCCTCGTGGCTGAGCTCGGCGCCCGTGATGCCCGCGCCCCAGTTGGTGATGACGGAGGCGGCGGCGACGCGCATCCCGAGGAAGCGGGCGAGGATGACCTCCGGCACGGTGGACATGCCGACCGCGTCGGCGCCGAGGCGCCGCGCCATGCGGATCTCGGCCGGCGTCTCGAACGAGGGGCCGGAGAACCACATGTAGACGCCCGAATGCACGGGAACGCCGATCCGCTCGGCGCTCTTCGTCAGCTGCTCGTGGAGGATCCCGTCGTAGGCTTGCGTCATGCCGACGAAGCGGCGATCGCTCGGCTCGCCGATCAGCGGGTTCATGCCGGAAAAGGCGATGTGATCCTCGATCAGCATGACCTCGCCCGGCTCGATGGCGGGGTTTACCGAGCCAGCGGCATTGGTGAGGAGAAGCGTGTCGATGCCGACCGCCTGCAGGATCTCCAGCGCGGGCCGCATGGCCGCCGCATCGCCCCGCTCGTAGTAGTGGACGCGGCCCGACAGCACGAGGACCTCCGCGCCGTTCAGACGGCCGGCGACGATCTCGCCGCCATGGCCGCTGACGGCCGAGCGTGGAAAGCCTGGGACCTCGGCATAGGGGATGCGCACTGCGTCCGCGAGGCCCTCGGTGAGCGCGCCGAGGCCCGAGCCGAGAACCAGCGCGACGCGGGGGCGGCGCTCGCCGAGCCTGGAGCGAAGAACCTCGCTCAACGGACGGCCTCCGTGGGGAAGGCCTTGGGAAGAAGGTCCTCCATCAGGATCGTCTCCACCACGCCCTCCGCCGCGTCGCACAGGAAGACGCGCGTGTCGGGCCGGGCGAACTCGGCGATGCGCTGGCGGCAGCCGCCGCAGGGTGAGCAGGCGCGCAGCTTCTCGGCCACCACCGCGACTTCGGCGATCACGCCGCCGCCGTCCATCACCATGTGGGCGATGGCCGTGGTCTCGGCGCACCAGCCTTCCGGAAAGCTCACCACCTCGACGTTGCAGCCGGCATAGATGCGCCCGTCCTCGGTGCGCAACGCCGCGCCCACGGGAAAACGCGAATAGGGCGCATGGCACTTGCGCATGGCCGAGCGGGCCTTGGCGAAGAGATCGTCGGACATGAAGTCACCTCGGGCGAGCGCTGCATCCCGTCCGGCCAACACGGCTTTGCGGGGAGGAATGCAGGTCTTTTGTTTGGGCGCGTTGTCCGACGCGAAAGCCGGATCGGCTTCCGCTGGAAACGCTCGAAGCTCAGCGCTCCTTCACGTAGGGAACGCCGCCGGCGCGCGGGGGCGAAGCCTTGCCGACGAAGCCGGCGAGCAGGATCACGGTCAGGATATAGGGCAGCGCCTGGACGAACTGGGGCGGGATCTGCCCGATCAGCGGCAGGGCCGTGGTCTGGAGGCGGATCGAGAGCGCGTCGAGGAAGCCGAACAGAAGGCAGGCAAACAGCACCGGCACCGGCCGCCAGTTGGCGAAGATCAGCGCCGCCAGCGCGATGTAGCCGCGCCCCGCCGTCATCTCGCGCGAGAAGGCGGCGGACTGGGCGATCGAGAGATAGGCGCCGGCGAGACCCGTCAGGACGCCGCAGATGATCACCGCCCGGTAGCGCAGCCAGGTGACCGAGATGCCGGCCGTGTCCACCGCGCCCGGATTCTCGCCGACCGCACGCAACCGCAGGCCGAAGCGCGTGCGGTAGAGCACCCACCAGGTGAGCGGCACGGCGAGAATGGCGAGATAGAGGAGAAGGTTCTGGCCCGACACGACTTCCGCATAGATCGGCCCGAGGACGGGGATCGAGCGTGCGGCTTCCGCGCCCGGCAGGTCGATCGGCAGGAAGCGGGCGTCGGCCGGAAGGTTGGGCGTGCCGCCGCCCAAGCCGAACCAGGCCGAGCCGAGAATGATGGTGAGGCCCGACGCCACGAAGTTCAGCGCCACGCCCGACACGATCTGGTTGCCGCGATAGGTGATCGAGGCGAGGCCATGGATCAGCGAGAACACGACCGCGACGCCGATGCCGGCGCCAAGCGCCACATAGGCCGAGCCCGAGACGGCCGCGACCGCGGCGGCCGTGAAGGCGGAGGCCAGCATCTTGCCCTCCAGCCCGATGTCGAAGACGCCGGAGCGCTCGGAATACAGGCCCGCGAGGGCTGCGAAGACGAGCGGAGCCGACAGGCGCAGCGTCGAGTCGACGAGGTTCAGGACGGCGAGCCAGTCCATCAGCGGGCCTCCCCCGTCTCGACCACCCCTTGCGCCGGGCGCAGCCGCACGAACTGGAAGGCCGCGCCGATACCGGGCCGCAGCATGTTCTCGAGCGCGCCCGCGAACAGGATCACGAGCCCCTGGATGATGACGATCATGTCGCGCGAGATGGCGGGCATGTCGAAGGCGAGCTCCGCGCCGCCCTGGTAGAGGACGCCGAACAGAAGGGCGGCCGGGAGGATCCCGGCGGGATGGCCGCGCCCCATCAGCGCCACCGCGATGCCGACGAAGCCGGCGCCGGCGGGGAAGTTGAGCTGGAGGCGGTACTGGTCGCCCATCACCGAGTTCAGCGCCATCATGCCGGCGAGCCCGCCCGAGATCAGCATGATCGTGACGGTGAGCCGCGTCTGGCTCATGCCGGCATAGCGCGCCGCGCGCGGCGAATGGCCGAGCGTGCGGATCTCGTAGCCGAGGCGCGTGCGCCAGATCAGGAGCCAGACCCCGAAGGCCGCCGCGAGCGCCACGAAGAAGGAGACGTTGAGGGGCGCGCCGCCGAGATCCATGCCGAGCAAGGAGAAGAGCGCGTCGAGGCGCGGCAGGCGGCCGCCATCGGCAAAGGCCACGGTCTCGGGCTGCATGGAGCCCACGGGCCGCAGGACGTTGACGAGCAGGTACACCATCAGCGCCGAGGCGATGAAGTTGAACATGATCGTGGTGATGACGATGTGCGAGTCGCGCTTGGCCTGGAGGACGCCCGGCAGGAACGCCCAGGCCGCGCCGAAGGCGGCGGACGCGACGATGGCCAGCGGCAGGTTCAGGTACCAGGGCAGGACGGCGCCGAGCGTGAGCCCGACCAGCGCGGCGCCGAGCCCCCCGACATAGGCCTGGCCCTCGCCGCCGATGTTGAACAGCCCGCCATGGAAGGCGACCGCGACGGCGAGCCCCGTGAACAGGAAGTTCGTCGCATAGTAGAGCGTGAAGCCGAAGCCCTCGCCGTAGCCGAAGGCGCCGCGCAGCATGAGGCGCGCGGCTTCCACCGGGCTCTCGCCGACGAGAAGCACCACCAGCCCCGCCACCAGGAAGGCCACCACGACGTTGACGAGCGGGATCACCCCGTGGTCGATCCAGCCGGGAAGCTTGGCATAGGGTCGGCTCATGCGCCAAGCTCCGTAAGGTCGATGCGCCCGCTCGCATCGAGCGGAAAGAAGGGATTGTGGGCCACTTCCCACAGATGTCCGTCCGGGTCGGCAAAATAGCCGGAATAGCCGCCCCAGAAGACCTTTTGCGGCGCTTTCACGGAAGCGGCGCCCGCCTCCAGCGCAGCGGCGAAGAGGCGGTCGACGTCGCCCTCCGAAGGCAGGTTCAGGGCGAGCGACAGGCCTCGGAAGCGCGGCAGCGGCTCGGCCTCCAGCCCCGCGTCCCTCGCCAGGTCAATGAGACCGAAGAGCGACAGGACGATGCCCTCGCCCTGCAGGAAGACGACGCTCTCGTTGCCGGCCTTCGTGCGATGCCAGCCGAGCGCCTCGTAGAAGCGGCCGGAGCGATCGAGGCTCGAAACGCCCAGGGTGACGAGCGTGACCCGCGCGTCCCTCATGCGGCGGCCACGTCCCGTCCCGTCTCGCCCGCCATCAGAAGGCCGAGTTCGCCCTCGCCCGCCTCGCCGCCGCGCTCGCCGACGACCCGGCCCGCGAACATCACGAGGATGCGGTCCGCGAGCGAGCGGATCTCGTCGAGCTCCACCGAGACGAGGAGGATCGCCTTGCCGCTGTCGCGCATCTCCACGATGCGGCGGTGAATGAACTCGATCGCGCCGACGTCGACGCCGCGCGTCGGCTGGCCGATCAGAAGCACGGCGGGGTCGCGCTCCATCTCGCGCGCCAGGACGATCTTCTGCTGGTTGCCGCCCGAGAAGTTCGCGGTCTTGAGGTCCGGCGACGGCGGTCGGATGTCGTAGGCCGCGATCTTGGCCACCGCCTCCTGCCGCATGGCGCCGCGGTCGAGGAAGGGGCCGCGCTGGAAGCGCGGGTCGCGGTGGTAGCCGAGAACGGCATTCTCGGCCTCGGTGAAGGGCAGGACGAGCCCGACATGGTGCCGGTCCTCCGGCACGTGGGCAAGGCCGAGGTCCCGCAAGGCGGCGGGGTCGGGATAGGCCGCGCCGCCCGCGCCCAGCGCCTCGCCGCGCAACCTCACCTCGCCGCGCTCGACGGGACGAAGCCCCGCCAGCGCTTCCAGAAGCTCCGACTGCCCGTTGCCGGCGACCCCGGCGATGCCGACGATCTCGCCCGCCCGCACGTCGAAGGAGACGCCGTCCACCATGGCGACGCCGCGCTCGTCGCGCACGGTGAGATCGCGCACCGAGAGAAGCGGCGCGCCGGGCGCCCCCTCCCCCTTCTCGACGCGCAGCAGGACGCGCCGGCCCACCATGAGCTCGGCCAGCTCGGCGGCGCTCGTTCCCGCGGTCGGGCGCGTCGCCACGATCTCGCCGCGCCGCATCACCGAGACGTTGTCGGTGACGCTCAGGATCTCGCGCAGCTTGTGGGTGATCAGGATCACCGTCACGCCCTCGCCGCGCAGCTGGCGCAGCACCGCGAAGAGCTGGTCCGCCTCGGCCGGGGTAAGGACGCCCGTCGGCTCGTCGAGGATCAGGATGCGCGCGCCGCGATAGAGCGCCTTCAGGATCTCGACGCGCTGCTGGAGGCCGACCGGCAGGTCTTCCACGACGGCGTCGGGGTCGATGGCTAGGCCGTGATCGTCGGCGAGGCGCTTCAGCTCGGCGCGCGCGCGCCGGATACCGGGCCCGAGCAGGCCCGCCCCTTCGGCGCCCAGCATGACGTTCTCGATCACCGTGAAGTTCGGCACCAGCATGAAGTGCTGGTGGACCATGCCGATGCCCAGGCCGATCGCCGCGTTCGAATCGGGAATGCGCACGGGCTTGTTCGCGATGCGGATCTCGCCCTCGTCGGCCTGATAGAAGCCGTAGAGGATCGACATCAGCGTCGACTTGCCCGCACCGTTCTCGCCGACGATCCCGTGGATCGTGCCCTGCGGCACGGCGAGGCGGATGTCGCGGTTGGCCTGGACGGCGCCGAAGCGCTTGGAGATGCCGACGAGCTCGATCGCGAGCGGCCGGGCGTCTGGCGTTGGGGCAGGCGAAGGGTCGGCGAGCGTCATGGCGCGCGACACTATCGGGCGGCGCGGGGAAGCGCCAGAGCCGCCGGGTGGCGCTTGATCGCAGCCCCCGTCGCGGTCATGGGATGGGTCCGCTTCTTCTGTCGCGAAAGCCGAGAGCCATGCCCGACACATCCCGCCCCGCGCCCGGCCGGCGCGAAGACTACCGCGCCTTCGTCGCCGTCCCCACGCGCTGGGCCGACAACGACATGTACGGCCACCTCAACAACGCGGCGACCTACTCCTTCTTCGACACGGCGGTCACGAGCTGGCTGATCGGCGAGGGCCTGACGGCCCATCCCGGAGATTCGATGTTCTTCGTGGCCGAGACGGGCTGCCGCTACCATGCCGAGATCGGCTATCCCGACCGCATCGAGGTCGGCCTTCGCGTCGACCGGCTCGGCACGTCGTCTGTGTCCTACGGCATCGCGCTCTTCCGCGAGGGCGAGGGCACGGCGGCGGCGGAAGGGATCTTCGTCCACGTCCATGTGGACCGCCTGACGCGCCGTCCCGCGCCCCTGCCCGGCCCCGCGCGGCAAGCAATGGAAGGAATCCTCGCATGAGCGCGCCCGAGGAGCGGCTGACGGAGCTCGAGATCCGCCTCGCCCATCAGGAACGGGCGATCGAGGAGTTGTCGGGCGAGCTCGCGCGGCAGGGCCAGGCGCTGGACCGGACCGAGCGGACGCTGCGCCAGCTCGCCGAGCGGTTCCTGGCCTTGGAGGAGGCGGCCGCGCCCGCCCCGGAGGCGACGCGGCCGCCGCATTACTGAGGCGTCAGGGCAGGCGGGCGACGCGCTCGGCGAGAAGGGCGTAGAAGCGGTCGCTGTCGCCCGAGCGCACGAAGAAGCAGTTGCGCGGCCGGTCCGTGACGCCCCAGTAGTCGACGACGGTCATGCCGCGCGTGAGAGCGCTCGCGCATTCAATCTCGCAGTTCGCCTCGCGCCCCTCGAAGATCGAGGGGTCGAGAAGGAAGGCGGTGACGCAGGGGTCGTGCAGCGGCGCGCCGTCCCAGCCGTATTTCTGGAGATCGTAGCCTTCCGAGAAGCGCAGCATGGCCGCGACCGCCGCGCCCGCCCTGTTGCCGATCCGTTCGAAGGCTTGGATCCGCGCCCCGGTGGAGCGCATGCCGTGGGTGACGTCGAGCGGCAGGACCGTGATCGGCGCGCCCGAGCGGAAGACGACGGCGGCCGCTTCCGGATCGACATAGATGTTGAACTCGGCGGCCGGGGTGATGTTGCCAACCTCGAAATAGGCCCCGCCCATGAGGACGATGGCCTCCAGGCGCTCGGCGATGTCGGGCGCCTTGAGAAGGGCCAGCGCGACGTTGGTGAGGGGCCCGAGCGCGGCGATCGTGACGCTCCGCTCGGGGCGCGAGCGCACGGTCTCGATGATGAAGTCTGCCGCATGCCCCTCGCGAAGCGGCATCGTGGGTTCGGGCAGGTCGGGGCCGTTCAGCCCGGTCGAGCCGTGAACGTGCTCGGCGGTGACGAGGCCGCGCGTGAAGGGCCGGTCGGCGCCGGCATGGACCGGCAGGTCGGCGCGGCCGGCCAGCTCCGCGATGCGCCGCGCGTTGCGCTCGGCATGGTGGAGCGGGACGTTGCCGGCGACCGCCGAGATGCCCAATACCTCGATCTCCGCGGGCGAGCCGAGGGCGGTGAGGATCGCGACCGCATCGTCCTGCCCGGGATCGGTGTCGAAGATGACGTGGCGCATCGTGGGGGGTCTCCGGTTCGTGGGACCGGCTCCCTACCACCTCCCGCCCCCGAACGCGAAACGGCGTCGGGGGATGGGGCAACGTTGCCGGTCATGTGCGAGGTCCGGCAAGACCTTCCACCGATCGGGGGCAGCCGGGCGATCGTGTCGCCCCTTCCGGTGACGGGCCGATCGGAACGGAACCATCGGCGCCCCTCGTTCGTCCTCCTGCGACGCACACGGGAGAACGCGCATGCCGACCCCTCTCAACCAACCCGGCCAGGATCTACCCGAGCCCCGTCTTCCCGGCCAAGGCGACGATGCGGTCGGTCGTCCCGGCGTGGGACCCGGCATCGGCAACGACACGCCGACCAAGCCGGTGGAGACCAATCCGGCGGGTGAACCCGACCCGACACGTCCGGGCCCCGCCGTGCCCGGAATGCCCAGCAGCATCTGAAGGCCGGCGAGCGAACCCGGGAACGGAAAGCTCCGTGCGACCCGGGATCGCCGCACGGGAGACGGCGTGGCGCTCGCCGCGCCCGGCTTCCCTCGCGCTTCCGTCCGGTCCCCGGCCCGTTTTTGCAGGCCCCGGGGCGGCCCCGTCTTCCCGGAGTTCTTCTTCCGGGAGGCGGCCTTGCTTTGCGGGAGAATGCCGGTTCGCGAGCGCGGCCCGCCGCGACCCGTTTTGTTAGTCTTCCCTGGGCTGGTAGACATTCGCCTCGCCGGGAAAGCGTCGTTCCCTGACCGCTTCGGCATAGGCCGACACGGCCGCATCCATACCGGTCGCGAGATCGCCGAACGTGCGCACGAAGCGTGGAACGCGATCGTTGAGCCCGAGCATGTCCTCCAGGACGAGAATCTGTCCATCGCATCGGGCCGAAGCGCCGATGCCGATCGTCGGCACCGCGATCTGCTGGGTGATCTCGTCGGCCAGCGGCTCGACCAAGCCTTCCAAGACCACGCTGAAGGCGCCCGCCTCCGCAACGCTTCGGGCGTCCTCGCGCAGGCGGTCCCAGTCGCCGCGCTCGCGCCCCTGCGTTCGAAAGCCGCCGAGCGCCATCACGGCCTGCGGCGTCAGCCCGACATGCGCCATCACTGGCACTCCGCGCGTCGCGAGGAACGCGATCGTGTCCGCCATGTGCCGCCCGCCCTCGAGCTTCACGGCCGAGCAGCCGGTTTCGGCCAGGATCCGCGACGCGTTGCGAAAGGCATTCCCGGGGCTCTCCTCGTAGGAGCCGAAGGGCATGTCCACCACGACGAGGGCCCGCCTTGCTGACCTGACGACGGCCTGCCCGTGCAGGATCATCATCTCCATCGTCGCCCCGAGGGTGGAGGGAAGTCCATGCTCGACCATGGCCACGCTGTCCCCGACAAGGATGATGTCGGCATGGCGGTCGACGAACCGAGCGGTCAAGGCGTTGTAGGCCGTGAGGGCCACGATGGGGCGGCCGCCCTTCCGGGCGCGGATGCCGGGAACCGTGATGCGCTTCTGCCCGACCTCCACGCTCATGCGGCCTCTCCCTCTTCGGTGGCGCCGGGGCGCAGTTCGAGCTGGTCGATCAGGACCACGGACCCGAGTCGGGCGGTCACGAGCAGCACGGCCGGCTTGTCCGTGACGCGCTCGAGGATGCCGAGCGTCGCGCTGTCGCGCAGATCGCAGGACAGGAGCGAGATCGAGGGTTCGCGCTCCGTCGCCGAGCGGATCGCCGACACAAGGGTCGCGGCATCGCGCTCGCCCGTGCTGAAGAGGCTCCGCGCCGCCAGCATTCCCTGGTGAATCACCGGTGCCACCCGTCGCTCCGCGGGCGTGAGGCGTTTGTTGCGGGACGAGGCGGCCAGTCCGTCCGCTTCCCGAACGGTGGGCACGCCGACGATGGAAGCCCGCATCGACAGATCGAACGCCATGCGCCGGACGACCGCCAGCTGCTGGAAGTCCTTCTCCCCGAAATAGGCTCGATCGGGCTCCGCGATGTTGAGCAGCTTGGCCACCACGGTCGCCACGCCCCGAAAGTGCCCCGGGCGTTGTTCCCCGATCAGGATCGTCGAGAGGGCCGGAACCTCGATACCGGTCTGAAGCGGCTCTGGATACATCTCCGCCACGGCGGGATGGAACACGGCGTCGACTCCATGCTCCCGGCATAGCTCAAGATCGCGGTCGAGGTCGCGTGGGTACGCGTCGAAGTCCTCGCCGGGACCGAACTGCGTCGGGTTCACGAAGATGCTGACAACCGTCACGTCGTTGTCGGCGCGGCATCGCTCGACCAGGGCCATGTGGCCATGATGCAAGGCTCCCATGGTCGGCACGAAACCGATCGTCCTGCCGGCCTGCCGGTGGAGCCAGACGAACCTTCGCAGGTCCCGCACCGTCGTGATGGTCTGCATGTTCGAAGCGGCCTTCCAGTGGGTCGAGCGCTTGTGTCAGCATCTCGACGTATTGTCAGCCCACCCATTCGACGGTGTCCGGCCCCGGCGCGACGGGCTCAAGCGGGCAGGACCATCGCGTCCCGGACGGCCGCCTTGTTCGAGATCGGGCCGGCGGCGGGCATCGTCTCGCCCGGCGCGACGACGACGAACAACCGGCAACCTCCGGTCAGGGGGCGGACAGGCCCCTTGGGCGGGCAGCCGATGCCGCCGGCCTGTCGCGCGCCTTTGTTTCAGCAGCCATGCCGGAGCTGACAGCCTTGTCTTTCCAGCTGCAGGACTCATTCCCGACCTGTCGAGCGGCCCGCGCCGCTGTCGTGCTTCGAGATCGCCGGCATCCGGGCCGTTGCCGGCTGGGAAGGTCGGTCTGCCGACGACGATCCGCCGATCCTCCCCTTCCGGCAGTCCACGTCACCTGGCCTCGACAGGCTTTGCCGGTCCGCGCGGCCAGTTCCGATGCGGTCCGGCATTGCGCAGGAGATGTTGCCGGGAAGAAGCGCACCGTTGCCTCCGCCTCTCGTTCCTGCGCATCGTGGCGCTTCCTGATCTTCGGGCTATCGGTCGGACACAGCATGAGCAGCGTCGAACTTGCGACCTATCCGGGCTTGGACGAGCGGGTCTCGGTGCTGCGGCTCGGGGAGACCGTCGATGCGGTCTTCGTCCGGACGGCACGCTTCGATGTCCTCGTCGACACGCTCGACACGCCCGAAACCTGCCGCGCGGCCCTGGATCTTGTCGCGGTCGAAGCCGACCGGCCGCTGATCGTGGTGAACTCCCACATGGACTGGGACCATTTCTGGGGAAACGCGGCCGTGGCCGGAAGGTCGGCCATCATAGCCCATGCCAATGCCGCCGTTCGCTTCAAGGACGCCGGTGTGCGGGAGGTCCTGAGGCGAAAGAGCTCGGAGGATTCCCGGTTCGCAGACGTGGAGCTCTGCGCCCCGACCATGACGTTCACGGACCGCGTGCGCCTCGAAGGCGGCGACCTGACCCTCGAACTCCTCCATACGCCAGGCCACACGCCCGACCACGTGGCGGTGTGGATTCCCGAACTGCGAACCTGTCTTGCCGTGGACGCCGTCGAAAGGCCGATCCCGAAGGTCTGGAGCGACGATCCCGAGGATCTTCGCTCCCTGGTGTCATCCCTGCGTCTGATCGAGAGCCTCGAAGCCAGGCATGTCGTTCTCGCGCACGGCCACACCGATTCGCCCTCGGTCGCGGGCCGGAACCTGCGCTACTTCGAGACGCTGGCGCGACGCGTCGGAGAACTCGGCCGGGCGGTACCGGTCGCTGAGGGGAGCGACCTGCCGAATGGTCTCGAGCTATCCGACATCGTGGACGGAATTTCCGAGCTGTCCGAACCGATGCGGCGCTTCTACGACCGGTTCCACCGGGCGAACCTGCGGGCCACGATCCGAAGCGTCCACGGGGCCGGCAGCCGCTGACGGGAATCGGCCGGCGCGGGCGAAGGCGCCGACGCGAGCCTCGCGGCCGGATCGTTCCCGGACGTTCCCGAGCCCCGGTGACGGCCTGACCGCAACGGGGCGGCGGACGATCCATGCCGCCGCACCCCAGAACGGGTCAGCCGCCGGTCACGAGCCCGGCGCCTGATTCACGATCCGGGGCGGCGTTTCCAGCTGGTCGGCGACCTCCTGCCATAGATCGGCAAAGTGGCCATAGGCCGTCTTGATATCGACGCCCACGGGGAGTTCGGGGCATTCGTTCTCGCCGTTCGATCCCCAGTTCACCCAGCCCGACTGGCGCCGCTGGACGATCTGGAAGGCGCCGGAAGGCGCCGAGGTCCACCAGACCATCGCTCGGCCCGAAGCCGCGTGGAACTCGACCGTCTTCGAGGCCGGTCCAGGAAAGATGGTCTCGTGCGGCACCGCCGAAACGTCGACGGGCGCGTCCGTCAGGAGCCAGGGACGCCGGTCCGGCCGGTCGGCCTCTACATGGGATGCGGCGCGCACACGGGCGAGGCGCTCGCGGATTTCCTCTTCGCCCAGAACGTTCTCCCAGGCGCAGAAGAGCCGCCAGTAGAGATCCCAGTGCGCGGACTCGATGTCGGCGAGCTGGGCGCGGAACTCCTCGAACTTCGGATTCTGGTTCTGCGAGTGGGCCACCGTGTCGGCGACCATCGCCACGAGTTCGCCGGCATAAGGGTCGCCGGAGCGGTAGCGCGTGCCGCCATAGGCCGCGAAGCGGTCGAAGACGAGCTCGCCGACGCCGCCCTCGAACTCGTCTCCCACGGTGATCTTGTTCGTGACCGACCGGCCGTTGATGACGGTCTGGAAGTCGTCGACCACGTAGCGCCGCTGGAAGAAGGGGGTGCCGTGAGTGAAGCGCCAGTCGATGGCGAAGGTCTTGCCCTTCAACTCGTCGAGGAGCCCGTCGGGGATCGTTCCGTGCATGCGGTAGTGGTGCAGCACCGGGCCGCGCTCGATCGTCTCGATGCTGACGATCGTATGCTCCGGCGGGTTGATCAGGCCGTTCTCCGGCGTGAAGAAGGGCCCGTAGAAACCGCCGATCGCATTGTTGCCCGAGGGCAGGAGCTCGAACCCGTCTTCCAGCGACCGGAAGTGCCGCAGGCCCCATTTGGAGGAGCCGAGCCCCCCGGCCGTGCCCGAGCACATCTCGAGGTCGAAGGCGCCCGTGTCGAGACGCACGAAGCAGTCCGCCTCCCTTCCCTCCAGCTCGCGAATGCCGGCCGGTTGTCCGCCCTCTCCTTCCACGGGCCCTTCGAGCGTCAGGACCGCCTCGCCCTCGAAGCTCAAGCAGGCGACGAAGCGCGTACGCCCCGGCTCGGGATCGGCCTGCAGCCGCTGGCAAAGGACCCGCGCGCCCGCGTCCGTCCGGGCCCACCAGAGGGCTTCGCCGAGATCGCCGTCGACCGAAAAGACGATGGGCTCATGGCGGCGCGTCCCCGCAAGGGGATCGAGGATGCGGATGGTCTGGCTCATGGTGGCTCGCGAGAGGAAGGCTGTTGGGAGGGCTCGGGCCTGCCGGGCGGCGTCCGGCGGCCGCTTTTGGTCAGGGCCTGCGAGGTCCGAGACGTCGGCCGAAGCGGAAGGAGCGCTGCTTCAGGCTGTCGATCGCGACTGCCAGGATGATCACCACGCCCTTGATCAGGAGCTGGGTGAAGAAGGGCACGTTCATCAGGATGAGCCCCGTCGAGAGGACGCCCAGGATGACAGCCCCGATCAGCGTGCCGACGATGCGGCCGCGCCCGCCGGCAAGGCTCGTTCCCCCGAGGACCACGGCGGCGATCGCGTCGAGTTCGTAGCCGGTGCCGGCGGTCGGTTGCGCGGAGATGAGGCGGGCCGCGAGGATCACGCCGGCCAGTCCCGCGCAGATGCCGGCCAGAACGTAGACCGACGTCACGACGCGGTTCACCCGCACGCCCGCCAGACGCGCCGCCTCCCGGTTGCCCCCGACCGCGTAGACATGGCGCCCGTAGAGCGTGCGCTCCAAGAGGAACCAGGCCGCGACGAAGACGAGAACCATGACGATCACCGGGATCGGCAGGCCGACGAGATAACCGTTGCCGAGGTCCCGGAAGTTGAGGTCGCTCGCCACGATCGGCTGGCCGGCCGTCATCGTGTAGGACAGCCCCCGCAGGAAGGTCATGGTGCCGAGCGTGACGATGAAGGGCGCGAGGCCGAGATAGGCGGTCAGCGCGCCGTTGATCAGCCCGCAGGTGCCCCCGGCCGCCATGCCGAGCGCGATCGCGGCGGGCGCGGGAAGGCCCGCCATCGCGCACAGCACCGCCACGACACCCGACACCGCGACGATCGAGCCGACCGACAGGTCGATGCCGCCCGTCAGGATGACGAAGGTGAGTCCGGCCGCCAGGATCGCGTTGACCGAGATGGAGCGGGCGATGTTGAGGAGGTTGTCGACCCGCGCGAAGTTCGGCGCGATGAAGGCCATCAGGACGATCAGCCCGACGAGCACGACCAGGATGCCGACCCGGTCCCACCACTTGGCGAAGTCGAATGGTTCGGGGACAAGCGTTTCGGCGGACGGGCCAGCCGCCTTCGGGGTATCGGGGGCGATCACGGCGTTGCTCCTTGGATGTCCGGATGGGTCCGCGCCGCCGCGCCCGTGGCGTGCAGCATGACCTCTTCCTCGCTTGTGTCGGACGAGCGCAGTTCCTTCACGATCCGCCCGCCGCGCATGACAAGGAGGCGGTCGCTGATCCCGATGGCCTCGGGCAGGTCGGACGAGACGACAAGAACGGCCTTCCCCGCACGGGCGAGGCCATCGACGACCTCGTAGATCTCGCGCTTGGCACCGATGTCGACGCCGCGCGTCGGCTCGTCGAGGATGAGGACGGCCGAGTCGCGCAGGAGCCAGCGGGCCAGCGCGGCCTTCTGCTGGTTTCCGCCCGACAGCGCCCGCACGGGCAGGGCCAAGGCGTTGAGGCGCAGGCGCAGGCGCCGCATCTGCTCGAGCACGGCCTCGCGCGCCTTGCCGGCCCGCACGACGCCGCCCGGCGCGAAACGCCTGAGCGTCGAGATGGCGACGTTCGCCTCGACGGAGTGGTCGAGAAAGAGGCCCTGGCTCTTTCGGTCCTCCGGCACGAAGCCGAGACCGTCCCGGATCGCCTCGTGGGGATCGGCCGGACGGCTCAAGCGCCCGCCGAGACGGACCTCGCCACCGCTGCGGCGGTCGGCTCCGAACAGGAGGCGGGCGACCTCCGTGCGCCCCGAGCCGATCAGGCCCGCCATGCAGACGACCTCCCCCGCATGGACGCGGAAGCTCACCGGACCGATGCCGTTCCCCTCCAGCTGCGCCACGTCGAGGACGGGCTCGCCGGGGCGGCGGGGCTCGTGATGGTAGAGGTCGGCGACGGGCCTGCCGACCATCATGCGCACGACGTCGGCCGGCGCCAGTTCGCTCATCGTCCCCGTACCGACGTGGGTCCCGTCGCGGAACACGGTGACGCGGTCGGCGAGCTGCCAGACCTCCTCCATGCGATGCGAGATGTAGACCATTCCCACTCCGGCCGCGCGCATCTGCCCGATCAGGGCGTAGAGCGCCTGCGCTTCGGCACGCGAGAGCGCGGCGGTCGGCTCGTCGAGGACGAGGATGCGGGCGTCTTCGCTGACGGCGCGCGCGATCTCCACCATCTGCTGCATGCCGATGCTCAGCGATCCGAGCGGTCGGCGCGGATCGATCGCCGCGCCGATGCGGGCGAGCTTCTCGCGGGCCTCGCGAAGGGCCCGGCGACGGTCGAGGGTGCCGAAGCGCGTGCGCGGCTCGGCGCCGAGCGACAGGTTCTCGGCGACCGTCATGCCCGGAACGGTGTTGAGTTCCTGATGGATGATCGCGATCCCGTGTGCCCGGGCATCGCGTGGCGAGCGAATCTCGACCTCGCGACCGTCCACCAGGATCTTGCCGCTG
This sequence comes from Aureimonas sp. AU4, assembly GCF_001463765.1. Classification (GTDB taxonomy): domain Bacteria; phylum Pseudomonadota; class Alphaproteobacteria; order Rhizobiales; family Rhizobiaceae; genus Aureimonas. Next base: position 21,784 of record NZ_BBWK01000066.1, on the reverse strand, counting down.
TCCCGCTCGACATTGCCGGCGAGAATCTTCATCAGCGTCGACTTGCCGGCGCCGTTCTCGCCCATCAGCGCATGGACCTCGCCGGCGCGGAGTTCGAGATGGACGTCGTTCAGCGCGAGCGTCGCGCCATAGCGCTTGCTCACGCCCTCGAGGCGCAAAAGGGGTGCCGTCGGGCGGCTCATGGCTCGGCTGCCTCCTCTGAGCGAGGGAGGCGGACCGGCCGCCTTCCCTCTTGAAGGAACGTCAGAATGTCGGCTCGACTACCAGCCGGCGTACTGGCCGACCGTGTCGTGCGTGACGAGGACGCTCTCGATCAGCACGGTGCGCTCGGTCGGCGCCTTGCCGGCCGCCATCGCCTGCGCGATGCGGATCGCCTCCTGAACCATGCCGCCGGGATTCTGCGTGGCCGTGCCGATGAATGGCGAGCCCTCGCGCTTCAGTTCCGCCACGGCCTCGGGGCTGCCGTCGACGCCCGTCACCTTGACCTGCCCGCTCTTGCCGGCCTGTTCGACCGCCAGAACCGCGCCCAGCGCCGATGGGTCGTTCATGCCGAAAATGCCCGTCACGTCCGGGTTGGCCGTCAGCATGTCGGTGGTGACCGCAAGGCCGGACGCGCGGTCGTTCTTGGAGGCCTGCTGGCCGACGATCTTGATGTCCGGGAACTTCGCGGCGACGTTCCGGCAGCCCTGGATGCGGTCGATGATGGTCTGGATCGGCGTGCCGTCGACCAGAAGCACCTCGCCCTTGCCGCCCATCTGCGTGAACAGGTACTCGCACGAGCGCTCGCCCGCCTGGACCGCATTGGTCATCACCACCGCATCGGCGCCCTTGGCCGGCGTATCGACGGCGATCACGATGATGCCCGCCTCCTTGGCGCGCCCGATCGCGGGCTCAAGGCCCACCTCGTTGACCGCCGAGACGACGATCAGGTTGACGCCCTGCTGGATGAACGTGTCGATCTGGTTGTTCTGGGTGGCCAGATCGAGCTGGGCGTCCTGCGTGTTGACGCTTGCGCCGATCTCGGCCGCGGCCTTCTGGGCGCCCTTGTCCATCGCCGAGAAGAACGGGTTGGACATGTCCTGCACCATCAGACCGATGCGCTCGATCTTGGTCGGCGTGGCGGTCTGGGCCGCAGCCGGCAGGGACAGCGCCGCAAACGCGATCGTGGATGCGAGAATGGCACGAACCGTCATTGAATTCCTCCTCCTTTTCAACCGCCTCCGCAGGTGGCGACGGGTCTCTCGAACGCGCCGCGGGCTCATCCCGCGGTTTCCTCTCGAACGCCGGCATCCGGCACCCAAATCGTTTATGTCGACGGATGCGCGGAACCGGGGTTCCCGTCGCCCGCGGCATCAGCAGCCGCAGGACCGTCGGATCACAAGCTCTGGCTCGACCTGCTGCACGTCTTCGTCCCGGTAAACCGGATGCGCCGACTGGCCGCGACGCTCCGCCTCGCCCTGCGCCTCGATGATGCGGGCGAGCATCAAAGCCGCACGGTGTCCGATCTCCTCGCTTCGTTCGTTGAGAACCGTCAGCGGCGGATCCGTCAGGCCGGCCCAGGCGAACTCGTCGAAGCCGACCACCGCGACATCGTCGGGAACGTGCAGACCCCGCTCGCGCAGAAGGCGCAACGCGCCCAGCAGAAGGGGATTGTTGCCGGCGATCAAGGCGCGCGGCAGGGGACCGCCGGCGGCAAGGCGCGCCGCCATGACTTTGTGGGCGGACTCGGGGTCATTGCCGCTCTCGAGGACCTCGAGGCGGATACCGTGAGCCTCGGCTGCCTCCCGGATGCCGCGCTCGCGCTCGAAGCGCGTCGACCAGCGCGCGGGATAGGCAAGGAACAGCCAGTCGGCGTAACCATGCCCCGCGAGATGGCGCCCCACCTCACGACTGGCCGCGTAGTTGTCGGTGGTGACGCTTGGGCAGGCGACCCTCCCCTTGGGCGGCGCGGAGTCGACGAAGACGATCGGAATGTCCCAGCGCGACAGCAACGACACGCTTGCCGGCTTCAGGGTCAGCGTCGAGATGACACCGGCCGTGCGGGTCTCGATAAGGCGACGGACCGTCCGCTCCTCCGTGATGGCGTCGTAGACGCCGTCCACCGCGACGTCCGCCATGACAACGGTCCAGTCGGCCGGCCGCAGTGCCTTCTGAACGCCGGACATCAGATCGAGATAGTAGCTGTTGGACGTGCTGGCCGTGATCACGGCGACGGAGTCGCGGCTGGTCTTGCGCAGGTCCTGCGCGGCTCTGTTCGGAATATATCCGAGCTCGTCCGCAGCGCGCCGGACCTGCAGGCGGCTTTCGTCCGAGACGCCGTCCGCGCCGCTCAAGGCACGCGAGACGGTGAACATGGAAAGTCCGGTGACGCGGCTGACGTCGCGCATCGTCGACTTCTTCAAGCGCAGACCTCCCTTCCGCACCAGGGCCGCAGCAAACATGCGACATAAACGATTAGGAGGATGCATAATCGATTAGGAGTGGAATGGCAAGTCGCGATAACCGGCTCCTTCCTCAAACCTCAGGCGGCGGCCGACAGGAAACCGGACGGCGTTGCCCCTCCGGTTCGCTCGCTTCCGACGACACCGCAACTCACTCTCGCACCGCGCAAACCGGCATGCGACCTCGCCGCCTTGAGCGGGTTGGCGGTCATGGCGGACACGGGCGCCCGGCGCAGTCCACGCGATCTCGATCGTGGCCGCAGGCTCGTCATACCCAGAACGGGTTTGCCTCCAGTCCGGGTTGGGCGTGCTGAATGGCGACGAAGCTGGCGTCGCCGAACTGCAGGAAGAGCGTGCCATCGGCCGTGCGGGCCATCGTGAACCGCTCCCCGCCCGTATCGATGCGGTCGCCCTTGTAGACGTCGAAGTCCGTGATGACATCGAGGCCGCCCGGAGTGTGCACGAACGTATCGGCCCCTGCCCGGCCCGTCAGGACATTCAATCCCGTCCCCCCGGTGATGCGATCGAGACCGTCGCTGCCCTCGATCGTATCGTTGCCCGCTCCCCCGTCGATGAGGGTGCCGACGCTCCCGACGATGCGAACGAGATCGTCGCCCCCTCCGGCGAGAACAACATTGTGCCCGTCGCCCACGACGGTGATGCGGTCGTTGCCGTCGGCCGGATCCATGGCGTCGACACCGCCGAAAATCGTGTTGTTGCCGCTCCCCTCGATCAGGATCTCGTCGCCGCCCGGTCCGCCCACCACGACGTTCGAGCCCACGCCCTGCACGCGGATCACATCGTCGCCCAGCCCGGCAAAGATGCGGTTGTTTCCGTCACCGCCGATGAAGATGCTGTCGTTGCCGCCGTTGGCGTAGACGAGGTTCTGCCCGTTTCCACGGATGGATATCGTATCGGCACCGTCGTTCGGGTCGGCGGCGGCATTGCCGCCATAGACCGTGTTGTCGGCGAAGCTGTCGATCGTGATGCGGTCCAGTCCCGCACCGCCGGTCACGAAGTTGTTGGCCTTGTTGAGGATCAGGATGTCGTCGTCGCCCAGCCCCGCCTGGATCGTCGCATTGCCGAGCGCGCGATAGAGGATCGCGTCGTTTCCGGCGTTGGCGTAGATCGCGGCGGACCCTTCGCCGCTGACCGAGATCGCGTCAGCGGCGTCCTCGCCATCGGCCGCTCCACGCCCGCCGTAGATCTCGGCACGCTCCCCCCATAGCGGCATGGCGAAGATCGTGTCGCTTCCCAGAAGACCGTAGACGGTGTCGCTGCCCGAGCCCGCAGCGATCTGATCGCCGCCGGCCGTGCCCCAGAGGGTCTGGGTTTGAGGTGAGCCCGACGGCGGCACCATGTCGAGAAGCATCTGGATGGTGAAGGTCATCGCGATCTCGAAGAAAAAAGGGAACGAATATCGACAGCTTCCCGCCAACCCGGCGGGTCAGTTCGACGACCAGGCATTGAACTGGGAGTTGAAGGTCGCCCCGATGCCGAAGCGCGTGTCCTTGGTCGAGCCGCGCTTGTCCTCGGCCTTGAAGATCGCGCGCGCCTCCTGGTAGCGGCGCATCTTGAGATTGGTCCACCCCTTCAGGAGTTCGGCCCCTCGGTTGCGTCCGTACTTGCGCTCGTGCTCGTCGAGCGAGGCAAGTGCCGCCTGATAGTTGCCGGAATCGAACTGCTTCTGCGCCTCGCGCAGCACCTTGTCCTGACCGCCTCCGCCGCCGCGGCGCTGCCCGCCCCCGGTCCCGGCGGCGATGCGGCGCGTCGCCTTGGCGACGGCGGCCGGCGTATCCTGGATCTCGGCGACTTCGGGATAGCGCGCGCCGTACTGGCTCTTGATCGCCTCCAGTCCCGCCCGGTCCTTGAGGCGCGAGGCGACGACCGCCAGTCCCAGCACGCCCTCGCTGGTCTCCTCCCAGTCCACCGACTTGGCGAACCAGCCACGCGCGGCTTCCGGCTTGTTCTGCGCCACCAGCGACCAGCCGAGCGCCTGCGCTCCCAGGCTCGATCGCGCCTGATCGACCACATCGGCGAAACGGCGCTGTTCGGCATCGCTGGGCGGCGTCGCGCCATCGGCCGTCAGACGCTCGGCGCCCATCTCGACATAGATCTTGGCGATCTCGGGCGAGCGTGCGCGGGCCTCGAAGGCGAGATCCGAGGCGGCGGCCTTGTCGCCGTCGTTGCGCAGGGACAGGATCAGTCCCTCGAGGGGCTTTGGATCGTCCGTCAACTGGCCGGCCGCGCGGAACCAGCCGGCCGCGTCCTTCCAGCGCTTCTGGCCATAAAGGTACCAGCCGAAGAGCGAGGCGTCCTGTGCCGAGCGCGTGCGTCCGACGAAGTCCGCAAAGGCGGCCAGCTCGGCTGCCGGCGGGAGGGCCGTGCCGTCGCCCGACGCGACGCGGCCCATCGCGCCGCGCAGCGCATCGTAGCGCACGGCCTCGAACTCACCGCCCATGGGTCCCGTCCGCCCGAGCGCCAGGAGCGCCTCGGAGCCCTGCGGCGGCAGAAGCTGGGCGGCCTTCTGGACGGTGGCGAGGCGCACGGCGCCATCCTCGCAGGTCTTCAGGATGTAGGCATAGGCATCGAAGGAACGGGCGAGATGACCGGTCCGCGCAAAGGCCTCGCCGAGCGTCCAGAGAATATCCACCTGCTCGCAGGTCAGGAGCGAGGGCGAGAGCTGCGCCGCTGCGATGACATCGGTCCAGGCGGCACTGGCGGCAGCCGCCATGATCTTCTGGCGCGCGACGGCGTCGCCGAGCTTGCCGGACAGGTCGTCGCTCGGCTGCCAACCCTGGTTCTGCGTCCTGAGGCTTGCGACCATCGCCTGCGCCCCTGCGAGGTCGCCCTTCGCGAACAGGTCCCAGATGGGCTGCTCGTCGACCTTGGGTCCGGTCGCGAACAGGTCAGACGGGGGCTGCCAGTCGGCGTAGAGACCCTTCAGGCGCCGGATCTCGGCACCCACGCGCGCCATGTCCCTCTGGGAAGCGTAATAGCGCAAGGCGCTCTCATCCGGCTTGGCGGGCTCGGTGACGGCCGCAGGTGGTGCCGGCGCGGGGGCGAGCGCGAAGGGCGCGGAGGCCGGAGCCGGGACCGGCGCAGGCGTCGCGGCGGCCGGCGGCGCGGCGAACGGATTGGCGCCCGCCGGGGCGGGCATCGCCGCCGGGAGCTGCGCGGGAACGGACCAGTTGGGTGCCTGCGGCGTCGGAGTGCCTGCGGCCGTGGCCGGTGCGGCAGCGGGCGCGGATCGCGTGAAATCGGGCGCCGCGATCTGGGCACGGGCGGGCGCTAGGATCAGCAGGACGCTTGCGGAGGCCAGGAGCAGGGACTTTACAGGCATCGCGGGTACCTTTCGGCAAAGGCCATCAGGCTCAGGAGATGAAGGGTGCTGGGGTAGTAGGTGGTCGGCACGAAGTTGCGCGTGCGGTCGCTGGCGGGGCGCTGCGTCAGGGCGCAGGCCACGAGATCCGAGATCGCCTCGTAGCCGGGCGCGTCCAGACGATCGGCGCGCAGGTCGTTCTCGACGTCCACGACATGGGGACCGGCGCCGTTCTCGCCCGCCCAGGCGTCGAGGTAGGGCTCCAGAAGCGCGCGGCCCGCCTCGCCTTCCCAGGCGAGGTACAGAGGGACGCGCACCGCGTTGTAGCCGAAGACCGGCGCGAACGATTTGGCCGGGGCGGGCTTGCGCGCGGCGAGCGAGATCCAGTCGGTCGGCAGGGCGTCGCGGCCGAAGCGGGCGAGGCGGGCAAGCTCCAGGCCGCTTTCGCGCAGCTTCGCCTCGGCCAGCGAAGGCGAGATGGTTTCCAGTTGCTCGATCGCGGGAAAGACCCAGTACGAGAGGTTCACGACCGGGCCGTCGGGCTGCTCGCCCGCCGAAAAGCCGGTGACGCCCGGCATGAGAATCGTGAGCTTTCCCGCCGCCTGCGTGGCGCGTTCGGCGACAGCGTCCGCGATGCTGCGGGCACGATGACGCCACTCGGCCTCGCCCCAGCGTTCGGCGGCGCGCAGCAGTGCCCAGGCGATCAGGATGTCGCCGTCGGTCGCATCGTTGCGATCGGTGACGCGGGGTGTCGCGTTGGGATCCCAGCGCCAGGCCGCCAGGTCGTCGTCCCGCACGAACAGTTCCTGCTCGGTCCAGGTCCAGATCCGCTGGAAGCGGTCGCGATCGCCCGCCGCCACGGCGAGCAGCATGCCGTAGCCCTGCCCCTCGCTATGGCTGATCGAGCCGTTGTCGTCGTCGACGACGCGGCCTTCGGGCGTCACGAAGCGGCTGCTGTAGAGTTCCCAGCCACCCAGGAGGTAGTCGCCGGCCTCGACCGACAGGGCGGGACGATCGGGCGCGGCCCTTGCCGGCATGACGGCGCAGGCGGTCAGGGCTGCGGTTCCGGCCAGAAACATGAGGGCAGTCCGGTGCCTGCGCCCGCTCACTTGTCCTTCTCCCCGAGGCGCCGCAGCAGGAGCCACGTCGACAGGGCGAGGAGGAGCGAGGCGGAGAGGACGAACGACGCGTAGTTGTCGCTGTGGCGAGAGAACCAGCCGGCCAGAACGAGACGCGCGTTGGACAGGCTGCGCGGCTGGGTTTCGAACAGGCGCTCGGAACCGCCGGACGCGGAGACGATGGCGCGGTCGGAGGCGTCGGGAATCTCGACGCGGGCTCCGTTCACCCCCGTCCAGGTCTGATTCTCCACGAGGCGATCGAGACCGTGCGCGAGAGACTCGCCGGTCGGGGCGGCGAGCAACGTCCAGGCCGCGCCGGTTGCAACGGGCGCCGGTGCCTGCGCCAGGATCGTCGCGCCTTCCGGGAGCGGCGCGCGCTCCTCGGAACGGTCCTTGTTCACGATGCGATGCAGGCTGTCGAGCACGGGGCCGGCCACCTGACGTCCGATCTCCGCGAGCCGCTCCCGATAGGCAACGGGCTGAATGAAGGCCGACAGGGCCTGCCCGTCTCCCGAAAGGGCCGGAGCGGCCGGCGACGGGGCCGCGGCCTCGGCGCTCGCAACCGGCAACCAACGGCTGCTCGACACGAGCGCCTCCGGCTCGCCCGGCGCGCGCAGGCGGACCGCCCGCACGAGTTCGCCCGGTAGCGAGGCGTAGGTTCCCACCGCCAGCAGGTCGCCGCTCTCCTCGTGCGGCATGGCCGACACGAGGCGTGTCCGGCGCACGCTGCCCGATCCGGTGGCCATGCGGGCGACGAGCGTCGAAGCCGCATCGAGCGAGCGCGCATCGCCGCCCGGCAGGTAGAGCGCGAGATCGCGCGACGTGTGCCCCTCGGACTTCACGCCGGCAAGCGTTCCGGCGAGATCGGGATAATGCCCGGCCCGCGCGAGGGCCGGGAATTCGAGGCGCGTCGAGCCCGACAGGACGAAGCGGGCGGGACGCTCGGCGGCCGGCTCGCAGGCCGTGTCCTCGGGGCGGGGCAGGAAGGCTTCCAGCGAAAGGCGGTTGGTGCCGGACTTCAGCGTGTCGAGCGGAACGCGCAGGCGGTGGTCGCGCAGCTGACCGGCGCGCGGCGAGGACAAGGGTAGCGTCGCGACGATACGGTCGTTGGCGCGCACCAGAAGCACGGCCTCGGACGACAGACCGGCCGCATAGGCGGCGTTCATGCGAAGGCTGGCGGAGTCGTAGTCGGCCGAATAGAAGTCGGCCGGCAGCGAGAAGGTGATGTCTTCGCGGAACAAGCGCCCCGAAAACGGGCGCGCGTCGATTCCCAGATCGCCGAAAGCCAGCGACTGTCGGCCCTCGACCTCCTGTCCGCGAAGCCCGGACAGGGCACTCAGACCGCTGGGCGAGCCGACGGGCTTGCGATTTTCGGCGGCGGCAACGAGCTGGGCGAGGTTCGCCTCGAGTTCGGTGACGGTCGCACCCGAGACGACGAGCTGCGCGGAGCGCCCCGGCCCCGGTGCGACGAAGCCGACGCCGGACCAGGGCGTCGCCGCCGGCTTGGCAGCCACCAGTCCCTGGACCTCCTCGTCAGTGCCCACGACGACGTCGAGGCCCGCTCCGGTGCCGGATGCTTGTCCGATCGAGACGACGGGGTCCGTGAAGCCGCCCAGAAGCGCCGCGGCCTGAAGCGCCGTCATGGTGCGATCCGTACCGGCGCCGGGCGTTCCGGCGCGCAGCACGCCCTGAAGCGAGACGCGACCCGTATCGCCGGGTTGAAGGGCGGGAAGGTCGGAGACGTCATGCACCTCCCCCGCGCCCGGACCGAAGCTCAGGCCGCTGCGGCGGGGATCGAACTGCGTCCACAGCTCGTAGGTGCCCGGAACCGAGCAGTCGACGCGGTGGAACTGGCGCACGAGGATCTGCACGGCGTTGTAGCCGGGCGTCAGCAAGCCGACGGTCAGCGGGACGTCGACCTCCTGGATCTCGCCGACCTTGAGCGGGCGGTCGAGAACGGTTTCGCCGTTGACCAGAACGACGAGGCTGGAGGTCTCGGGCGCGACCGAGACCGCACTCGTGTAGGACAGGGTCAGCTTCGCGCTCTTCGTGCTCTGCTCGGTGGTCACGAAGACGGGGAAGGAACGGTGCGGGTTCTCGCCGCCCAGGAAGAGGTCCCGCGCGCTGGCCTGGAGACGGGCGAGCGAAAGGTCGGCGGAAGAGGCGGAAGAGGTGACGGCCGTGTTCGGCCGGGGGCTGGCGCCCATGTCGAAGGCGGGAGCTCCTTCCGCCAGCGCCGGAGCGCTGGCGGCGACGGAGGCGAGGATGGCCAGGGCGGAGGTTGCCCGGCGACAGGAAGCAACAGGCATGGCGAGTGTCACGATCCGGCTCCGAAGCTCAGGACTGGGCGGGTTGCGCGCTGGGGCGAAGGATCGCCGCGGGTTGCAGCGTCTGGATCTCCTGCGGGGGCGCAGGCACCGCGGCGGCCCGATCGAAGACGAGGTGTCGGAAGGCGCGCATGGGATAGCGCAAGGCCCATCCGACGATGTTGACGCTGGCAAGCCACAGGGCACGGCGATGCTGGCGCCGGGCGCGCTGCTCGCGCAGCGGGGTCATGTCGGCGAGCATCAGTTCGGCGATCAACGGATAGTCGCCATAGTCCGCCCGGTATCCCAGGCCGAGCACCGGCGTGCCCTTCTCTTCGCCCTGCGTGCGGATCGTCACGGGCAGGAGACCGAGCGGCGTTCCGTCGGTGCGCGAGACGCGCAGCTCCGCGTTCGTATCGGGCGCCACGACCCGCAGGCTGCCCAGCGGCTCGACCTTGGCGCCGCCCGTCGAGATGTCGGTGACGACGACCGGAACGGACATGCCGTCAAGGACGAGCTCGGCGGCCCGCTTCGTGAGGATGCGCGGTGTGGCGCGGCGCTCGCGCTTTTCGGTGACGACACCAAGGGCCGCGGCCGCGATGACGAGGTTCAGGAGGTTCCAGCCGGCGACCACCAGAAGGATGCCGCCGATTTCGGGCTCGGTCTGGTAGCGGTAGACGCTGTAGCCGGCCGCGCCGAGCAGGACCGCAAAGATCGCGAAGTAAGGCCAGGCGATCTCCGACAGGCGATCTTCGGCCAGCGTGTCGCCCTTGGCCGTCACGTTGAAGGTCGGGCGACGCGGGTTGACGAGAACGCTGATGATGGCACGGAAGAGATAGACGGACTGGACGTATTCGTAGAGTTCCGACATCCACGGCCAGCGCACGGAGCCGTAGAGATAGTTGCGGATGAGGCTCGATACCGCGAGGTAGGTCAGCGTGTAGGCGACGAATTCCTGCGTCGAGACATCGTAGATCTTGAGGTCGCAGAAGATGAAGAGCAGCGGAGCGGCCAGGAACACCATGCGCATGATCGGAAAGAACCAGATCAGGCCGGACGACAGGTAGCAGATGCGCTGCGGCCAGCTGAGGCCGGGCATAAGGCCCGCGTTCTTCATCAGAAGGATCTGGAGCATGCCGCGGCACCAGCGCGAGCGCTGCCCGATGAAGCTCGCGAGCGTCTCCGGCTGAAGGCCGGTGACCATGGGGCGGTCGACGTAGACGCTCTTCCAGCCCTTGGAGTGCAGGTCGAGCGCGGTCTCGCAGTCTTCGGTGATCGTGATGCCGGAGAAGCCGCCGACCTGCATCAGTGCAGCGCGGCGAAGCACCGCCGCCGAGCCGCAGAAGAAGGCCGCGTTCCACTTGTCGAGGCCCTTCTGGATCGTGCCGTAGAACATCTCGTTCTCGGAGGGCATGCGCTCGAAGGTGGAGAGGTTCTTCTCGATCGGGTCCGGGTTGGAGAAGAAGTGAGGGGTCTGAACCAGGAAGACCTTCGGATCGCGCACCATGTAGCCGACCGTCTGGCGCAGGAATTCGCGCGCGGGAGCATGGTCGGCGTCGAAGACGACGATCAGGTCTCCGTCCGAGGCGGCGAGGCCCGCATTGAGGTTGCCGGCCTTGGCGTGGACGTTGCGGGCGCGGGTGACGTAGGTGACGCCGAGCTGACCGCAAAGGAGCTGAAGCTCCTCGTGGCGCCGCCAGGCCTCGGCGGCCTTGGCGGGGTCGCGCGCATTGCGCTTCTCATCGGTGCCGCCGTCGTCGAGCAGGAAGACGCGCAGCTTGTCGGCAGGATAATCCAGCGCCTTCGCGCTCGACAGCGTCAGGGCGAGGATATTTGCGCTTTCATTATAGGTGGGCACGAAGACATCGACGCGCGGAAGCCGGTCATCCTCGACCTGCGGAGCGGCACCCCGCTCCAGCGGATCCGAGACCACGAACAGGTTCATCGCCAGAAGGACGATGTAGTACATCTCAGCGAGATACAGGACGAAGGCGGGTACGAAGTTCGCAAGGTCATCGGGCGAAGGAAGCGTCGAGGTGGTGCGCCAGTAGGCGTAGCGCAGGACCACCAAGGTCGAGATGGCCAGGAATACGGCGCGCCAGGGCCCCCGCAGACGCAGGAGGTAGATAGCAGCCGCCCCCAGGATGGCGGCGACCGCGACCGTCAGTTGCGCGTCGACGCCGACGGGCTGACTGATCAGAAAAAGCCCTGCCATGGCTGCGCACAGCCATAGGACAGCGAGCACGATGGTGCGCATACCAACCTCGTGAGAGAACTGACGTCGTGAAAGGTCGACGGCCGGACCGACGCATCGAGCCATCAGCCATCTAACTGATGTCCTCTATATCACGACCTGAGCGAGTAAATACCGCTACGTCATTTTTTGGTTTACGCTCAGTTTTTCGAAAAAGTCCGATAGATTCCCTGTAAAAAAATATAACGTTCCTTGATAAAATCCTAATGACCCAGAGGAAGGCAGCGGCAGGCACGCCGACGGCATAAGCCTTTGATCGAAGATGCAACGGACCCGTACCGGTGCGACGATCATCCTTGCCCATGGACAGCATTCATGGAGAACAGGGCTCCTGAACTGGCCTGCCCCCGTCATGTGGTCCGGATCAGATCCAATGCATGGTGGGCTTGTCGGCGACGGTTGAGGTGGGCCGGCGGAGCGGGCTGGGTTGGCGCAGCCGGCCACGGCGCGGCGGCAGATGCCGGTGGACGGTAGCCCTGGCTCGAGTGGGGTCACTTGGCGTTGTAGTGCTGGCGCCAGTTCTCGATCACGATCCTTGCCTTGGCGAGACTGTAGAAGATCTCGCCGTTCAGAAGCTCGTCCCGAAGCTTCGAGTCGAAGCTTTCGCAGGTGCCGTTCTCCCATGGGCTGCCAGGCTCGATGAACGCGGTCCTGGCGCCGACCGCCGCAATCCACTCGCGCACCGCCTTGGCGATGAACGCGGGACCGTTCTTCGGGCCATCGACTCACTGGATCGATGGCTGCCCCTCAGAACTCGGAGCGGATGTTGCCCGGCACGCCGCGCAGGATGAATACGTCCGACAGAACATCGATGACGTCCGTGGACTCCAGCTTCCGGTCGATCCGGATGGCCAGGCATTCTCGGGTGAACCCGTCGATCACGTCGGCGCAAACGCGCAAGCGTTTGTCGCCAGGCATGCGGAACTTGCGGCCGTCATGGGTGCGGTCCTCGACAAAGTCGTAGGACCAGACGTGGTTGGGTCGCTCGGGCCGAAGCCGTACGCACGAGCCGTCGTTCAGCCAGAGCCGGCCGCGCTTGGGCTGCCTGGCTGGCACCTCCAGGCCTTCCCGGAGACAGATGCGCTCGACTTGGCTACGTTCACGCGCCAGCCGGCATCCCCAAGCAGGGCCGTGATCCGGCGCCCAACGGCCTTGCGCAGGCGCTCGTTCTCCTTCTCAAGGTCCTTCAGACGCTTCACCTGATCTCTCCTCAGCCCGCCGAACCCCTTGCGCCATCGAAGTCACGTGAACGGCGTCACGCCGATCGTGCGGATCGCCTCCGCCACCGAACGACCCGGAAAGAGCAACACATCGACCTGCCGCAGCTTGGCGACGATCTCTTCCGGCCTGTGCTTCTTCTGTCCCATCTGAGCATCCTCCAGCGGCTCGAAAGCCGACTTCAAGGGGGACCACATTTCAGAGGGCAGACCACCGGCGGCAAGCGAGGCGGAAGGAATCCAACTGATTTGATTGATACATCGGCTTCGAATGCGCTCAACCCGACAGAGGTCTGCCATCACTTCCAACAGAATCATAAAGATGGCAGCGCTAAGCTTTTGCTCGTTCAGGCAACAACCGTTGCAATAGCGGCCAAGACCTCTCGTTCAGAATAAGGCTTGCCAACGAAGCCAACAGGCTCCCATTCGAGAGCGAGCGCCCGTGTCTTCTCATCGAGGTTGCCGCTTACAAACAGCGAGGGGATGTTCCAAAGTCGGCGAAGGGCAGCTGCCGTCTCAACCCCGTTCGACCCTCGCGCGAGGTTCACGTCCATGATGGCGATGTCAATTTGCTCTCCGACACGCTCGGCAAGAGCCAACGCTTCCTTCATGTCAGAGGCTTGCCCCGCTACCTTGTGTCCTGCATCGACGAGGATGTCTTCCAGATCCATTGCAAGCAGCAATTCGTCCTCGACAATCATAATGCAAAGGCTCACCGAGAAGCCTCGCGCGGGAAGATGACCGCCGCGCGGTAGCCGCGCTCGGCCGCTTGCGTCTCGACGTAGCCTTCGATCTGAGATGCCATTGTCTTGACCAATCGACTGCCCAAACCTTGCGAGGTCGTCTCACCTGAGAACCCGACCCCTTCGTCGGCAACGCTCAGTTCGAGCATCCCGTCCATTTTCGTCTTCATCGAGAGAACGATTGGACCTGACCTTCCTTCCGGATAGGCATACTTCAATGCGTTGGTGACAAGTTCATTGACGATGAGAGCAATTGGTATTGCCCTTTCTGTTCTGATGTGGATGGGCTCTACGTCAACCTTGAGAAGGTCACGCAGTTCCGAGTTGACAGCAAGATCGGTACACAGGCCTTCAAGGTAGTCAGCCATTTCCACGACGAGTGGGTTATCGGTTCGATAGAGGCGTTCGTGGACCGAGGTGATGGCGCGCACTCGCGAGATGGCCTGTTCGAATGCGGCCTTCAAAGCCGGATCCAACAGTCGTCTCGCCTGAAGACTGAGAGCGCTCACGACAAGCTGCAAGCTGTTCTTGACGCGGTGGTTCACCTCCGCGAGTAGCACATCCTTTTGTGCGAGAAGGTTTTCCTGTGCCTTCAGAGCGTCGGCCAATGCAGCTTCTCTTAGACGATCGGTCGTGACGTCCATCATGACGCCGATCAGGCGCGGCTTGCCCTTCGAAGTGCGAAGCACCTCCCCCCGGGACGCGATATGCCTCGTCTCTCCCGTGAGCCGGTCGACGACGCGATAATTGAAATGCAGAGTTGTCTGATCGGGGCTGCCAACAGCATTCTGCACCGCAGCGATGACAGAGGGCCGGTCGTCGGGGTGCATCATCGCGAAGAAAGGCGCTGCGACAGATCCCCCTTCCCCCGGCCTGACGCCAAAGAACGCGTCGACTGTCGGGCTACGGCGCCAGATGTCGGTGTCGGGCTCATACTCCCATGATCCGAGATCGGCGGCGTGCAAGGCAATACGCAATCGGGCGTCCGCCTCCCGGGTTCTCAGAACGCTTTCTGTCACGTCCATAGGGTTCTGGACGATATAGCGAACGGAGCCGTTCGCGTCTTTCACCGGAGTATGTACCGGGGTCCAGTACCGTTGGTAAAAGCCACCCCCCTCGCTGGGCGACCGAGGAATGTCGTACTGAATCACCGCCATCTCGTGTGGCTCGCCCGTCCTCAAGACATGACGCAGCGAGACCTCCAGCGGTCCCTGCTCAACCGTGCCGGCAGCGTCGGGGTTCTCGGGAAACGCTTCGAGAATGTGCTGACCAACGATGTCCTTCCGTGTGCGGTCCGTTGTCCTGAGATACGCATCCGTCGCGGCGACGATCGTTAGATCAGCGTCAAGCACAAGATAGGGCTGAGGGATGCCTGCCAGAATTGCCGCGTAATCAGTATCCGTCTCAGCGCTCGTCATTCGGCTTCAGACCTCGGCTCCCAGGATCTTGGCCGTTTGGCGAGAAGGAACTTCTGGCTGGTTCAGGCCAGACGCCGCAGCCTCGATTGGCAGCCATTTTATTCGTCAAATTAGAGCGAAACGTCCTTGCTGTCAGATCCGCAAAAAGTACTGATCTTTGGGCCGGCTAAACAGTTTTCTCATACATCGACGCTCTTGCATCGCGGCTAGGTCAATGCAGCTGGATCTAGAATTATGGGATGGGGCGCGACCCCGCGTGCAGGCGCATCCAGCGCAAACAGGCACCCTTCCATCGGGCGAGCGGCTCGGTCCTTTTCAGGCACCGGAAAGCTTGCGGAGGTAACGAAGAGCGAGGAGAGATCTGGCCCGCCAAACGCGGGCATGGTGACGAAGCGTGCGGGCATCGTGATGCGCCGCTCCAACTTGCCATCGGGATCGAAGCGAAGAAGGCAGCCTCCTCCGAACGCGGCGCAAGTGTAGAAGCCTTCCGCGTCCACCGCTGCGCCGTCCGGCCCCAGTCCCTCCTCTACCCGTGCAAAGACGCGTCGGTTGTCCGCAACGCCGGTCGCGGTATCGTAGTCGCAGCTCCAGACAGTCTTCTGGGCGGTGTCGCTATGGTACATCGTACGTCCGTCCGGACTCCAGGCCAGCCCATTGGAGGTTTGGACGGGTGGTGACGCGCTGCTCCACCTTGCCTGCTCACCGAAGCGCCAGAGTGGCGTGCCGTTTTGGTCTTCATTGGCGTTTTCAGGTTCAAGCGGATCGATCGGATCGAGCATCGTCCCGGCAAAGAACCGACCGCGATGGTCGCATCCTCCATCGTTGAACGTGAAGCGGCGGGGATTGAAGGGGGCAGGCGCAAGGAACGTCAGCGCCCCGCTGCTTGTGTCGAAGCGGAAAAGACCCGTTCGCAGCGCCAGCACGACGACGTTGGTCTCGACCAAGGCCAAGCAACCAATCCAAGCCGGCATACCCCAAGTCTCATTCTGACCTGTCGCGGGATCGAAGCGGTGCAGCGCCGGAGCGCGGATGTCGATCCAGTAGAGCCGTTTCTCAACCGCGCTCCAAACGGGTCCCTCACCGTTGAGGGCTCCAGCTCGGCACACCACCTCGACATCGATCATCGCAACTACCCTTCCGATTGGAGAAGCAGCGGTTCGGTGACGTGGTTCCTGCAAGCAAACGCAGTATAATCGTAGCTAGCGAAGACTGCTCGAAACGCAGTACCGTTGATCGGATCCTTCAGCGGAAGAAACTTCCGTTCCCTGTTCGTCCTTCTGGAACGCATCAAGGTGTCTCGCCCTCGACAAGGCGCTGCCGCCGGTCTTCGTGCTTTGCGCGCCGCGCCATGAAGCGTGCGCTCCCGCTCATATCCTCGCCGCCCTCGTTGCGGCGCGAGAGCGGCAGGTACCCCTCGCTCTCATCAGCCGTCAGGCCAACGAAGGTCTCTAGCCCGTCCTGGTCGAGGGTCACGGCCCTCATTGTGCAGGAACTTGCTCTCTTCGTCGGTCAGATCCAGTATGGCGTTCTCCTTCGGGTTCTGCCCACGGTTCCGTTTAGGGCGCTATCCCGTTTTGATTTCGTCGCGGACCTGTCCGTGGGCTACGACGGCAAACAGGCCGGTGCCGCCGATGATGTTGCCGACGAGCGCGGGGAGAACCAGGCCGAAGACGGCGTGCCCGATGCCTGTCTCCCCTGTCAGCATCAGGAGCCAGGCCTCCGTCGACCCCGCCACCACGTGGCTGAAACCGCCGATCGCGACGACATAGGTAACGAGGACGACGACCCAGAACTCGCTGCCCCGGGCGTTGGGCAGGATCCAGGCGATCGAGGCAATCAGGAAGCCGGCCGGCATCGCCCGAAGCAGCGTCTCGCCGGGTCCATGGGTCAGGATCGCGCGTGAGACGGCCTTTGCGGCGTCCAGTTGTTCGGGATCGACGACGACGTGACGCGCCATCAGGAAGGCCACGAGAAATGTGCCCGCCATGTTGGCGGCAAAGACGGTCCCCCAAAGCCGCAGCAGGCGAGCCAGGTTGCACCGTGTCGGATGGGTGGCCAAGGGCAGGACGGCGGTGACGGTGCTTTCGGTGAAGAGCTGCATATTACCGAGGATCACGATCACGAAACCGACCGTGTAGCCGAGCGAGACGACCAGCTCCGTCCACGGCTCATCCGGTAGCCGCATGTGGAGGAACGCCTCCGCCAGGATCGAGGTGCTGACCGCGACGCCCGCGGCAAAGCCGGAGAACAGGAGCGAGCGGAACGGGCGGTCGAGTTCCTCTTCGCCGCGCAGGCGCACGACCTCATGCACGACCTTGGCCGACCCCGAACCTCGCTCGTCCACGGCCCGCTTGTCATCCGCCGTCATGTCCGGGGACGGTTCGGCCTTGCGGTTGGTGGGCGGTGCATCGTCGCCAGCCATTCAAGCTCCCTATCGATCCGCAAGCGGGGATGTGTCGTAGTCGGCGAGAAGCGTCGCAACGTCCTGGTAGATCCCGATCGCGCCCGCCTCCCGCAAGGTCGCATCGGAGAACCCGCCCGACCGCACCGCGATCGTGGCGAGGCGGGACCGGAGCGCGGCCTCGATATCGTAGGGCGTATCGCCGACGACGATCGCCTCGTCCGGGTCGATCCCCTCCAGCCTGGCGAGCGCGGTCGCGAAGATGTCGGGCGCGGGCTTGGTGCGCTCGACGTCCTTGCTGCTGGTCGTGGCCGTCACGAGATCGCGGGCGTCGAGCAGATCGAGATAGTGATCGAGTTCCTCGGCGGAAGCGGACGAGGCCAGGACCACCCGCTGCCCTGCCCCATGCACCCTGAGCAGAAGCGCGCGCGCGCCGGGGAAGGGTTTGGCGTCGGAAAGATACCTCGCCTTGAAGATCGACCCGTGGGCCTTGTCGAGCTTGTCCCGCATCGCCTCGTCGGCGTCGGGCAGGAGCGAGGGAACCAGCATGTCGGCGCCCTTGCCGATCTGGTCGTGAATCGTCTGGCGCTCCAGCGTAATGCCGATGCCCGCGAAGGCCTCTTCCCAGGCCAGCACGTGAAGGTCGTTGCTGTCGACCAGCGTCCCGTCGATGTCGAAGAGAATGGCCTTGATGGGCATGGCGGACAGTCTTTCCGAACGAGCGTTGGGTTCGAGCGGCAAACTCGCCTGCCCATGGAACGGCGATCAGTCCCGTCGCTTCAGCGGAACGATGCCGCCCTCATCGCTGTCGGGAATGGCGCCCGCCTCGCTGTCGGTCACGGCGTTCGCCAGCGCTTCCGGATGGTAGTCGGGATCCGGAGACGCGTCGGTGCCGACGAGGGTGTCGGACACGCGCGGCGTGCCAGCGTTCTCGGGAACGCGATCCTTCTCGGCCGCGGAGTTGCGGGAGAAAAGTCGCGTGGAGGACCCGGCCACTATCGCGCCTCCTCGACATCGCGGGCATGGAACTCGCCCAACGCTTGGCGGACGACGCTCGTCCGCCCCCCGTCCCCGATGTCGGCGGAAACCTCGATCGATCCGTTCAACGCCGCATCGTTCCGCCTCGGCGCTCCGGGCTCTGCGGCTCTCGCATCCGAGCCGGCGCCCTCCCGGCCCGCCGTGTTGGCCCTGCCCGCCGCCGCAACGAAGATGTCGCTGCGCTCGAGGCCGTGCTCCTGAACCAGACGCTCGACCGTCATCTCGGCCTCGCGGCGCGGCTCGAACTGCGCGCTGAGTATCGTGCCCATGGCTCCGCCCTTCGATGATCCCACCTTGCAACAACGCATGAACGGGAAAATCGGCCCGCGAGCTTGCATAGGCAGACATGCAGTGCGGTCGGAGTTAGCATCGCATCATAGAAATCGACGGACGGCGGCAGGCCCCGTCTCGACCGCGGTTCGCCCTCAGCGCGCTTTGCGGAACTGTTGGGTGGTCAGCGGGAAATCGGCGAGCAGCACGTCCGTGGCCCCTCGATCGGATGACGCGCGACGAAGTAAGATACGGGTATTCTGCGAATCGACCGCACCCCTTGAACCGTAGCGTCCTACAAAACTAGTTGGTCCGAGTTGCGGAACGTGCGGGTCGATCATGACTTCCCTCTCCACACAGGAAGGGAAACTTAATGTTCTACACCGACGGCAAACTACAGTACCCGGTCCGCGTCGAGCGGCCAAACCCAGTCTTCGCCAAGGCGCTTCAGCAGGCCATTGGCGGTGTCGAGGGCGAGATCCGTGTCGCCATGCAGTACATGTTCCAAGCCTTTGGTGCGCGCGGTCCCGCGAAGTACCGCGACATGCTGATGAACACGGCCACGGAGGAACTGGGCCATATCGAGATGCTCGCGACCGCAGTCGCGCTCAACCTCGAGAAGGCGCCCCTGTCGCTGCAGGAGGACATCTCAGCCGACGTCGCAGGTGGTGCCGTCCTCAACGGCATGGACATGCGTCACATCCTGTCGGCGGGGCTTGCGGCCATGCCCGTGGACGCCAACGGCGTGCCGTTCGACATGAGCCATATCTACGCGTCCGGTAACATCGCGGCTGATATGCATTCCAACGTCTGCGCGGAATCGACGGGCCGTGCGCTCGCCGTACGCCTCTACAACATGACCGACGACCCCGGGATGAAGGACATGCTCTCCTTCATGATCGCGCGCGACACCATGCATCAGCAGCAATGGCTGGCAGCTCTGGAGGACATGGGCGGCGAAAGCGCGAACCTGCCGATCCCGAACTCCTTCCCGCAGTCCGAGGAGAATGGAAAGTACGCTTACGCCTACTTCGGTCACATGACCGACGGGTCGATCCCGCAGGGTCGCTGGACGTCGGGTCCCTCGATCGATGGCAAGGATGAGTTCACGGCGATGCAGTCCGAACCTATGGGCGGCAAGCCCTCGCTCGCCCCTGCACGGCCAGACGGCGGGGCTCAAACGGGACAGACGTCCAAGTCGGGCGCGGAGGGGTTGCTCGGGCGGGTCGAGGGCGCCATCGAGCGCAATCTCTAAACATCCACTGCGGAGACGCCTTTCCCAGGCTTGTCTCTTTTAGCCATCATCAGAAATCAAGGAACGATTGATGCTTCGACGTCATCTCATTACCTCCATTGCAAGCGCCGCCGTCATCACGCTTCTGCCGCTGGGGGCAACCGCCTTCGCTCAATCGGCCACGATCGAGGCCGCAAAGCTGCCGGCCTTGCAGGGCGGGGATTTCTCGACCGCAACTAGCCAGTTGGCCGAACGCAAGGGTAGTAACGCTGCCGTAAAGGCGTTTGCCAAGCTCGAGATCACCGAGCAGGCGGCAGTTGCCAAAGCGTTCGGTTCCCGCCCCGGAGCTGCCGGCATTCCTGCCGACAAGGTTGCCATGCTGGAGAAGCTCAAGGCTGCAGACGGAGCAGCCTTTGACATGATGTATGTCGATGGGCAGATCGCGGAGCACCGAGAACTCAAGGCGATCCACGAGCGATATGCGCGTAGTGGACAGGATCCGATGGCAAAAGGCGCTTCGATCGTCGGCATAACTGGGATCGAGTCCCACCTGTTTCTTCTTCAGAACATCAAGCGACAACTGTAAGAGACACGCTATCGATGCAATGGAGGCTTGCCCTGCAACAGGGGGGGGCCTTCTTCCACCTGGGGCCTGTCCGCTTCTTTGTTTCAGCGGCCCCAACCAGACGGTCGGCTTTCCCTCCGTCGCGTCGATCGCCGCCGAAGAAGCGGACATCCAGAAGCGGTCAATCCGCTGGCGGTCCAAGAAAGACATTGGGCGTCCCACTATCCGCCCGCACGAATTGCCGTTCGAGCAGACGGGTAGAACCGAAGCGCCAACGACGTCTGTCGGGTCGTCAGGCCAGGCCATGCGTACGGCAACGGTCACATCACACCCAGGCGATTAGACTGAGACCTAACACGTGCCGCGGGATCGTTCTGGGTTTGGATCAACTTGCTAAGCCAAGTGCCATTTCAGCTGGCGCTTCAGGAGTGAGCCCAGCCAGAGGAGACAGGCCGACATGACCGTACAAATCCCGCTGGGAGCCTCTGCGAGAGCGACAGAGAGTGTCGGTCCCGCCCATGTCCGAGAGATCCGTCCAGACATCGCTTACCTACGCACAGCGCTTGTCAATGTCGTCCTTCTCGGCTCGGCTGGCGCGGGCGACCGGGGTTGGGTGCTCGTGGATACCGGGATCACGAGCACGAAGGGTGAGATCGTGGCTGCAGCCCAGGAGCGTTTTGGCCCCGGTGCGCGACCGGCCGCAATCTTTCAGACGCACGGTCACTTCGACCATATCGGCGCGTTGGAGGACCTCAGCCGGGAATGGGACGTGCCGGTCCTCGCGCACGAGCTGGAGCATCCCTTCCTCGACGGTCGGGAAGCCTATGAGCGGCCGGACACGAAAGCCGACGGGGGGCTCATGCCCAAGCTCGCACCTCTCTTTCCTCGATCTCCCGTCAATGTCTCCGAGCGGCTTCGTGCGCTCCCCGCCGATGGGAGTTTGCCCTTCCTGACTGGCTGGCGATGGTTGCACACACCCGGCCATACACCCGGGCATGTGTCGCTCTGGCGCGAAGCGGATCGGTCGCTCGTGGCAGGCGACGCCGTCATTACGACGGGGCAGGAATCGGCCTACGAAGTTTTCGTGCAGGAGCCCGAGATGCATGGCCCGCCGCGCTACTTCACGCCGGACTGGGCGAGCGCTGCCTGCTCCGCGCGCCTCCTTGCCGCCTTGGAGCCCGATTTGCTTGTGACCGGGCATGGGCGCGCCATGGCTGGCCCCAAGATGCGAGCGGCCCTTCATCAATTGGCAGACGGGTTCGAGCGGATCGCTCCGCCCGAACACCTGCGGGACCTCTCATAGGCCATCGCTCGTCGCCTTGATGACGGTGGTTGACTCAACTGAGATCCAGCGTTCCGTGTTGAGGCAGAAGCCGAAGCTTTTCGATGAGGTCGTTGCTGAAGCGAGATGGGCCGGATCCCCATGGACCGCCAAGGCAAGCGGAACGTTCTGATGC
>NZ_BBWK01000065.1 GCF_001463765.1 Aureimonas sp. AU4 | reverse complement strand
CCTCCCGCCCGTCCGGCGGCGCCCGCCGCCGCGCGTCCGGGTGCTGCTCCCGCGCGTCCCGCCACGGGACCGTCGGGCTACAACAACCGTCCCGGCCAGCCGGGCGGTCGTCCGGGCCAGTCGCAGGGCGGCTACAACCAGCGCCCCGGCGCCCCGTCCGGGCAGCAGGCCCGTCCCGGCCAGCCCGGTCGCCCCGGCCAGCCCGCCGGTGGCGCCGGCCGTCCCGGCGCGCCCCAGAGCGGTGCGCCCGGCGCCCGCCAGCCGCGCGGCGCGGTTCTGTCGGACCTCTCCTCGAAGGAGATGGATGCGCGTCGCCGCGCCCTGATCCTCGCGCAGCAGCGCGAAGCCGAGGACCGGCGCCTGTTCCAGATCGAGGAGGCCCGCCGCATCGCCGAGGACGAGCGGCGCCGCGCCGAGCGCGAGGAGTCCGAGCGTCGTCAGGCCGAGGAGGCCGCGCGTCTCGAGCTCGAGGCCGCCGCCCGCCGCAAGGCCGAGGAGGACGCGGCCCGCCGTGCCGCCAACAAGCCCGTCGCTCGCTCGGGCGCGGGGGCGAACAGCAACGTCATTCCCGGCCCGCCGCCGGTCGACGACGGTCTGGGTCTGCGCCCGGCCGGCCGCACCGACCTCACCAAGAAGACGCGCGCGGACGACGACGACGATCGGCGTCGCGCCGGTCCCGGACGCGGTCCCGCTCGCGGGCCGGCGGCCGATGCGGCCAAGCCGACCCGTGCCCGCACGGGCGACGACCGTCGCGGCGCGGGAGCCCGGGTCGATGTCGGCCGGGCCCTGTCGGACGAGGATGCGCGTGGCCGCTCTCTGTCGTCGATGCGTCGGCGCCAGGAGAAGTTCAAGCGTTCCCAGCAGAATCAGCAGCGCGAAAAGATTGCCCGCGAAGTGATCATCCCCGAGACCATCACGATCCAGGAACTCGCCAACCGCATGTCGGAGCGGGCCGTCGACGTCATCAAGTACCTGATGGCGCAGGGTCAGATGATGAAGCCGGGCGACGTGATCGACGCCGATCTCGCGGAGCTGATCGCGTCGGAATTCGGCCACACGGTCCGCCGCGTGGCGGAGTCGGACGTCGAGACCGGCATCTTCGACATCGCCAGCAACCCCGAGAAGATGGTGTCGCGTCCCCCGGTCGTGACCATCATGGGCCATGTCGACCACGGCAAGACCTCGCTACTCGACGCCATCCGCAAGACCAACGTCGTGTCGGGCGAGGCGGGCGGCATCACGCAGCATATCGGCGCCTACCAGGTCGAGCAGGGCGGGCATAAGATCTCGTTCATCGACACGCCGGGCCACGCCGCCTTCACGGCGATGCGTGCCCGCGGCGCGCAGGCGACCGACATCGCGATCCTCGTGGTGGCGGCCGACGATTCGGTGATGCCGCAGACCATCGAGTCCATCAGCCACGCCAAGGCGGCGGGTGTTCCGATCATCGTGGCGATCAACAAGATCGACAAGCCGGGCGCCGATCCCAACAAGGTCCGCACGAACCTCCTCCAGCACGAGGTGTTCGTCGAATCCATGGGCGGCGAGGTGCTCGACGTCGAGGTGTCGGCCAAGAACGGCACCAACCTCGACAAGCTGCTCGAGGCGATCGTCCTCCAGGCCGAAATCCTCGACCTGCGCGCCGATCCCGACCGCACGGCCGAGGGCGTCGTGATCGAGGCCCAGCTCGACCGCGGCCGCGGTCCGGTCGCGACCGCGCTGGTTCAGGCCGGCACGCTGAAGACCGGCGACATCGTCGTGGCTGGCGATCAGTGGGGCCGCGTGCGCGCGCTGATCGACGACAAGGGCAAGCAGCTCAAGGCCGCCGGTCCCTCGACGCCGGTCGAGATCCTCGGCATGCAGGGCACGCCGGGGGCGGGCGACCGCTTCGCGGTGGTGAAGGACGAGGCGCAAGCGCGCGAGATCGCCGAGTACCGCCAGCGGCTCACCCGCGAGAAGGCGGTGGCCAAGTCCGCCGGCCAGCGCGGCTCGCTCGAGCAGATGATGAGCCAGCTCCAGTCGAGCGGCCTCAAGACCTTCCCGCTCGTCATCAAGGGTGACGTGCAGGGCTCGGTCGAGGCGATCGGAACGGCGCTGGAGAAGCTCGGCACGGACGAGGTGCAGGCGCGGCTCGTCCATTCGGGCGCCGGTGCCATCACCGAGTCGGACGTGCAGCTCGCCGCGACCTCGAACGCCGCGATCATCGGCTTCAACGTCCGCGCCAACGCTCAAGCCCGCCAGCTGGCGGAGCGCGAGGGCATCGAGATCCGCTACTACAACATCATCTACGACCTCGTGGATGACGTGAAGCAGGCGATGTCGGGCCTTCTGTCGCCGGAGCGTCGCGAAACCTTCCTCGGCAATGCGGAGATCCTCGAGGTCTTCCACATCACCAAGATCGGCAAGGTCGCGGGCTGCCGCGTCACGGAGGGCAAGGTCGAGCGCGGTGCGGGCGTGCGCCTCATCCGCGACAACGTCGTCATCCACGAGGGGACGCTCAAGACCCTCAAGCGCTTCAAGGACGAGGTCGCCGAGGTTCCGGGCGGCCAGGAGTGCGGCATGGCGTTCCAGAACTACGACGACATCCGTCAGGGCGACGTCATCGAGTGCTTCCGCGTGGAGCACATCGCCCGCTCGCTCTGAGAGCATCGGCGTCCGGCACGGCCGGACGCTCCCTTTTTCGAACCCGGAGCCCGGCGGCGACGCCGGGCTCACCCATTTCAGAGGGAGGCTGGCGGAAACGCCGGCCCGCCTTTCGCATTGACCCCGCGCGGCCCCGACGCCGCGCGACCGTCAAGGACCGACCGCCATGGCCCGACAATCCGGCAACCCCAAGGGACCCTCGCAGCGCCAGCTTTCGGTGGGCGAGATCGTGCGCCACGCCCTGACGCAGGTTCTGGGGCGCGGCGAGATCCTCGACCCGCTCCTGGAGCGATCGGTGGTGACCGTGACCGAGGTTCGCATGAGCCCCGACCTGAAACTCGCCACCGCCTACGTGACCGTGCTCGGCCAGACCGACACCGCGCCCTTCATCAAGGCGCTGAACCACCACGCGAAGTTCCTGCGCGGGCGGCTGACGCCGGCGCTGCGCGGCATGAAGTACATGCCCGAGGTGCGCTTCCGCGAGGACGACAGCTTCGACAACTACGCGCGCATCGACGCGCTCCTGCGCTCGCCCGAGGTGCGGCGCGACACGGGCGTGGATGCGCCCGAGGACGACAAGGACGGACAGGACTGATGGCACGACGCGGCAAGACGCCGAAGGGGCGCCCCGTCTCGGGATGGGTGATCCTCGACAAGCCGGTGGGCATGGGCTCCACCGACGCGGTCGCCAAGATGAAGTGGCTCTTCTTCGCGCAGAAGGCGGGCCATGCGGGAACGCTCGACCCGCTGGCGAGCGGCATGTTGCCGATCGCGCTGGGCGACGCCACCAAGACCGTGCCCTTCGTCATGGACGGCACCAAGACCTACCGCTTCACCGTGCGCTGGGGCGCCGAGACCACGACCGACGACACGGAGGGTCCGGTGACGAACTCCTCCGACCTTCGCCCGACCCGGCAAGCGCTGGAGGCGCTGCTGCCGCGCTATCGCGGCGAGATCAGCCAGGTGCCGCCGCAGTTCTCCGCGATCAAGATCGAGGGCGAGCGCGCCTATGACCT
Source organism: Aureimonas sp. AU4 (assembly GCF_001463765.1). GTDB lineage: Bacteria > Pseudomonadota > Alphaproteobacteria > Rhizobiales > Rhizobiaceae > Aureimonas. Next base: position 4,964 of record NZ_BBWK01000065.1, on the reverse strand, counting down.
CGCCCGGGCCGGCGAGACCGTCGAGATCGCCGCGCGTCCCGTCACGATCCATCGCCTCGACATCGTCGGCGAGCCGGATGCCGCGACGACGGTCTTCGAGGCCGAATGCGGCAAGGGCACCTACGTGCGCTCCATCGCGCGCGACCTCGGTCGCGACCTCGGCTGCTTCGGCCATGTGGTGGACCTTCGCCGCGTGCAGGTCGGCGGCTTCACCGAGGACGACCTCGTCACGCTGGACGAGCTGATGGACGCCGCCGACGAGGGCCTGGAGGAGCTGACCGAGGAGCAGCAGGCCAGCGGCGCGCGGCCTCGCGTCGTGCGCTTCGAGGCTCTGGACCGCCTCATCCTGGGCACCGAGGCGGCGCTGTCCGACCTCTACGAGGTGCCGCTTTCCGAGGACCAGGCGGGCCGCGTCCTGTCGGGCAACCCGGTTCTGCTGCGCGGGCGCGACGCCCCGGCCTTCTGCGAGGAGGCCTATGCCACCGGCCATGGGCGGCTGGTCGCGATCGGCTCGATCGAGCAGGGCTCGTTCCACCCCAAGCGCGTCTTTGGCGGCCGGGGCTGAACGAGACGAGGGATCGGGGAGGGGGCTCCATGCGTTGCGCAGCCGGCCACGGATCGGCCGGCCAGTGACGAGATGCCCCTGATGCCCGACCCCAACGAGACGACCCTCGACATCGCCGCCCAGGCCGTGCTCGATGAGATCGAAGCGAGCGGACGTCTCCAGCCGCCGCCCGCGACCCGCGAGGGGAAGCTGCGGAAGGCGCGCGACGACGCGGCCGGACTGGAGCGCTTCTCCGCGCCCTTCCCGCCGGGCGTCTCCAGGCGCGAGATCGCCGTTCCGCAAGCCGGCGGACCCGACATTCCCGTGCGCCTCTACCGGCCGCACGGCATTCACGGCGAACCGCCGCGCCTTCTTGTCTGGTTTCATGGCGGGGGTGCGATCGCCGGCTCGCTCGACACGCACGAGCCGGTGCTCGGCGAACTCGCGCGGCGCACGGGGCGCCTCGTGGCCTCGGTCGGCTATCGCCTGGCTCCAGAGGCGACCTTTCCGGTGCAGCACCGCGAGTGCGAGCGCGCCGCACGCTTTCTTCTCGACCATCCCGAAATGGCGGACTGCGTGCCGGGGAAGCCCGCCGTCGGAGGCGACTCGGTCGGCGGCCTCTACGCCCTTCATGTCGGTCGCCAACTCGGACGGGATCCGCTTGCGGCTGTTCTTGCGATCTATCCCAACACCGACATGCGACCCGACAAGCCTCACGCGTCGCTGCGCGAGAACGAGGGGCGCATCATGACGCGCGACTCGTTGGAGTTCGAGGCGTCCAACGCCATTCCCCACGAGCGCGACCGGCGCTCGTCCGACGCCTCGCCGCTTGTCGCCGACGACCTCCACGCCCTGCCGCCGGTGTTTCTCGCGACCTGCGAGGCCGATCCCCTGCGCGACGAGGGAGAGGCGCTGGCCGAGCGCCTCGAGACCGCCGGCGTTTCCCTGACGCACGAGCGCCTGCCCGGCATGATCCACGCCGTCCTTCAGATGAACGCGCGCATCCCCGCCGCGAACCGGCTCATGGACCGGATGGGCGCGTTCCTGGCCGCCCTTTAGCGGCAAATCGCGCCGAGGGTGGCGTTCGGCGCGCAAGATCGCTATAGGAACGGCGCGGGGTCGGCTGCCAGGCAGCCGGGCCCTTAGCGTTCATGGCCCCGGCTGGCCGACATCCCGGCCCGGGCGTCTCACCGATCCTTCATTCAAGAAAGGGGAAAACCCGATGTCGATCACGCCCGAGCGCAAGGCCGAGCTTCTGAAAGAGTACGCGACCAAGGAAGGCGACACCGGTTCGCCCGAGGTTCAGGTCGCCCTTCTGTCGGAGCGCATCAGCAATCTGACCGAGCACTTCAAGGACCACAAGAAGGACAACCACTCGCGTCGTGGCCTTCTGAAGATGGTCTCGCAGCGCCGCCGCCTCCTGGACTACCTCAAGGACCGCGAGGAAGAGCGCTACACGCAGCTGATCACCCGCCTGGGTCTTCGCCGCTAAAGACCTTCGCGGCGCGCCGGTCGGCCCGACCGGCGCGCCGCATCGCATGAGGCCGCACCACGGTGCGGCTGCCCCGGCCGAGTAGATTGTCCCGCACGCACCGCGCGGGCCGCCGGCCGCCTGAGCCGAGCGCTCATGGGGCAGGATTGCCGGACGCTTCCCGGCTTGGGGCCAGGCCCCACCCGCTTGAAGCCTCCCGCCGTCTTGCCCATGCGCGTTTCCATACCTGCAACCGGCGATGCCGCATCGGCATCGCCCCATGAAGGCAGACATCCATGTTCAAGACCCATAAGGTCGAGGTCGAGTGGGCCGGCCGCACGCTAACCCTCGAGACCGGCAAGATCGCCCGCCAGGCCGACGGCGCCGTGCTTGCCACCTACGGCGAGACCGCCGTGCTCGCGACCGTCGTCTCCGCCAAGGCGCCCAAGCCCGGCTTCGACTTCTTCCCGCTGACCGTCAACTACCAGGAAAAGGCGTTTGCGGCCGGCAAGATCCCGGGCGGCTACTTCAAGCGCGAGGGACGCCCCTCCGAGAAGGAAACCCTGGTCTCGCGCCTGATCGACCGTCCGATCCGCCCGCTCTTCGCGGACGGCTACAAGAACGACACGCAGGTCGTCGTCACGGTTCTCCAGCATGACCTCGAGAACGATCCCGACATCCTCGCCATGGTCGCGACCTCGGCGGCGCTGACGCTGTCGGGCGTGCCCTTCATGGGCCCGATCGGCGGCGCGCGCGTTGGCTATATCGGCGGCGAGTACCGCCTGAACCCGCATGTCGACGAGATGGCCGAGTCGAAGCTCGACCTCGTCGTCGCCGGCACGCAGGACGCCGTCCTGATGGTGGAGTCCGAGGCGCACGAGCTCGACGAGCAGACCATGCTCGGCGCGGTGATGTTCGGCCACAAGGGCTTCCAGCCGGTGATCGACGCGATCATCCAGCTTGCCGAGGTCGCCGCCAAGGAGCCGCGCGATCACAAGGCGCCGGACTTCTCGGAGCTTGAGAAGGAGATGCTCGGGCTGGCCGAGGGCGAGCTGCGCGACGCCTACAAGAACACCGACAAGCAGGCGCGCTATGCTGCTGTCGACGCGGTGAAGGCCAAGGTCACGGCCCACTTCCTGCCCACTGAGGGCGAGGCCCGCTACGCCAAGGAAGAGGTCGGCTCCGTGTTCAAGGAGCTCCAGGCCAAGATCGTGCGCTGGAACATCCTCGACACTTCCTCGCGCATCGACGGCCGCGACCTCTCGACGGTCCGTCCGATCGTGTCGGAGGCCGGCATCCTGCCGCGCACCCACGGCTCGGCGCTGTTCACGCGCGGCGAGACGCAGGCGCTGGTGGTGGCCACCCTCGGCACCGGCGAGGACGAGCAGTACGTCGACTCGCTGACCGGCACCTACAAGGAAACCTTCCTCCTTCACTACAACTTCCCGCCCTACTCGGTCGGCGAGACCGGCCGCATGGGTTCGCCCGGCCGCCGCGAGATCGGCCACGGCAAGCTCGCCTGGCGCGCGATCCGTCCGATGTTGCCCGCCAAGGAGCAGTTCCCCTACACGCTGCGCGTCGTCTCCGAGATCACCGAGTCGAACGGCTCGTCCTCGATGGCGACCGTCTGCGGCACCTCGCTGGCGCTGATGGACGCGGGCGTTCCGCTGCAGCGTCCGGTGGCGGGCATCGCCATGGGCCTTATCCTCGAGGGTGAGCGCTTCGCGGTCCTGTCCGACATCCTGGGCGACGAGGATCACCTCGGCGACATGGACTTCAAGGTCGCCGGCACCGAGAACGGCATCACCTCGCTGCAGATGGACATCAAGATCCAGGGCATCACCGAGGAGATCATGCGCATCGCCCTCGACCAGGCCAAGGGCGGCCGCATCCATATCCTCGGCGAGATGAACAAGGCGCTGGGCGAGGCGCGCGCCGAGCTCGGCGAGTTCGCGCCGCGCATCGAGGTCATGCAGATCCCGACCGACAAGATCCGCGACGTGATCGGCTCGGGCGGCAAGGTGATCCGCGAGATCGTCGAGAAGACCGGTGCCAAGATCAACATCGAGGACGACGGCACGGTGAAGATCGCCTCGTCTTCGGGCAAGGAGATCGAGGCCGCCAAGAAGTGGATCCACTCCATCGTGGCCGAGCCGGAAGTTGGCGAGATCTATGAGGGCACGGTGGTGAAGTGCGTCGAGTTCGGCGCCTTCGTGAACTTCTTCGGCTCGCGCGACGGCCTCGTCCACATCTCGCAGCTGGCCGCCGATCGCGTTCAGAAGACGCAGGACGTGGTCAAGGAAGGCCAGAAGGTCTGGGTCAAGCTCATGGGCTTCGACGAGCGCGGCAAGGTGCGCCTGTCGATGAAGGTGGTCGATCAGGCCACCGGCCAGGAGATCAAGAAGGCCGAGGGCGAGGCGGCCTGATCGCCGCACGCGGATTGAAGAGACGGGAAGGGCGGGCCGCAAGGTCCGCCCTTTTTCGTTCCGCTTCCCGTCAGAGCCAGCCGTTGCGGCGGAAGCGCCAGAACAGGAAGCCCGCGATCGAGCCGATCAGGCCGAGCGCCGCGAAGTAGCCGTAGCGCCAGTGGAGCTCCGGCATGTACTCGAAGTTCATCCCGTAGATGCCGGCGATGGCGGTCGGCACGGCGAGGATCGCCGCCCAGGCGGCAAGCTTGCGCGTGATCTCGCCCTGGCGGTGCTGCTCGAGAAGGCTGGAGGCTTCCAGGATCGAGCCGATGCTCTCGCGCGCGCCTTGCGTGCGGGCGGCGACCCGGCGCACCTGGTCGTGGACGTCGCGGAAGTAGGGGCGCACCTCCGGGTCGAGGCCGTCGTGCTCGACATGTTCGAGCCGGCCCAGCATCTCCTCGGTCGGGCCGAGGATGCGGTGGAAACGCGCCAGATCGCGTCGGAGCGCGAAGAGGCGGTTGATCTCGGCGCGGCGCAGGAA
>NZ_BBWK01000064.1 GCF_001463765.1 Aureimonas sp. AU4 | reverse complement strand
GCGCAGGAAGGTGTCGAGCGCCCGCCGTTCCAGCTCGAACAGGTCCTCCTCGACCGACTCGACGACGGCGAGATAGCCCGCCACCACGAAGTCGAGAACGGCGTAGAGAACGTAGTCGACCCCTTGTGCGAGGAGGTCCGGCGCCTCCTCCAGCTGGTCGCGCACGCTCTGCGGGTCGGCGAAGTCGCCGACCCGTACGCTGATGAGGTGGTCCCGACCGAGAAACAGCGCGAGCGTGCCGTAGCGGATCGCATCGCCCTCGCGCGTCACGGTCCGCGCGTTGACCACGATCTCGTCGCCGCGCAGCGTCAGCTTCGGGCGCACGTGCTCGTCGCCCGCATCGCGCACGATCTGCGGATGCAGCGCGCACCGCCTGGCCAGAAGCGTCAGGTCCATCTCGTCCGGATCGACGATCGAGATCCAGGCGAAGTCGGCGTCCGGTGGGACGGGCTCCTCCAGCGAGACCGGCCGCAGCCGCTGGCCGTTGCGGTAGGCGTAGGCGGCGCGGACCGGCACGGGATCAGGGCGCCGGGTTGCCGACGCGCTGGTGGACGGCGTCCACCGCGGCCTGCATCTCGTCGGTCCACCGCACGTCCTCGGCGTCGAGGCTCCGGTCGAGCTGCTCCACCGAGGTCGCGCCCAGGATCGTCGCGGTCACGAAGGGCTGGTTGATCACGAAGGCGTTGGCGAACGTCGCGGGGTGGAGGTCGAACTCGGCGGCCAGACGCACATAAGCATCCACGGCCTCGGCCGCGCCGGGGCGCTCGTAGCGCTGCTGCCGGTCGAACAGCGCCTTGCGCGAGCCGGCGGGCAGCGCGCCGTTGGCGTATTTGCCGGTCAGGAACCCCTGCGCCAGCGGCGAGTAGGCGAGGAGCCCGACATCCTCGCGAAGTGCGATCTCGGCCAGCGCCGTTTCGAACGTCCGGTTGAGGAGGTTGTAGGCGTTCTGGATCGACTGGACGCGGGGACCCTCGCCCCGCTCGCTGGCGGCTAGAAAGCGCATCGTGCCCCAGCCGCTCTCGTTGGAGAGGCCGACATGGCGGACCTTGCCGCTCTGCACCAACCCGGCCAGCGCTTCCAGCGTCTCCTCGATCGGCACCTCGTCGGCGTCGGGAGCAGGCGACTTCCAGCGCGTCGGCACGGCGCCGAAGCCGCTGGTCGGCCGGTCGGGCCAGTGGACCTGATAAAGGTCGATCGTCTCGATGCCGAGGCGCGCCAGCGACTTGTCGACGGCCTCCTCGATGTTGCGGCGGTCGAGGCGGGGCTTGGATTCGTCGTCGCGGAACCAGCGCGAGTCGGAACGGCCGACCACCTTGGTGGCGACGAGCACCCGCTCGCGGTTGACGCCTTGCCGCAGCCAGGAGCCGATGAAGCGCTCGGTCGCTCCTTGCGTCTCGGCCTTGGGCGGGATCGGGTAGAGTTCGGCCGTGTCGAGAAGATCGACGCCGCGCTCGACGGCCCGGTCGAGCTGCCGGTGCGCCTCGTCTTCGGTGTTCTGCTCGCCGAAGGTCATGGTGCCGAGGCTGATGCGGCCGACCTGGAGGCCGGTCCGACCGAGCGGTCGCTTCTGCATGGGGGAATGCTTTCAGTGGGAGGATGGCGGGGTCGCCATAGCCGCTTGCGCCGCGCTCGGCAAATCGTCGTTAAGCCTAGCTGACCTACATGGGCCGCAACGCCCACCCAGAGTTCCGGGATACGCCCATGCTCCTCCTGCTGGTTCCCGCCTTCGCCTGCGACGGCGACCTCTTCGAACCGTTCGTGCCGCTGCTGCGACCGGACTTCGACTGCGAGTGCGTGATCGGGGAGGAGCCTGACCTCAAGGCCTGCGCCGCACAGGTCGTGGCTCATGCCGCCGGGCGCCCGTTCGTGGTCGGCGGCACGTCCTTCGGCGGCCATGTCGCGCGCGAGGTGGCGCTGCTGCGACCGGCCAACCTGCGCGGCCTCGTGGTGATGGGCGCGAGCGCCCGCGCGCCGGCCGATCGCGCGGTGTTCGACCAGCGCCGCGCCCGGATCGAGGCGGGCCTCGCCGCCGAGATGAACGAGGACATGGCCCGGCGCATCGTGTTCGAGGAGGAGGGCAGGGGACAGGAAGCGGCCGACACGTTCCGCCGCATGGCGGCGCGTGCGCCGACCGATCGCCTGCTTGCCCAGAACGAGGCGCTGGCGACGCGGCCCGACCGGCTCGGCGATCTTGCCTCGGTCGACGTGCCGACCCTTCTGATCTGGGGAGCCGAGGACGGATTCTCGCCGCCGGCCGAGGGGCAGCTCATGGCGGAGCGGATGCCCGATGCCCGCTTCGTGGAGCTCGAGGCCTGCGGCCACCTGCCGAGCCTCGAGACGCCGATGCGCGTGGCGAGCGAGATCCGCTCGCGCTTCGCCTGAGCCCTACTTGGCGGCCTCGGAAACGCTCCCGCCCACCGCCTCGCCGACGATCTCGGCGCGGCGCTCCTGCGCCTTCAACTCGTCGAGGGCAGGCATCGACATGATGTTGTAGCCGGCGTCGACGTAGTGGATCTCGCCGGTCACGCCGCGCGACAGGTCCGACAGGAGGTAGAGCGTCGAGTTGCCGACCTCCTCGTGCGTGACGTTGCGGCGCATGGGCGCGTTGCGGCGCTGGTAGTTCAGCATGAGGCGCGCATCCGAGACGCCGGCGCCCGCCAGCGTGCGCATGGGCCCGGCGGACACGGCGTTGACGCGAATGTCGCGCGGGCCGAAGTCGGCCGCGAGGTAGCGCACCGAGGCCTCCAGCGCGGCCTTGGCGACGCCCATCACGTTGTAGTTCGGCATGACGCGCATCGACCCGCCATAGGTCAGCGTCACCATCGAGCCGCCGTTGTTCATGATGGCGGCGGCGCGCTTGGCGATCTCGGTGAACGAGAAGCACGAGATCACCATGGTGCGGGTGAAGTTCTCGCGCGTCGTGTCGGCGTAGAGGCCCTTCAGCTCGTTCTTGTCGGAGAAGCCGATGGCATGGATCACGAAGTCGATCCGCCCCCACTCCTTCTCCAGCGTCTCGAAGACGCGATCCACCGAGGCGATGTCCTCGACGTCGCAGTCGAGGAGCAGCGAGGAGCCGACCTCGGCCGCCAGCGGTCGCAGGCGCTTGCCGAAGGCCTCGCCCTGGTAGCTGAAGGCGAGCTCCGCCCCTTGAGCCGCCAGCGCCTTGGCCGCGCCCCAGGCGATGGAGTTGTGGTTGGCGACGCCCATCACGAGGCCGCGCTTGCCCTTCATCAGATCGCCCATGACCCTCAAGCCTAGTAGCGCTGGAACACCAGCGATGCGTTGGTTCCCCCGAAGCCGAAGGAGTTCGACATGACGCGCTCGATCCGCCCGTCGCGCCGCTCGCGCAGGATCGGCAGGCCCTCGAACTCGGGGTCCAGCGTCTCGATATGCGCGCTTTCGGCGAGGAAGTCGCCGGCCACCATGAGGAGCGAGTAGATCGCCTCCTGCGCGCCGGCCGCGCCCTGGCTGTGGCCGGTCAGCGACTTGGTGGACGAGATGAAGGGCGCGCGGTCGCCGAAGACCTCGCGCACCGCCGCCATCTCCTTGGCGTCGCCGACACCGGTCGCCGTGCCGTGGGTGTTGATGTAGTCGATCGAACCGCCAACGTTCGCCATCGCCTGGCGCATGCAGCGCACCGCACCCTCGCCGGACGGCGCCACCATGTCGTGGCCGTCCGAGGTCGCGCCGTAGCCGACGAGTTCGGCATGGATCGTCGCGCCGCGCGCCCGCGCGTGCTCCAGCTCCTCCAGGACGAGCACGCCAGCCCCGCCCGAGATCACGAAGCCGTCGCGGCTGACGTCATAGGCACGCGAGGCGGTGGCCGGGGTGTCGTTGTGCTTGGACGACATGGCGCCCATGGCGTCGAAGAGGTCGGCCATGGTCCAGTCGAGCCCCTCGTGGCCACCGGCGAACATGACGTCCTGCTTGCCCCACTGGATCTGCTCGGCCGCGTTGCCGATGCAATGGGCCGAGGTCGAGCAGGCCGACGAGATCGAGTAGTTCACGCCGTGGATCTTGAACCAGGTCGCGAGCGTCGCCGAGGCCGAGGAGCTCATGGCCTTCGGCACGGCGAAGGGGCCGATGCGCTTGGGGCTCTTGTTCTTGAGCGTCGTCTCGGCGGCCTCGAAGATCGTGCGCGTCGAGGGTCCGCCCGAGCCCATGATGATGCCGGTGCGCTCGTTGCCCGCAACATCGCCCTCTTCGAGGCCCGAGTGGGCGATGGCCTGGCTCATCGCGACGTGGTTCCAGGCCGCGCCCTCCGACAGGAAGCGCAGGGCCCGGCGGTCGACGTGCTCGGCGACGTCGAGCTCGGGGCGACCCCACACCTGGCTTCGGAAGCCATGCTCGGCGAAGTCGGGCGAGAAGGAGATGCCGGATCTCGCCTCGCGCAGCGAGGCCGACACGGCCTCCAGCCCGACACCGATCGACGAAACGATGCCCATTCCGGTCACGACGACCCGACGCATGGCCGAAATCTCCTCAAAGTCTGGCCCAGCCGTTCCGGCCGGGGCCTCATGTCACGCGGACGGCGGCGCTCAGCCGCCGGCCGGCTCGTCGGCGTCCTGGAACAGGCCGACGCGCAGGTTGCTCGCCTGATAGATGACCTCGCCGTCGGCCTTCATCCAGCCTTCGGCGATGCCGAGCTTGAGCTTGGAGCGCATGACGCGCCGGAATTCGACGCCGTACTCGACCAGCTTGACCTTGGGCGTCACCTGGCCCGTGAACTTGACCTCGCCGACGCCGAGCGCGCGGCCGCGGCCCGCTTCGCCGAGCCAGCCGAGATAGAAGCCCGTGAGCTGCCAGAGCGCGTCGAGGCCGAGGCAGCCGGGCATGACCGGGTCGCCCTGGAAGTGGCAGGCGAAGAACCAGAGGTCCGGCGAGACGTCGAACTCGGCCCGGATCGAGCCCTTGCCGAACTGGCCGCCGTCGGTGGTGACCTCGGTGATACGGTCGAACATCAGCATGGGCGGCAGCGGCAGCTGCGCGTTGCCGGGACCGAACATCTCCCCACGCGCGCAGGCGAGGAGTTCTTCCTTGCCGAATCGTGTCGCCGTGCTGCTCATCGCCCTGCCCTTGGGTTCGCGCGGCCTGGCCGCCCAATCGTCGCGCCGACGCCCTTAGCACGGGGCGCGGTGAGGGCAAATGCGCTAAGCCGCAATGCGATCCTCCTCGCTTCCACCGGATGACCCCGCGATGCCGCTTCCGTTTCGTGCCGTCCCGCTCCTGATCCCGCTTCTGTGCGGCCTTCCGCTTCCCGCCGCCGCGCAGGTCTGGAAGGCCGAAGTGGAGGGGGGCGCGACCAGCGCGGGCTTCACGCAGAAGGGGCGGCTGGCCGGCCTCGTCTTCCGCTGCGCGGGGCCTGGGCGCGTCCGCCTGATCCTGTCGGGCGATGGAACGCGCTTTTCCGACGACCGCCCCCGCACGCTGGTTCTCTCGGTCGACGGAATGGCTCAGAGCACCACGGTTACCGCCGAGCCCGAACCGAACGGCACGGGCGCGAGCCGCTTCGCCCGCGAGGATCGGCTGGAGCAGGCGGACGCTCTCCTGAACCTCCTGTCGAAGGGGCGGGAGGTCGAGGTGTCCGGTCCGTCCGGCGCGTTCCGCCTGCCGCTCAAGGGCTCGGGCGCCGCGATCGCGCGGCTCCGCGCGGCCTGCGCGGGCTGATGGCCGGTGGACGGGGACCGCTCCCGCCCTGCCTCGCGATTGTCGCCCGGTGCGCGAGCCGCTAGAATAGGCGTCACGCTCCCGGAAGCCCGAGGGGTTGCGATCTCTCGCCGCCGCTCATAAAACTTGGGACCCAAAGTCAACTTTATGCCGGAAAGCCGATCCATGGACCAGCGGGTCACGACCCACGCGCACGACCATCCGGCCGCCAAGACGCAGGGTTTCTGCGTCTTCGAGCGCCTGCGTGCCGCCGGCCTTCGCCCGACGCGCCAGCGCGTGGCCCTGTGCAACCTTATCTTCGGGGCGGGCGACCGCCACCTGTCGGCGGAGGACCTGCACGAGGAAGCCCACAAGGCCGGCGAGCCCGTGTCGCTGGCCACCGTCTACAACACGCTGCATCAGTTCACGGATGCCGGCATCGTGCGCCCCCTCTCGGCCGAGGGGCAGCGCACCTATTTCGACACCAACACCTCGGACCACCATCACTTCTTCGTGGAGTCCGAGAACACGATGATCGACATTCCCCACGGCACGATCCAGGTCGGCAACCTGCCCACGCCGCCCGAGGGCATGGAGATCGTCAACGTGGATGTCGTGGTGCGCCTGCGCCGCAAGGCTGCGCCCGGCGTCTGAGGCCGATCTCTCCCGGATACAGAAAGGGCCGGCCGGGATCACCCGCCGGCCCTTTTCGTGCCCGGAACCGGCGCGCTCAGAAGCGCTCGTCGGGATACACGCCCCAGATCTCGTTCTGGGCGACGAAGCCCTTGCGGCCCGCCGCCTCGACCTGACACCAGCCGAACGAGCACTCGCGCACCTTGGTGACGACGCCCGGCTCCATCTCAGCCACGACCGGACCATCGGTGGCCGCCGAGCGGTGCATCGCGATCGTCGCTTCCTTCTTGCCCTTCAGCCAGGGAGCGGCCAGCGCGGTGCGGTCGCCCGACAGGAGCGAGCGGTGCACCCAACCCTCGGTGCCTTCCGCGTCGCGGATGCGGCGCCACAGGTCGTATTCCTGGATGATCTCCACCGGCAGGCCGGGCTTCAGGTAGAGCCAGGAGACCGCATAGTCCTTGCCGGGGCCGACGCGCAGGTTCACGCGCGCCGCCTTCAGCGACACGAAGCGGGGCAGCGGCAGGCGCGCGGCTCCGGTCGCCGACCCCTCGCCGGGCTCGGCGGTCTCGGTGGATTCGGTCAGCGCCCCTTCCGGGCGGGTCGCGGCGGCGGCGGGGGTCTGTGCGTGCGCGACGGGCAGCGCGGTGCAAAGCACCGTCAAGCCGAGAAGGGCGGTGAGGATGCGGGAGTGGATGGGGGAGGACACGGGAAGCAACGGACTCCTGGAGCGCGGCAGACCCGGCCCCTGCGCGCCGCCATGGCGGCGACCGGAGGCTGGACTGCGCGTCGTCTGATGGGTCCGACTATCGCGGATCGCGGTTAACGATCCCTTCCCGCCATCGCGTCCGGGCCTCGTCCTGCGGACGGCAGCCCTGCCTCAAGCCTCGCGCGTCGCCGCGGATCGGGCGGTCAGCTTGTTTCCATCGGGATCTCTGAGATAGGCGACGAAGGCCCCGTTCGGGCGCTCGCTCGGCGGGGTCTCGATCGCCCGTCCGCCATGCGTCTTGCCCGCCTCGTGCCAGGCGAGGACGTGGTCGGGGCTGGCCGCCGCGATGCCGATGGTGCCGCCATTGGCGGCGCTTGCGGGAAGGCCGTCTATCGGCTTCGTGACCATCAGCCGCCCGTTCTCGTGGATGTAGACCAGCCGGCCTCTCGCATCCCACTCGCCCGGCCGGCCTCCCAAGGCGGCGAACGTGGCGTCGTAGAACCGCTTGGATCGCTCCAGATCGTTGCTGCCGATCATCACGTGGGTGAACATGCGTCCTCCTTCAGCACGACCCGAAAAGCGATCATCCGCCGATCCTGTCAGTTCGCCGAACCCGTTGCTCAGGCTGCGATGGCCTGCGTGCCCGTCGCCCGCGCCTCGACCATCGTCTCGCCGCCGACATAGCGCGCGACATCCTCCATGCGGTGGATCGTGCGCCAGTAGACGTCCTCCATCAGGATATGGGCGAACTCGCCGTTGCGCCCGATGCTCCAGAGGCCTTCGACGCCGGTCGAGCGGCTGAAGCGCTGCCGCTCGTCCTCGTATTTCGAGAGGTAGACGGGATAGGAAACGGGGGTGCGGATCGTGCCGCCGGCTCCCAGGTAGCTCGCGCGCAGGTGCTCGCCGTAGATCTCGCACAAGCCGTCGAGGCAGCGCTTGGCGAGTTCCTCGTCGCTCATCGTCCAGCGCTCGTCGCCGACTTCGCAGCCGATGTCGAAGGTGAGCAGCGTCTTTCCCTCGGGCGCGAGCTGCGGCATCGAGAAGGGCGCCTCCGTCACGCGGAAGAAGGTCTGCTTGCGATCCGGGACCCAAGCCATCGTGTCGGGAAGGAGATGGCGCCCGAGGAAGCGCAGGTTGACGAAGATCATGGGGCGGTAGCGGAAGCCCTTCAGCCCGTCCAGCGCGTCGCTGCCCTCGAGAAGCCGCGGCAGGACGTGGACCGGGGCGGTCGAGATCGCGGCCGAGACCGGGATGTCCTGGCCGTGGACGCGCACCGCCGCGACGCGGCCCCGCTCCACGACGACGCGCTCCACCGGCGACTCCAGCCGCACCGAGCCGGACAGGCGGTTCAGCGCAGGCTCCAGGAGCTTGGCGATGCCCCCTTCCGGATAGACATGGTAGACCCCCGCGCCCTCGGGCATCGTGCGCGTATAGCCGTTGCACACGGCGCGCTTCGTCACCTTGGCGGCGGCGTTGAGATAGAGCGACTTCAGGACGCTGTTGCCGAACTTCTCGCCGACCGAGGGGGCAAGCTCGTCGGCCGGGGCGCCGGACCAGGCTTCCACGAGCGGGATGGCGACCGCCTCGGCCATCGGCTCGCCGTAGAGGCGGCGGAAGAGGGCGGCGGCATGGGGCGCTCGGCCCTCATGGCGCGTCATGCGCGCGGCGACCGCACCCGCCAGGAAGTGCGGGTCCAGCATGAGCCCGAACGGATGGCTGTAGTTGCGTCCGTTCACGGTCACCGCCTCGCCGTAGTGGCGAACGGTGCGGCAGATGGATTCGGAGCCAAGAGCCCTGGCGAGCCGGTTGCTGATGAAGTGCGCGCCGTAGTCGTAGGAGAAGCCTTCCTCGTCCTTGAACGAGGCGGCCATGCCACCGACCGCGCGACCGGCCTCGAACACGATCACAGGGAGGCCGCGCCGTCTCAGCTCGTCGGCGGCGGTCAGGCCCGCCAGGCCCGCACCCAGAACGGCGATCGGCTTCATCGTGGTTTCTCCTCGCACCCGAACCGTTGTTCTCCCGTTCGTCAGCTGGGTGACGGAAGGGAAGCTTCGTTCTTCTGGCGGGAGGATGATGGACGTCCATGAAAAGATCACGGACTCGTTATGGTGAATCGTCGGCAAATGCTCCGCTTGGTTAAGGCGGGCATTCGCTGAAAATCGAATCCTTACGAACGCTCGGCCGTTGCCGGCCTGCGGTACCGGATCTCCTCGAAGCGCATCCGCAGCGTGTCGACGAGGAGCAGCCGTCCGACGAGCGGTGTGCCGGCCCCCGTCACGAGCTTGATGGCCTCGGCAGCGGCCAGCGTGCCGAGGATGCCGGTGACGACACCCAGGATCCCGGCCTCGGCGCAGGTGGGTACCATTCCCTCCGGCGGCGGGCTCGGGAAGAGGTCGCCGTAGCGCGGACAGGGACGGCCGTCCGCATCCGTCCGGAAGGGGGTCAGCACCGTCAGCGAGCCGGAAAAGCGCTGGACGGCGGCGCTGACGAGCGGTCGCTCCGCCGCCTCGCACAGGGCCGCCAGCGCATAGCGCGTCGCGAAGTTGTCGGAGCCGTCGATCACGAGGTCGTAGCGCCCGACGATCGCGGGACCGTTCTCGGCGTCGAGGCGAAGCGCATGCGGCTCGACCCTGACATGCGGGTTGAGACGGTGGATCGCGTCCGCCGCGCTGTCGAGCTTCGGGCGCCCGACGTCGGCGGTCCCGTGCAGGATCTGGCGCTGAAGGTTGGACAGCGACACGTGGTCGTCGTCGGCGAGGCCGAGCGTGCCGACGCCGGCGGCGGCAAGGTAGAGGGCGGCGGGCGATCCGAGGCCGCCGGCGCCGACCAGGAGGATGCGGGCCTGCGCCAGGCGCTGCTGGCCGGGGCCGCCGATCTCCGGCAAGACGAGATGGCGCGCGTAGCGCTCGATCTCGTCGCGCGACAGGGGGGAAGGCGCGGGGGAAGAGGTCATGGCACCTGTCCTTCCGAGACGGCGAGGCGCTGCGCGCGGGCTCCCAGCGCCTCGAACAGCGAGGCGTCGGTTCCCGTCAGGAAGCTCTGGACGCCGAGATCCTCCAGGATGTCGAAGAGCGCGGCGCGCCGGCCGGGGTCGAGATGCGCCGCGACCTCGTCGAGAAGGAGGACCGGCGCCATGCCGGAAGACGCCTCCACCAGCCGGGCATGGGCAACCACCAGCCCGATCAGGAGCGCCTTCTGCTCGCCGGTGGAGGAAAGGGCGGCCGGCATGTCCTTGAGGCGATGGCGCACCTCGAGCTCGGCGCGGTGCGGCCCCTCGGTGGTGCGTCCGGCGGCCCGGTCGAGCACGCGCCGCTCGCGCAGGCGCGCGGCGACGAGGTCTTCGAGATCAGCGGCCGGACCCGCGAGGTCAATCTCCTCGTAGCCCGACTGGAGGCGCAGTTCCGCCAGCGGAAAGGGCGAGCCGGCGGTTGCCTCGATGCGCGCCGCCAGGCGTTGCGCGAGATCGGCCCGCGCGAGCGCCAGCGCCAGCCCGTGCTCGGCCATCTGCCGCTCGATCGCCAGCAGCCAGCGGTCGTCGAGACGGTCCTCGGAGAGGAGCTTGTTGCGCCCGCGCACGAGACGCTCGTAGTCGAGCGCGCGGCGCCCGTGGGCCGGGTCGACCGTCAGGACCATGCGGTCGAGAAAGCGCCTCCGGTCGCCGGCGGGACCCGTGAAGAGCCCGTCCATCGCCGGCGTCAGCCACACGACGCGCAGATGGTCGAGGAGTTCGTCGACGGTGCGCGCGGGCGTGCCGTCGAAGCGCACCATGCGCGAGGAGCCGTTCTCGTCGGGCCGCACGAGCGTCTGGACGTCGAGCCGCCCCGTCGCCGGGGAGCCGAGGCTCGCGCGCACCGAGAACGCGCCCGAGCCGCCGGCCCGCGCCATCTCGCCGTAGCTCGCGCGCCGCAGGCCCCGGCCGGGCGAGAGCAGCGAGAGCGCTTCCAGGAGGTTGGTCTTGCCCGCGCCGTTGTCGCCGTGGAACACGACGAAGCGGCTCTCAAAGCCGACCGAGAGCTGGCGGTAGTTGCGGAAGTCGGCGAGCTGAAGTGCCTCGACCGGCAGCGAGACCGCCGGGGAGGGGGCGTCCGCCTCGATCGCGCTCAGACGCGCATCGGCATGAGGACGTAGAGCGTGCCCTCGTCGCCGCCGTCGCGGATCAGGGTCGGCGAGCCCGGATCGGCCAGCATGAACACAGCCTCCTCGCCCGACAGCTGGCCGGTGATGTCGAGGAGGTACTTGGCGTTGAAGCCGATCTCGATCTCGTCGGAATCGTAGCCGACCGCGAGTTCCTCCGTCGCCGTGCCGCTGTCGGGCGAGTTGACGGTGAGCGTCAGCTGGCTGTCGGCCACCGCCAGCTTCACCGCGCGCCCGCGCTCGGTGGAGATGGTGGACACGCGGTCGACCGCCTGGCTGAAGCTCTGCCGGTCGAGGCGCAGCGCCTTGTCGTTGCCGGTCGGGATGACGCGCTGGTAGTCCGGGAAGGTGCCGTCGATAAGCTTCGAGGTCATCACGACCTCGCCCACGGTGAAGCGGATCTTGGCGTCCGACAACTCGACTTCAACCGTGTCGTCGGCCTCGCCGAGGAGCTTCTGGATCTCCGACACGGCCTTGCGGGGGATGATGATGCCCGGCATCCCCTCCGAGCCGACAGGCGCGTCCATCTCGGCGCGCGCCAGGCGATGGCCGTCGGTCGCCACCGCGCGAAGGCGCAGGGCGCCCCCGGACTCGATCGTGTGGAGGAAGATGCCGTTCAGGTAGTAGCGCGTCTCCTCGGTGGAGATGGCGAACTGCGTGCGCTCGATGAGGCGCGCGAGGTCGGACGCCTTGAGCGTGAAGGCGTGCGTGAAGTTGCCGGTCGTGATGTCGGGGAAGTCGGCCTCGGGCAGGCACTGGAGACGGAAGTTGGAGCGCCCCGAGGTGACGGTCATCTGACCGCCCTCGCCATTGGTGTGCAGCTCCACCTCGGAGCCGTCCGAGAGCTTGCGCACGATGTCGTAGAGAAGGTGCGCGGGAACCGTGGTCGCGCCGTCCTGGTCGCCGCTCGCCGGCACGCGCTCGGTGATCTCGATGTCGAGGTCGGTGGCCTTGAGGCGCAGCGCCCCGTCCTCGGTCTTGAGGAGGACGTTGGACAGGATCGGGATCGTGTTGCGCCGTTCCACCACGCGGTGGACATGCGACAGGGACCGCAGGAGGTTCGACCGCTCGATCGTGATACGCATGACAGGGAACCGCTCGGAACGCGAAGGCCCCGCCCAGAGGGCGAGGCCCGTGAAAAAGGGTCCGAACCTTTTAGATCAAGCCGGTGACGGCGCAAAGCAAAACCCGCCCCGCGTGCTCGAAAGCCTGTGATGAGCGGGGAGAAGGCGGAGCGTAGCCCGCCTGCGGCCTCACTCCTCGATCATGCGGCGGATGACGTCGAGCTCCTCGGAGAGCTTCTCGTCGTTGGCCCGCTCCGCCTCAATCTTGCGCACCGCGTGGAGCACGGTCGTGTGGTCGCGCCCGCCGAAGCGCCGGCCGATCTCTGGCAGCGAGCGCGGCGTCATGGTCTTGGCAAGATACATCGCGATCTGGCGCGGGCGCACGATGGTGCGCGTGCGCCGGGCCGAGAGGATGTCGGTGCGCGACACGTTGTAGTGGCGCGACACGAATTTCAGGATGTCCTCGATCCGGATCCGCTTCTCGCCGCCGGTGCGGGTCAGCTGGTTGAGAAGGTCGTCGAGGTGGTCGTTGGAGAGCGGCTGGCCGACCGCATGGCGGAAGGCGATCTGGTTGAACGCGCCCTCGAGGTCGCGGCCCGAGCCGGCGACGCGCCGGGCGATCGTGTCGATCACCGTCTCGTTCACCGCGAACGAGGGGTCCTCGCCCCGCATGGCCGAGACCCGCGTCTGCAGGATGCCGCGGCGCATGTCGAGGTCGGGATGGGCCATCTCGATAGAGACGCCGCCCGACAGGCGCGAGCGCACCCGCCCGTCCAGCGATTCGAGCTCGAAGGCCGGGCGGTCGGCCGCCACGATCACCTGGCGCGCCGAATCGATCAGCGCGTTCAGGAGATGGCAGAACTCCTGCTGGATCGACTTGCCCTGCAGGAACTGCATGTCGTCGATGATCAGGATGTCGATGCCGCGCAGGTTCTCCTTGAAGTCGAGGGCCTGGTTGTCGCGGATCGCGGTGGCGAAGCGCCACATGAAGTACTCGGCCGTCAGGTACACGACGCGCGGCCGGTCGGCCCGCTGGAGCGCGGCGTTGGCGATGGCCTGGAGGAGGTGCGTCTTGCCGAGGCCCACCGAGGCGTGGAGGAAGAGCGGGTTGAAGCGCACCGAGGCGGGGCCGTTCTCGGCGATCGAGCGGGCGGCGGCGAGCGCCACCCGGTTGGAGGCGCCCTCCACGAAGGTCTCGAAGACATAGCGCGGGTCGAGCGGCGAGCCGAACTCGGGCCGCTGGCTGTTGGGCTCCGTGGCGGGTGCCGCGCGCTCCAGCTGGGCGGGACGCCCGGCGACCGGCGCGGAGGCCGCGACCGGCACGCGGGAAACGGCGGCATCGGCCGGGCGAACGGGCGCTGCGCCCCGCACCGCCGAGCGCACCACGATATCGACCCGCAGCGTGCCGGGAACCTCGTCGGCGAAGATTTGCGCGAGGAGGTCGCGATAGTGGCCGTTGATCCAGGTGCGCAGGAACGCGGTGGGCACGGAAACCTGCACCACGCCCTTGCCGACCTGGTCGAGCTTCATGCGCGTGAACCAGGAGGCGAAGACCTCCGGGCCGAGCTGGGCCTTCAGACGCGCGCTCACGCGTTCCAGGATGTCGGCGTCGGTCTGCGGCATGGGGGCGGCCTCGAGGGGCAGGGCAGCCGTGGCGGCCGGGATCAGGCGGGAGGCTGGCGGACGCGGAGCCGGGCGGCGGCCGGCGTTCTGGTGAAGCGCGCTCATTTCTGCCTCCAGGGCAGGCCGGCGGCCTTCCAGCCGGCGACGCGTCCGCGATGGCCCTCGTCGTCCGGCGGGCCCTCGAAGCCGTCCGCGACGTTGAAGCAATGCTCGAAGCCCGCGCCCGTCAGGGTGGCGGCGCTCGACATCGAGCGGGCGCCCGAACGGCACAGGAAGTAGATGCGCGACTGGCGCGAGCCGCCGGCCGCCTCGACCGCGCCCGCCACCCTGGCCACGAAGCCGGCCGGATCGACGCTCATGGACGGGTAGGACTGCCATTCCGCGAAGATCGGCGCGCGGGCGCCCTCGGGGCTCTCCGGGAAGCCGACGAAGTTCCACTCCGCACTGGTGCGCACGTCGACCAGAAAGCTGTCGGGCTCGGTCCGCAGGGCGTTCCAGCACGCCTCCGCGGTCACGTCGCCCTCGTAGGGGTGGGTCATCGATCTACTCCAAACGCACCGACGCCCCGAGGCGAGGGTCGGCGAAACGCAGTTACAAGACGTATGGATCGCGCCGAGGCGCGCAGCGCATCATGTTCCTCGCCCGGTGGGGCCGGGCCACGATGCCGGGAACCCGTTCGGGCGGCGGCGCGGCTCGGGATTTCGTTGGAAAACGGCTCTTGTCCCCAACCTTCCCCCCGGAAGGCACTTGCTGTTGAGAAAAAGCTACGCAAGCGGCGCGGGGCGGGCAAGCGTTGAATCGAGCGTCGGGACCGCCCCGTGGCGAGACTGTGGCAATCCCGCGAAGGCCGAAATCCACAGCTCGATGCGTAATGCGCTGACTCTATTCCAGATTCCGCGCAGCAACATGAACCGGGCTGTGAAGAAGGCGAGATCGCGGATTTATTTTGACCGCGAATGCTTGACTCCGGAACGCCCTGATATGGGGCAAAGACTCACAGCCGGGCCTGTGGAAAACGTGTAAGACACTGTTAGGACAGGTGTTTCAAACGTTAACGTTTGACGTTTCCTGGCGCGGCAACCATTGGCGTGGTCTGCGATCGGAGGGACCCAAACGCAAAAAGGCCCGGGACGAGCCCGGGCCTTTGAGGTCTTTGAAGAAGGAGGTGCGCTTAGGAAGCGGCGCCGACGGCCTTCACGCGGCTCGCCAGACGAGAGATCTTGCGCGAGGCGGTGTTGCGATGGACCACGCCCTTCGAGGCGGCCCGGGCCAGCTCGGGCTCGGCGGCCTTGAAGGCGGCCTGCGCCGCGGCCTTGTCGCCCGTCAGGATGGCTTCCTCGACCTTGCGGAGGAAGGTGCGCACGCGGGAGCGGCGCGACTTGTTGATCGCCGTGCGACGGGCGATCTTGCGGGCGGCCTTCTTGGCCGACGGCGTATTGGCCATGAGCAGTCTCTCTCGAATGGTTCGAAGAGCGAGGGAGAGGCCGTCGGGGCCGTCCCGCACCCTTGGGGTGAGGTTGGGATTCTGCCGGGCGATGCCGCCAAGGCCCGCACGACGGATCGGGCCGCATCCGAAGACGCCGCCGGAAAACTGCGCGCCTTATAAGGCTGGTGTCCGGTTGCGTCAACCGCGGCGCGGCTTACGCGCCGGCCCGCTCACGTTCGGCCTCGGGAAGCGCGGCGAACCAGGCCGCGTAGGGCGTGTTGTGCGGGGCGTGCCGGTTGAGATCGGGCGCCCCGTCGTGCCACCAGACGGGTCCTCGCTCGCCGAGCCGGCGCTTGGCCTCGTCCACGAGCGCGCGCGCCGCGCGCCGCTCCCCGTCGTCCGCCGCGTCGCGAACGAGGCGGCGCGCGCGCATCAGGTCGCCGACGGCCGCCTCGCGCTCCGCCTCGCCGAGCGCGGGGTCGGTCCGGCGCCACAGCCGATTCTTCGCCACGAAGTAACGCCCGTCCGGCGTCACGGGGTAGGGGGCCGCCGTCACCTCTGGCAGACCGGGCAGAAGAAGGTCGAGCGCCCGGACTGGACGATGCGCGCCACGACCCCCCGGCAGCCCTCGTGGCGGCAGGGCTCGTTCTCGCGGTCGTAGACGGCGAAGCGGTGCTGGAAATAGCCGAGCGAGCCGTCGGCCTGCCGGTAGTCGCGCAGCGTCGAGCCGCCGGCCTCGATCGCGTCGGCGATGGTCTCGCGGATGTCGCGGGCGAGACGGTCGAGGCGCTTCGTCGGGCCGCCGTCGGCGCGCACCAGCGTGCCGGCGAGGCGCCGGGGCGAAAGGCGCGCGCGCCAGAGCGCCTCGCAGACATAGATGTTGCCGAGCCCGGCCACGATCGTCTGGTCGAGAAGCGCGCTCTTCAGCGGCGTCGCCTTGCCCCGCAGGCGGCGGGCGAGCGAAGCGCCGTCCAGTGCATCGCCCACCGGCTCGATGCCGAGGCGCTGGAAATGGGGATGGGCCGCCTCGTCGCTCCCTTCGATCAGCGTCATGTAGCCGAAGCGGCGCGGATCGTTGAAGACGATGCGCGAGGCGGGCGCCTCCATGTGGAAGACGACGTGATCGTGAAGCCGGTCCTCCGAGCGCGCCATGTGGAAGCCGGCCCCCGCCACGACCTCGCCCTCCGGGTGCCGCGCGTCCTCGATGCGGAACGAGCCGGACATGCCCAGATGCATGGCGAGCGTCAGGTCGCCTTCCAGCCGCGCCAGAAGGTACTTGGCGCGCCGGTCGAGCCGCTCGACGCGGCGCCCCGCCACCCGCTCGGCGAACAACGGGTCGAAGGGAAAGCGAAGCCCCGCGCGCCGCAGTTCCGCGCGCCCGATCCGCGCCCCCTCCAGCACCGGCTGCAGACCGCGGCGCACCGTCTCGACCTCTGGCAATTCGGGCATGGCTTCTTATTGTCCCTCCCGGGTGTCCTCGTCCTTCCGCCCCATATGGTGCGCCGGACCCCGTTCCGCTAAGCACCCCGGACCGGAAGGCCGAAGGAACCCCTCGTTCCCGGACGGCCGCCAACAGGAGAGCCCGCCATGTCGCGCACCCGCGTCAACGCCACCGACGGCATGGAGACGTCCTACGGCTTCGAGAGCGTCTCGGGCCGCGAGGAGAAGCAGGCGCGCGTCAACGAGGTGTTCCACCGCGTGGCGGAGCGCTACGACGTGATGAACGACCTCATGTCGGGCGGCCTGCACCGGGTGTGGAAGAACGCGGCCGTCGCCTGGCTCTCGCCGCCGCGCCGGGCCGGCTGGCGGTTCCTGGATGTCGCGGGCGGCACGGGCGACGTCGCCTTCCGCATCGTGGAAGCGTCCGGCGGCGCGGCGGACGGCACGGTTCTCGACATCAACGGCTCCATGCTCGCGGTCGGGCGCGAGCGGGCGCAAAAGCGCGGCCTGTCGGGCAACCTGCGCTTCGTGGAAGGCAATGCCGAGAGCCTCGACCTGCCGGACGCCAGCTTCGACGCCTATACGATCGCCTTCGGCATCCGAAACGTGCCGCGCATCGACCTCGCGCTGTCGGGAGCCTTCCGCGTGCTGAAGCCGGGTGGGCGCTTCCTGTGCCTCGAATTCTCCGAGGTGGACCTGCCGGTCCTCGACAAGCTCTACGACGCCTGGTCCTTCGGGGTGATTCCGCGCATCGGCGAGATCGTGGCCAAGGACCGCGAGTCCTACAGCTACCTCGTGGAATCGATCCGCCGCTTCCCGAACCAGGAAAGCTTCGCGAGCGCGATCCGCCGCGCGGGCTTCGAGCGCGTGACCTACCGCAACCTCACCGGCGGCATCGCCGCGATCCATTCGGGCTGGAAGCTCTGAAGTCTCCCGGCAGAGCCCCGCGTTCGTCCCTAGATCCGCAGCCCAGGTAAGGCACGTTCTTGGCCAATCCCATCACCGGCACCGTCGCGCTCCTGCGGGCCCTCTACATCCTCGCGCGCGAGGGCGTCGTCTCAGCCCTGCCGACCGAGGGACTGCCGCCGCTCGGCCTTCTGGCGCACCGCGCGGCGGGCCTGTTCGCAAGCCGCTCCGCCAAGCGCTCGGCGCGCTCCGAGCGCTTGTCCGCAGCTCTCAACCGGCTCGGTCCCTCCTACGTGAAGCTTGGCCAGTTCCTCGCGACGCGGCCCGACATCGTGGGTACCGGCATCGCGCTCGAACTCGGCATGCTTCAGGACAAGGTGCCGCCGTTCCCGCGCGAGCGCGCGATCCAGGACATCGAGGCGACGCTCGGGCGGCGGATCGACGACCTCTTCGTGGAGTTCGGCGAGGTCGTGGGCGCGGCCTCGATCGCCCAGGTCCACCGCGCCGTCGTGCGCACGGCCGAGGGCGAGTTGAAGCCCGTCGCCGTGAAGGTCATCCGGCCGGGCGTGCGCCAGCGCTTCCGGCGCGAGCTGGAAGCCTTCGCCTTCATCGCCCGCGCGCTGGAGCGGCTGGTTCCCGCCTCGCGCCGGCTGCGGCCCGTGGCGGTGGTCGAGACGCTCGCCCAGTCCACCCGCATCGAGATGGACCTGCGCCTCGAGGCGGCGGCTTCGTCCGAGATGGCCGACAACATCCGCGACGACGAGGACTTCCGCGTCCCCCACGTGGACTGGGAGCGCACGGGCCGAGACGTCCTCAGCATGGAATGGGTGGACGGCCTCAAGATGAACGACGTGGCGGCCGTGGCCGCCGCCGGACACGATCTCGACGCGCTCGCCGTCAAGGTCGTGCAGGGCTTCCTGCGCCACGCCATGCGCGACGGCTTCTTCCATGCCGACATGCATCCGGGAAACCTGTTCGTCGCGCCGGACGGCGCGGTGGTGGCCGTGGACCTCGGCATCGTCGGCCGCCTGTCGTCGGACTCGCGCCGCTTCCTCGCCGAGATCCTCTACGGCTTCATCCAGCGCGACTACCGGCGCGTGGCCGAACTCCACTTCGAGGCGGGCTACGTGCCGCGCGGCAAGGACGTCGCCTCCTTCGCGCAGGCGCTGCGCGCCATCGGCGAACCAATCCACGGCCAGCCGGCCGAGACGATCTCGATGGCCCATCTCCTGACGCTGCTCTTCGAGGTGACCGAACTCTTCGAGATGCGCGCGCGCCCCGAGCTCGTGCTCCTGCAGAAGACCATGGTCGTGGTGGAAGGCGTCGCGCGCTCCTACGACCCGCGCTTCAACATGTGGCGCGCCGCCGAGCCGGTGGTCTCCTCCTATATCTACGGCGAGCTCGGGCCGCGCGCCAAGCTGCGCGACGCGCGCGAGGGGCTGGACGCGCTCGGCCGCATCGCGCGCCGACTGCCGGAACTGGCGGTCGGCATCGAGGTCTTCACCAAGAACATGCCCGAACTCATCGAGAACGGCATCCACATCAACGACGACGACCTGATGGAGCTGGCCAAGGAAGGGCGCACCGCCATCGCCATCGGCCACGCCGCGCAGATCATCGGCGCCCTCTCGCTCGCCGTGATCGCCTGGCAGCTGACCTTCGGCTGATTGCGCCCCGGCCGCCGGAAACCTAGTCTGGTCGCCTTGGCCGCGCTGCCGTGGATAGTCTGATGAATCGTACCGCCGACGCGCTGCTTCTCGCGAAGGGCTGCGGCTTCCGCCACATCGTCGTGCGCTCGCAGCCGGACCCGGCTGCATGAGCGCGCTGGCGGGAAAGCGCGTCGTCCTGATCGTGGGCGGCGGCATCGCGGCCTACAAATGCCTCGACCTCATCCGACGCCTGCGCGAGCGCGGCGCGAGCGTCGTGCCGGTGATGACGCGCTCGGCGGCGGAGTTCGTGACGCCGCTCTCGGTCGGCGCGCTCAGCGCCTCGCGCGTCTACGGCGAGCTCTTCCACCGCGAGGACGAACAGGACGTCGGCCATATCCGGCTCGCGCGCTCGGCCGACCTCGTGATCCTCGCGCCGGCCTCGGCCGCGCGCATGGGGCGCATGGCGGCGGGCATCGGCGACGATCTGGCCGGCGCCGTTCTCTTGGCGACGCGCGCGCCGGTGCTGCTCGCCCCCGCCATGAACCCGGCCATGTGGGCCCATCCCGCGACGCGCCGCTCGCTGGAAACCTTGCGCGGCGACGGCCTTCATACGATCGGCCCGAACCGGGGCGAGATGGCCGAAAGCGGCGAGGGCGGCGAGGGGCGCATGGCCGAGCCGCTGGAGATCGTGGCGGCGGCGGAGGCGATCCTGGGGGAGGGGCCGTTGAAGGGACGGCGCATCGTCGTCACTTCCGGGCCGACGCACGAGCCCATCGACCCCGTGCGCTTCCTCGCCAACCGCTCCTCGGGCCGGCAGGGCCATGCGCTGGCCGGGGCGCTCGCCGCGCTGGGGGCGGAGGTCGTCCTCGTATCCGGCCCGGTCGCAATCGCGGACCCGGGCGGCATGGCGCAAATCCACCGCGTCGAGACGGCGCGCGAGATGCAGGCGGCCGTCGAAGCGAGCCTGCCGGCCGATGCGGCCGTGTTCGTCGCAGCCGTCGCCGACTGGCGCATGGCGGAAAGCGCCGACACCAAGATCAAGAAGCGCCCCGGCGAGCCGCCGCCTGCGCTCCGGCTCGTCGAGAACCCGGACATCCTGCGCACGGTGGGCACCGGCCCGCGCCGACCCCGGCTCGTCGTTGGCTTTGCCGCCGAGACGGCCGACCTTCTGGCGAACGCGAAGGCTAAGCTCGCCGCCAAGGGCGCCGACCTCATCGTCGCCAACGACGTCTCGCCGGAGACGGGCGTCATGGGCGGCACGCGCAACACGGTGCGCCTCGTGTCGGCGGAAGGGGTGGAAAGCTGGCCCGAGATGGATAAGGACGAGGTGGCCCGCCGGCTCGCCGCCGAGATCGCGCGGCGCCTTCTGGAACGGACGTCCCCATGAGCGAGCCCCCGATCGGCGTTCGACGCCTGCCCCACGCCGCCGACCTCGACCTGCCGCGCTACGCGAGCGCGGGCGCGGCCGGCGCCGATCTTCGCGCGGCGCTCGGCGAGCCGCTCGTCCTGCCCCCGCTCGGGCGCGCGGCGGTGCCGACCGGCCTCGTCTTCGACATACCACCCGGCTTCGAGGTGCAGGTGCGCCCGCGCTCCAGCCTCGCGCGCCACCACGGCATCACAGTCCTCAACGCGCCCGGCACGGTGGACAGCGACTATCGCGGCGAGATCCTCGTGCTCCTGGTCAATCTCGGCGCCGAGCCCTTCACGATCCGCCACGGCGAGCGCATCGCCCAGGCGGTGGTGGCGCCCGCGCCCCAGGCTGGCTTCCACGCGGTCGAGACCGTGGGCGAGACGGCGCGCGGGGCGGGCGGCTTCGGCTCGACGGGACGCTCGTGACCTCGGCGGCGATCCTTGCCTACGCGCTGGCCCTCGGGCTTGCGGCGGCGACCCCCGGCCCCGGCGTCGTCGCCCTTGTCGCGCGCGCCATCGGCTCCGGCTTCGCGCCGGCCATGGGCTTCGTCGCCGGGCTGATCCTCGGCGACCTCTTCTATCTCCTGATGGCCGTGTTCGGGCTCGCCTTCCTGGCGGACCTCCTCGGCAGCCTTTTCACGGTCGTGCGCTGGGCGGGCGCGGCCTATCTCGCCTATCTCGCGTGGCGCCTGTGGCGCGCGGCGGGCGACAAGGCCCGCATCGGGCAGGAGGCGGGCCGGGGCGTTGCGGAAAGCATGATATCTGGCCTTGCGGTCACGCTCGGCAATCCGAAGACGATCGTCTTCTATCTCGCGCTCCTGCCCGCGATCATCGACCTGTCGCGGGTTCGCACGGCGGACGTGCCGATCCTCGTCCTCGTCACCGCGCTCGTGCTCCTGTGCGTGATGACGCCCTATGCGGCTCTTGCGTCCCGCGCCCGGCGCTGGCTGGCGCGGCCCGGCACGCAGCGCGTCCTTCATCGCGGCGCCGCGCTGGTCATGGCGGGCGCGGCCGTGTGGACCGTCGGGCGCACCGCCTAAAGCCCTCAGGCCCCAAGGCGCAGCCGCTCGGCGGGCGGCGTCGGCGCAAGGCTCGGCACGGTCTCCAGCGTGACGCCGCGCCCGAGCGAGCCCAGCCGCGACAGGACCGCCCGGTTCCGCCCGCCGCGCTTGGCCTGATAGAGGTTCGTGTCGGCGATCTTGTAGACGGCGTCGAAGGCGACGCGCGAGCGCAGCGAGATGCCGCCGATCGACACCGACAGACGCGTGCGCCGGTCGGCGGGACCGACGAAGATCCGCTCGATCGTGGCGCGCAGGCGCTCGGCCACGATCGCCGCCTCGTCGGGACCCGCCCCGCGCAGATAGACACCGAACTCCTCGCCGCCAAGGCGACCCACGAGGTCGTCGCGGCGAACCGAGCGGCGCAGCGTGGCCGCGATCGCCGTCAGCGCCGTGTCGCCCACGGGATGGCCGAGGCGGTCGTTGATGCGCTTGAAGTGGTCGGCGTCGATGATGAGGAGCGTCGCGGGCTCCCCGCCGCTCGTTCCGAGCGCGGCCAGCTGGCCTTGCACGGCTCGCTTGAAGGCGTCGCGGTTCAGAACCTGCGTGAGCCCGTCGCGCGTCGCCACATGCGCCAGCAGCCCGTTCTCGCGCTCCAGGCGTCGCAGGCGCGTCGCGGCGAAGATCTGGATCGGGAGCGTCGAAAGGATGGGAACGAACAGGCAGAACAGGAGCGCCTGGCGCGCGGCCGCCGTGCCGAAGCCGCCGAACACGTAGTAGGCCGCGATCCCGGCGATGCAGGTCGCCAGAACCGCCAGGCCGGACAGTTCCAGGCAGAAGCGCATGAGCGAGCGGAAGGGCGAGGGCATGGGGCGGCGGCATCCGGAGCTAAGCTGAGCGTTCAGCATCCGGGCTTCGGCTTGCCGGGCGGTGAAGATGAAACCGCAAAGTTGATGCATCGCCGGGACCGCTGTTGATCGCGGTACGGGCGTTGCGTCGGAAACCCGGCCCTTGGCAGGATTTTGCCCGGAGGGCGGGGTGAAAAGATCGCGCGGGGCTGGGTCGCGCCCGGGCGGGTCGCTAGTCTTGCGCCACCGCAACCGCGCAGGCATCGGCTCCGTTGGGATACGGACCGCCACAACGGAAGGGCCAGACCCATGGATACCAGCGTCAACCGCGACGGCCCCCGCACCCGGGGGCGCGGCCGCGTCTACGAATCCATCCTCGACACGATCGGCGACACGCCTCTCGTGCGCCTCGACAAGCTCGCCCGCGAGAAGGGCGTGAAGGCTCATCTTCTCGCCAAGCTCGAGTTCTTCAACCCGATCGCCTCGGTGAAGGACCGCATTGGCGTCGCCATGCTGGAGGCGCTGGAGGCGGAGGGCACGATCCGCCCGGGCCACAACACGCTGATCGAGCCGACCTCGGGCAATACCGGCATCGCGCTCGCTTTCGCCGCAGCCGCCAAGGGCTACCAGCTTATCCTGACCATGCCGGACACGATGTCGGTCGAGCGGCGCAAGATGCTGCGCCTACTCGGCGCGGAGCTCGTCCTGACGGAAGGGGCGCGCGGCATGAAGGGCGCCATCGCCAAGGCCGAGGAACTGCGCGCCGAAATTCCCAACGCGGTGATCCCGCAGCAGTTCGAAAACCCGGCCAACCCGCAGATTCACCGCGTCACGACGGCCGAGGAGATCTGGAACGACACCGACGGGTCCGTGGACATCTTCGTCGCCGGCATCGGCACGGGCGGCACGATCACCGGCGTTGGGCAGGTCCTGAAGAGCCGCAAGCCGGGCGTCCATGTCGTCGCCGTCGAGCCGGAGGCCTCGCCCGTTCTGTCGGGCGGCGCGCCGGGTCCGCACAAGATCCAGGGCATCGGCGCCGGCTTTGCCCCGCCGATCCTCGACCGCGAGATCTACGACGAGGTCGTGCAGGTCTCCAACGACGACAGCTTCGAGACCGCGCGCCTCGTGGCGCGGCTCGAGGGCGTGCCGGTCGGCATCTCGTCGGGCGCGGCGCTCGCGGCCGCGATCCGCGTCGGCCAGCGGCCCGAGAACGAGGGCAAGACGATCGTCGTGATCATTCCCTCGTTTGCGGAGCGCTACCTCTCGACCGCCCTGTTCGAAGGGCTGGTGGACGAGAACGAACCCAAGGAAAAGCCGCGCGGCGCGCCCTCGATCTAGGGACGCGCTTGCGGGGCGACGGACGAGAAAGGGCCGCCGGTTCTTGCCGGCGGCCCTTTCCTTTGGGCGGCATCGTCCTTTGTTGAAGGGCGAGCGGGCGGTCCGGGAGGCGAGGGCACCGCTCTCGCCGCCCAACCGCAGCCGCAGGACAGCCAATGCCGATCCAGGACACGATCGCCTCTTCCCAGACCTTCTTTCGTACGCTTTCCGCCCAGGCCGCCGCCTTTCTGCCCAACCTCGTCGCGGCGATCCTGATTCTGCTGATCGGGTTCTTCCTGGCGCGATGGCTGGCGGCTCTCGTCAGCCGCGCCTTCGGCGCCACGGGCCACACGGACGAGACGGTGCGCGGGCCGCTCGTTGCGATCGTGCGCTACCTCGTGATCGTGCTGACGCTGCTCGTCGCCCTGACGCAGGTCGGCGTGCAGATGACCTCGCTTCTGGCTGTCCTCGGCGCCGCGGGCCTGGCCATCGGCCTGGCGCTGCAGGGCACGCTCACCAACATCGCGGCCGGCATCATGCTCCTGTGGCTGCGCCCGTTTCGCGTCGGCGACTATATCGAGACGCAGACCTTCGCGGGCTCGGTGCGTGAGATCGGCCTCTTCGTGTGCCATCTCGAGACCTTCGACGGCCTCTTCGTCTTCGCCCCCAACTCGACGCTCTGGAACGTGTGGATGCGCAACCACTCGCGCGCGCCCTCCCGGCTTCTGGCTTGGTCGATCACGCTTCCGCGCGAGGTCGATCTGGAGGCGGCCCGCTCGACGCTCACGGAAGCCTGGTCGCGCGAGGACGAGGGGCGCTCTCAGCTCGCCGAGCCGGAAGCCTTCCTCGACCAGCTGACGGCCGACGCGCAGGTCATCGTGTTTCGGGGGCGGGTGCAGGACGGCTCGACCGCCCGCGCCCAGCGCTGGACGGCGCAGACCATCCGCCAGATCTTCGTCGAGCGCCTGGGCGCAGCCGCCGAGCCGAGAGCGATCCAGCGCATCGTGCCAGGCGACGCCGATCCCTCGCGCTATCTGGGGAGCGGCGATGCGCCGGTGGCCGGCCGACCCCCGCGCCGCGAGGGGGATGCCGGTCCTTCGGTCTAAGAACACCCGCCACAAAAAAGCACCGGAGCGGCAGGCCGCGTCCGGTGCTTTTCGGATCAAAGGCGCACGCCCGGAAGGGCGCGGCGGTATCGATTTACGAGCGGGGGGCGCCGGCGCCCGCGCCAGCGCGGACCTTCGGCTTCGGGCCGGGGATCAGGCCCTCGCGCTGCGCCTGCTTGCGGGCGGCCTTGCGGGCGCGGCGGATGGCGTCCTGCTTCTCGCGCACGCGACGCTCGGAGGGCTTCTCGTAGGCGCGCCGCTCCTTCATCTCGCGGAACACGCCCTCGCGCTGCAGCTTCTTCTTCAGCGCGCGCAGCGCTTGTTCCACGTTGTTGTCTCGGACGTCGACCTTCAAGACGGCTCCTTTTAGAATCGGGTTGCGGGTGTCGCATTCCGGTGGAAACGCCGGACGCGACGGGTTCGGAATCACTTCAAGAACGGCTCCGGCGTGAGCCGGGGCTGCAAAACGCTACGGGACCCGTTTGGGTTCAAGCGCTCCGACGACCCTTGAGCGGAGAGATCGACAAGGGGGACTGGCATCACAAGGACGCCGGCTCCCCGACGGAGCATAACACGACTGCGCGAGCCCCGAAGGAGGCTCGCCCAAGGTCCGAGGGGGCTTCATGATCCCTTTCGGCGAAAAACGCAAGCGAGCGGTCGCAGACCGTGCCCCCGTCAGCGGCGTGAAACGCGCATGGGCAGCCCGCCCTCGGGTTGCACGGTGATCTTCTGCACGGGCCTCGGCGCGCGGACTCCGGCAAAATCGAAGCGAAGATGCCGCAGGAGCGCGGCCAGCGCGATCACGCCCTCCTGCATGGCGAAGGACGCGCCGATGCACACGCGCGGACCCGCGCCAAAGGGCAGGAAGGCGAAGCGGTCGATGCGCTCGCGCCGGTCCGGCAGGAATCGCTCCGGCCGGAAGTGGCCGGGCTGTTCCCAGAGAGTCTCGTGGCGATGGACGAGCCATGGCATCACAAGAAGCGAGGCGCCGGCGGGAACCGCCATGCCGCGG
>NZ_BBWK01000063.1 GCF_001463765.1 Aureimonas sp. AU4 | reverse complement strand
CCGGCGGGAACCGCCATGCCGCGGACCTCATCGTCCGCCAGCGCAGTGCGGTTGAGCGAGGGGGCGGGCGGGTAGAGACGCATGGCCTCCTCGAAGGCCGCGCGCGTGTGCGGCAGGGCCTCCGGCCAGTCGCGCGGGTCGGGCAGCCCGGGCAGGAGCGCGTCGAGCTCGGCCTCCACGAGCGCCCGCTCGCCCGGCGCCATCGCGAGGAGATAAAGCGTCCAGCCGAGCGCCCGCGCCGTGGTCTCGTGGCCCGCCCCGATGAAGGTGATGATGTTGTCCTCGATCTCGGCATCGCTCAACGCCTCGGTCTGGAGGAGGAGGGTCAGGAGGTCCTGCGGCGCGCTGGCCGGATCGCGCGCGAGAAGGGCGCGCCGCCGGTCGCGCGTTTCGGCGATGATGCGGCGGAAGTAGAGGTTGGCGCGCCGCCCCATGAGGCGCCAGACGCGGGGAAGGAAGGCGGGCGCATCGAGAATGTCGAGCGGATCGACCCGCCCCATGCGATCGAGGAAACGCTCCATCGCATGGGCGAACTCCGCCGGGCGGCCCGTGATGTCGTTCGTGAAGAGCGTCGCCTGGAGGATGTCGTAGGTCAGGAGCGTCATCTGCGTCGAGACGTCCACGACCTCGCCGTCGCGCCGCGCGAGGTCTTGCGCGAAGAGCCGGCTGCGCTCGGCCATGGGCGCGGCGAGGCGCCCGGTGTTGCGTGGCGCGAAGACGGGGCTGAGCGCGCGCCGCGTGCGGCGCCAGAGCTCTCCCTCGGCGGTCAGGAGCCCGTCGCGCAGGAAGGGGCGCAGAACGCGTTGGCGCAGCGGCTGCAGGGCGTAGTTCGCGCTGTTCTCGACGAGGCAGTGACGGATGCCCGCCGGATCGCTGAGGACGATCGTGGGAACGCGCAGCCAGTCCACGCGCACGATCGGCTCGCGATAGGCCCGCTGCCCCCAGATCTCGATCGGGTTGCGCGAGGCGGTCAGAAGGAAGCGCGGCAGGCCGAGCGGCTTCTCGTGCGGCACGGGAGCTGGGGCGAGGAAGGGTTCGGCGAGCGTGTCCATCAAGGCGAGGTTCCAAGCGAAGGGCCTGCGTGCCCTTGGGCTCCTTAATGGGGATTGCGGAGCCGAAGCGGAAGCCCGTCGCCCCCGTGGATGACCGGCGGCGCGGGACCCTAAAGGCTTGGATCGGTGGGCGAAAATCATTATATCTGGGGAACCTTGGCTCACTCGAGCGACACGGGTCCGCGCCCGAGCGGGGGCGCGGGCCGGCCACAGCAGGAACTTCATGTCCGAAACAAACGAGACCATCCCCGGCCCGGCCGAATACGGCGCCGATTCCATCAAGGTGCTGAAGGGTCTCGACGCGGTCCGCAAGCGGCCCGGCATGTATATCGGCGACACGGACGACGGCTCCGGCCTCCACCACATGGTCTACGAGGTGGTGGACAACGCCATCGACGAGGCGCTGGCCGGCCATGCGACCCTCGTCACCGTCACGCTCAATCCCGACGGCTCCTGCACCGTGACCGACAACGGGCGCGGCATCCCGACCGACATCCACTCGTCCGAAGGCGTCTCGGCGGCCGAGGTCATCATGACCCAGCTGCACGCCGGCGGTAAGTTCGACCAGAACAGCTACAAGGTCTCAGGCGGCCTTCACGGCGTCGGCGTCTCGGTCGTCAACGCCTTGTCTGTGTGGCTGAAGATGAAGATCCGCCGCAAAGGGCAGATCCACGAGATGAGCTTCACGCACGGCGTCGCCGACGCGCCGCTGAAGGTGACGGGTGACGCGGGCTCCGAGACCGGCACGGCCATCACCTTCCTGCCCTCGACCGACACGTTCAGGGGCGTCACGACCTTCGACTACGGCACGCTGGAGCACCGGCTGCGGGAGCTCGCCTTCCTGAACTCCGGCGTGCGCATCGTCCTGTCCGACAAGCGCCACGCCGACGAGAAGCGCAACGAGCTCTTCTACGAGGGCGGGCTCGAGGCCTTCGTGCGCTATCTCGACCGCGCGCGAAAGCCTCTGATCGGCGAGCCGATCACGGTGAAGACCGAGCGCGAGGGCATCACCGTGGAAGCCGCGCTCTGGTGGAACGACAGCTATCAGGACAACGTCCTGTGCTTCACCAACAACATTCCGCAGCGCGACGGCGGCACGCACATGGCGGGCTTTCGCGGGGCGCTGACGCGCCAGGTGATCGGCTACGCCGAGAGTTCCGGCCAGCTGAAGAAGGAGAAGGTCCAGCCGACCGGCGACGACTGCCGCGAGGGGCTGACCTGCGTTCTCTCGGTCAAGGTGCCGGACCCGAAGTTCTCCTCGCAGACCAAGGGCAAGCTCGTCTCGTCCGAGGTGCGGCCCGTGGTGGAGGGCGCCATGAACGAGGCGCTGAGCTCCTGGTTCGAGGAACACCCTTCCGACGCGCGCACCGTGGTCGGCAAGATGGTGCAGGCGGCCGCCGCCCGCGAGGCGGCGCGCAAGGCGCGCGAGACCGTGCGCAAGGACGTGATGAGCGTCTCGACCCTGCCCGGCAAGCTCGCCGACTGCCAGGAGAAGGATCCGGCCAAGTCCGAGATATTCATCGTGGAGGGCGACTCGGCCGGCGGCTCGGCCAAGGGCGCGCGCTCGCGCCAGAACCAGGCGATCCTCCCCTTGCGCGGCAAGATCCTCAACGTCGAGCGCGTGCGCTTCGACCGGATGATCTCCTCGGACCAGATCGGCACGCTGATCACCGCGCTCGGCACGGGCATCGGCACCTTCGAGGGCTCGACCTACGGGTTCGACGCCGACAAGCTGCGCTACCACAAGATCATCATCATGACGGACGCCGACGTCGACGGCGCCCATATCCGCACGCTTCTCCTGACCTTCTTCTTCCGCCAGATGCCCGAGCTCATCGAGCGCGGCTACGTCTACATCGCCCAGCCGCCGCTCTATAAGGTGACGCGCGGCAAGCAGAGCCAGTACCTCAAGAACGAGAAGGCGCTGGAGAACTACCTGATCGAGGGCGGTCTAGAAGACGCGATCCTGACGCTGGGCTCGGGCGAAGTCCGACGCGGGCGCGACCTGCGCGCGGCCGTCGAGGACGCGCTGCAGGTCCGGCAGATCCTGAACGGCCTCCACTCCCGCTATGCGCGGCCGGTGGTGGAGCATGCGGCCGTCGCAGGCGCGCTCTCGCCGCAGGTCGCGACGGGCGGCGAGGCCGAGGTCATGGCCGACCGTATCGCCAAGGCGCTGAACGCGGTGGCCGAGGAGACCGAGCGCGGCTGGATCGGCGAGGCCGACGGCGAGGGGGGCTATCGCTTCCAGCGCACCGTGCGGGGCGTCCTCGACGTTCAGGTTCTGGACGCCGCCCTGATCGCGTCGGCCGACGCCATCGCGCTGCATCGCCTGGCGTCACGGCTCGGCGAGATCTACGACACGCCGCCCGTGCTGAGGCGCAAGGAGACCGAGCGTGCCCTGACGGGGCCTCTCGACCTCCTGGATGCCGTCTTCGAGGTGGGCCGCAAGGGCCTCTCGCTCCAGCGCTACAAGGGCCTTGGCGAGATGGATCCCGAGCAGCTCTGGGAGACGACGCTCGATCCCGAGGTGCGCTCGCTCCTGCAGGTCAAGATCAACGACGCGACCGACGCCGACCAGCTCTTCGCGCGCCTGATGGGCGACGAGGTCGAGCCCCGCCGCGAGTTCATCCAGGAAAACGCCCTCCAGGTCGCCAACCTCGATATCTAGGTCGCCGTCCATCGAGGCGGCGCGGCTCAGTTGAGACGCCGTCTCGCCCCCTCCGTGGACAGGAGATTGAGGGCACGAAGCATGACGAAGAGGACTTCGTCCCCCGTGGCCTCGGGATAGGCCTGCTCCAGCATGGTGCGCAGGTCATCGGGGCTGTCGACGAAGTCCGACAGGCGAAGGACGAAGGCCGCCATCTCGTTGAGGTCGTCGTTGGTCATCGCGGCGGCTCGGGATCCATCGCTGCCAAACTATGGCAGGAAATCAGACGTCGAGCCCCCGAAGCGACACAGTGCCGCCCGAGGTCGGTAGCGGGTGCATGCAAGTGGCATCGTGCCATTCCACGAACCGAACCTGTGATGCGCTTGCCACACCGGGCCGGGACACGCGCCAGGGGCCGCTCGTCCTGATTGTGATAGGTCGCGTGTTGCGCCACGACTTCGGTTGAACGGACGGAAGGCGATGGCGATGGCTTCGAGAGATAGGGCACTGGACGGTCTGCGCGGGCTTGCCGCGCTCGCGGTGGCGGGCGGCCACAGCATCCTGACCTTCACGGGCCTCGGCATCTGGGCACTCACCTACGCGCAGTTCGGCGACCAGCCCTTTCCGGTTGTCGCGGCCCGGCTCGGTTATCTCGTGGCACCGAGCGATGCGGCGGTCATGCTGTTCTTTGTGTTGAGCGGCCACGTCCTCTGGGCCATGTTCGACCGGCGCTATCGCGGCATCGAGAGCTTTCCGCTCTGCATCGCCGAGCGCCTGTGGCGTCTGCTTCCCACCTCGATCGCCGCGGGCCTTCTGTTCGGGGCCGCAGTCCACATCAACTACATCGCTCCGATGGACACGCCCGAACTGTGGCGCACGATGTTCATCCTCAGCCGCGACACGAACGGCGTCCTGTGGTCGCTGCAGGTCGAGATCGTCGCCTCGGTTCTCCTGTTCGGGGTCTGGGCCGCGACGCGGGGACGGGCGCTTCCAGCCTTTCTCCTGGCGGTCCCCTCGATCTTCGTCTTTCTCAGGACCGGCTCGGAAGTCGCGCTCTTCTTGCCGGCCTTCCTTCTCGGCGCCCTGATCCGCGAAGTTCCCGAACGCATCGCGCGCTCGCTCCTTCTGCCGCTTGCCGGCGTTCCCATTCTGGTCGCCTCCAGCGTCTTCTGGGGCCACGGTTGGGAAGCGCGCATCTTCGAGATGTCGGGCGCCTTCCTGATCGTCGCCTGGGCACGCGCCGTCCAGCCGCGCTGGCTACTCAGCCGCCCGGTGCAGTTCCTCGGTCTCGTCAGCTACCCGTTCTACCTCGTGCATGGCCTCGGCATAGCCTTCGCCTTCCGCAACATGCCCTGGGTCCCAGTGGACCAGACCGCGAACCGCGTGGCGACGCTTTTTATCCTCTCCACGCTCTCGGCCCTCCTCCTCGCCTGGATCATCCACCGCCTCGTCGAGCGACCCGCAATGCACCTGCGGCTGGCCGATCTGGTCAAGCCCAGGGAGGCCCTGGCAGGCTGATCGCCGCCGGAGCCTTGGTCCCCCATGACGGGGAACCGACGGACTCCCGGGAGATTCTCACCCGACATCGCGCAAAAGCACGCTGAGGCGCATCACCGCCTCATGCGATCTCGGTCGGGCGAGGCTTGGTTGCCTGAAGGGCGAACGCGGCGCGTGACGGCATGAGGACTGTCGTGCGTCGACGCTGGGCGGCGGCGCCCGTGCCGCGATTCATGCCGCCGGTCGCGCGAGCAATCCCGGCAGGCCGCACCTTGCCAGATACGCCGATTGCGGCCTGACTGGCGATCGATCACGACAACGGACCCATCCTCAGCCACCGGCGCGGTCGAGGGTACGCCTGCGTGCGTCCTTGCTGTCTTACAGGGCACGCAGAGAAGATTCGTGATCTGATGCTGGATTCGATGATCAGGACACGAAAAAGGCCCCGACGTCGCCGTCCGAGGCCTTGTGCGAATGGTGGGCGTGACAGGGATTGAACCTGTGACCCCTACGATGTCAACGTAGTGCTCTCCCGCTGAGCTACACGCCCATCCGATGGGCGGGATAGACCACAGGAGCCGGCGGACCGTCAAGCCCCGATCCGGCCATTCCTGCGGTCCGCCCGCCGAATTTTCAGGCGGCGTCCTGGAGCATCTTGCCGACCTCCTCCACCAGCTCGCGCAGGTGGAAGGGCTTGCTCAGAATCTTGGCGTCCTTGGGGGCCTTGGAGTCGGGATTGAGCGCGACCGCCGCGAAGCCCGTGATGAACATGACCTTGAGGTCGGGGTCGAGTTCGGTCGCGCGGCGCGCCAGCTCGATGCCGTCCATCTCCGGCATGACGATGTCGGTCAGGAGCAGCGAGAAGGGCTCCTCGCGCAGGCGCTCGTAGGCCGAGCCGCCGTTGTCGTAGGAGGTGACCTCGTAGCCCGCCTTTTCCAACGCCTTGGCGAGGAAGCGGCGCATGTCGTTGTCGTCCTCGGCCAAAAGAATTTTCGTCATGCCGTCTGTTCCAATGTCCCGCCGTTGCGGCTGCTGGCGCGCGGTCGGGAACCAACCGCGCGCTCGTATCCGATGTCAACTGTCATGCTTTTACCAGATTGCTTAAAGCGAGGCTAAGTGGAATGTGCGAAACGCCGCGCGCGAGCTAGATTTCACAGGATGACCACCGAACCGATCTCGCCGGGCGCAATTCCCAGCCTCGACACCGCCGCCGGAGCCGTCCCCGCCTTCGAGATCATCGAGCCGGCCGAGCAGACGCTGCCGCTCGTCTTCTGCTCGCCGCACAGCGGGCGCGCCTACCCGCAGGGGTTCCTGCGCGCCTCGCGTCTGGGCGCCGACGCCATCCGGCGCTCGGAAGACCTCTTCGTCGACCAGCTCTTCGATTTCGTGCCCGCGCTCGGCGCTCCGCTTCTCGCCGCCCGCTTTCCACGCGCCTATCTCGACGTCAACCGGGAGCCCTACGAGCTCGATCCCGCCATGTTCTCCGGGCCCCTGCCGCCCGAGGTGAACTCGGCCTCGGTGCGCGTGGCCGGCGGTCTCGGCACGATCCCGCGCATCGTCGCCGAGCGCGAGGAGATCTACGCGCGCAAGCTCGAGCCCGCCGAGGCCGCGCGCCGCATCGAGGGCATCTACTTTCCCTTCCACGCGGCGCTGGAGGCGCTGGTGGAGCGGACGCTCTCGCGCTTCGGCCTTGCGATCCTCGTCGACTGCCACTCCATGCCCTCCTCGGTGCGCACCATGCCGGGCGGGCGGCGCGCCGATATCGTGGTGGGCGACCGGTTCGGGTCGAGCGCCGCGCCCCGCTTCGTCGCCATGGTGACGCAACGCCTGTCCGCGCTCGGCTGGGACGTGACGCGCAACAAGCCCTATGCCGGCGGCTTCATCACCGAGCGCTACGGGATGCCGCGCCGGGGCGTCCACGCGATCCAGATCGAGATCAATCGCGGGCTCTACGCCGACGAGCGCCGCTTCGTGCCGAACGAGGGCTTCGCGTCGCTCCGGCGCTCGCTGTTCGAGTTCGCGAGCCTGTTCGCCGCCGAACTCGAGGCGGAACTGGCGGGCCGGTCGCTCGCCGCCGAATAGGCTGCGAGGCTGGCGCGCGCGCGCCGCATGCGCCAAAAGGCGGTGACCCGCCGATCCCGCCCCGCAAAGGACGAGCCCCATGAGCCTGCCGGATGCCGCCTTCCTGTTCGAACTGGCGGACGCCGCCGCGCGCGAGACGCTGCCGCGCTTCCGGCAGCCGCTGCTCGTCGACAACAAGCCGAAGGAGGGCTTCACCTTCGATCCCGTGACCGAGGCGGACCGCGAGGCCGAGCGCGCCATTCGCCGCGTGATCGAGGCGCGCTATCCGACCCACGCCATTCTCGGCGAGGAGTTCGGACGCACCGGCGAGGGGGACCATCTCTGGGTGATCGACCCGGTGGACGGCACGCGGCCCTTCATCTGCGGTGTGCCGGTCTGGGGCACGCTGATCGGGCTGACGGTGCGCGGCCGCGCCGAGATCGGCATCATGAGCCAGCCCTTCACCGGCGAGCGCTTCTACTCGACGCCGGAGGGCGCCTTCGGCGAGGGACCGCATACGGGTCGCACGCCCCTTAAGGTGCGCGATGTCGGCGACCTGTCGGCCGCCACGCTCTTCTCCTCGGCGCCCGAGCTCTTTCGCGGCGCGATGCGCGAGCGCTTCGCCGGCCTCGTCGACGCCGTGCGCCTGACGCGCTTCGGCGCGGACTGCTACGCGTTCGCGATGCTGGCCTCGGGCCATGTCGACATCTGCGTCGAGCCGGGACTCCAGCCCTACGACATCGTGGCGCTGACGCCGCTGGTGGAACGGGCGGGCGGCGTCATCACGACCTTCTCGGGCGACCGACCGGAGGAGGGGGGAGACGTCATCGCCGCCGCGACGCCGCGCCTGCACGAGGCGGCGCTGCGTCACCTCAACGGCTGATGATCAGCCGAGTGCCGTCTCCAGCGTCTGCGCGAGTTCCGCGACGTCGAGCGGCGGGGCCTCGAGGCGGCGCGGCAGCGCCTCCTCGATGAAGGCTATGGCGGCGGCCATCGCGGGCGCGCGAAAACGGTCGGCCTCCTGCAGGAGCTCGTGCCGCGCGCCGGGAACGGTGATGCCGTGGCCGACGCGCATGCGCCAGGCAAGATGCGAGGACGCCTGCGGCGAGACCACGCTGTCGGCGCCCGCCGTCAGGACCAGCGTCGGCACGCTCATGCGCGCGATCGTGTCGGACCGCTCCAGGCGCCCGCAGCCCCTCAGCACCGCGCGCAGCCACGAGGCCGAGAGACCGGAGACCGCCCAGTCGCCGCTCGCACGCGCCAGCGCCGCGTTGCGCCGGAGGCGCACGGGGTCGCTCGAGAGATCCGAGCGCTGCGGATCGGCGCCGGGCAGCGCGGCGCGGCGCACCGGCAGGATACCGAGCCCGGTCCAGTGCAGGAGCGCGCAAGTCGCCGCGATCAGGCGTCGCGCGGCGGGCGAGCCGGGAATCCGCACGAGCGGCGCGCTGAGGACGAGGCGCTCGACGGAGTGCTCGATCGCTTCCATCGCGTGCAGCGCCACCAGCCCGCCCATGGAATGGGCGAGGATCGCGACCGGGCCGGGGCAGCGCCCGCGCACGAGATGGTGCAGGACGTGCTCGAGATCCTGCGCGAGCTGATCGATGCTCGTGATGTGGCCGACCGAGGCGATCGGCGTCGAGCGACCAGAGGCGCCCTGGCCGCGCCAGTCGAAGCTTGCGACGGCAAACCCCTCGGCCAGCAGATCGCCCATCGTCTCGAAATACTTCTCCAGCGTCTCGTTGCGCCCCTGGAGGATGAGCACCGTTCCGCGTGCCGGACCCGTCGGCAGGGCCGTGACCCAGCGCAGCCGGGCGCCGTCGGGCAGCGGATGGAGGCCGGCCTCGAGCCCCGGAGGGGGAGGGTTGCCATCGACGGTGCGGAAGGGGGGGGCGGAAGCCGCCGGGGCGGAAAGGTCGGTCAAGCGGCGCCTCGGACGGCCGATAGGGAATCTTGCGTCATTCTAGAGGCTGCGACGAACCGCGGACAGGGGGATCGGCGGGCAAAGACGGGCGGCGCAAGTTGAGGTCGGAAGCCCCATGCACGGAGCTCCCGACCCCAAAACGGCCACGGCGGAAGGGACGGGACGCCGCAACCGTTCGAGAAGGAGGATGGGGCGAGGAGGGTGAACGGGAACGGAAGGGATCGTTCATCGCAGATTCAGGTACGAATTTGCGCAAGTCCCTGATTTCGCGCCGGAAAAAAATCGACGGAGGATCGGAAAAAACCGCTTGAAGGCGGATTTCCCGCTTCCCATCTCTCGTTCACGGACGCCGCCTGGCGGGTCCGCTGGTCGACCGAGACGCCCCATCGCGGGGTCCAGACCGACCAGACACGCACAACCTGTTGCTCTTGGAGAACGACCTATGCGTACGTTTGACTTCGCTCCCCTGTACCGCTCCACCGTCGGCTTCGACCGTCTTTTCTCGATGCTGGACGCCGCCTCCTCGAACGAGGCCCAGAGCTATCCGCCCTACAATATCGAGCGCACAGGCGAGAACGCCTACCGCATCACCATGGCGGTCGCGGGCTTCGCCGAGAACGAGCTCTCGATCGAGTCGCGTGAGAACACGCTGACCGTGAAGGGCGAGAAGGCGGACGACAAGGCCGAGGGCGCTGAGTTCCTGTATCGCGGGATCGCCGGCCGCGCCTTCGAGCGTCGCTTCCAGCTCGCCGAGCATGTCGAGGTCCGGGGCGCCACGCTCCAGAACGGTCTTCTGCACGTCGATCTCGTGCGGGTGATTCCGGAGGCGATGAAGCCCCGCCGCATCGAGATCGCGACCGCCAACGGCAATGCCAAGGCGATCGAGACCGCCGCGGCGTGACCGAGACGGTACCGGGAAAAGCGGACGGCGCCCCTAGGGGCGCCGTTTTCGTGTCTACTGGATCAGTTCCACGAAGCGCGAGACATCGTCGCGCCGGGTCGACCAGCTGGTGACGAGACGCGCCAGCATCTCGTTCTCGCCCACCGGCACCGAGCCATCGTGCGGCGGGTTCCAGTCGTAGAAGACCGCACCCTCGCGGCGAAGGCTTTCGGCGATACCGGTCTCGAACACGGCGAAGAGCTCGTTGGAGCGCGTCGGCCAGGCAAGGCGCGCATGCGAGCTGGCCGCGATGCCGGCGCGAAGCTCGTCCGCCATGGCGTTGGAATGGCCCGCCAGCTCCAGCCAGAGATCGCCCTCCAGGTAGGCCATGAACTGGGCGGCCATGAAGCGCGTCTTGGAGAAGAGCTGCGCCCCGCGCTTGCGGATATAGGGAAACTGCCTGGCCTTCTCGGGATCGAAGAAGACCACGGCCTCGGCACACCAGCAGCCGTTCTTCGTGGCGCCGAAGGAGAGGATGTCGACGCCCGCGCGCCAGGTCATCTCGGCGGGCGACGCGTTGCTGGCGGCCAGCGCGTTGGCGAAGCGCGCCCCGTCCATGTGAAGCGCGAGCTCGTGCTCGTGCGCGATCGCCGCCAGAGCCTCGATCTCGGGGATCGAATACAGCGTGCCCGCTTCCGTCGCCTGGCTGAGCGTCACGGCCATGGGCTGGCCCGCGTGGACGAAGCCGGGGCGGAAGCGCTTGAGCTCGCGCCGCAGATTGGACGGGTCGAGACGTCCGCCCGCGCCGTCCACGGGCGCCATGCGCGCGCCGTGCGTGAAGAATTCGGGCGCGCCGCACTCGTCCTCGATCACGTGCGCCTCGCGGTGGCACAGCACCACGCCGCCCGGCCGGTTGACGGCGGCAAACGCCAGCGAGTTGGCGGCCGTGCCGGTTCCCACGAAGTAGACCGCGACCTCGCGCTCGAACACCTCGTTGAAGCGCCGCTCCACCGCCTTGTCGATGTCGCTCGCGCCGTAGGCGGCGGCCATGCCGTCGGCGGCTTTCGCAAGGGCCTCGTTGACGGCGGGATGGGCGCCGGACCAATTGTCGGATGCAAAGATCATGCGCGCGTCTTAGCGCCGCGCCGCGCTGCCGACAACGGCCCGCGCCGCGCCCGCTTGCCGCTTCCCGGGAAAGCTGCCATAAGACCGAAGATAGGTCAGTAATGCTGCCCTATCTGAGGCGGTTCGCGGGCTGGGAGGCCGCGCCGGGCCGATCCAAGATGATGAGAAGCCTTGCGGCGTGGTGGTACCATGCGGGACAACCCGCATCGGTTTTCCCCGCGCCCGAGCGTGCGACTACATTGGAGTCCGCCCGGTGAAACAGGAACCGGGCCGGCGAAGCGGCAGAAGGAGACTTGGCATGACGATCGAACCGTCCTCCATCCCCGGACTCGACAACGCGACCGCGACCAAACTCATTCGCCAGCGCCAGATCGCGCAAGGGCTCTACGATCCGCGCAACGAGCACGATGCCTGCGGCGTCGGCTTCATCGCCCACATGAAGAACCAGAAGTCCCACTCGATCGTCGAGAAGGGGCTGCAGATCCTTCACAACCTCGAGCATCGCGGGGCGGTGGGCGCCGATCCGCTGATGGGCGACGGCGCGGGCATGCTGGTCCAGATCCCGCACAGGCTCTTCGCCGAGGAGATGTCCGCGCAAGGCGTCGATCTGCCCGAGCCCGGCCACTACGGCGTCGGCTTCGTGTTCATGCCGCAGGACGAGGAGCGCCGCGAGCACTTCCGCGCGATCTTCGAGCAGGCCGCCGCCGAGGAAGGCTGCGCGGTGCTCGGCTGGCGCGAGGTGCCGGTCGACAACGCCTCGCTGTCCAAGGCGCCGGAGATCCAGGCGACCGAGCCGGTGCATCGGCAGGTCTTCGTCGCGCGCCATGCGTCCGACGCCACCGAGGACGACTTCGAGCGCCGGCTCTACCTCCTGCGAAAGGTGGTCTCGAACCGCGTCTACGCCGAGGCGCAGTCGGTCGACACGGACTTCTACATCGTGTCGCTCTCGGCGCGCACGGTGGTCTACAAGGGCATGTTCCTCTCCTATCAGGTCGGCGCCTACTACAAGGACCTGACGGATCCCCGCTTCGAGACGGCGCTGGCGCTCGTCCACCAGCGCTTCTCGACCAACACCTTCCCGTCCTGGCGCCTCGCGCACCCCTACCGGATGGTCGCCCACAACGGCGAGATCAACACGCTGCGCGGCAACGTCAACTGGATGGCGGCGCGCCAGGCGAGCGTCGATTCCGAGCTCTTCAGCAACGACATCTCGAAGCTCTGGCCGATCAGCTACGAGGGTCAGTCCGACACCGCCTGCTTCGACAACGCGCTCGAGTTCCTGACGCAGGGCGGCTACCCGCTGGCCCACGCGATGATGATGCTCATCCCCGAGGCCTGGGCCGGCAACAAGCAGATGTCGCCGGAGCGCCGCTCCTTCTACGAGTACCATGCCGCGCTCATGGAGCCCTGGGACGGGCCGGCCGCCGTGTGCTTCACGGACGGGCGCCAGATCGGCGCGACCTTGGACCGCAACGGTCTGCGTCCCGCGCGGTATGTCGTGACCGACGACGACCTCGTGATCCTCGCCTCCGAGGCCGGCACGCTCGACGTGCCCGAGGAGCGCATCGTCAAGAAGTGGCGCCTCCAGCCGGGCCGCATGCTACTGATCGACCTCGAAAAGGGCCGCATCGTCTCGGACGAGGAGATCAAGGGCGAGAT
This sequence comes from Aureimonas sp. AU4, assembly GCF_001463765.1. Lineage (GTDB taxonomy): Bacteria > Pseudomonadota > Alphaproteobacteria > Rhizobiales > Rhizobiaceae > Aureimonas. The sequence continues at coordinate 25,370 of NZ_BBWK01000063.1, read as the reverse complement.
CGCGAGCGCCAACCCCTACAAGGACTGGCTGCGCTCGACACAGCTCATCCTGGAGGACCTGAAGCCCGTGGCGCCGCGCGCGCTGCGCGCCGACGTGTCGCTGCTCGACCGCCAGCAGGCCTTCGGCTACACGCAGGAGGACACCAAACTCCTGATGGCGCCGATGGCCACCACCGGCCAGGAGGCGATCGGCTCGATGGGCACCGACACGCCGATCTCGGCCATGTCGGAGAAGTCGAAGCTCCTCTACACCTACTTCAAGCAGAACTTCGCCCAGGTCACGAACCCGCCGATCGACCCGATCCGCGAGGAGCTCGTGATGAGCCTGGTCTCCTTCATCGGGCCGCGGCCGAACATCTTCGACCTGGAGGGCACCTCGCGCCGCAAGCGCCTCGAGGTCCGCCAGCCGATTCTGACCAACGGCGATCTCGAGAAGATCCGCACGATCGGCCACACCGAGGACCGGTTCGACACCAAGACGCTGGACACGACCTACCCGTCCGAGCAGGGCGCGGGCGGGCTCAGCGGGGCGCTGGATCGCCTCTGCGAGCGGGCGGAAGCGGCGGTCGCGGGCGGCTACAACATCATCATCCTGTCGGACCGCCAGGTCGGGCCGGACCGCGTCGCCATTCCGGCGCTGCTGGCCTGCGCGGCGGTGCATCACCACCTCATCCGCAAGGGCCTGCGCACGGCCGCAGGCCTCGTCGTGGAGTCGGGCGAGCCGCGCGAGGTCCATCACTTCGCGTGCCTTGCCGGCTACGGCGCGGAGGCGATCAACCCCTATCTCGCCTTCGACACGCTTCTCGCCATGCAGGCGCGCGGCGACTTCCCGCCCGAGGTCTCCGAGGAGGAGGTCGTCTACCGCTTCATCAAGTCGGTGGGTAAGGGCCTGCTCAAGGTCATGTCCAAGATGGGCATCTCGACCTACCAGAGCTATTGCGGCGCGCAGATCTTCGATGCGATCGGCCTGCGCTCGGACTTCGTGAAGCAGTATTTCGCCGGTACCTCGACCACGATCGAGGGCGTCGGTCTGGACGAGATCGCGCGCGAGACGGTGGAGCGCCACACGCTCGCCTTCTCCGACGATCCGGTGCTCGCCCGCAACCTCGAGGTCGGCGGCGAGTACGCCTACCGCATGCGGGGCGAATCGCACATCTGGTCGCCGGAGGCGGTCGCGACGCTCCAGCACGCCGTGCGCCTGGAATCCTACGAGAAGTATCGGGAATACGCCCAGCTCGTGAACGAGGCGAACGTCGCCAACTCCACGATCCGCGGCCTGTTCAAGCTGCGCATGGCCGAGGAGATGGGTCTGAAGCCCGTGCCGCTGGAGGAGGTCGAGTCGGCGGCCGACATCGTGCGGCGCTTCTCGACGGGCGCGATGAGCTTCGGCTCGATCAGCCGCGAGGCCCATGCGACGCTGGCGGTCGCCATGAACCGCTTCGGCGGCAAATCCAACACGGGCGAGGGCGGCGAGGAGCCCGATCGCTACCTCAAGCTCGTCGACGGCTCCGTCAATCCCGAGCGCTCGGCGATCAAGCAGGTGGCGTCGGGGCGGTTCGGCGTGACGACGGAGTATCTCGTCAACGCCGACATGCTGCAGATCAAGGTCGCGCAAGGCGCCAAGCCCGGCGAGGGCGGCCAGCTGCCTGGCCACAAGGTGGACGCCACCATCGCCAAGACGCGGCATTCCACGCCGGGCGTCGGCCTGATCTCGCCGCCGCCCCACCACGACATCTATTCGATCGAGGATCTGGCGCAGCTGATCTTCGATCTGAAGAACGTGAACCCCGAGGCTGCGATCTCGGTGAAGCTCGTCTCGGAAGTCGGCGTCGGCACGGTGGCGGCGGGCGTCGCCAAGGCGCGGGCTGACCACATCATCGTGTCGGGTTACGACGGGGGCACGGGCGCCTCGCCACTCACCTCGATCAAGCATGCCGGCAGCCCCTGGGAGATGGGTCTGGCCGAGACGCAGCAGACGCTCGTCCTGAACGGGCTGCGCTCGCGCGTCGCGCTTCAGGTCGACGGCGGCCTCCGGTCGGGCCGCGACGTCGTGATCGGGGCCTTGCTGGGAGCCGACGAGTTCGGCTTCTCGACCGGCCCGCTGATCGCGGCCGGCTGCATCATGATGCGCAAGTGCCACCTCAACACCTGCCCGGTCGGCGTCGCCACGCAGGACCCGGTCCTGCGCAAGCGCTTCAAGGGCACGCCCGAGCACGTCATCAACTTCTTCTTCTTCGTGGCCGAAGAGGTGCGCGAGATCTTGGCGGCCATGGGTGTGCGCTCCGTGGCCGAGCTCATCGGCCGCTCCGAGCGCCTCGACCGGCGCGAGCTGATCGAGCACTGGAAGGCGCGCGGGCTCGACTTCACGCGCCTGTTCCACAAGGTCGACGCGCCCCGCGAGGAGACCTTCTGGACGCGCCACCAGGAGCATCCGATCGACCGTGTCCTCGACCGCAAGCTGATCGCCGAGGCGCAGAGCGCCCTGACGACGCGCCAGCAGGTCGTGATCGAGACCAAGATCGGCTCGGTCGACCGCTCGGTCGGCGCGATGCTGTCGGGCGAGGTGGCCAAGCGCTTCGGGCACAAGGGGCTGGCCGACGACACGATCACCGTGAAGCTGACCGGCACCGCCGGCCAGAGCTTCGGGGCGTTCCTGGCGCGCGGCGTGACGCTCGACCTCGTGGGCGACGGCAACGACTATGTCGGCAAGGGCCTGTCGGGCGGCAAGCTGATCGTGCGCCCGCGTCCCGAGACGCGCATCGTGCCCGAAGAGTCGATCATCGTCGGCAACACGGTGCTCTACGGGGCGATCGGCGGCGAGTGCTACTTCCGGGGCGTGGCGGGCGAGCGCTTCGCCGTGCGCAACTCGGGCGCGATCGCGGTCGTCGAGGGCGTGGGCGACCACGGCTGCGAGTACATGACCGGCGGCGTCGTCGTCATCCTCGGCCAGACAGGTCGCAACTTCGCGGCCGGCATGTCGGGCGGCATCGCCTATGTCTACGATCCGCAAGGAAACTTCGCGGACCGCTGCAACATGGCGATGGTGGAGCTGGAGCCCGTTCCCGAGGAGGACGACCTCCTGGAGAAGCGCTACCACGGCGGCGGCGACCTCCAGCACAAGGGGCGCGTCGACGTCTCGTCCAACATGACGGGCCACGACGACGAGCGCCTGCACCAGCTCGTCTCGAACCACCTCCACTACACCGGCTCGACGCTCGCCAAGCGCATGCTGGAGAACTGGGAAACCTTCCGCCCGCGCTTCGTGAAGGTCATGCCGGTCGAGTACCGCCGCGCCCTTCTCGAGATGGAGCGCATGCGCATGGGCGTCGCGGCCGAATAGGCCGCCGGCCTTCCGAGGCCCGTTGAAGATCCGGACGGCGGCGAGCTCCCTCGCCGCCGTTCGCGGTTCCGGCCGGCCGCTTCGTCGCGGCGATGCGGGGCTCGCCAAGGACGGCGCGCCTTCTATCTCCCGCGAACGGTCGCGCACGAGCGACCTTTCCAGCCGAGGAGACGAGGATATGGCCGAGCTGAAACTGTATGGCTTCGACGGGTCGACCTACGTGCGAACCGTCAAGATGCTCCTGGCTGAGAAGGAGTTCACCGCCTTCGACCAGGACCCGGTCAACGTCCTCAAGGGCGAGCCGCACGCGCCCGAGCACCTGCAGCGCCATCCCTTCGGCAAGGTGCCGGTGATCGAGTATCGCGGCTTTCGCGTCTACGAGACGGCGGCGATCGCGCGCTACCTCAACTCCATGATCACGGGCCGCGACCTCGTGCCGGCCGAGGCCGAGAACGTCGCGCGCATGGACATGGCCATCGGCATCATCGACAGCTACGGCTACCCGGCGATGCTGGGCGGGGTCGCGGCCTACCATCTCTTCCCCGACTTCGTGGGCGGCAAGGACGAGGCCAAGCATCACGAGGCGCTCAAGACCACACGCACGGTCCTGACCGAACTCATGCGCCTGCGCGGCAAGGGTCCGTGGATCGCGGGCGAGGATCTCTCGCTTGCCGATCTCTATCTGGCGCCCGTCTTCGCCTATGTCGCGCAGACGCCCCATGCCGACGAGTTCAACGACATTCCCGGCTTCGCCGACTGGTGGGGGGCCGCCCAGCAGCTCGAGAGCTTCCGCGCGACCAAGCCGAAGAGCTGACGCTCAGCACTTTCTCGAACCGTTCCAGCCTTGCGTCACTGCCCGAAATAGGGCAGTGATGCTGTCGCATTTTCCGGGCTCGCCGAGGCTTCCCGGAGGCGCGGTCGTGCCCTACGGATGGCACGATCGGCCGCGTTCCGGGGGAGCGCGGTCCTGTGTTAGGACGGTTCACGTCGGGTGCGGGCCTCCGGACGGGCGTCCGGCCGGCCCGAGGATGTCGGGCGCGGGCGGGCCTGTTCCGATAGCGGCACATCCGACTGTTGCGACGGAGGGCATCATCATGGGCAAGGTCACCGGCTTTCTCGAGATCGATCGCCAGACTCCGAAATACCAGCCGGCCTCCGACCGCATACGCCACTTCCGCGAGTTCACGCTGCCGATGTCGGATGCCGAGGTCGGCAAGCAGGCCGCGCGCTGCATGGATTGCGGCGTGCCCTACTGCCACGGGCCGACGGGCTGCCCGATCCACAACCAGATCCCGGACTGGAACGACCTCGTCTACGGCGGGGACTGGGAGGGCGCGGTGCGCAACCTCCATTCCACCAACAACTTTCCCGAGTTCACCGGCCGCATCTGCCCCGCGCCTTGCGAGGAGGCCTGCACGCTGAACCTCGAGGATACGCCGGTCGCGATCAAGACCGTCGAGCAGGCGATCGCCGACAAGGCCTATGCGCTCGGCCTGATCCAGCCGCAGCCGGCCAAGACGCAGTCCGGCAAGCGCGTGGCGGTGATCGGCTCGGGCCCGGCCGGCATGGCGGCGGCCCAGCAGCTCGGCCGCGCCGGCCACGAGGTGCATGTCTTCGAGCGCGAGACGCGCCCCGGCGGCCTGCTGCGCTACGGCATTCCCGACTTCAAGATGGAGAAGCACTGGATCGACCGTCGCGTCGAGCAGATGCGGGGGGAGGGCGTCACCTTCCACTGCGGCGTCGAGATCGGTCGCGACAAGCGCCTCGCCGACCTGCAGGCCGAGTTCGATGCCGTGCTTTACTGCGGCGGCGCGGAGCGCCCGCGCGATGCCGGCATCCCGCAGAACGGGCTCGCCGGCATCCACGACGCCATGCCCTACCTCGTGCAGCAGAACCGGCGCGTCGGGGGCGAGAACACGCCCGCGCGCGGCTGGTCGACCGAGGAGATCTGGGCCGGCGCCAAGCATGTCGTGGTGGTGGGCGGTGGGGACACGGCGTCCGACTGCGTCGGCACCGCCTTCCGCCAGGGGGCCGTCAAGGTCACCCAGCTCGACATCCGCCCCCAGCCGCCCAAGACCGAGAACAAGCTCGAGGTCTGGCCTTTCTGGGCCACCAAGATGCGCACCTCCTCCTCCCAGGCGGAAGGCGCCGTGCGCGAGTTCCAGGTCGCGACGCTGGAGTTCGTGGGCGAGGACGGGCAGCTGACCGGCGTGAAGTGCGCCGAGGTCGACGAGCGGCGCAGGCCGATCCCGGGCACCGAGTTCGTGATCAAGGCGGACCTCGCCTTCATCGCCATCGGCTTTGCCGGCCCCTTCGAGGGCGGCCTCCTTGAGGACGCGGGCGAGGGCCTCGAGCTCAAGCGCGACGCGCGCGGCAACGTCTCGGTGGCCGCCGACGACAAGCGCTACCGCACCTCGGTCGATAAACTCTGGGCGGCCGGCGACGTGCGGCGCGGCCAGAGCCTCGTGGTCTGGGCGATCCGCGAGGGCCGCCAAGCCGCGCGCGCGATCGACCTCGAGCTCACCGGCGCGACGACGCTGCCTCTCTGAGCGATCGCTCTGCCGCAAGGCGACACCTCGGTGTCGCCTTGCGGGACGTTCCGGATCGGGTCGGGTCGGTCTATCCGCCGAGGCTCGATCCCGACCGGGCAGAACCTGCACCGCACCCAGCGCGCGTCGACGCCGTGGTCAGACGTGGAGTTGGGACGAGCGTCAGCGTCGGTTTGGGCGCCCGGATGCGGGCATTGCTGCCTTCGACCTGTCCAAAGCGTTCACCCCGCACACGTAAACCCTTCCTGGCCGATGCCGTAAGTTGACGGCGCATGATGCGATTACGCCAGCACGACCAGCGACAGTATGGATCGCGCGAGCTACAATCCGTCGCGAGTGGCTCGATCGGGCAAGATTGAAGCCCACGGATTGGGAATACCAAGATAACGAAATTGTGTTTTTATCCTTGGAGCGCGTTCGACCGCCTTCTTTCGATTAAAATCGAAGGATTTCAGATCCGGCGGACGGTGTCGGAAAATGACCGAGGCCGTGTCGAAGCCGTATCCGGCTGTTCTACTTTCAAAACGACGTTTCAGCGATCGCGAACTCGCCCGCTTTTCCACCGTTTCCCAGTGGTTTGGGTAACCGACAAGAACGCCGCGAACTCGTCCATGGCGGTCAATGGAATCCCAACGTGGAACGGATTCTCGACGCCGTTTTCGGAGAACGGATTTTCGCACAGCCTCGACTCTTCTGTGACGTTCGTCTTCTATGGAGGCCGCTCCAAATCGGCCGTACTTAATGCTCAATGGATCTTTGATCCTTCGTCGCCAATTCTCCGGCTTCGAGTTCACCGGGGCTTCCAGCCGAGAAGCCGCATCGCGTTGGCGGTCACGAGGACGGTCGCGCCCGTGTCAGCGAGGATCGCCGGCCAGAGGCCCGTGATGCCGAGGACGGTGGTGACGAGGAACACCGCCTTCAGCCCGAGAGCGATCGCAATGTTCGCCCGGATGTTGCCCATAGTCGCCTTGGAGAGGGCGATCATGTCCGGCACATCCCGCACGCGGCCGTGGAGCACCGCAGCATCCGCCGTCTCCAGCGCGACGTCCGTGCCGCCGCCCATGGCGATGCCGATGTCGGCGGCCGCCAGCGCCGGGGCGTCGTTGATGCCGTCGCCGACCTTGGCGACGACAAGCCCTTCGCCCTGGAGTTCGCGCACGATGCGCTGCTTGTCCTGCGGCATGAGGTCCGCCCGCGCCTCGATGCCGAGGCCGCCCGCGACCGCCTCGGCCGTCATTCGGTTGTCGCCTGTCAGCATGACGGTGCGGATGCCCTCGGCCTTCATCGCGGCCAGCGCCTCGCGTGCGTCCGGCCGTGCCTCGTCGCGCATGGCGATGTAGCCGGCGACCGTCCCGTTTGCGAGCACGACGGTCACGGTCTTGCCTGCCGCGTTCAGCGCTTCGATGTCGTCAAGACGCTCGTCGCTGAGGGCCGTACGGCGCCCGGCCGATTGCGGCGAGCCGAGGAACACGGCCTCGCCGCCGACCGTGCCCTCGACGCCCTCTCCGGGAACGGCGTTGGCGTCGAAGGCGGGTGGCACGGGGGCCCTATCGGCCTTCGCCCTGTCGAGGATCGCAAGCGCCAGAGGATGGCTCGACCCCGTCTCCAGCGCGGCCGCGAGAGACAACACGTCCCGCGCCGTGCGACCAACCGCGACGACGTCGGTCACGACGGGCTTGCCGGCCGTCAGCGTCCCCGTCTTGTCGAAGGCGACGGCCGTGATCTTGCCGAGCGTCTCCAGCACCACGCCGCCCTTCATCAGGAGGCCGCGCCGGGCGCCTGCCGACAGGCCGGCCGCAATGGCGGCGGGCGTCGAGATGACGAGCGCGCAGGGGCAGCCGATCAGGAGGATGGCGAGACCCTTGTAGATCCACTCGTTCCAGTCCGCTCCAAGTAGGAGGGGCGGCATCACGGCGACGAGGAAGCCGACCGCGAGAACGGCGGGCGTGTAGACTTTCGAGAAGCGGTCGATGAAGCGCTCGGTCGGCGACTTCGACTCCTGCGCCTCCTCCACTAGGCGGACGACACGCGCGATCGTGTTGTCGGCGGCGGCGGCCGTGACGCGCACCCTGAGGACCGAGCCCGCGTTGACCGTGCCCGCGAAGACCGGATCGCCGACGGCCTTGCGCTTCGGGACGCTCTCGCCCGTCACCGGCGCCTCGTCGACCTCGCCCGATCCCTCGACGACCGAGCCGTCGGCCGGGATGCGGTCGCCGGGGCGCACGAGGATGGTGGCGCCGACCGCAAGGATCTCCGCGGGCACCTCGGTCGTCTGGCCGTCCTTCTCGACGAGCGCCGTCTTCGGCACGAGGGAGGACAGGCCCTGGATGCTCGCCCGAGCACGGCTGGCCGCCAGCCCTTCCAGCATCTCGCCGACGAGGAACAGGAGCACGACGGTCGCCGCCTCTTCCGCGGCTCCGATGAAGACGGCGCCGATGGCGGCGATCGACATCAGCGTCTCGATCGAGAACGGAGTGCCGAACCGGGCGGCGGTGATCGCGCGCCAGGCGACGGGGACAAGGCCGACGGCGAGCGCGGCGAGAAATGCCGGACGCTCGAGTGCGGGCGCCAGGTGGCCGAGGACGTAGGCTGCCAGGAGCGCGGCGCCGCAGGCCGCCGTCAGCCGCGCCTTTTTCGTCCTCCACCACGGCCGGCCCGCCTCGGCGGGGTCGTGATGCGTGTGGCTCGATTGGCCATGGTCGTGCCGTCCGACTGTCGCCGGGTCGGCGCCGTCCGCGTTCTCGGCTCCGTAGCCGAGGTTGCGGACCTGCCGCGTGACCGCGGCGGCGTCGAAGCCGTCCGTGTGGCGGACCCTCACCGCGCCCGTGGACACGGACACGGCAACGTCCTCGACGCCCGGCAGCCGTCGGATCGCGGTGTCCACCTTGTTGCCGCAGGCCGCGCAGTCCATGCCCGTGACCCTGAAACGGCTCTCGTTCGCCACCGTGCTCATGGCGCTCTCCTTTCCTGCGTGTTGGGAGAGGCCTAGTCTCTCTAGCGGCTAGAGGAGCAAGAGGAAAAATGACGGGCGGCGCTCCGATCGGCGAATTCTAGCGGGCGAGCGGCATCAAGGTGCCGGCGATCCGGTACTACGAGCAGATCGGCCTCCTGGCCGCACCACCGAGGACGCAGGGCAACCGCCGCCTCTACGACGCGGGCGACCTGCGTCGGCTCCGCTTCATCCGGCATGCCCGTGAGCTCGGCTTCGAGATCGAGCCGATCCGCGAACTCTTGGCGCTCGCCGGGGAACCGGACCGCCCCTGCGCGAGAGCCGAACGGATCGCGGCAGCGCACCTTGCCGACATCGATCACAAGATCGCCCGGCTGACCGCGCTGCGGGCCGAGGTCGCACGCATGGTGGACTGTACGAACCACTCGGTGCCGGAGTGCCGTGTGATCGAAGTTCTCGGCGACCACGGCCAATGCACATCGGAACGTCATTGACCCATTGGAGACTTTTCCGGACGTGTCTGCTCATTCAACGGCGTGACCGAAACCTAGTCGATCGATTTCCACCGGGACGTCACCATCCGGATGCCCCGCGGCTATACGCGTTCGAGGTGGGGGACGGCATGGGAGCGAGCGCCTGAGACTACGTCTGGGTCGGGCTGCGGGCCGAGTTTCCCGGCCTTAAGGGGACGAGCCTTCGAGCTTCGTGTCGCCCGCGATGCTCGGCCGCAGCGCCTTGGCCGCGTCGTCGGCGTCGGTGTTGGGCGCGGGGCCCGAGGCGGCGGGGGCGCCGGCGCGCAGTTCCTCGAGGCTGATCGAGCCGCGGGCGACGATGGCGTTGCCGCGCGTCTGGGGCGAGACGGCGGTGCCGCGTCCGGTCCAGCTGAAGTTGTCGGCGCGCCCCTCGGCGGCCGCCACCGCCCCCCCGTTCACCACCAGCGCGTCGCGCGGCGAGCCGCCGCTGCGCTTCGGGTCGAGCGCGCTCCCGTCGGCGCCCAGAAGATGATCGCCTCCGTCGAGGCGCGGATCGGCGAGCGACACCGGCGGCGTGGAGACCGCGAGCGCGGCCTGGGCGCCGTTCGCAACGCCTGGAAGGTCGCCCGCGCCGAGTTGCTGCGCGCCGAGCGTCGCCACGAGATCGTCGACGCTGAGACCGAGGACCTTGGTGACCGGCTTCTCGACGAAGTAGGCGAGCTTGTCCTGTCCCGCCGGCGTCATGGTGATGCCGTCGGAGTTGCGCAGCCGCACGGTCTGACCCGCCGTGTCGGGGCCCGAGGTCGTGTAGGTGCCGTCCGCGCTGACGAAGCCGCCCCAGACATCGACGAACTCGCCGCCGACCTTCTGCGCGGCGGCGCGGAAGACGTCGTTGAGATAGACCATGTCCTCGGTCGCCCGCTCGGACTGGAAGGCCGGCATCCCGACCCAGATCAGGGGAACGTTGCGCGACTTCACCGCGTCCGCCAGCGCCTCGGCGCGGGCGGTGTAGATCGCGCTCCAGTCGTCGGAGCGCAGCGGCACCGTTTCGCCTTCGTCGCGGATGCCCTGCCGGTCGTTGGCGCCCACCATCACGACCACGGCCGACGCCTTGGTCTCGTCGATCAGGCCCGCGACCGAGGCCGGCCAGTCGTAGTGGTCGTTGCGCACGAGGCCCGAGGAGCCGTTGGCCTTCGCGACGATGCGGATCTCGCGGCTGGAGGCGACCGCGTTCTCCAGGCCCTTGGCGAGCGATCCCGCCATGAAGTCGCCGACGACGAGGACGTTGCGCGCGGTCTCGCTCTTTTCCACCGGCGCGGAGGCCGCCGCTGCCGTGGCGGCAGCCGCGACCGTTCCTCCCGCCGCCGCCGTCGCGGTATTGCGCCGGGTGGCGCCGCCGGGCCTCGGCGCTGCGACGGCGTCGCGACGCTTCTTGCGGATCGCGCGGGGCTGGGGCGCGGCGCGGCGACCCGGCGCGACCTGGTAGTCGCGCGGGTCGGCCTGCGGCACTGATCGGCCGAACAGCATGTCCATGAGGGTGCGGCGCTGCTGGGCGCCCGCCTCCGGAACGGCCCCGCTCAGGGCGACGAGGAACGCCGCCGCACTGAGCGTCGCCTTTCGCCAGGAGCCGATGCCGTGTTTCGCCATGTCCGCCTTTTCAGTGCCTGCGCAGAAGGTCGAGAAGGGCCTTGGACGCGTTGCCGTCCTCCTCGACGCCCGCGCGCCGCTGGTAGGCCGTGATCGCGACCTTGGAACCCGATCCGATCTTGCCGTCGATCTTGCCGTCGTACAACCCGTGCTGCGTCAGGCGCTGCTGCACCTCGTAGCGCTCGGTCATGGAAAGCGGCTCGTAGCCTCGCGGCCACGAGCCCGCGAAGTCGCCGCCGCCCGCGATGCGGTCGGCCAGGTGACCGACGGCCAGCGCGTACTTGTCGGCGTTGTTGTAGCGCTTGATCACCGAGAAGTTCTTGGTGAGCAGGAAGCTCGGCCCGTTCGGCCCCGCCGGCTGAAAGAGGCGGGCGGTCTCGGCGCCCGACGGAAAGGCGCGGCCCGCCACGCGGCGAACGCCCAGCTTCTGCCACTCGGCTATCGAGCGGTTGCCCTTGCCCAGCGACCCGGCACCGGCCGGTACCTGGACCTCGTAGCCCCAGGTGCGGCCGCCCTGCCAACCGTTCTTGGCCAGGAGATTGGCGGCGGTGGCGAGCGCATCGGGCACCGAGCGCCAGATGTCGGGATGGCCGTTGCCGTCCATGTCGACGGCATAGAGCTGGTAGCTCGTGGGAATGAACTGCGTATGGCCCATGGCGCCGGCCCAGGAGCCGGTCAGCGTCTGCGGCGTGGCATGGCCGGCCTGGACGATCTTCAACGCGGCGATGAGCTGCGTGCGGGCGAACTTGGCGCGCCTGGGGTCCTTGTAGGCGAGCGTCGCCAGCGCCTGGGGCACGCTCTTCATGACGTCCGGGCGCTCCAGGATGCGGCCGTAGTTCGACTCCATCGACCAGATCGCGAGAAGCACGGTCCGGTCCACGCCGAAGCGCTTCTCGATCCGGTCGAGCCAGGGCTTGTAGCGCTGGAGCATCTGCCGGCCCTCGGCCACGCTCTCCTCGTTCACCCGGTTGTCCAGGTAGTCCCACATCGTATCCTGGAACTCGGGCTGGAACCGGGCCTTCTCAAGGACGTCCGGGTCGGGCGTGTCGACGCCTGCGAAGACGCGGCGGTAGGTGTCGCGCGAGACCCCGTTCGCGACCGCCGTCTTCTCGAAGCCCGCGATCCAGGCGCGAAAGCCCGCCTCGGCGTGCGCGGGAAGGGCGGGCAGGAGAAGCGCGGCCGCCAGCGCCAACGCGCCGGCGCGGGAGAAGAGGCGAGCCTTTGTCGGTGCGGGCATGGGTTCGCTCCTGAATGTCACGGTCGTGGGCTGCGTGCCTTTCGAACAATAAGGGTGCGTTCGTGAACGCTTCCTTTACCACGATGGCCCGGGATCTTACGGTGCGGCATTTCTTTACCGTTTTTCGCGGCGGAATCGCGGCGGGTCGGGCCCTCCCGTCGACATATCATCATGCCGTGATCTATGGAGGACGCGATCCAACCTCAAAAGGACGATCGCATGCGCAAGGTTCGGAAGGCAGTCTTCCCGGTGGCAGGCCTGGGAACGCGGTTCCTGCCCGCCACGAAGGCCATCCCGAAGGAGATGCTGACGGTGGTCGACCGCCCCGTCATCCAGTACGTCGTGGATGAGGCTCGCCAGGCCGGCATCGAGCATCTGATCTTCGTCACGGGCCGCAACAAGGGCGTGATCGAGGACTATTTCGACATCCAGGTCGAGCTCGTGAACACGCTCACCGAGCGCGGCAAGAAGACCGAGCTCTCGCTGCTCGATGAGCTGCAGCCGACCGCGGGCACTGCGTCCTTCACGCGCCAGCAGGCGCCGCTCGGCCTTGGCCACGCCGTCTGGTGCGCGCGCGACCTCGTCGGTCCCGAGCCCTTCGCGCTGCTCCTGCCCGACATGATCATGCAGTCCGAGGAAGGCTGCCTGAAGAAGATGGTGGAGCTCTACGAACAGACCGGCGGCAACGTCGTCTCGGTCGAGCAGTGCGACCCCAAGGAGACCAACAAGTACGGCATCGTCGGCCAGGGCGAGACGCGCGGCTCGGGCTTCCGCATCGACGGCATGGTCGAGAAGCCCAAGCCCGAGGACGCCCCCTCCAACTACTTCATCTCGGGCCGCTACATCCTCCAGCCCGAGATCTTCGACATCCTCTCCACCCAGGAGAAGGGCGCGGGCAACGAGATCCAGCTGACCGACGGCATGCTGAAGCTCGCCCAGCGCCAGGACTTCTTCGCCTATCCCTTCACCGGCCGCACCTTCGATTGCGGCTCCAAGGAGGGCTTCATCCAGGCCAACGTCGCCTTCGCCCTGTGGCGCCACGACATTCGCGGCAAGGTCTTCGACGACCTGCAGGAACTGATGGAGACGGTGGAGCCGATGGAGCGGCGCGCCGAGCCCCGCACGGCCGCCGAGTAAGGTTCGAACGCGGAGAGGCGGGCCCCCGAAGGGTCCGCCTCTCCCTTATCTCTGGACGCGCAGGCCGACGCGAACCGTGTCGGCGTCGTAGTCCGTCAAGACGCCCTCGAACCGGTCGTGCCGGTAGCGCGCGATCAGCGCGAGCTGGCGATTGAGCCACCAGGTCAGGCCGAGCTCGCCCGAGCGGATGCGCTCGGTGCCGCTCGCCTCGCGCACGCGCCAGGCGAGCTGGCCGGCCCCCTCGAGATCGAGCCGCGCGGTGGCGCGGTGGCGCAGGCCGACCGTCGTCTGGTACAGCGTCGCCGTGTCGAGGCCCCCGGCATCGGGCTCGAAGACCGTGGTGGCGCGCAGCGATAGGTCGGTGCCGCGCCGCGGCGACCAGGCCAGGAGCGCGTCCACGGTCGGGCTGCCGTCGGTCCGCAGCGCCTCGTCGTCGGGAACGTTCCAGGCGTAGCCGAGCCCGACCTCGCCCGACAGCTTCTCCCCGAAGTCGAAGCCGAAGCCCGCGCGCAGCGCCGGGATCAGCGCGTCGCGCGAGGTGCCGAGCGCCGTGTCGTCGTCGAACAGGCGCTTGCCGAGGCTGGCGAGGAGGAAGGGCTTGAAGGCCGATCCCATGTCGTAACTGCCCCGAAGCGCCCCGGTGACGGTTGCGAAGCTCTGCCCGGGCTCGAAGCCGGTGGCGCGGAAGACGCCGTCCTCGCGGTCCTCGCGCACGGCCTCCACGGTGGCCGTGCCGCTCGCACGGCCGAAGGCGCGCGTCACGTCGGCGCCCAGGCTATAGGCGAGGACGTCGGACCGGTTGCGCGCCACGTCCGGCGTGCCCGTGAGGATGGAGTCGTCCTGGCGCAGGCTGAGCGCGCCGCGCAGCGTCGCCGTCGTCAGATGGTCGACGTCGAGGCGCAGGCGACCGTCCACGTCGAGCTCGGGCTCGTCCTTCACCGGGCCCGCGAAGTTGTGGCGATAGGCGAGCTGGGCGTTGATCTCGGCCGCGTGGCGCGACCAGTCCGACACGAGGCGTCCCGACAGTGTCGTCTGGCTGAGCGCGCCACGGCGACCGTCCAGCGTGTTGGTGAGGTTGGTCGAGGCGCCCAGCGTCTCCTCGATCGCCGGATACAGGATGAAGCTGCCCACGCGCACGCCGACCGGAGCGAACGGGTCGTCGGCGCGGCGCGGCAGGGCGGTGCGCAGGCCGTCGAGGCCGCCGTTGAGGCGGCGCGTCGATGCGACGTCGTCGAGAACCGGGCTGCGCACGGGTCCCACGGGATCGAAGCGTCGCAGGAGCAGCGCATCGCTGCGCTCCTCGCCAGGCAGGACGTTCCCGTCCTCCAGGGCTCGGGCGGCGGCGCGGCTCGGAATGCGCGGGCGGGCGCGCGGCGCAAGCGATCCGGCGGGCTGCGCCTGCGCGTTGCGCTCGTCGGCGCTGGGCTCCGGCAGGTTCTGCCGCCGCGGCGCGGATGGGCCGCTGAAGAGGTCGAAGGCGGGCGGCGCCGCGGCGTCGGCGTCGTCGCCGGGGGCGGGCGGGGCGCCAAGGCGCCGGTCGCTCGAAACCGAGGGGTCGAGGTTCTGCCGGTCGAGGGGCTCGCGCAGCGGCGCGTCGGGATCGGCGACGTCCGCCTCGCTCGTTCCGCGCAACGTGAACTCGTCCGACGAGAAGCGGCGCGGCTCGGCGAGGCTCGTATCCGCCTGCGGAATGGTGGGCGGAGCCGATTGGGCAAGGGCACCGGGAGCCCCGCCAAGGCCCGCCAGAAAGAGGGCGGCCAGCCAGCGATCTGCCGGTGCGCGGGTGCGTCCCATAGGGCCCCTTCGGTTCCTGGTGACGCGCGTCGCTCCGGGCCGCGTCTTCGTTAGCGGAACCTAAACGGGCATGGTTAACGCAAGCTTGCGTTCGCACCCGGTGCTGGCGCCGGGCGCGCCGGGGGGCTAAGGCACGAGGATCCGCAATCCTTCGGCAGTCCTCCCTTGCAGCCTTCGCGCCAGACCGAAACCTCCCCGACGCCCGGCGCGGCCTCCGCCGTCCGCACGGTGGAAACGGAAGCCGAGGGCCTGCGCCTCCTGTCTCAGGCTCTGGCCGGTCCGCTCGCCGGGCCGTTCGAACGCGCGCTGGAGGCGATCGCCGGGCTCCGGGGGCGGCTCATCGTGACCGGCGTCGGCAAGAGCGGGCATGTCGGCGCCAAGATCGCCGCGACCTTCGCCTCCACCGGCACGCCCGCCTTCTTCGTGCATCCCGCCGAGGCCAACCACGGCGACCTCGGCATGATCGGCCGGGACGACGCGGTGCTCGCCATGTCGTGGTCGGGCGAGTCGGCGGAGCTTCGCGGCATCGTCGCCTATACCCGGCGCTTCCGCATCCCGCTCGTCGCGATCACCTCGCGCGAGGGCTCGGCGCTGGGTTCGGAAAGCGACATCGCGCTGGTCCTGCCGCGCGCGGCGGAGGCCTGTCCGCATGGTCTCGCGCCCACGACCTCGACGACGCTGCAGCTGTCGCTCGGCGACGCCTTGGCGGTGGCGCTCCTGGAGCGGCGCGGCTTCACGCCGGGCGACTTTCGCGTCTTTCACCCCGGCGGTCAGCTCGGCGCTGCGCTGACCCATGTCGGCGACGTCATGCACAAGGGCGACGCGCTGCCGCTGGTGGAGGCGGGCAGCTCGATGGGGGAGGCGATCCTCCGCATGTCGGAGAAGGGGCTCGGCTGCGTCGCCGTGGTGCGCGGCGGGCAGCTCGCCGGCATCATCACCGACGGCGACCTGCGGCGAAACCTGTCGCCCGACCTCATGACGCGCAGCGTCGACGAGGTGATGACGCGAAGCCCCAAGACCATCCGCGCCGACACGCTGGCCGTGAAGGCGCTCGACATCCTGAACAACTCCTCGATCACCGCCCTCATGGTCGTGGAGGGCGAGACCCCTGTCGGGATCGTGCGCGTCCACGACCTCCTGCGGATCGGGGTGGCCTGACCGCTACTCCACCCAGCCGCGCAACTCGCGGCGCACGAGGTGCTCGATCACGTCCATGCCCGGCCCGGAATCGTTGAGGCAGGGGATGTGCGAGAAGTTCGTGCCCCCGTTGTGGAGGAAGATCTCGCCGGCCTCGCCCGCGATCTCCTCCAGCGTCTCCAGGCAGTCCGACACGAAGCCGGGATTGAGGACGGCGATGCGCTTGACGCCCTCCTTGGCGAGAGCCTCGACGGTCTTGTCCGTATAGGGCTGCAGCCACTCCTCCGGCCCGAAGCGCGACTGGAAGGTCGTGATCAGCCGGCCCTTCGGCCAGCCGAGCCGCTCCGCGAGAAGGCGCGAGGTCTTCTGGCAGTGGCAATGGTAGGGGTCGCCCTTGCGGAAGTAGCTCTGCGGAATGCCGTGATAGGAGGCGACCACGCGCTCGGGCTCGAAGTCGAGGCTTGCCAGATGCGCCTCGATCGAGCGCGCCAGTGCGTCGATATAGACGGGGTCGTCGTGATAGGCGGGCACGGTCCGCGAGGCCGGCATCCAGCGCAGGGACGACAGGTGCTCGAAGAACTTGTCGTTCACGGTCGCCGTGGTTGAGGCCGAATATTGCGGGTAGAGCGGGAAGCACAGGATGCGCTCGCAGCCTTGCGCGATCAGCGCGTCGACCCTTTCCGCGATCGAGGGGCGGCCGTAGCGCATGGCCCAGTCGACGCGGACGGACTCAAGGCCGGCGAGACGTTTGGCGAGGTCATCGCCTTGCGCCCGCGTGAAGGTGCGCAAGGGGCTCTCGCCGCGCTCGCGGTTCCAGATCTCGTCATAGGCGCGGCCCGATTTCTTGGGCCGCGTGTTGAGCACGATGCCGTGCAGGATCGGATACCAGACCGCGCGCGGCCACTCGATGACGCGCTTGTCCGACAGGAACTCGCGTAGGTATCGCCGCATCGGCCAGTAGCTCGTGCCGTCGGGCGTGCCGAGGTTCACGAGAAGCACGCCGACCCGCTTGGGCGCCACGGCCGGATGGCCGGGAGGAAGGGGACCGATCGCGGTGGTGGGGTCGATCGTGACGGGCGCGTTCATGCGGCGGCTTCATCCTCGGGTCGCGGACAGGTCCCGCGCGTTACGCCGCGCGGGCGGAGCGACATATAGGAGGAAAGCGGCCCCGAGCCATGCGACCGGGTGGCCGAATGCCCTCAGGCGCCGCGCGACAGCTCGAAGCGGGCGCCGGCCGAATTGACGCAGGCGAGGCGGTCGGCCGACATCTGGTTGCAGTTCACCGAGGTCTGCTCGCCGCGCGCGGCCGAGCGGTAGATGATCGCGGCCTGGGCCGTGCCGGTCTTGGTGTAGTTGCCCTCCGCGAGCACCGCGCCGGTGGCCGACTCGCGCGAGGTGAAGCGCCCGCCGGCAAAGGTCGCGGTATAGGCGACGGGGCCCCCGACCGAGCGCCAGCTGCCCTCGAAGCCGGCGGGCTTGGGCGCGACCGCAACGCGGGCGGTGGGCGCCGACTGGCAGCCGGCGAGAAGAAGGGCGAGGGCGCTGAGCGCGAAGATCGGGTGACGCATGGAAATCTCGGGTCCGGGCGGGAGAATCGGTCGCTCAAATCTTAACGAAGCGTAAAGGCCGCGCCAGCGCCCGTCGCGGCGATCCACAGGTCAGGCGGCGTCCGAGCGCCGGGCCGGGATCACGGAATGGATCGAGGCGATCGACTCGATGGAGCGGATGCGCCCGTCTGAGGTGAAGCCGAACCAGTACATCGTGGTGCCGGTGACGAGCGAGCCGTTGCTCTCGTCCTGGCGCGTCCAGTCGCATCGGCTAGCCGCCTCGTCGTCCTCGATCAAGGTGCCGCGCGGCTTGTAGCTGATGTAGGTGGCGCGCCGCAGGAGCTCGTTGAGGAAGGACTTGGCCTCCTCCTCGCCCTGCAGGCGGTACTCGCCCTCCATGCGGCTGAACCAGGGCGCGTCGATGATGCCGGCGTTGCTCTTGTTGGAGAAGATGGCACCGGGGGCGAGGTGGCGCGCGATCGAGCCCGAGGAACCGGACATGATCGCGTCCATGATCTCCTTGATCACGGAGCGTTTGCGCTGGGCATCCGTCGAGAACTCGCCCATGAACCCAAAACTCCCTTCAGCGTCAAACGCTTGGGACCGAATGGTAGTGCAGGCACACCGTATTGCCAGTGGGCAGCAAAAAAGCCGCGCCCGGGCGCGGCTTTTTATTGGTCCTACGAACGAATTTCTTCGTCAAGCGCGCTGTGCGGGTCAGCGCACGAGGATGTTGCGGAACTGCCAGGGGTCCTTCTCGTCCAGGTCCTCCGGGAAGAGGCCGGGGCGGTCGGTGAGTGGCGTCCAGTCGGTGTAGTAGCCCTTGACCGGACCGAGATAGGGCAGCTGCACTTCCAGGCAGCGCCGGTAGTCCATCTCGTCGGCCTCGACGATGCCGGCCTCCGGGTTCTCCAGCGCCCAGACCATGCCCGCCAGCACTGCCGAGGTGACCTGCAGGCCGGTGGCGTTCTGGTAGGGCGCGATGCGGCGCGTCTCCTCGAGGCTCAGCTGCGAGCCGTACCAGTAGGCGTTCTTGTCGTGGCCGTAGAGAAGGACGCCCAGCTCGTCGATGCCCTCGACCAGCTCGTTCTCGTCGAGGACGTGGTGCTCGGGCTGGATGCGGCCCGCCGCGCCGAACAGCTCGTGCAGCGACAGAACCGCGTCGTTGCAGGGATGGTAGGCGTAGTGGCAGGTCGGGCGGAAGGTGACCTCGCCCTCCTTGTTGCGGTGGGTGAAGTAGTCCGCGATCGAGATGCTCTCGTTGTGCGTGACGAGGAAGCCGTATTGGGCGCCGGGGGTCGGGCACCAGGAGCGCACCCGCGTGTTGGCGCCCGGCTGCTCGAGGTAGATCGCCGCCTGGCAGCCCTTCTTGTGGTCGCGGGCGTTCTTGGGCATCCACTTCTCGTGCGTGCCCCAGCCGAGCTCGGCCGGCTGCATGCCCTCCGACAGGAAGCCCTCGACCGACCACGTGTTCCAGAACACGTCGCGCGGCTTGGGGCTGGCCGCCACCTGCGTGTCGCGCTCGGCGATGTGGATGCCCTTGACGCCCACCTTCTTCATGAGCTTCGCCCAGCCCTCGCGGTCGTCGAAGGCGGGCTCGTCGAACTCGAGGTTGGTGTCGCGCGCCACGTTGACGAGCGCCTGCTTGACGAACCACGAGACCATGCCCGGGTTTGCGCCGCAGGTGGACACGGCGGTCGTGCCGCCGGGGTTCTTGCGCTTCTCCTTGCGCACGGTCTCGCGCAGCGCGTAGTTCGTGCGGTCGGCGTTCTCGAGCTTCTCGTCGAAGTAGAAGCCGAGCCAGGGCTCCACCACCGTGTCGATGTAGAGGACGCCGAGTTCGCGGCAGAGCTTCATGAGATCGAGCGAGCCGGTGTCGACCGAGAGATTGACGCAGAAGCCCTGGCCCTCGCCCTCGGTGAGAAGGGGCGTGAGAAGCTCGCGGTAGTTCTGGCGCGTCACGGCCTCCTGGCGGAAGCGGATGCCGCGCTCGTCCAGGAGGTGCCGGTCGTGATCCTTCGGGTCGATCACGGTGAAGCGGTTCTTGTCGTACTGGAAGTGGCGCTCGATCAGCGGCAGCGTGCCGCGACCGATGGAGCCGAAGCCGATCATCACGATCGGGCCGGTGATCGTCGCATGGATCGGATGGTTCTCGTTCGCCATGAAGAAGCGTCCTCGTGTCTCGAAGGGCGTCGCGCGGCCGGAATGCCGCGCCCGGTGTTCGCGGGTGGGCTAGAGGAGATCGCTGTCAAAGAAAAGGGGCGGCGTTTGCATGGCAGCCGGGCAAGGCGTTATCGCGGCCCGGCAGAGGGACCGGAAAGGCGACGATGGAACTGCCCGATACCTTGCGCGCGCGCGTCGACGCGCTTCTCGTCGGCCGGCCGATCGCGCAGCTCGCCGAGGCCTCCGGCCGCCTGACGCGGCGCTACCGGGCCGAAACGCGCGACGGCGCCCTTCACCTCAACGACGAGCGGGCGGCGGCGGCCTATGTCGCGGCGCGCCTGCCGGCGACCTTCGCGGCCGTCCACGCCGCGCTCCAGACTCTGGCGCAGGCCATGCCGGACCTCGCCCCCGCGAGCCTTCTCGACGCCGGGGCGGGGCCCGGCACCGCGCTATGGGCCGCCGCGGAGGTGTTCTCGACGCTGGAGGCGGCCGAGCTTCTCGAGGCGAGCCCGGCGATCCGCGCGGTCGGCGAGCGGCTGGCCGAGGAGGCCTTCGCGTTCCGGCCGACCTGGCGGGCCGCCGACCTCCTGGCCGATCCGACGGGCGAGCCGGCCGATCTCGTGACGGTGAGCTACGTCCTCGACGAGCTGCCGCCCTCGCGCATCGGACCGCTCTGCGAGGCGCTCTGGTCGCGAACCCGCCGCGTCATGCTCGTGGTGGAGCCGGGAACGCCCGCCGGCTGGCGGCGCGTCCTCGCTGTCCGCGACCGGCTGCTCGCGCAGGGGGCCCGTGTCGCCGCCCCTTGCCCCCACGAGGCGGCCTGCCCGATCCGGGAGCCGGACTGGTGCCACTTCGCCCGGCGCGTCGCGCGCTCGCGCATCCACCTGCGCACGAAGGGCGCGGAGGTGCCCTTCGAGGACGAGAAGTTCAGCTACGTCGCGCTGGTGCGCGAGGCGCCGTCAGGCCGGGTTTCCCGCGTGCTGGCGCCGCCGCGCGGCGGCTCGGGCAAGGTGCAGCTCAAGCTCTGCCGGCCGGACGGGAGCGCGGGCGAGGCGCTCGTCACCCGGCGCGAGGGCGAGCGCTTCCGCCGCGCCCGCCGCGTCGAGTGGGGAGACGGCTTCTAGCCGTCCATCCGCTCGAGCTCGTCGATGAAGCCCGAGATCACGGCGAGCCCCTGGGCCCAGAAGGCGGGATCGGCGGCGTTCAGGCCGAAGGGGGCGAGAAGCTCGGTGTGGTGCTTCGTGCCGCCCGCGCGCAGCATCGCGAAGTACTTCTCCTGGAAGCCGGCTTCCGCGTTCTGGTAGACCGCGTAGAGCGAGTTCACGAGACAGTCGCCGAACGCATAGGCGTAGACGTAGAAGGGGGAGTGGATGAAGTGGGGCACGTAGCTCCACCACGCCTCGTAGCCCGGCCCGAGATGAACGGCGGGCCCGAGAGAGCGGCCCTGGACGTCGCGCCAGATCTCGCCGATGCGGTCCACCGTCAGCTCGCCGCGCCGGCGCTCCAGGT
Organism: Aureimonas sp. AU4; assembly: GCF_001463765.1. Taxonomy (GTDB): domain Bacteria; phylum Pseudomonadota; class Alphaproteobacteria; order Rhizobiales; family Rhizobiaceae; genus Aureimonas. The sequence continues at coordinate 3,887 of NZ_BBWK01000063.1, read as the reverse complement.
GGACCTCCCGCTCGAACAGATAGAAGGCGATCTGGCGGATCACCGTGTTGATCATGTCCTCGACCTTGGAGGCCAGAAGCGTGCGCCGCTCGGCGTCGTCGGGGGCTCCCGCCAGCAACGAGCGGAAGGTCAGCATCTCGCCGAAGACCGAGGCCGTTTCGGCGAGCGTCAGCGGCGTCTGCGACATGAGCGGCCCCTGCGCGCCCGCCAGGACCTGGTGCACGCCGTGGCCGAGCTCGTGGGCGAGCGTCATCACGTCGCGCGGCTTGCCGAGGTAGTTCACCAGCACATAGGGGTGCGCGGAGGGAACGGTCGGGTGCGAGAAAGCCCCGGGCGCCTTGCCCGGCCGGATCGCGGCGTCGATCCAGCGACGGTCGAAGAAGCGGCGCGCGATCTCCTCCATCTCGGGCGAGAAGCCGCGATAGGCCGAGAGAACCGTGTCCTGCGCCTCGCTCCAGGGGATCGTGCGGCGCGAGGCGCCCGGCAGCGGGGCGTTGCGGTCGAAGAACTCAAGGCGATCGAGGCCGAGCCAGCGCGCCTTCAGTGCGTAGTAGCGGTGCGAGATCGAGCCGTAGCTCTCGGAGACGGCGGCAGCCAGCGCGTCCACCACCTCGCGTTCGACGCGGTTGGCGAGGTGGCGCGAATCGGCGACGTCCTCAAACCCGCGCCAGCGGTCCGAGATTTCCTTGTCCTTGGCAAGCGTGTTGGTGATCAGGGAGAAGGTGCGCCCGTTGGCCGCAAAGACGCTCGACAGGCTTTCCGACGCCTTGCGGCGCTTCTCTCGGTCGGGGTCCTGCAGGAGATTCAGCGCCTCCTCGAGGGCCAGGGTCTCGCCGTCGACCTCGAAGCGCAGCGCGGTCATGGTCTCGTCGAAGAGGCGGTTCCAGGCGCCGTGCCCGGTCACCGACTTCTCGTGGAACAGTTCCTCGACGCGCTCCTCCAGCTGGTAGGGCTTGTCCTGGCGCAGGTCCACGATCCAGGGACGGTAGTGCGCGAGCAGCGCATCGCGCTCCATCGCCGCATCGATCGCGGCGTCCTCGATCCGGTTCAGCTCCAGCGCGAAGAACAGAAGGCGCGAGGAGATCTCGGTGACGCTCGCCTGGATGTCGCCGTAGAACTTGGCGATGCGCGGATCGGCCGTGTCGCCGGCATAGGCGAGGCCGGCATAGGAGACGAGGCGTCCGAGCAGGTCCTCGATCCGCTCGAACTCGGCGATCGCCTCGCCGAGCGCGTTGCCGGCCACCGCCTCCTCGAGGCGTCCGCGCCAGCGGGACTGGAATTCGTTCGCGCGCCGCGCCCCTTCCGCGATGTCGCGGTCGATCTCCGGCGCGTCGATCCCGGCGTAGAGATCGGAGAGGTTCCATTCCGGCAAGCGCTCGTTGCCCTCGATGTGCGCGGCGGGGGAGGGCGTGGCGGCGTCGGGCATGGGATCGGGTCTCGTCGGCTGAAATTGCGAGGGAATGGCGAAGCGAAGTCTTCACCCCCGACCGACATATTGGCCGGATGCGGGACGATTGCGAATCCGAACAGCGCTTCCGGGTGCTCCTGGTGGAGGACGAGCCGGTCGCCGCGCGTCTTCTCGAGGCGCAGCTGGCGGCGATCGGGGGGACGGTCGAGGCGGCGGGCAGCGTTGCCGAGGCGCTGCGCCTGTGCTCGGGCGGGCGCTACGACCTCGCGCTCGTGGATCTCGGCCTGCCGGACGGAAGCGGGCTCGCCGTTCTCGCCGCGCTGGTCGGACGCGGCGTTCCGGCGATCGTGCAGACCGCGAGCGACCACGTCGAGCACGCGGTGGAGGCGATGCGGGCGGGCGCCGGCGACTTCATCGTCAAACCCGTGACGCCGCAGCGCCTCGCGCGCGCCGTGGAGACCGTGCTCCGTGCCCCCGCGCAAGGCACCCCGGAGCCAGCGACCGGGCCCGACACGCCGATGGGCCAAACCCTGCGGCTTGCCGACAAGGTGGCGCGAACGGCCTTGCCGCTCCTCGTCCGGGGCGAGACCGGCAGCGGCAAGGAATGGCTGGCCCGCCGCATCGTGGAGACGGGACCAAGGGCCGGTCGTCCGTTTCTGGCGGTCAACTGCGCGGCGCTGCCGGCGGATCTGGCCGAGAGCCTCCTGTTCGGCCACGAGCGCGGCGCCTTTTCCGGCGCGAACGAGCGCCATCCCGGGCGCTTCGCGGAGGCCGACGGCGGCACGCTGCTTCTGGACGAGATCGGTGAACTTGCGCCCGCCCTCCAGGCCAAGCTCCTGCGAGTTCTGGAGGACGGCGAGATCGACCCGTTGGGCGCGCGCCGCCCGCGCCGCGTCGACGTGCGCGTCATCGCCGCCACGCATCGCGACCTCGCCGCCATGACGCGCGCCGGTGCGTTCCGCGAGGATCTCTACTGGCGTCTCGCCGTGTTCGAGATCGCGGTGCCGCCGCTGCGCGAGCGGCGCGACGAGATACCCGCCCTGGCGCAGCGCTTCGCCGAGGAGGCCGCCGAGCCGGGACGGGCGCTCCTCGTCGATCCCGAGGCTGCCCGGCGCCTGGCGCGGCTCGACTGGCCGGGCAACATCCGCGAGCTTCGCCATGCCGTCCTGCGTGCGGCCGTTCTCGCCGAGAGCGACGTTCTGGGTCCCGCCGCGTTCGGGCTGGGTCCACCGGACGCCGCGGAGCCCCGGGTGGACCCGCGGCCCGGTCGCGCGACCGAACTCTTGCCTGAGGGCAAGGCGCCTCCGCCGAGCCTGGCGGAAACGGAACGCGAGGCCATTATCCGCGCCCTGCGCTTCCACGCGGGAAGCCTGACGGCGGCGGCTCGGAGCCTGCGAATCGGACGCTCCACGCTCTACCGAAAAATGGAACTCTACGGCCTTGAAAGCGGCAGGGCGTGACCGCCCGGACACAGCGCCATTCGATTTTACGTGCCGTTAACCATTTTCCTGTGTAGTGGGAGAGAAATTCGGCAGGTGTCATTTTCATGCCGCAGTCATTGTGGACTAGGCTCGCTTGATAGAGCCTTACGCCGGCCGACGTCGGGGACACGAACCGTCGGACCAGGCGCACTGGGGGATATGGAACCGCATGCTCGGACGGACCGAATGCGTGTCGCGGCGCGCCTTCAAGCGCGCGGCGATCCTTCTGGCGGGCCTGGTGGCGGGGTTCAGCGCGGTGGCCTCGGCCTCCGCCGAGACCCGGACCCTCAAGCTGTACCACGTGCATCTGCGCGAAAAGACCGAGATCACCTACAAGCGGGACGGCAAGTTCCTGCCCGACGGCCTCAAGAAGGCCAACTGGGCGCTGCGCGACTGGCGCGAGAACAAGCCCACCAACATGGACCCCAACCTTCTGGACCTGCTCTACGAGGCCTACAGGCAGTCCGGATCGCGCGACTACATCCACGTCATCGGCGGCTACCGCTCGCCCAGCACCAACAAGATGCTGCGTTCGCGCTCCTCGGGCGTCGCGGGCACCTCGCTCCACATGAGCGGCAAGGCGGTCGACTGGTACCTGCCCGACGTTCCACTTAAGAAGCTGCGTGACATCGGCCTGCGGATGCAGATCGGCGGCGTCGGCTATTATCCGCGCTCGGGCTCGCCCTTCGTCCACTATGACACCGGCAAGGGCCGCTACTGGCCGCGCATGAGCCGCACCGAGCTCGCCAGCGTCTTCCCGCGCGGCAACACGATCCACCTGCCGGCCGACGGCAAGCCGCTGCCGGGCTACGAGACGGCGCTCGCCTCCTACGCCAAGCGCAAGGGCTCCAACGACGTGCAGATCGCGTCGAGCTCGGGCGGCCGCACGGGCGGGGGACGCTCGCTTCTGGCCGCGATCTTCGGCGGCGGCGCCGACGAGGCGGAGGACGAGGCCGAGGCCACGGCCGCGCCGGCGGCACCGGCCGCCCGTCCGGCGC
>NZ_BBWK01000062.1 GCF_001463765.1 Aureimonas sp. AU4 | reverse complement strand
CCCGCCGGCCGCGGCTGCGTGTTGGGAAAAGTCTCCCAGGAAGGGGGTCATCTTTGCGCTCGGCTCCTCGTTCAGATGAGCCGAGAATAAGGATGCGGGCACCGGCGGGAAAAAGCAGTGCCGGCAATTCCCGTTTGCGCGCGGCGGCCCGACGGACGCCGGGCAATCAGGCGATGCCGCGCACCGCCTCGCGCAGCGCGCGGGCGGTATCCTGCCACTGGAACGACCGAAGCCGCTCCCGCGCCTCTGCCTCCGGGAACGCCGCGTCGCGTCCCGTTCCCGAAACCGCGCGCATGGCGGCCGCCATCTCGGGCTCGGACAGGGGATCGAAATAGGTCGCGGCGCCCCCGCATACCTCGCGGATCGGCGGCACGTCGGCCGCCAGAACCGGCGCCCCGTAGGTCATGGCCTCGAGTGGGGGAATCCCGAACCCTTCGTAGAGCGAGGGAAAGACGAGCGCGGTGGCGTTCGCGTAGAGCGCGGCGACCTCGGCGTCGCTTAAGCGCCCCGTCGCCACCGCGCCGGCGGGCAGCGGCTCGTGCGTCTTGCCGAAGACATTGGCCTGAGAACTCCCCACGATCACGAAGGCCCGATCGGTCTTGGCAAGCGAGGCGTAGGCCCGCAACGCGCGCTCGAGGTTCTTGTGGGGTGCGGGCGAGCCGACGAAGAGGAAGAAGCCATCGCGGCGCAGCGAGAAGCGCTCGAGAATGCCGCCGTCCGGCTGCACCTGCCCGAGATGGTCGGACCCGTTGGGCAGGACCGCGATGCGGCCGGGGTCGATCCGAAACACCGCGGCAAGCTCGCGCCGCGAAAATTCAGACACCGTGCCGAGCCAAGACAGGCGCGACAGCGCCCAGCCCAGCGTCTGGTGGAGGCTTCGGTAGCGGAAGGAGAAGAGCTTGGGCATCCGGTAGACGATCGCGTCGTGGATCACCGTGAAGGATCGGCGATGTCGCAGCGGGCCGCTGTTGGCGAGGTTGAGAAGGACGCCGTCCGCTGCAAGGCCCGGCAGCGACAGCTGCTCCCAGGCGTGGCCGCCGCCCCGACCGCCGACCCGCAAGTCGATGTTACGGAAGGGGCTCGATGCTGGATCGACACCCTGCGGCGCAAGGATCGTCCACGTCTCGTCGCCGGCGCCCTCCTGCGCGAGAATCACGTCGAGCGCCGTCAGGAGTTCCGTCGCGTAGCGTTCGACGCCCGTCATCTTCCGCGTCAGGAACCGTCCGTTGATGTAGACTTTCACAACGCGCGCTCCGGGTTTGAGGCCTTCGGTAGAAATTCGGCCACCTTTCGGCGAGACTGCGTCGCCGGCCGACCCCTTAGCCTGTTGCAATGCATCATGATAAGGACAAATCATAACGCAGTCGTCGTCCAGGACGCCGACTGCGAGCACGCGTCCTGCTCCAGCCGGAAGAAAGTTGCGCGACATGAAGGTTTTGGTGACGGGACACGCTGGGTTCATCGGCTTCCATACGGCACGTCATCTCATGGAGCGCGGCGACGAGGTCGTCGGCCTCGACGTCGTCAACGATTACTACGACCCGTCGCTGAAGCGCTCGCGCCTTGCCATCCTCGGCGAGACGGCCACCAAGCACGGCACCTTTTTCGAGAGCGTCGAGGGCAACATCGCCGATCGGGCGCTGGTCGACGACGTGTTCTACCGCCACGACTTCGACCGCGTCATTCACCTCGCCGCGCAGGCTGGCGTGCGCTATTCGCTGGTCGATCCTCATTCCTACGTCGAAAGCAACGTCTCGGGGTTCACCTGCATCCTCGAAGCCTGCCGCCACGCCAAAACGCCCCATCTCGTCTACGCCAGCACCTCGAGCGTCTACGGCGCCAACACCAAGCTGCCGTTCAGCGAGGGCGACCTCGCCGACCATCCGATCCAGTTCTACGCCGCGACCAAGCGGGCGAACGAGTTGATGGCCCACAGCTACAGCCATCTCTTCGCCCTGCCGACCACGGGTCTGCGCTTCTTCACGGTCTACGGTCCCTGGGGCCGGCCCGACATGGCGCTCTTCAAGTTCACGAAGAACATCATCGAGGACCAGCCGATCGACGTCTTCAAAGAAGGGCGCCACACGCGCGACTTCACCTTCGTCGACGACATCGTTCAGGGTGTTCTGCGCGTGTCCGACAATCCGGTGCAGCCAGACCCGAGCTGGGACGCGAGCGATCCTGACCCGGCGACGAGCTCGGCGCCCTTCCGCGTCCTCAACATCGGCAATAGCGCGCCGGTCCAGCTCACCGCCTATATCAAGGCGCTCGAAAAGGCGCTGGGCCGCAAGGCGCGCAAGAACCTTCTCCCGCTGCAGCCGGGCGACGTGCCCGACACGTTCGCCGATCTCTCACGTCTCGACGCGGCGGTGGGCGCATGGCCGCGCACCAGCGTCGAGGAGGGCGTGCAGCGCTTCGTGACGTGGTACCTCCAGTATCACCGCATCAACGGCTGAAGCTCCTCTCCTGCGCGAGAACCCGGACGGCATGCGTATCCTGCACTTCGCCCAGAACGTCGCCGGTGGCATTTCCAGCTACTTCGACGAGATCGCCCAGCATCAGCTCGACCGCTACGGGCCGGGAAATGTCGTTTTCCTGATGCCGGATCGGGACGTGGCGAACCTGTCGCGCGTGCCGCACGAATGCGTGCGCACGTTCGACTGCGTCGAGCGGACACCGGGCGACTTCTGGAAGCTGGCCAAGCTCGTGCGGCGCGTGACCGCAGAGTTCGAGCCCGACATCATCCACCTGCACTCGACCTTCGCGGGAACGATCTTCCGTGCCGTGATCCCGTTCCTGCGGCGGCGGCCGAAGGTCGTCTACTGTCCGCACGGCTGGGCGTTTGCGCGCGAGCAGTCAGCCAAGGCAAGCTACGTCTACGCCCAGCTGGAAAGCCTGATGATGCGCTGGACCGACGTGTGCATCAACATCTCCGAGAACGAGGCGCGCCTTGCCGCCGCCCACGGCGTCCCGCTGGACAAGTGCGTCACCGTCCAGAACGGCATCGCCGCCGAACTCGGGCCGCGCGTTCCGCTCGTCCTGCGCGGCTCGGACGAGCGTACGGGCATCCGCCTCCTTTTCGTGGGACGCCACGATCCCCAGAAGGGCATCGACATCCTCCTGCGGGCGATGCAGCTCGTGAAGCGGCCGGAACTCTATCTCGACGTCGCCGGTGCGTCGGTCGTGTCGAAGGCCACGGTCGACCACCTCGTCACGCGCCCTAACGTCACGCTTTTCGGCCACGTCACGCGCAGCCAGGTGCAGGGGCTGATGGAAGCCTGCGACGCGATCGTCGTGCCGTCGCGCTGGGAGGGCTTCGGTCTCGTGGTTCTTGAGGCCATGCGCGTCGGCAAGCCGGCGATCGTCAGCCCGAACGGCGCCCTGCCGGATCTCGTCGAGGACGGCGTGACCGGTTTCATTGCGCGGGACATGGCGCCTGCCGGACTTGCGGCGCTACTGGACAGCCTCGACCGCACGACGCTCGCCCGCATGGGCGAGGCGGCCGAGCGTCGCTTCCACGCCCGTTACACGTCGGATCGCATGAACGCCGGGATCGACGAGATCTACCGGCGGCTGGTGCCGGCGGCCTTCCCGGTTGCGCCGGTGCCTCAGTCGGCGCCGAATAAGTCTCGCGTGTAGACCTTCTCGCGAACGTCTTCGAGATCGCTTGCCAGACGGTTGGCGACGATCACGTCGGACCGACTCTTGAACTCCGACAGGTCGGTCATTACCGGCGAGCGGAAGAACTCGTTTTCCGCGTAGTTGGGCTCATAGATCACGACGTTGATGCCCTTCGCCTTGATCCGCTTCATGATGCCTTGGATCGAGGACTGCCGGAAGTTGTCGGATCCGAGCTTCATCGTCAGGCGGTAGATACCGACGACCTGCGGCCGCAGCCGGATGATGCTGTCGGCCACGAAGTCCTTGCGGGTCGTGTTGGACTCCACGATCGCTTGGACGAGGTTCTGCGGCACGTCGCGATAGTTGGCCAGAAGCTGCTTGGTGTCCTTGGGTAGGCAATAGCCGCCATAGCCGAACGACGGGTTGTTGTAGTGCCGGCCGATGCGCGGATCGAGACTGACGCCCTCAATGATCTCGCGCGTGTCCAGTCCGTGGGTCGCCGCGTAGGTGTCGAGCTCATTGAAGTAGGCGACGCGCATGGCGAGATAGGTGTTGGAGAAGAGCTTGACCGCCTCGGCCTCGCTCGATCCCGTGAAAAGGACCTCGACGTCGGGCTTGAGCGCGGCTTCGCGCAAAAGGTCCGCGAAGCGCTCGGCGCGTTCGGAATGCTCGCCGACGACGATGCGCGTGGGATGAAGATTATCGTAGAGGGCGCGTCCCTCTCGCAGGAACTCCGGCGAGAAAATGATGTTGCCGACGCCGAGCCGCTCGCGCAGCCTGGCGGTGTAGCCGACCGGGATTGTCGACTTGATCACGATGCAGGCCTCGGGCGCGACCGCCAGGACGTCGCCGATCGCGGACTCAACGATGCGTGTGTCGAAGTAGTTCGTGTCGGGGTCGTAGTTGGTGGGCGCGGCGACGATCACGTAGTCGGCGCCGCCATAGGCGTCGGCGCGGTCCGTGGTGGCGCGCAAGTTCAGCGGCTTTTCGCGCAGGTATTCCGAGACCTCGGCATCGGCGATCGGGGAGACGCGCTGATTGACCAGTTCCACCCGGCGAGCGTCCGGGTCGAAGGCAACGACCTCGTTGCGCTGCGCCAGCAGTACGGCGTTGGATATGCCGACATAGCCCAAGCCTGCGATGGCGATTTTCATGCCTGCCCCCTGTCCGCCTGAGTAGGGGCGGACTCCAGCCCCTATGCTGCAGCACCTATGCGTTGGCGCATTGCAGCATACAACGGGCGAACACGGCGGCGGTGCGCCGTCGGGTCGAAGGCTACTTCTCGCGGAACGAACGCGACATCTGCTCGGCGAGCGGCTCGACGAGGTAATCGAAGGCGGTGCGCTCCCGCGTCTTCAGAAACACCTCCACCGGCATGCCGGGCACCGGCTTCACGGCGCCCAGTCGCGCGAGCTGATCAGGCGAAACACCGACGCGGATCGAATAGTAGCTGGCACCGGTCCGCGTCTCTTGCGAGACGTCCGCCGACACGTGCAGAACCTCGCCTAGGATCTCGGGGGTCGTCCGCGAGTTCGCTGCGCTGAACCGCAGATCCGTCTGCTGGCCGACGTGAACGTCGTTGATGTCCTGCGGCGGCAGGTTGGCCTCGACGATGAGGCGGTCATCCTGCGGAACGATCTCCATGATCGTCTCGCCCGGACGAACAACGCCGCCGACCGTATGGACGTCGAGCTGATGCACGGTGCCGGCCTGCGGTGCGCGGATGTCGATGCGGGCGAGCTGGTCTTCCGCCGCGGTCCGGCGCTCGGCAAGTTCCGAAAGGCTTGCGCGGATCTCGCCAAGATCGCGCGAGGCCTCCGAGCGCATCGTATGGTCGATCTGGATGATCTGCAGCTCGCCCTCGGCGATGCGCCCCCTGGCGGCGGCGATCGAGGACTGGAACTGGCCCCGCTCGCCGCGCAAAGCTGCCTGATCGCGCTTCAGCGCGGCGACGCGCGAGAAGGGCGTCAGCTGGCGGTCGACGAGTTCCTGGACGCCCTTCAGTTCCTGGTCGATCAGCACGAGCTGCTCGTCCTTGGCCCGGATCTGCTCCTCCAGGCCAGCGATCTCCTCCCCGAACTCGAGGATCTTCTGACGCAGCTGGGCTCGCTCGCCCTCGCGCGCCTCGCGCCGGATCGCGAAGAGGCGGGCCTCCTCCTGCAGGAGCCGGGCGACCGTCGGATCGTCTGCTCGTCGCAGCAGCGCCTCGGGGAAAGCGACCGTCGCATCGCCCGTCTGCTCAGTGCGCACGCGCGCCTGGCGGGCCTCAAGCTCGTCCATCTGCCTCACGACGATGCCGAGCGAAGCGCGAGCCTGCGTGGCGTCAAGACGCAGGAGAACTTGCCCGGCCTCTACGTGGTCGCCGTCGTGGACGGCGAGTTCGCCGACCACGCCGCCGGTCGGGTGCTGGACCTTCTTGACGCTGGAGGCGACCACGAGCTGGCCGTGGGTGACTACGGCACCCGAAAGCTTGGCGGTGGCGCCCCAGGCTGTGAGAGCGCCCGCCAGGAGGACGCTTGCCGCAACGCCAAAGCGCAGGTGGCGGCGGACGGAAAGAAGCGAGGGGGAACGAGGGGCGCTCATCAAGCGGCTCCGGCGATCGAGGCGGGGAAGGCGGTAGAGCGCTGCGCTGGGACGGAGGCCGAGGCTGCGGCGGTCGCGATGGCGGGGCGGGTCAACGGAATGCCGAGTACCTCCTCCTTCGGCCCGAACTGCGCGATCCGCCCGTCCTGCATTACGAGAACGAGGTTCAGCGCGGTCAGGGCGCTGGGTCGGTGGGCCACTACGACGGCGATGCCGCCGCGCAGGCGCACCGACATGATGGCGTGGGTCAGCGCCTCCTCTCCGTCGCCGTCGAGGTTGGAGTTTGGCTCGTCGAGCACCACAAGGAAGGGGCGTCCGTAGAGCGCGCGGGCGAGGCCGACGCGCTGGCGCTGGCCTGCGGACAGGGCACGGCCGCCCTCCCCGACCTCGGTCTCGTAGCCCTTCGGCAAGCGCAGGATGAGCTCGTGGACGCCGGCCGCCCTCGCCGCATCGATCACGGCCTCGGCGCTCGCCGCCTCGTCAAAGCGCGCGATATTCTCGGCGATCGTGCCGGCGAAAAGCTGCACGTCCTGCGGAAGGTAGCCGACATGGGCCCCGAGGCGCTCTGGCGACCACTGGTCGAGCGCCCCGCCGTCGAGGCGCACCGCGCCGCGTTCGGGTCGCCAAGCGCCGACGATGGCGCGGATCAGCGAGGATTTGCCGGAGGCGCTCGGACCGATGACACCAAGACCCTGGCCCGCCTCGAGGCGGAACGAGGCGCCCTGCACGGTCGCGGCGGTTGAGCCGGGCGGCACGACGACCACGCCCTCGAGGACGATCTCACGCTCCGGCTTGGGCAGGGGTAGCGGCATGGCCTCCGCCGGCATCGCCTGAAGAAGATCGGACAGGCGATTCCAGCCGTGGCGGGCTGCAACGAAGCCCTTCCACTGGGTGATGGCGAGCTCGATCGGCGCAAGGGCCCGCGCCGACAGGATCGACCCGGCGATGATGATGCCGCCGGATGCCTGCTGGTTGACGACGAGATAGGCGCCCACAGCTAGCACGCCCGACTGCAGTGCCATGCGGAAGGTCTTTGAGAACGCGCCGAGCGCCGCGCCGACGTCGGCGCCACGCGCCTGCTCCGCGCGAAACGCCCCGTTCGCCAAGCTCCAACGGCGCGAGAGGCGCCCCTCCATGCCCATCGAGCGCATGACCTCGGCATTGCGCCGATATGTTTCGGCAAGCGACAAGCGCTGCTGCCCGAGATTGGCGCTGCGCTCGACGGGCGCCTTCGTCAGGCGCTCGGTCAGGAAGGTCAGCGCGACCAGGACCGTTCCGCCCGCCAGCACCGTCCACCCGATGGTCGGATGGAAGGCAAAGCAGATCGCGAGGTAGAGTGGTAGCCAGGGCAGGTCGAAGAGAGCCGATGGGCCGGTGCCCGACAGGAAGCCCCGCACGGTGTCGAGGTCGCGCGAGGGCTGGGCGCTATCGACGTTCGGCGCGACGAGCGGCAGCTTCATGCCGAGCTGGAAGGATCGGCCGCTCAATTCCTCGTCCAGCGCGCCGCCGACGCGCGTGAGGATGCGGGCGCGAAGCACGTCCATCACGCCCTGAAACGCGTAGAGGACGAGCGCGATCACGCACAGGCCGATAAGCGTCGGGACGCTGCGGCTCGGCAGGACGCGGTCATAGACTTGCAGCATGAAGAACGACCCGGTGAGATACAGGACGTTCAGGAGACCGCTGAGGATTGCGACGCCGGCGAAGGCGGATCGGCACCTGCGCAACGCCGCCTTGAGTTCGCCCGGCGCGCGCGGCTGGTGGTTCGGATGGCTCGTCATGACACGTCCCTGCTCGTGCTCGGAACCGCTTCGCGCCGTCGAGACGGGGGGCGGTTGCTCATGGGAAGGACGTTAGGGCCGGACCTTGCAACGAAGCGTCTAACCGCCGGATCGATCGTGGGTTAAGGTTCACGCGCGGTTGACGGGGTCGGGCGAATGTTAGCGAAGCAGGACTGAAAGCTAGGGCGTCGTGACGCGGTGCCTGGAAAACGTCGCACTGGCACCCCCCGGTCCCGAGAAGTGGAGCCCGAAGCGCGTCGTGAACCATTCGCGTGCGCCGTCCGGAACGACAAGCGACGGGGTCTCGAGCGAGAGGCTTCGGGCCGCGTCGGGTCCAGGCCCCCCCGTTCCCCAGAAGTTGTCGAAGGCGTCGAGTGAAACGCCAGCCCGCCGGACCTGCAGCTGCAGGTAGGGACCGGTCAAGCCGACGGCGCCGGGCGCGACCTCTGCCCCGACGCTTTCCCTGTACGCCTGCCCGACCTTCTCGCCCAGAAGGTCGGCGCCAAGGCTGCACGTGCCGGCGGCCATGGCCCGCACCGTCATCCGCAAAGTTCCCGGCTCTCCAGCTGAGACGTCCGCGTCGAGCCCTGGATCGCAGCGTGCCACGTAGGTTCGCGGAACCGTGCCACGGGTGCTTCCGCTCGCCTCCCCCCCGGACGGCTGCGCGAACTCACCGTTCGGCACGAGGTTCTCGACCGCGACGTTCGACGCGGCAGGGAGAAGTGGTGCCATCAGTGCCGCGAAGGCCTGACCCGCCGCGATCCCGCCAAGGTTGTCGAGGTGAACGCCGTCGTGCGCATATCCCGACCGAAACAGAAGCGGTGCTCCCGCAAGCGTCGTCGCGGCCGGCAGGTCGAAGACGATCACCTCCGGGTGCTCGTCGGCATAGGCGCGTACGGCATTGTTGTAGGCCGCAACGCTTGCCAGACGCGCTGGATCGGCCGAGAAGGCCGCTGCTCCCGGCTCCAGAACGAGGATCGGACGAAGGCCCGCCGTCCGAAGCTTGTCGATCTGGCCGCGGACGCCGTGCAGCAGTCCTGCAAGGTTGCCGGCGAAATAGTCCTGCGCCCCGCGCTGCGCGATATCGTTGACGACTCCGAAGACGAGAACCCACAGTGCCGGCGACGCGATCGCCTGCTCGACGTTGCGATCGCTCAGGTACTCGTCGGAACGCTGCCCGGAGACGGCGAGGTTCAGCGCAGTCTTGAGCCTCCTGTCGAGGAGCTGGGCCGCCACGTTTCCGAAAAAGCGGGCCGAAGCGACGTGCTGGATCGGATCGTTGAACTGCGCGGCGACGCGGCTGTCGCCGAGATAGGCGATCTGCTCGGCGTCCCTTTCGCGCGGTGCGGCCTCGACCGGCCGCGGAGGGGTCGTCACTAGAAGAACGAGGCAGGCAACAAGAATCAGCGCGACCTTACGGCCCATGGTCGTCGTGTCCTCGTTCCGTCCCGTTTGCGGCGGTTGACCTTTCGCGTCGGGTGCGGGCGCCGCATGCAGGTTATAAGGCGGTCGATGCTCAGGGCGAGCCTCAACTGCAGCCTGCCATCGGCGGGGTGCCACCTATATTCCAGTCAGCGCGTTGCCCTGACAGAGAGTCTTCATGCAGACCAAAGCGATCGATACCGCCTCAACGACGAACGCTGCGTCCGGCTGTCCGGCTGCCGGGTGCGTCGCCTCGTGATTGCGAAGTCGATCCGACGCCTTTTTGCGTCCGCGCTCCCGCTCCGGTTCCCCGCTTCTCGGGAGCCGGCCGGGACCGTTCGAAGAGAACGGATCGTGATCGCATCCCCGGATACCATCTTCTATGCAATCGGCGACGTGCATGGATGCTACGACCAGCTTCGGCGTCTGGAAGATGCAATCCTCGTCGACGGTAGCCAGTTCGACGAACGCAAACACATCGTGATGCTCGGCGACTATGTCGACCGGGGACCGAATTCCGCAGCCGTGCTGGAACACCTGTCGAGCGAACTGCCTCCGGGTTTCGAGCGAACCTCTCTGTGCGGCAATCACGAGCAAGAGATGCTCGGCTTTCTCGAAGATCCGGACGGTCATGCCAACTGGCTACGGCTCGGCAGCGACGCGACGCTCAAATCCTACGGTATCGACCTCGAACATCTGCTCGAACTCTACGGCGGAGATCTGTCGGCGGTTCGCGATGTCCTTCTGGATGCAATGCCGGCGGAACACATCGCTACTTTGCGAGGCTTGGCGTCGATCGCCGTCGCAAACGACATCGTCTTCGTTCACGCGGGGTTGCGACCGGGTTTTGAGCTCGAGCGGCAAAGCGAAGAGGATCTCCTCTGGATACGCAATCCCTTCCTGGAGCGCGGGCCGGAGCTGCCGGTCTTCGTCGTGCACGGCCACACGCCCGTGGAAAAGCCAGTGTTTCGGCCCGGCCGACTCGGCATTGACACCGGGGCGTTCAAGACCGGGCGCCTTACCGCCGCCAGGATCTTTCGCCGGCATGTGCATCTCATGCACACGCGCCGCTCGGGAGACGTGGACGTCTCGCCGGACACATTCGTGATCTGACCGACAGGGTGGCGCACTTAATGTCGGTCGGCATGCCGCGGAGAATACGCGCTTGTCGCGAAGACCGTGAATGACAAGTTCCCGATTTCGCATATCTGTCCTGCAGAAACCTTTGAACCATCGCATTGAGACAAGCATTGTAGTGCGACATATTACTCAACCAAATGTTAACCTTTGCAGGAAGCGGCGATGCTGGAGACCGGACGTTTGTTGCGCGGCGCGACGGCTGCTGCCAAGCTCGGCCTGGGCGAGATGGGCGATCTGCACATCGGCGAGGTGTTGGTGCGCGAGCATGGCGGGCTGGAGCGCGCGCCCGGTGCGCTGGAGCGCCTCGACCGGCCGGTGGGCGGCGCGGCCAAGCGCGCGCTGGACGTGGTTTTGGCGGCGGGTGCGCTTGTGGCGCTGGCGCCGCTGCTGCTCGTGATCGTCGCGCTGATGAAGCTGTCGGATCCCGGCCCGGTCCTGTTCGGCCACCGGCGCATCGGCTTCGGCGGGCGCTACTTCCTTTGCTACAAGTTCCGCTCCATGGCCACCAACTCGGCCGAGCTCCTCCAGGAGCTCCTCCAGCGCGACCCCGCCGCCCGCGCCGAGTGGGAGGCCAGCCACAAGCTGCGCAACGACCCGCGCGTCACCCGCCTCGGCCGCTTCCTGCGCGAGACCAGCCTCGACGAGCTGCCCCAGCTCTTCAACGTCCTGCGCGGCGAGATGAGCCTGGTCGGCCCGCGCCCCATCGTGGACGAGGAGGCGCACCGCTATGCCCACCGCTTCAGCACCTACAAGCGTGCCCGCCCCGGCCTCACCGGCATGTGGCAGGTCAACGGACGCTCCGACACGAGCTACGCCACGCGCGTCAAGTACGACAGCTACTACGTGCGCAACGCCTCCACGCTCCTCGACCTGCGCATCATGGCAAAGACCGTCAAGGTCGTCGTCGCCCGCGACGGAAGCTGCTGAGCGACAGCTCGAAATCTCCCTTCGAATTAAGGTATTCTCGCGGAATTAACAGCATTTCCGCCTTTTGCTGCACCGCCTTCTAGCGTCCCCTTCGCCGTGATAGAGCGCTTGCGGCGAATGTTCGCCGTAGCGAATAGTTTGAGGTGCCTCCTATGGAGCATGAAGTGATCATTCCGATCATCCTGTGCGGCGGATCGGGGACGCGCCTGTGGCCCGTCTCGCGCGACTCGATGCCCAAGCAGTTCGTTTCGCTCATGGGAACGGGACGCTCGACCTTTCAGGATACGGTGCTTCGTGTGCGGGGAAGCGGTTGGGCTCGCCCGGTTGTGCTGACCCATGGCGACTTCCGCTTCATTGTGATGGAGCAATTGCGCGAGATCGGCGCCGAGGCTGACGTGATCCTTGAGCCCGAGCGCCGCGACTCCGCCCCCGCTGTCGCGGTGGCCGCGCTCGTCGCACAGCGGCGCGGGAGCATCGCACTCGTCGTCGCAGCCGATCATGTCGTCGACGATGCCGCCGCGTTCCGCCGGGACTGCGAGGCGGCTGCGACCGCGGCACGCCCGGACCCCGACGGACGGGGCGGCCGCATCATGCTTCTGGGCATCGCGCCCGATCATCCATCCACCGCCTACGGGTACATCGCCGTTGGCGAGCCGGTCGGGCCAGACCGGAACGCGGGGACCTTCGAAGTCGAACACTTCAACGAGAAGCCGGATGCGGCCCGCGCGCTCCAACTCATCGAGGACGGCTGCGTCTGGAACAGCGGGAACTTCCTGTTCGATCCGGCCGTCATGATCGAGGAGTTGGAGCGCGGCGCCCCGGACGTGCTGAGCGGCGCTCGCGACAGCCTCGACAACGCGGTTCGCGATCTCGACTTCCTGCGCCTCGACGCATCCGGCTTCGCCAAGGCTCCGCGCATCTCCATCGACTATGCCGTCATGGAGAAGACGCGCAAGGCCGGCGTCGTGCGCGCCCACTTCGGATGGTCCGACATCGGCGCATGGAATGCCCTGTACGACGTCCTGCCGCGTGACGGGTCGGGCAATGCGGTCGAGGGTCCGGTATCAATTGCAGGGACAAGCGGAAGCCTCGTGCGCGCCGACGGCATCCTGACGGCGGTCGTCGGTCTGACGGACGCCGTCGTCGTCGCGACGCCCGACGCCGTTCTCGTGACGACCCGCGAGCGTGCCGGCGAGGTGAAGGGCCTCGTCTCCCAGCTGCGCGACGAAGGCCGCGAGGAAGCCGGACAGCACCGGCGCATCCATCGTCCGTGGGGATGGTATCAGCGCATCGACATCGGCACCCGCTTCCAGGTCAAGCAGATCTGCGTCCATCCCGGCGCCCGCCTCAGCCTGCAGAAGCATTTTCACCGGGCGGAGCATTGGATCGTCGTCCAGGGCACGGCCGAGGTCACGATCGATGCGACCGTGAAGCTCGTTCACGAAAACGAGGCTGCGTATCTACCGATCGGCTGCACCCATCGCCTCCACAATCCCGGCAAGATCGAGCTGCGTCTGATCGAGGTGCAGGTCGGTTCCTACACCGGCGAGGACGACATCGTCCGCGTCGAGGACATCTACGCGCGCACATGAGTGGACCCAGCCTGAAGTTCGGCACCAGCGGCCTTCGCGGCCTCGTCGTCGATCTCGTCGGCGACCCGACCCGTCTGTGGGTCGGCCGCTTCCTGCGTCATCTCGAGGCGACGGGGCAGACCGACGGGCGAACGCTGCTCGTCGGCCGAGACCTGCGCTCGTCCTCGCCGCAGATCGCGGCCGATGCCATCGAGACCGCTCGCCGGCTCGGCTGGCAAGCCGTCGACTGCGGCGCACTGCCGACACCGGCCCTGGCGCTCGACAGCCTTCGACGCGCGGTCCCGGCCGTCATGATAACCGGCAGCCACATTCCCGACGATCGCAACGGATTGAAGTTCTATCGCCCTGACGGCGAAATCGGAAAGGCGGACGAGGCGGCGATCCTCGCGATAGAGGATCCGTTCGGCAGCGCATCGGCCGGCGAGAGCGGCACCGTGGTTGCAGACGGCACGCTGATCGAGCGTTATCTTGCTCGATATACCCGCTTCTTCGCACCGGACGCGCTCGAAGGCCTCAGCGTCGGCATCTACCAGCACAGCACGGTCGCACGCGACGTGCTCGTCGCGATCCTGGATCGGCTCGGTGCAAGGACCGAGGCATTCGGGCGATCCGACGCCTTCCTGCCGGTGGATACGGAAGCTCACAGGCCGGAGGACGTCGTCGCCCTGCGCACATGGGGCGGGCTCGGCCGCTTCGACGCCATCGTCTCGGCAGACGGCGATGCCGATCGTCCGCTGGTGGCGGATGAGCACGGCACAATTCTTCGCGGCGATATTCTTGGCCTTCTCACGGCTCAGTATCTCGGACTGTCCACGGTCGTGACGCCGGTCACCTCGTCATCCGCAATGGAGAAGGCCGCATTTCTGACGGGCGTGCGCCGCACCCGGGTCGGGTCGCCCTTCGTGATTGCCGGCATGAACGATGCCATCGCTGCCGGCGAGCGCGTGATCGGCTTCGAGGCCAATGGCGGCGTTCTTCTCGGCAGCGTGGTTGAGCGCGACGGACGCCGCATCGAGGCGCTCGCCACCCGCGATGCCCTGCTTCCGATCCTGTCGCTCCTCGCCGATGCGAAGCGTCGCGGCACGGCCGTCTCGCGCCTCGTCGCGGATCTCGGCGCGGGCGCTGCGGCGTCGGACCGGCTTGCGGAAATCGACATGGCGGCAGCGCGGCGCTTCATCGACCGGCTTGAGAGTGACGGCGCCTATCGTGACGCCGTCCTTGACTTCGAGGGCGGCGTCGCCTCCGTGAACACCGCTGACGGCGTTCGGATGACGACACGGTACGGCAGTACGGTGCACTTCCGGCCCTCGGGCAACGCGCCCGAGCTACGCTGCTATGTCGAGGCGGCGAGCCAAGACGAGGCGCAGACGCTGCTAGCACGTGGTCTCGGAACAGCACGCGTCGAACTCTTGAGGCACGCCGGCTGAGCCGAGCGGGAGGAACACGCGAGCGTCGTCCAGACGCCCGCCGGATAAACGAAAAGGGCCGGTTCCTCTCGGAACCGGCCCTTTTGCGTGAATGGTGACGCGTCGGAGAATTCGGCGCGACAGTGGCTTACTTGCCGGGATTCAGCGAATCCTTGAGACCCTTGCCAGGCGCGAACTTCGCAACGTTCCGCGCGGGAATGTCGACCTCGGCGCCGGTCGAGGGGTTGCGCCCCTTGGAGGCGGCGCGGTGCGACACGGAGAAGGTGCCGAAGCCGACGAGACGAATGTCGTCGCCCTTGGCCATGGCCTCCTGCATCGCCTCGAAGACCGCGTCCACGGCGCCGACGGCGTCCTGCTTGGAAAGGCTCGCCTTTTCGGCGACGGCGGCGACGAGTTCGTTCTTGTTCATTCAAAGACTCCCGGGTTCGCTAGAGGCTGACCGACTCAGGTGCGTCACGATGCTCAAAAGGCCACTCCGTCGCAACCCCGTCCGGCCGCAAATGCTCAGTTTGCAGGACTTTCCACACGAAAATGCCGCCCCGAGGGGCGGCATCCGGATCGGCAGAGCCGAAAGCTTGCTCAGTGGGCGACGGCGGAGCCGCCTTCGTCGCCGGCCGACGGCACCGCCAGCGGCTCGTCGGCCTCGTTCCACTCGACCGGGGTCGGCTGCCGAACGAGCGCATGCAGAAGCACTTCGCCCATGCGCGAGACCGGAACGATCTCGAGTTCGTTCTTCACGTTGTCCGGGATGTCCACCAAGTCCTTGGCGTTCTCCTCCGGAATCAGAACCTTCTTGATGCCGCCTCGCAGCGCCGCAAGAAGCTTCTCCTTAAGACCGCCGATAGGCAGCACCCGGCCCCGCAGCGTGATCTCGCCGGTCATGGCGATGTCGCG
Source organism: Aureimonas sp. AU4 (assembly GCF_001463765.1). GTDB lineage: Bacteria > Pseudomonadota > Alphaproteobacteria > Rhizobiales > Rhizobiaceae > Aureimonas. The sequence continues at coordinate 66,632 of NZ_BBWK01000062.1, read as the reverse complement.
GCGAACGGGGATCCCCGTCATGACCGACACGATGGCGGTGGCCATCGCAGTGCCCGCCGACGGCCCGTCCTTCGGGGTGGCCCCCTCCGGCACGTGGACGTGGATGTCGCGCTTGTCGAAGATCGGCGGCTTGATGCCGTAGTCCAGCGCTCTGCTGCGGACGTAGCTGGCAGCTGCCGAGATGGACTCCTTCATCACGTCTTTGAGGTTGCCCGTCACGGTCATGCGGCCCTTGCCGGGCATCATGACGCCCTCGATCGTGAGCAACTCGCCCCCAACCTCGGTCCAGGCCAAACCCGTGACCACGCCGACCTGATCCTCGGCATCGATCTCGCCGAAGCGGTAGCGCGGAACACCGAGGTAGTCGGCCAGATTGGCCGCCGTCACATCGACGCTCTTGGCCTCGCCCTTGAGGATCTGGGTGACGGCCTTGCGGGCAAGCTTCATCAACTCACGCTCGTAGGAACGCACGCCCGCCTCGCGAGTGTAGCGCTGGGCGATCGCCCGCAGAGCATCCTCGGCCACAGAGAACTCGCCCGGCTGCAGCGCATGGTCGCGGATCGCCTTCGGCAAAAGGTGACGCTTGGCGATCTCGATCTTCTCGTCCTCGGTGTAACCCGCGATCCGGATGATCTCCATGCGGTCCATGAGCGGACCTGGAATGTTCAGCGTATTGGCTGTCGTCACGAACATCGTGGACGAGAGGTCGTACTCGACTTCTAGGTAGTGGTCCATGAAGGTCGCGTTCTGCTCTGGGTCGAGCACCTCGAGAAGCGCCGAGGACGGATCGCCCCGGAAATCCTGGCCCATCTTATCGATCTCATCGAGCAGGAAGAGCGGGTTGTTGCGCTTCGCCTTCTTGAGCGACTGGATCACCTTGCCCGGCATGGAGCCGATGTACGTCCGGCGATGGCCGCGGATCTCGGCCTCGTCACGAACGCCGCCCAGCGCCATGCGAACATACTCGCGGCCCGTCGCACGCGCGATGGACTTGGCGAGCGACGTCTTGCCGACGCCCGGAGGACCGACGAGGCACAGGATCGGCCCCTTCAGCTTGTTCTGACGGCTCTGAACGGCAAGATACTCGACGATGCGCTCCTTGACCTTGTCGAGGCCGTAATGTTCCTCGTCGAGGATCGCCTCGGCCTTCTTGAGGTCGATGCGGACCTTAGACGACTTGCCCCAGGGCAGGCCGAGCAGCCAGTCGAGGTAGTTGCGAACAACCGTCGCCTCGGCCGACATCGGGCTCATCTGCTTGAGCTTTTTCAGCTCGGCCGACGCCTTCTCCTTGGCCTCCTTGGAGAGCTTCGTCTTCTTGATGCGCTCCTCGATCTCGGCGACCTCGTCGCGGCCTTCCTCGCCGTCGCCGAGTTCCTTCTGGATCGCCTTCATCTGCTCGTTGAGGTAGTACTCGCGCTGGGTCTTCTCCATCTGGCGCTTGACGCGCGAGCGGATGCGCTTCTCCACCTGCAGCACGGAGATCTCGGCCTCCATGAAGCCGAGCGCCTTCTCGAGACGCTCCCGTACCGAGACGATGCCCAGCATCTCCTGCTTCTCGGGGATCTTGATCGCGAGATGCGAGGCGACCGTGTCGGCAAGCTTGGAGTAGTCGTCGATCTGCCCTGCAGCACCGACGACTTCCGGGCTGATCTTCTTGTTGAGCTTGACGTAGTTCTCGAACTCCGAGATCACCGAGCGCGCAAGCGCCTCGATCTCGACGGCGTCCTCGTCGACCTCGGGAACCACGGATGCGACGGCCTCGTGCCATTCGGTGCGGTCCGTAAAGCTTTCGACGCGCGCGCGAGCGACGCCCTCGACGAGGACCTTAACGGTTCCGTCGGGCAGCTTCAGGAGTTGCAGAACGTTGGCCAGCGTTCCCAACTCGTAGATGGCGTCGGGCGCGGGATCCTCGTCGCTCGCGTTCCGCTGGGTCGCGAGCAGGATCTGCTTGTCGGCGCCCATGACTTCCTCGAGCGCCTTGATAGACTTTTCGCGCCCAACGAAGAGGGGCACGATCATGTGCGGGAAGACGACGATGTCGCGCAGGGGGAGAACCGGGAAGGACCCGGCCTGCGGGGTGGTCTTCGAAGTCGGCATGACAGTCCTTTCTGCGGCAGAAGCCGCCGATGGCCTCGCCCCGATCGGCCCGTGATCGGCACCGGTCGGACGAGCCTCTCGTCCTCAGATATGTGGTCGCTGCGGTGCGGGACTTCAACGCGGTCCCGCACCGCAATGCGACAGGTTAGTGAACAGTGCGAACGCGGATCGCGGACGGTCCGCCTTCAGCAAAAAGCCCGTCCCGGCTGAACCGGAACGGGCCTTATCGAACTCTATCGGCGCGGCGGAGCGGAGGCTGCGTCAGGCACTGACGTTTTCCTTCTCTTCCTTGCGCTCGGCGTAGATGTAGAGAGGCCGGGCGTTGCCGTCGATCACGTCCTCGGAGATGACGACTTCCTGCACGCCTTCCAGTGTCGGAAGGTCGAACATCGTGTCGAGCAGCATCGATTCCATGATGGAGCGCAGGCCACGGGCACCGGTCTTGCGCTCGATCGCCTTGCGGGCGATCGCCTTCAGCGCGTCCTCGTGGAAGGACAGCTCGACGTTCTCCATCTCGAACAGGCGCTGGTACTGCTTCACAAGCGCGTTCTTCGGCTCGACCAGGATCTGCACGAGAGCCGGCTCGTCGAGGTCCTCGAGAGTCGCCAATACCGGCAGACGGCCGACGAACTCGGGGATCAGACCGAACTTCAGGAGATCCTCGGGCTCGACCTTGCGGAAAAGCTCGCCGGTGCGGCGATCCTCGGGGCTCTCGACGTTGGCGGCGAAGCCGATCGAGGTCTTGCGGCCGCGATCCGAGATGATGCGGTCGAGGCCGGCGAAGGCGCCGCCGCAGATAAACAGGATGTTGGCCGTGTCGACCTGCAGGAACTCCTGCTGGGGATGCTTGCGGCCGCCCTGCGGAGGCACGGAGGCGACGGTGCCTTCCATGATCTTCAGAAGCGCCTGCTGCACGCCCTCACCCGAGACGTCGCGCGTGATGGACGGATTGTCGGACTTGCGCGAGATCTTGTCGATCTCGTCGATGTAGACGATGCCGCGCTGCGCGCGCTCGACGTTGTAGTCGGCCGACTGCAGCAGCTTGAGGATGATGTTCTCCACGTCCTCGCCCACGTAACCGGCCTCGGTCAGCGTGGTGGCGTCCGACATGGTGAAGGGCACGTCGAGGATGCGGGCGAGCGTCTGCGCGAGCAGCGTCTTGCCGCAGCCGGTCGGGCCGATCAGCAGGATGTTCGACTTGGCCAGCTCGACGTCGTTGTTCTTCTGAGCGTGGGCCAGACGCTTGTAGTGGTTGTGGACCGCGACCGAGAGGACCTTCTTGGCGAAGCCCTGGCCGATCACGTAGTCGTCGAGAACCGCGATGATCTCCTGCGGTGTCGGCACGCCCTCGCGCGACTTCACCATGGAGGACTTGTTCTCCTCCCGGATGATGTCCATGCAGAGCTCGACGCACTCGTCGCAGATGAAGACCGTCGGGCCGGCGATCAGCTTGCGGACTTCGTGTTGGCTCTTTCCGCAGAAAGAGCAGTAGAGCGTGTTCTTGCTGTCGCCGCCGCTCACTTTGCTCATCGTTCTTCCCTTCGGTTCCGCGCCCCTCGACAGAGGCGCGGCGACGGGTCACCAGGCGACCCTTCCACAATCCTATGCTGCGACGCGCCGGTGGCAACCGCCGGATGCGAAGGTCAAATCCGCCCATGTGACGGATTTGCGCATCCAAGTTAGCGGATCCATCCTTGATCGCAGCTTAACGCGCCCGCCTGGCCGGCGAACCATGCAGGCTAATGGGCGCGTATGGCCAGATCAAGGACGGTGGCGCGGCGTCAGTTCCCGCTCGAAACCGTGGTCTCGAGCGCCTCGCGGGACGAGTAGACCTTATCGATAAGGCCGAACGCCTTGGCCTCGTCCGCCGTCATGAAATGGTCGCGGTCGAGGGTCCGTTCAATGGTCTCGTAGTCCTGGCCGGTGTGTTCGACATAGACCTCGTTGAGGCGGCGCTTCAGCTTGATGATGTCCTGGGCGTGGCGCTCGATGTCCGACGCCTGGCCCGAGAAACCGCCTGAAGGCTGGTGCACCATGATGCGCGCGTTCGGCGTTGCGAAGCGCATGTCCTTATGGCCGGCGCACAGCAGAAGCGAGCCCATCGAGGCCGCCTGACCGATGCAGAGGGTCGAGACCGCTGGCTTGATGAACTGCATCGTGTCGTAGATCGCCATGCCGCTGGTGACCACGCCGCCCGGCGAGTTGATGTAGAGGCTGATCTCCTTCTTCGGGTTCTCCGCCTCGAGGAACAGGAGCTGCGCGCAGACCAGCGTCGACATCCCGTCCTCGATCGGACCCGTGATGAAGATCACGCGCTCCTTCAGGAGGCGCGAGAAGATGTCGTAGGCCCGCTCGCCCCGGTTCGTCTGCTCGACCACCATCGGGACGAGGTTCATGGCCGTTTCGATCGGGTGTCTCATGGGTGATCTTTCAAAGATGGTCGTTCGAACAAGGCGGGGACCGACCCGAATCAAACGGTGCCGGTCGGCTTTCGACAGATAGGGCGCGGGACCGCGCCTTCGCAAGGCGCGCGGCCCGGCTCACCGCTCCGGCCCGTCGTCGGCGTCATCCTCGCGCGAGCTTGGCGGGATGGGCGTGCCGTCGAGATTGCGTTCCGGCGTGTGCAGCGCGGCGTCGCGACTGCGCCCCTCCGCCGCGCCGAGCGGATCGGACGAGGGCCCCGGCGCCGGCTGGGCGATGCGCAGCGGCACGGCCTCGTGGTTCTTGCCCTCGCCGAACCACACGGTCGTCTGCGGAAACGGAATCTCGATCCCGCGCTCCTCCAGGAGCGACTTGATGACCTGTCGATAGATGCGGCCGACAGGCCATTGCTTGCCGGGCAGCGTCCGAATGCGCCCGCGCACCGTGACGGCGTTGTCGCCCAGCGTCTCGACGCCCAGCATCTCGAAGTCGGCGATGATGTTGATGCCCTGCTCGCCCGCGCGCACGCGGTCGAAGGCTTCCTGCATGGCGGCCTTCACCTCCTCCACGTCCTCGCGATAGGCCACCGCGACGTCGGCCACGAAGTTCGAGAAGTCCTTGGTCATGTTGGCGACCTGGTCGACCGACGAGAAAGGGATCAGGTGGTAGGTGCCGTCGACGGAGCGCAGCGAGACGGACCGGATCGTCAGCTTTTCGACGACCCCGGAGACCGAGCCAAGTTGCACGACGTCGCCCTCGTTCAGCGCGTTCTCGATCTGGATGAACGCCCCGGTTATGATGTCCTGGACGAGCTTCTGCGCGCCGAAGCCGATCGCGAGGCCGACGACGCCGGCGCCCGCCAGAAGCGGCGCTATGTCGATGCCGAGCTGGGAGAGCACGAGCATCGCGACGATGACCGCCAGCGCCACCGTGAAGGCGTTGCGGAACAAGGCGAGAAGCGTGCGTTCTCGCGATGTGGGAACCGAGCCGTAGTTGGGATTGAGCCTGTACTCGACCCAAGACGAGACAACGAGATAGACCGCGAACCCGATAAAGAGGATAAGCAGAGCGCCAAGCGTTCCGCGCATGGCGCGGCCCGTCAGATCGCTTTGCAGGAGACTGGCGAAATCCAGGATCGACCAGGCGTCGAGGATGATGCCGATCACGCCGAGGATGACGATGACCCGCAGCACCAGAAGCAGGCGGGGAATGAAGCCGTTGATGCGTCGCTCCAGAAGCGGGAACCGTGCCTTGGCCCCGGCCGGTAGTCTGAAGCCCGTCGCGATGAAGCGGCTGAGAATGGTGACGATGAGACCGCCGATGGCCATGGCGGCGACGGAGCGCAGCGAAGCGCCGAGCATGAACTGGAAGCCCGAGCGCGGGCTCGACAGCCAGACGGCGTAGAGGGCGAAGACGAAGCTGATCGCCGGCAGGTACCAGAGCGAGCCGAGGAAGGCGTAGAAGCGGGCCTGAAACGAACGGTCGCCATTCCTGTGGGCGCGCTGCAGCCTTCGGGCGACATGGTGGGTGTTGGCGATGATCAGCGTCAGCATCGAGATGAAGACAAACGTGACCGCGATGAAGCGCACAGCATTCGAGGCCGCGATCGAGGAGTTCGTCTGAACAATCGGCGCGACGAACAGGAATGGGTAGCCGAGAAGCGAAACGAGGATCGCTAGGCGGCCGTACCAGTATGCGGCCTGCCCGTCGCTGAAGGGCGTCAGGCGCAACGGCATGAGGCGCGGCACGACGAAGGCGGCCAGCCCCAGGCGGATCATCTCGGTGAGAACGAAGGCGTTGAGGAACAGCGCCTGGTTGAAGGTGGGAGGCCCGCCCTGCTGCCAGAGGGCCGCCAAGTGCCCGCAGGCGGCGGCGAGCAGAATCGTCGCTCCGTCGAGAAGAGTCGCGAGAGCCAGAAGAAGAAGGCGGCGCAGCGGCGAGCGGCGGTCGTCGCGCGAGACGATCCAGCGCTCGACCGGCCGCTCGGCGAAGCGCAGGGCGACCCGCGCCGCGATCACCACCGCAATCACGAGGAGCACGGGCTGGAGAGCCAGCCAGATGCGTGGCAGGTCGATCCACTGCGCACCCGCCAAGAAGTTCGCCCCCTGACCCGCGATCTCTCCGAACTGAACGACGGTCTCTCGAACCGCCTCTATCGAACCACGCACCGTATCGGCGAGATAGGCGGGCACGCTATCGACGATGGTCTCGTCGCCCTGGTCGGATGCGGCCTCGGCATTCGTGGAAGCCTGCCCGTTGGCGGGCTGGTAGGCGGACGCCTTCAGCGACTCGATCAGCAGGTTCCGGGTCGTCTCGTTCTCGAGGATGCCGATCAGGTCGTCGAGGGACTTGCGGTCCTCGGCGGTTGCCGACTGAGACGCGGCGGCCGCGGAGCCCGTCACCTTCGGCATACCCGGCAGGGAGAGAAGCTGGGCTGCGGCCGGCAGGGTCACGACGAGGACGAGCAGGAACGCCCAGGCAGCGCGTCGGATCATCAGATGGTCCGTTCGGTCTATGGGTCGGAGAGCGCTCACAGCTATGGCGGGGCAGCATGGCGGAAAGGGGCGTGCATCCCGGCAAGCGTCGGCCATAACGAAAAAGGGCCCGGCAATGCCGAGCCCTTCCATTCGCGAAGATCGTGCGGGATCAGGCGGCTGCCGCCGTCTCCTCGTCGTCTTCCTTCAGCAGCTCTTCCTTCGAAACCGTCTTGTCGGTGACGTCGACGGTCGCGAGGAGGTGGTCGACGACCTTCTCCTCGTAGATAGGAGCGCGCAGGCTCTGGACGGCTTCCGGCGTCTTGCGGAAGTAGTCGTAGACCTGCTGCTCCTGGCCCGGGTACTGGCGGACCTGCTCGATCACGGCGCGCTGCAGCTCCTCGTCGGAAACCGTGACGCCGGCCTTCTCGCCGATCTCGGAGAGGACGAGACCGAGACGTACGCGGCGCTCGGCGAGCTTGCGATACTCCTCGCGCGCCTTCTCCTCGGTCGTGTCCTCGTCCTCGAAGGACTTGCCGCTCTGCTCGAGCTCGCGCGAGACCTGCGTCCAGATGTTGTTGAACTCGGCGTCGACGAGCTTCTGCGGCAGCTCGAACGCGTAGTCGGCGTCGAGCTGGTCGAGGAGCTGGCGCTTCACCTTCTGGCGGGTCGCCTGACCGAACTGCGACTCGATCTGGCCGCGAACGATCTCCCGCAGGCGCTCGATCGACTCGAGGCCCATCTTCTTGGCGAGCTCGTCGTCGAGCTCCAGCGCATCGGGCGCCGCGACGGACTTGACGGTGACGTCGAAGACCGCGTCCTTGCCGGCGAGATGCGATGCGCCGTAGTCCTCGGGGAACTTGACCTCGACCGTCTTCTCGTCACCGGCCTTGGTGCCGACGAGCTGGTCCTCGAAGCCGGGAATGAACTGGCCCGAACCGAGAACGAGATTGGAATCGGTCGCCGAGCCGCCCTGGAACGCCTCGCCGTCGACCTTGCCGACGAAGTCCATCGTCACGCGGTCGCCGTTCTCGGCGGGACCGTCCTTCGCCTGGAAGGTGCGCGCGTTCTCCGCGATGTGCTTGACCTGCTCCTCTACCTCCTCGTCGGCGATCTCGACGACGGGACGCTCGATCTTGATCTTGTCGGTCTCCTTCAGCTCGAAGGTCGGCAGGGTCTCGTAGGACACGGTGAAGCGGAAGTCGCTCTCGCCGCGCAGGACCTTCTCCGCCTCGCCCTCGTCCTCCGTCATCTGGATTTCGGGCTGCATGGCCGAACGCTCCTTGCGGTCGGCGATGACCGAGCGGGGCGTCTCGTTGAGGATCTCGTTGACGATCTCGGCCATCATGGAGCGGCCGTAGGTCTTGCGCATGTGCGCCATGGGTACCTTGCCGGGGCGGAAACCCTTGAGCTGCACCCGATCCTTCGCCTCGTAGAGGCGGGTCTGCAGCCGCGCCTCAAGGTCCGCGGCCGGCACGACGACCTCGATCTCGCGCTTCAGGCCTTCGGCCTTGGTTTCCGTCACCTGCATCGTCTACCTCGCTCTGACGCCCGGCGCCCTCGCCTTTTCGCGAGCGCCGGGGCGGTCTCGTGTTCTCGTTGTCTACCGGAGTGTGGTGCGGGTGGAGGGACTCGAACCCCCACGCTTTCGGCGCCAGAACCTAAATCTGGTGCGTCTACCAATTCCGCCACACCCGCACGGCAGCCGCGAACGCTTCGGTCGCGCGGCGCGCCTCTATAGCACCGGTGTCGAAGGCGTCAAAGTTGAAAGCGGCGTATCGGCCCGGGCGAACGAAAGGATCGACCGACCACCAGCCGCCATGCGCTGATGGATGAGCTCGATGCAACATGGGAAAGTTGAGATCGAGTTCACGCGGGCTCACGAACCGTATCGGACTGACGCGGAAAAACGGGCCGAGCGCCTTCATCACCGAAGCTTCGCACTCGCGTGATTGCATTGCACAAATCGCAAGGCAGCCATGCGGCAGCGGTTCTGGTTGGAAGGGAGCCATGCGCCTATCTCTTGGACACAGAAGCACGGGGCCGGCGGCCATCGAACTTCAAACGATTTAAACGCTTGTACCGTCCGGGTGCGTCATGAACATTCTCCGCTCCTACAGCAACTGGCGCCGCTACCGCGAGACCTGCAGCGAACTCGGCCGCCTGTCCCAGCGCGACCTTTCGGATCTGGGCATCGCCCGTTCCGACATCCGGCAGATCGCGCGTCAGGCGACCCGCTAACCCCTTCGCAAGGGCCCATCCTCCTCCCAAAAGGGCCCAAGCGATACAAGCCTGCGTCTCCTCCTTCCATCGCAGGCTTCCCAACAGCACCCGCCGGTCCTCCCCCGGCGGGTGTTGTCGTTTCAGCTGTCCACATCGGCGAGCCGGCACCTTGCCTCCTTGCACGCCGACACCTTATCCACGCTCCGAGAGAGCATGTTCACGAGGGATAGCGCATGACGAGCGCGGTTGTTTTCGGCGGAGCCGGCTTCATCGGCACCCATCTCCTGCGCGACCTCAAGGCCCGGGGCTACCACCCTCTAGTCAGCGTCGACATCGCCGAGCCGAAGCGGCCCGTCGAGGGCGTGGAGTACCGGTGCCACGACCTGACGCAGCCGCTCGACCCGGCCGCGTTCCCGCGCTTCGACGAGGCCTTCAATCTAGCGGCGGTGCATCGCACGCCCGGCCATGAGCCGCACGAGTACTATCTCGCGAACCTGTGCGGCGCGACCAACATCGTTCGCTTCTGCCGCGAGACCGGAATTGAGCGGCTCGTTTTCACCTCGTCGATCGCCGTCTACGGACCGGGCGAGGACCTGAAAGACGAAAGCACTCCGCCGACCCCGACCTCCGATTACGGCCGCTCCAAGCTGCTTGCCGAAGGTGTCCACCGCGAATGGCAGGCAGGCGCCGAGGCGCGGCGCCTCGTGATCGTGCGGCCGGCCGTGGTGTTCGGCGCCGGCGAGGGCGGCAACTACACGCGCCTCGCCCAGGCCCTGCGCCGGGGAATCTTTGTCTATCCGGGCCGCCGGGACACGATCAAGAGCGGCGGCTACGTGGGCGAGCTCGTACGCACCATGCGCTTCGCGCTGGACCGCGACGAGCCGGTCATCCTTTACAACTTCTGCTATCCCGACGCCTACACGATCGAGGACATCTGCCGCACGTTCGAAAGCGTCGCCGGCTTCAAGCCGCCGCGCGGCCTTGTTCCGCTCGGCGTGATGAACGCGGCAGCGCTGCCCTTCGAGATCCTGAACAAGGCGGGACTGCGCAACGGCATCGACCGGGAGCGCATCGCAAAGCTCGTCTACTCCACCCGCATCCATCCCGGCTGGCTGACGCAAAGCGGCTACCGTTTCGAATCAGACCTTGCCAGCGCGCTGGCCGACTGGCGCGAGCAGTCGCATAGCAGTTTCCTGTAAGCGCTTTCCGGCGCACTTTGACGGCCGGCGCCGGACTGCTAAAACCGGCGCATGACCCAGACACCCATCCACATCGTCGGCGGCGGCCTCGCCGGCTCCGAAGCCGCATGGCAGATCGCCGAGGCGGGCGTGCCCGTCATGCTCCACGAGATGCGCGGAACGCGCGGCACGGATGCCCACAAGACCGACTCTCTGGCGGAGCTCGTCTGCTCCAACTCCTTCCGCTCCGACGACGCGCAGTCCAACGCGGTCGGCGTGCTCCATGCCGAGATGCGGTTGGCCGGCTCGCTGATCATGCGCTGCGCGGACGCCCATCAGGTTCCAGCCGGCGGCGCGCTCGCGGTCGACCGCGATGGCTTTGCCGAGCGCGTGACCGCTGAGATCGTGGCGCATCGGCTGATCGACGTGCGCCGCGAGGAGGTCTCCGGCCTGCCGCCCGCCGAATGGGGACCGACCATCGTCGCGACCGGTCCGCTGACGGCGCCGGCGCTCGCCGAGGCGATCCGCGCCGAGACCGGATCGGACGCCCTCGCCTTCTTCGACGCCATCGCGCCGATCGTACATTTCGACACGATCGACATGACGAAGGCCTGGTTCCAGTCGCGCTACGATAAGGTCGGGCCTGGCGGCACGGGCAAGGACTACGTGAACTGCCCGATGAGCCGCGAGCAGTACGAGGGCTTCATCGCCGCGCTTCTCGCCAGTGATAAGACCGAGTTCCGCGAGTGGGAAGGCACGCCCTATTTCGACGGCTGCCTGCCGATCGAGGTCATGGCGGAGCGTGGTCCTGAGACGTTGCGCTGGGGTCCGATGAAGCCGATGGGCCTGACCAATGCCCACGACCCCGCCACCAAGCCCCATGCCGTCGTGCAGCTGCGCCAGGATAACGCCCTCGGCACGCTGTACAACATGGTGGGCTTCCAGACGAAGCTGCGCTACGCCGATCAGGTCCGCGTCTTCCGGACCATTCCGGGCCTAGAGAACGCGGAGTTCGCCCGGCTCGGCGGTCTGCACCGGAACACCTACCTCAACTCGCCGACCCTGCTCGATGCGACGCTGCGGCTGAAGAGCCGTCCGGCGCTGCGCTTCGCAGGTCAGATCACGGGCTGCGAAGGTTATGTGGAGTCCGCCTCGGTCGGTCTCATGGCCGGGCGCTTCGCGGCGGCCGAGGCCCTCGGCCGAGCGGCGTCGCCGCCACCCGTCACCACGGCGATGGGCGCGCTCCTCGCCCACATCACCGGCGGCCACCTATCGACCGAGGAGGAAGGAGGCAAGCGGTCCTTCCAGCCGATGAATGTCAACTTCGGCCTCTTTCCCCCGATCGAGGTTCCGCGCGAGGAGGGCAAGCGCCTGCGCGGCAAGGAGAAGACCGTGGCGAAGAAGCACGCTCTCTCGGCTCGCGCCCTGTCCGACTGCCGCGCCTGGCTCGGTATCGCGGAGCCGGCCGCTATCGCGGCGGAGTAGCGGCCCGCCACTCCGCGTCCCGCCAGAGATACGCGGCGGCGAGTGCCACCAGCCGGTCGTCCAGAACGAGGTTCGCGCGCTCGACGCGCACCCGCATATGGCGACCCCCGGCCGTCGTGAGGTCCGCGACGGCCGGCGTCGCGGTGGCGACACCGCGCTCATCCGTCCATGGCAGCGTCGCGAGAATGGGTGCCAAATCGAGCGTATCGGTCAGCGAACCGATGCGGATGGCGAGCTCGGACCGCCCTTGCGTTAGACGGATGTCGACGGATGCGAGCGGGGCGCCGGGGTCTTGCGCGTCCCGGAAGACGACGCGATCGAAACCGCTCGTATCCAGCGCGTCTCCGCTCCGGGCCACGAAGTACCGGGCGCGAGGCGGCTCGGGCGGCTGTGGCTCAAGCGCTAGAAAGGCGACGACGTCCCAGGTCAGCAGGTTCGGTCGGGACCAGATCGGATCGCTCTGCCGTTCGGCCGAGACGAGACCCGCCACGCGGCGCAGTGCCCCGACGCTTTCGAGCGCTTCCAGGCGCGAGGAGATGACGGACGAGGCTCCGGCCGGTGCGCCACCACCGCGTCCGGCTTCGCGAAGCAACGGTCCGTAGTCACGATCGAGGAAAGCGAGCTGACTCCCTGTCACCGTCGCGGCAACGCCCCACGGTCCGAAGGTCGACAGGAGGAGGAGCCCGAGCGGAATGGCCGACAGGATGCGGATATCGCCGCGCCAGCGTGGCACGGCCTGAGCCGCCAGCGCCAGCACCCCGGCAACCAGCCATAGGCCGAGGACGTAGCGGCTGACGGTGACGCCCTCCGTCGCCACCCGCAGCCAGAGCGCGTAGGCGAGGAGGCCGAGGGGGACGACGAGAAACCAGGACCACAGGCGCCTGAACAGGCGCGCTGGCGCGGCCTCCTGCGCTGCGAAGGGGTCGATCGCGATCCGCATCAGGAGAACGGCCAGCAGATAGGCCGAGACGATCCAGCCGATCTGGCCCTTCGGGACATCTCCCGTCAAAGCGATGCGCGCGGCATAAAGGTGAATGACCGCTGCGGCCGCCAGCACGAGGGGCGCGAGCACCCAGTCCGCCAGGGGCCGCGTGGTCCGCACGAAGCGTTCCTGCGGATCGAAGGCGATTTCGGGGCCGCTGGTCGGAGGGACACGCCCGAGCGCGACGAGTGGCCCGACCAGCGAGATCGCCGCTACCCAGACTGCCGATTCGATCCGCTGGAAGCGTGGCACGTCCAGAAGGTATTCGAGCATCTGGAGGATGGCGTAGACACCGACCGAGAAGACGACCACAGCCAGGAAGGCGAGGACGATCCCGGCGGTCGTCCAGAGGACGAAGCCCCAGAAGTCGGCCGCGCTTCCCCGACCCGCCATGCCGACGACCGGTACGGCGCCGACGCAGGTCGCGATCAGGATCGGCCCGTAGAGTTCGAAGGGCTCGGCGAGCCAGAGCGCGCTTCCCGCCATCGCGGCGAGGCCTGCGGACGTGAGAATCCGAAGCACGGCGCTCGCGAGCCGCCCCTCCGTCAGAAGATGTCCGGCAAGGGAAGCGGCCGCAGCCCCGCTCAAGGCTACGAGGAGCCGCGCGGTTGATAAAGCATCACCCGTCAGGTCGAGTTGCTCAGCGACGGCGAGCGTTCCGAACAGAACGACAAGCGCTGTGGTGACCGGAAAGCGGGAGGTTGCCCGGCGGACCAGGTCGACAACGGCAGCGGCGAGCGCCCTCACTCGTCCCGCACGCACGCTGCGCGCCGTTGCGATCAACCGCGCATGCTCCGCCAGTAGAACCAGAGGCGATCGAGCGGGCCGACGGGCTGCGGCGAATCGCGGTCCAGCTTGGCGAGATGCCGGGATGTCAGAAGGGCCGGCAGGAAGGCCGGGCGGAACTGACGTGGCGCGGCACGAAGATGGGTTCGCGCCTTCTCAAGGTGATCCGCGGCCAGCGCGGCCATCGCGGCTTCCGCTCGCTTCGCCCCTTCGCCGCCCGCCAGCCAGTCGGCGGCATCCGTTCCGACCGAGGCGAGGAGATCGACCGGCACGAAAACCTGGTTGCGTCGGCGATGGATCGTGGCAAGGCGCAGGACACCGACCGCGAGCTGCGCGACCCCGGCATGTCCCGCGGCCTCCGTGATACGGTGCGCCTCGGCACGGTCGAGGACCATCGAGGCGAGGACGATCAGCGTCGAAGCCGTCTGCCCCGCATAGGCCTCGAAATCGGTCACCGACGGCATCGGGTCGTCGTAGAGATCGAAGATGCGGGCCTCGAGAAAGCGATCGAAGGCGTCGGTCGGCAGATCATGCCGCCGAATCGTCTCGACGAGGGCCGCCGCGACGGGCGAGCCCTGCCCCGGTTCTTCGGAACCAGGGTCGGCCTCGATCCGGTCACGCCACCACTGCAACCGGATCTCACCCGGCAGCGGCTGGCTGACGTGATCGCGAACGCGAGCCGTCTCGAGGTTGAACGCATAAAGGGCGTTCAGCGCGTCGCGCCGGTCCGCCGGAGCGAAGCCGACCGAGACGGCGCGTTCGGGATCGCCCTCGGCCAGAAGCCGCTCGCATTCCGCAAAGCCGTCGAGCCCTGCACTTCGTCCCGCATCGCTCATCGGGTCAATCCACCGCGATCAGAGCGGCGCCGACGGGCCGGCCCTCGGCCAGCATGATGTTGTAGGTGCGCACCGCGGCCCCGGTCGACATCGGATCGACCGAGATGCCGGCAGCGCGGAAGCGATCGGTGAGCGCGGGAGGAAGGCGCCGAATGTCCCGTCCCGTCCCGTAGAGGAAGAAGCGAATGTCGTCGCGTTCCTCGAAGACCTTCAGAAGGCGCTCCCCGCCGAACGGCGCCTCGGGCGTTGCGTCCCATCCGTAGATGCCGGACGGGAGGCACAGCAGCGAGCCCCGATGCGACATGTCGGCGAAACGGAAGCCACCCGAACCGTAGGCATCGACCGGAGCGCGACGCGGATAGTGCGCGTCGCGGATGACCTGCTCGTCGGCCATCGCCCGGCTCAGGCCTTGCCGGCGGTGGCACCACCGGACGGGCTCGGCTTGGCCGTCTCGTCGGTCGCACCGCCCTTGATGCTATCCGGCCGCAGGCGGAAGTAGATGAGGATCGGCGCGGCGATGAAGATCGACGAATAGACGCCGACCAGAACGCCGACCAGCATCGGCGCGACGAAGACGCGGATCACGTCGCCGCCGAAGCCGTAGAGGGCCACCAGCGCGAGCACAAGAGTGACGGCCGTCAGCATCGTGCGGGACAGCGTCTCGTTCAGCGACAGATCGATGATGTCGGCGATCGGCATCTTCTTGTACTTGCGCAGATTCTCGCGGATGCGGTCGAACACCACCACCGTGTCGTTCAGCGAGTAGCCGACGATCGTCAGCAGCGCGGCGATGGTCGATAGGTTGAACTCGAGCTGCGACACGACGAGGAAGCCCATCGCCATGGCGACATCGTGAGCCGTTGCGAGCAGCGCGCCGACGGCGAAGTGCCACTCGAACCGCACCCAGACGTAGACCGCTATGGCGAGCATCGCCGCGCCGACGCCGAAGATGGCGGCCCAGGCGAGTTCACCCGACACGGTCGGTCCGACGACCTCGACGCGTTGGAAGTCGTAGTCCTGCGCGAGGGCGCCGCGAACCGCATTGACGCTTGCCTGCGGGTTCGCCGCATCCTGCGGCTGAACCGCGAAGCGGATCAGGACGTCGCGGGGGGTGCCGAACTCCTGAACCTGAATGTCGCCATCCACGATCGGGGACAGGTCTTCCCGGATCTTGGCGACGTCTGCGGCATCGCCCTTGGCACGCAGCTCGAGGACCGTTCCGCCCGTGAAGTCGATGCCGAAGTTGAGGCCGCCGACAAAGACGCTGGCGATCGCCAGGACCGATAGGCTGAGCGTCGTGGCGAAGGCCCATTTGCGGATCGCCATGAAGCGGACGTTCGTGCCGTGCGGAATGAAGTTATAGCCGCGCGGCACTTCCTTCGGACGGCGGCGGCGCACCCAGAAGGCCACCATCCAGCGCGTCAACGTCAGCGCCGTGAAGATCGTCGTGAAGATGCCGAGCGCCAGCGTCACGGCGAAGCCACGCACCGGACCGGAGCCGAGGAAGAACAGAACGGCCGCCGCGATCAGCGTCGTGATGTTGGCGTCCATGATCGTGCCGAGCGCCTTGTGGAAGCCGGCGTCGATCGACTGGACGACGGATCGTCCCTGTCGCCGTTCCTCCAGGATGCGTTCGTAGATGAGGACGTTCGAATCGACCGCCATGCCCATGGTGAGCACGATGCCGGCGATGCCCGGCAGCGTCAGCGTCGAGCCCAGCACCGAGAGAACCGCCACCAGGAGAATGACGTTCACGATCAGCGCGATGTTGGCGATGACGCCGAGAAAGCCGTAGGCGATCAGCATGAAGGCGATCACGAAGACGCCACCGATGATGCCGGCGTTCTGCCCGGCCGCGACGGAGTCGGCGCCAAGGCCCGGACCGACGGTCCGCTCCTCGATGATGTCGAGCGTCGCAGGCAGGGCGCCCGCGCGCAGCAGAACCGCCAGGTCGTTCGCGGTCTGCACCGTGAAGTTGCCGGAGATCTGAGCCTGTCCGCCAAGGATCGGCTCGCGGATGTTGGGCGCCGACAGGACCTTGTCGTCGAGGACGATGGCGAAGGGGCGGTTGACGTTGTCACGCGTCACCTCGCCGAAGCGCTGGGCGCCGCGCGAGTCGAAGCGGATGTTCACCACCGGCTGGTTGGTCTGCTGGTCGAAGCCAGCCTGCGCGTCCGTCAGGTTGTCGCCCGCGATCATGACCTGCCGCTGCACGAGGATCGGCGCCGGCGGGTTGTCGGTGGTCTGAAGCAGTTCCGAGCCGGCCGGCGCGGGCTGCTGCCCGGCAGCGACGGCCTGGGCGGAGTTGTTGACGTCGACCAGGCGGAAGGTCAGGCGCGCCGTCTGATTCAAGAGGTTCTTGAGACGAGCGGGATCCTGCAGGCCGGGCACCTGAACCATGATCCGGTCGAGACCCTGCCGCTGGATCACCGGCTCGGTCGTGCCGAGTTCGTCGACGCGCCGCCGCACGACCTCGATCGACTGCGAGACGGCGGTCGACAGGCGGTAGTTCACGCCGGCATCCGTCAACGTCAGGCGGAACGTGTTGGGCTGGATTTCGGCCAGCTCGGTCTCGGTGACCGAGCCGCCGGCCAGAAGACTCGTCGAGATCGGCGAGGTCAGGCCCTGAAGCGCGGTGCGCGCGGCTTCCGCCTGCGTCGGGTCGCGCAAGGTGAACTGGATGCCGCCGTTCTGCTCGGTGACGCTGTTGAAGCCGACATTGGCGTTGCGCAGGCTGACCTGAACGTCGTCGCGCAGGCTCTGGAGGCGGTCGTTGACGAGCGACGCGCGGTCGACTTCCAGGAGGACGTAGGAGCCGCCCTGGAGATCGAGACCCAGCGTCATCGGCCTGTCCGGCATGAAGCGGGGCAGGCTGGCGCGCTGACTATCGGTCAGGACGTTGGGCAGCGCGAAGAGGATACCCGCCAGAACGGCCAGCCAGATGAGAATGGTCTTCCAGCGCGCGAAGTAGAGCATCGGTATCCTGAACGTCGAACAGGACCCCTGACGCAAGGGCGCCGGAGTCCTTTTTGGAACGCCTTTCGGCGAAGAGCGGCCCTGCCCGGCTGTCGTGCCGGACGCGGGCCAGTTGCGCGCCGCTTGCGGCTATTTCGTGTTGGCCGCCGTGGGCTCGCCCTTCACGCGCACGTCGGCGACCATGCTCTGCAGGACACGAATCTTGGTCTGCTCGGAAATCTGGACCTCGAGTTCGCCGTTGTCCATCACCTTGGTGACCTTCGCCACGATGCCGCCGCCGGTGATGATCGTATCGCCGCGCCGGATGTTCTTGAGCATCTCGTCACGTCGCTTGGCGGCGGCGCGCTGCGGTCGGATGATCAGGAAGTACATGATCGCGAACACGGCCACGAAGGGCAGGACGCTGATCAGAATGCTCTCCGGCCCTCCCGCAGCGGTGGCGGTCTGTGCGAAAGCCGGTGTGACGAACATTCCAATTTCCTCGCGAAACGACAGAAGGCGCTGAAAAAGGCCCTGTCCAAGTCGCGCGGAATATACGAACGGTCGGCCTGAATGCAACACAAGTCAGGCCGGATCGCCTCACGATCGGGCGATGCGGGTCGGCTCATGAACGCGGATATCCTCACGACACTCGAACGCATCGCGGATGCGCTGGAACGCCTGGCACCGCCCGCTGCGGCCCCGCTCGACCTTTCGGTCGCGGACTGCTTCGTCTTCGCCCCGCCGGCCGGGCTGACCCCGGTCCCGCGAGTCAACCGCGTGCCGGTGACGCTGCTGAAGGGCATCGACCGCGCGCGTGACATCCTGCTCGAGAACACACGTCGCTTCTCACAGGGACTGCCCGCCAACAACGCCCTCCTGTGGGGGGCGCGGGGCATGGGCAAGTCGTCGCTGGTCAAGGCCGCCCAGCATACGGTGAACTGCGAAGGCGACGGCACGCGGCCGCCGCTCAAGCTGATCGAGATCCATCGCGAGGACATCGATTCGCTGCCCGAACTCATGTCGGCGCTGAGGGCGGCGCCTTTTCCGATCCTTCTCTTCTGCGACGACCTCTCCTTCGACCACGACGATACGTCCTACAAGTCGCTGAAGGCCGCGCTCGACGGCGGCGTCGAGGGACGACCCGACAACGTCCTCTTCTATGCGACCTCGAACCGGCGGCATCTCCTGCCCCGCGACATGATGGAGAACGAGCGCTCCACCGCGATCAATCCGGGAGAGGCCGTGGAGGAGAAGGTCTCGCTCTCGGACCGGTTCGGCCTCTGGCTCGGTTTCCACAAATGCTCGCAGGACGAATATCTCGCGATGGTGGACGGCTATCTTGAGGCGGCCGGGATCAAGGCCGAGCCCGACAGTGTCCGTGCCGAAGCGCTGGAATGGTCGACGACGCGCGGCAGCCGCTCGGGCCGCGTCGCGTTCCAGTTCGTGCAGGATCTCGCCGGACGCCTCGGCCGGCGTATCGACATCGCCTGACGTGAAATGGGGCCCGGCATCGCTGCCGGACCCCTCCTGACCATGTCGGCTACCGGATGACGCTAGTGGAGATAGGTCATCGGGTTCACGGGCGAGGAGTCCTTGCGGACCTCGAAGTGCAGCATGGGGGTGTCCGTGTCGCCGGTCATGCCCGCCTTCGCGATCTCCTGGCCGCGCTTCACCGTCGCGCCGCGCTGCACGAGGATGTCGTCGGCGTGGCCGTAGACCGTGACGAGGCCGTTGTCGTGCTTGACGAGAACCGTCTTGCCGAACTCCTTCAGACCGTCGCCGGCATATATGACGACGCCGTTTTCGGCCGCCTTCACGGGCGTCCCGCGCGGCACGGAGATGTTGAGGCCCTCGTTGCGGCGCGATCCGACCTTGTCGCCGAAGTTCTTCACGACGCGTCCCTGGACGGGCCAGCGGAACTGGTCGATGCCGGTGGAAGCCGGGGCGAGCGAGGCGACCTCGCGCGTTTCCTCCTTCTCGACCGTGGTG
This sequence comes from Aureimonas sp. AU4, assembly GCF_001463765.1. Taxonomy (GTDB): domain Bacteria; phylum Pseudomonadota; class Alphaproteobacteria; order Rhizobiales; family Rhizobiaceae; genus Aureimonas. The sequence goes on along the minus strand of NZ_BBWK01000062.1, from coordinate 47,203 downwards.
GCGGGAGCTGCGGGCACCGCCGCCGCAACGCTCGACTGGGTTGCGACCGGCGCCTCGGCGGCCGGCGCAGCGGCCACTACCGGCGCCGGCTCGGCCGGCTTGTGAGCGGGCGTCTCGACCTTGGCGGTCTTGTGCGGCGTGTTGCTGGCCGGCACCGGCGCGGCGGCCGTCGCGGCGGGAGCGGCAGCGGCCCGGACGGGCGCGGCACGCGGCACCGCGATCGCCGCGGCCTGCGCCTGCAGCGTGGTCGGCGGGGCGCCCAGCGAGGCGATGCGGGTGTTCGAGGCCGGCGCCTGCGCGCTGGCTCCGCCGGGTAGACGCAGTACCTGACCGATGCGGATATTGTCGTCGCTCAGGTTGTTGGCGGCGCGAAGGTCGGCGGCGCGGACGCCGCTGCGGCGCGCGATACCGAGTACCGAGTCGCCCGAGGTCACGGTCCAGGTGCCCGCTCCGCCCGAATGCGAGGCGTTCGACATGGCTTGGGCCGCTTGGGTCTGCCCGACCTCCCGGCTGGCGATCGGCGCGCTCGAAGCCGGCGCGCCTGCCTGCGCCATCGGCGCGTAGGTCGATCCGCCGCCATTGTAGGAAGCGGCCGGCGGAGGCGGCAGCGAGGAGCGCGTCACCGGCGGCGTCGCCGCCGCGTAGGTCTGCGACGCGCCCGTCGTGCCCATGCCCATCGAAGCATTGGGCTGTGCCACCGGGACGGCCGCGACCTGCGTCGGGACGGAGGCCTGCGGGATCGCACCCGTGTAGAAACCGTCCTGCAGACGCGTCGCGTCCGCGCTGCAGCCCGCCAGAGCCGCCACTGTCACGAGAGCCGCGGACCGGACCAGCCGAAGCCTCGTGATTCTCACCTTGTCCGTACGCATCGCAGTCCCCATGCCGACGCCCCTATCCTGAGCCGCATTAGAGCGCGTTAATGTTACCCGTGGGTTAAGCGAGCCTGGCTTTGGTGGCAGGACCTTAAAGAAAGCTCGCGATGCCGCTCTCGAGGGGCTGGAGACGCGCCGGGAAGATCGCGTCCTCCTCGAAGCGCGATCCGAACTTCTGGAACCGCGTGATGCGCTGCTCGCCCTCGGGGTGGCCAACGGCGGCGATCAGGATGCCGTGCGAGGCGAGCTGGTCCAGAAGGACGCGCGGCACCGCCTCGAAAGAGCCGTGGACGACGATGCGATCGAACGGCCCCATCTCGGCGTAGCCGCTGCGGCCGTCCTCCTGCACGAAGGTCGTGTTGGTCAGCGAGGCCGCCTTGAGACGGTCGGAGGCGGCGGCGATCAGCGACTTGTAGCGCTCCAGCGTCGTGACATGCAGGCCGAGTCGCGCCAGAAGCGCGGTCACGTAGCCGCTGCCGGTGCCGATCTCGAGGATACGGCTTTCCGGCTGCACCTTGAGCGCCGCGACCAGACGGATGGCGTGGCGGGCGCTCGGCATGGTCTGTCCGCAGCCGATCGGAACCGCATGATCCGCGTAGGGATCGGCGATCTCGTCGGGTATGAATCGCCGACGCGGAATGGCCTCCACCGCCGCCATCAGCCGTCCCGCGACGCCGTCGACGGAGCGCAGCGTCATCAGAAAGGAAGCCAGACGCTCGCGATCGCCCTGTGTGTTCGGCATGAGCGGCGCCTAGCGAAGCGCGTCGCGCAGCGACTGCAGAAGCTCGTGGTGGGTCAGGTCGAGCTGAAGCGGCGTCACCGAGATCGCGCCGGCACGAAGCGCCTCCATGTCGGAGCCGTCCATGCGCTCGCCGGCCTGCCGGCCGAACTTCAGCCAGTAGTAGGGGAAGCCGCGCCCGTCCCGTCGCTCCTCGATACCGAGCGCGTAGTCGAGCTTGCCCTGGCGGGTGACCTCGATGCCCGTCACCTCGTCCGGCTCCACCGCCGGGAAGTTCACGTTGAGGAGCGAGCCACGCGGAAGGTTGGTTTCGAGGAGACGGCGAACGGTTCTCGCTCCATGGCGCTCCGCCACCATCCAGGTCGCCTTGCGGTCACGGTCGGGCCGGAAAGCCTGACTGAGGGCGATCGAGCGCAGTCCGAGCATCGTGCCCTCGATCGCTCCCGCGACGGTGCCGGAATAGGTGACGTCGTCGCAGATGTTCTGTCCCGCGTTCACGCCCGACAGCACGAGGTCCGGAGGCTCGGGCATCAGGCGCTTGACCGCCATGATGACGCAGTCGGTCGGTGTGCCCGTCACAGCGAAGCGGCGCTCGTTCTCCTGGCGCACGCGCAGCGGCGAGGAAAGCGTCAGCGAATGCGCGAGGCCGCTCTGGTCCGTCTCGGGCGCGACGGTCCAGACCTCGTCGGACAATTCGCCGGCGATGCGCTCCAGGACCCTGAGGCCGTGGGCATGGATGCCGTCGTCGTTGGTGACGAGGATGCGCATCAGCCGATCCTCTCCAGCCCGTTCATGTAGGGTCGCAGGGCCTCCGGTACGCGCACCGTGCCGTCAGCGTTCTGGTAGTTCTCGATGACCGCGATCAGGGCGCGCCCGACGGCGGTGCCCGATCCGTTCAGCGTATGGACGAAGCGGGGGGCCTGCTTTTCGCCGGCGGGACGGTAGCGCGCGTTCATCCGACGGGCCTGGAAGTCGCCGCAGACCGAGCAGGACGAGATCTCGCGGAACGTGTCCTGCCCCGGCAGCCAGACCTCGATGTCAAAGGTCTTGCGCGAGGCAAACCCCATGTCGCCGGTGCACAGGACCACCGTGCGGAAATGGAGGCCGAGACGCTCGAGCACGGTCTCGGCCGCGCGCGTCATGCGCTCATGCTCCTCCAGCGCGGTCTCGGGCGTCGTCACGGAAACCAGTTCGGCCTTATAGAACTGGTGCTGGCGCAACATGCCGCGCGTGTCGCGGCCGGCCGAACCGGCCTCGGAGCGGAACGAGGGCGTGAGGGCTGTGAAGCGCAACGGCAGCTTCGCCTCTTCCGTGATCTCCTCGCGCACGAGATTGGTGAGCGAGATCTCGGCGGTCGGTATCAGCCAGCGCCCGTCGGTCGTCTGGAACAGGTCTTCGGCGAACTTCGGCAGGTTGCCCGTGCCGAACGCGGCCTCCTCGCGCACGAGCAACGGGGGCGAGACTTCCTCGTATCCGAACTCCCGCGTGTGAATGTCGATCATGAACTGTCCGAGCGCGCGCTCGAGGCGCGCCAGCCCACCGCGCAGCACGGTGAAGCGCGAGCCGGCGATCTTGGCCGCGCGGTCGAAGTCCATGAGGCCCAGCGCCTCGCCGATCTCGAAATGCTCGCGCGGCTTGAAGTCGAAGCTCGGCTTCGTGCCGACCCGGCGCACCTCGACATTGTCGCTCTCGTCGGCGCCGACCGGCACCTCGTCGAGCGGAACGTTCGGAACGGCGGCAAGGAAGGTCGCGATCTGCTGGTCGAGGTCGCGCTCGCGAGCCTCGCCCTCCTGGATGCGGGACTTGAGGTCCGCGACCCGAGCCATCACCTCGTCGGCCTTCGCCGCGTCGCCGGATGCCTTCGCGCGACCGATCTCCTTCGAGGCGTCGTTACGCTGGCTCTGGAGGTCCTGAAGCGTCTTCAGGTGGGAACGACGCTCCTCGTCGAGTCGCAGAAGGCCCTCGGCGCGCACGGCCGAGTTGCGCTGACCCATCGCCTCGTCGAAGCGTTGAGCGTTCTCGCGTATCCATTTGAGATCGAGCATTCTTCCCCAGTCCGCATCCGGCGGCCATGGGGAGGCGGCACCTCTACTCGGCGCTCGCCTCGGTCTGCGCCAGCCGCTCGGCCCGCTTCTTCTCGATGATCCGGGCCACGATGATCGAGATCTCGTAGAGAAGGATGGCCGGGATCGCAAGACCGATCTGGGACAGCGGATCGGGGGGCGTGAGGACGGCCGCCACGATGAACGACAGGACGATCGCCCACTTGCGCTTCTCGGCCAGCGACTTCGCGGTGATGATGCCTGTGCGAACCAGCAGCGAGCAGATGACCGGCAACTGGAACACGAGGCCGAACGACACGATCAGCGTCATGATCAGCGACAGGTATTCCGACACGCGCGGCAGAAGCAGGATCGCGGCGTCGGTCCCCTCGCCCGGCTGCTGCATCGACAGGAAGAACCACATCACCATGGGGGTGAAGAAGTAGTAGACAAGCAGCGCGCCGAGGATGAACAGGAGCGGCGTCGCGATCAGGAACGGCAGGAAGGCCTCGCGCTCGTCGCGATAAAGCCCCGGCGCCACGAACTTGTAGACCTGGATCGCGATCACCGGGAACGCGAGGAAGAAGCCGCCGAACGCTGCGACCTTCACCTGCGTGAAGAAGTACTCCTGAGGCGCGGTGTAGATCAGCTCGACGCTGGCCGGGTCGAGCCCGGCCCAGGACGACGCAATCTGGTAGGGCACGATCAGAAGGTTGAAGATCTGCTTGGCGAAGAAGAAGCAGATCAGGAACATGCCGAAGAAGCCGAGGATCGACCAGATCAGTCGACGCCGAAGCTCGATCAGGTGCTCGATCAGCGGCGCCGAAGAGGCTTCGATCTCGGACTCGGACCGGCTCACGTGCTGCTCCTGCCGCCGTCCTGCGGCCCGTCGGCCGGCAGCGGGTGGCCGCTGCCGTTCATGTGGATGGGTTTGGCGGCCGGCGCGGGCTCCGCCGGCTCCGGGTCCGGCATCGGCGCGGCCGGCGCGTCGGGACGAGCCACGGTCGGCTCGGGCGCCGTCGCGGCGGCCTTCAGCGAGGACCGGATCTCGTCGCCCACGGAGCGGATCGGGTTCATCGCCTTGCGGATATCCTCGCGCGGGTCGAGCGACTTCACGTCGTTGACCGTGTTGCGCAACTCTTCCATCTCGGCCTCGCGCAGCGCGTCGTCGAACTGGCGGCGAAAGTCGCCGGCCATGCGGCGCATCTGCCCCGTCACGCGACCGAAGGTGCGCAACATGCGCGGCAGGTCCTTGGGACCCACCACGACGATCATCACGACGGCGATGACGAGGAGCTCGAGCCCACCGATATCGAACATATGCGACGCCTCCAGCCGGCTCCGACGTCCAACGGCGTCAGCGGATCGATCAGATCCGGGTCTTCTCGACGGTCACGTCGTGCGCCAGCGGATCGGACTTGCCGGTCTCGAGGGCGCGACGCTCCTGAGCGGCCGTCGTCTCGTCGTCGGCCATGCCCTTCTTGAAGTTCTTGATGCCCTTGGCGACGTCGCCCATCAGTTCCGGGATCTTGCCGCGACCGAACAGCAGCAGCACGACAGCCAGAACGATGAGCCAGTGCCAGATGCTGAAGCTACCCATCTCATGCCTCCGTTGCGTCCCGCATGCGAGTCGCGGGTCAGAAAACCTGTCGTTCGTGCCTTCAAACACGAAAACATTCGAAGGATCAACGGACAGCGACGCGTCCACGACCCGGTGCCGCAGGCTCGCGGTCACCTTTTCGTTGCGCCTTGGTGCGAACAAGCGAAGGGGTGGCCTGAACAAGCGGCGTCAGCGACGCTAGGGCGCGATCATGGCGAGTCTGCGACGGAGCGCCGTTCCCGTCGCGTGCCGCGAACCTCGGCGAGCGCGCGGGGAAGCTCGTCAGGATACGCGACCGAACAGCGCCTCGAACTCCGCCCGCCATGCGGCGGCATCGCCTCGCGATGTCGGGCCCGCCCGCACGATGTCCAACGCGCGCTCGGCGCGCTCGAGGCTGCGACCGGAAAGCTCGGGAACGGCCGCCGCGACCGACCGCATCTCCGCCATGTCCCCGTTGCAGTGAAGGGCGAGATCGCAGCCGGCTGCGATCGCCCGACCGGCGAGTTCGCCGATCTCGCCTTGAAGCGCCTTCATCGACATGTCGTCGGTCATGAGGAGCCCATCGAAGCCGAGCTCGCCCCGGATCACCTCACTGATGATCTTTGGCGAGAGCGTCGCGGGACGTTCGGGGTCGATCGCCTCGAAGAGAAGATGAGCCGTCATGCCCGCGGGCAGCGTGCGACGAGCCTGGAACGGAACGAAATCGTCGTGGCGCAAGGCCTCGACCGACGCCGTGACGCGAGGCAGCTCGAGATGACTGTCGACCTCGCTGCGACCGTGACCGGGCAGGTGTTTCATCACCGGCAGCATGCCGCCGGCCGAAAGCCCCTCGGCCGCCGCGCCGCCGAGCGCGGCGACGCTCGCGCCGTCATGCGCGTAGGATCGGTCGCCGATCACAGAATGGGCCCCCGGCTGGAGAACATCGAGGCAGGGAATGCAGTCGACGTTGATCCCGTAGCCGTCCAGGAGGTCGACGGCGAGGAGTCGTCCCTGAAGCCAGGCCGCACGCAGACCGTCCTCGCGCGAGGCGGCGTAGACGCGGCCGATCTCGGCCGAGGGCGGCATGCGCGGGCTGAGCGGCGGACGCAGGCGCTGGACGCGCCCACCCTCCTGGTCGACCAGCACCGGGACGGTCTCGCGACCCCCGATCTCCTTGAGCTCCGCCACGAGTTCGCGGACCTGCTCCGCCTCGCCGATGTTGCGGCCGAAGAGGATGAAGCCCCACGGGCGCTCGTCGCGAAAGAACGCGCGCTCGTCGGACGTCAGCGACCACCCGCTGCAACCGGCGATCCAGCTTTTCGAAGATGACATGATCGGCTTTCGGGAAAGGGCATCCGAGGGGTCGGGAAGCGGTAGCCCGGCCAGTCCCGCGCGAGTGAGTGCGGCGGCCGCGCCGACCGTCAACGCGTCACGAAGCAGCTTCCGCCGGCCGACTTCAGGGTTTCGCAAAGCTGGACAGCCTCATCGCGGGTCTCGGCCGCGACGCGGACGCGGTAAAACGTGCCCTTGCCCGGAATCTCGGCCGTGCGGATGCCGACGCCGCGAGATCCGATCTGGCCGGCGAAGCGGCGCGTCAGGCTCGACAGTGAGTCGCGTGCCGCCGCCTCGCTCGGCTGGGACGAGATCTGGACGTAGAACCCCTCACCGACGCGCGGCGCATCGGCGATACCGTTGGTCGCAGGCGTAGGCGTCGCGGAGGCGACGTCGTCGGCAGCCGGAGCCGTGGAGGCCGTGGTCATCGCGGCATCGTCGCCGAACGGCATGGATGGCGCGATGCCGGCGACCGGATCGAGCACCGCCGCATGCGCCGACGACGAGGCCGGCAGCATCGCGGACGCACCAGCAGCATCGGCCGGCGCGTCGGAGGCCACGAGAGTGCCGTCGGGACGGACCGTCAGGGTCCGAACCTTGCGCGGTTGCAGCGTCTCGTTCTCCGGGGTGCGCTCGGCAACCTGCTTCGGCGTGTCGCCGGGAAGCGGAACGTCCTCGCCCACTTCGACGCCCGGAAGCGCATCGGCGGGCGGCTCGTCCTCGGCGATGTCGAGCGGCTCCTCGATCGCCGTCACCAGTTCATGCTGGGTGGGCGCGGCGACGGGGCCGCCCGCGACGCTTCCGTAGACGGCCTTGTTCTGGTTCGGGATCGAGCGTCCGCCGGGATCGGCCGGAGCGACCTTGAAGGGTTCGGCGTCCGCCTTGATGAGAAGCGGACCGTCGTTGACGCCGCCCACGGGCATGGAGCCGGACAAGGCGAGCACACCCACCGCCCCCAGCACCACGACGGCGGCAACGCCGCCCACGGTCATGGCGATGCTGCGTCCGCGCACAACCCGGCGCGGCGGCACATAGCGATCCTCGTCCTCGTAATCCGCGTAGTAGCCCTCGTCCTCGTCCTGCACGGGCGCGGTGCGCATCGCCGCGAGCTCGCTGGCGATCAGTTCGTCGAAGTCATCGAGCGTCCGACCACCCTGCACGGCATGGTCGTCGGCCTGACGGGCGGGCGCGAAGGACTGCGTCTCGGCTGGGGCATTGACGCGCGGGCGCGCCGGACTGCTGAGGCCGCGCAAGGCCTCGTCGATCTGGATATCTACGTCCGCGGCGTCGAGGCGCATTTCGCCCGACACGCCCGGAGCGCCGACCGACGTGATGGCGGCAGCCTGCATGGGCGCGCGGCGCGGCGTGCTCGCACGCTCGTAGGTGAAGCTGTCCCAGTTGGACTGGAGTGGAACCTCGACGGGCTCGAAGCCGGAATAGACCGGCTCGCCGCCGGCCACGGTCCGTGCGCCACCGCCCTCGACCGCCCGCACGAGGTCGCCGAACGGATCCTTTCGCGGCGCGCCGCCGCCCAAAGACTCGTTTGTAGGCTTCATCGCAATCGACCCCTCGCGGGACTGAACGGCCCGCCCCTTCCGAACGCACACTATGCGGGGCGAACCTTGCGCATAGAGCAACACCGAGCCGTGATCGTGGTCTCGGTCCTGATGCGAGCCGAGCGACCGTCATCCCTCGGGTCCCCGAGCCGACGATTGGCAACCGATGTTGTTCAAAGGATGGTTGGCGCGCCGAAGACCGTCGTCTCAGCGCATCTCGTCGGGCGCCGAGACACCGGTCAGCGCGAGACCGGACGCCACCACATTCCCCACCGCCCGCACCAGCGCCAGGCGCGCGAGCGTCAGGTCATGGTCGTCCGCGCGCACGAAGCGCAGGCCCGGCTGGTCCTTGCCGCGATTGTACTGGGCGTGGAAGCTTTGGGCGAGGTCGTAGAGATAGAAGGGCACCCGGTGCGGCTCGCGCGCGGCGGCCGCCGCCTGGACGAGGCGCGGGAACTCGGCGAGCTTTCGGACCAGCGCGATCTCGCCCTCGTCGCCGAGGCGCGCCAGCGCCGACGCGTCGAGACCGGCCACCGCCGAGACGTCGATCCCCTCGCCCTCGGCCTGCCGCATGATCGAGGCCGTTCGCGCGTGGGCGTACTGGACGTAGAAGACCGGATTGTCCTTGGACTGCTCGGTCACCTTCCGGAAGTCGAAGTCGAGCGGCGCATCGCTCTTGCGGAACAGCATCATGAAGCGCACGGCGTCCCGGCCGACCTCGTCCACGACGTCGCGCAGCGTGACGAATTCGCCCGACCGCTTCGACATGCGCACGGGCTCGCCGTCGCGGAACAGCTTCACGAGTTGGCACAGGATGACGTCGACGGTCGCCTTCCCGCCGGCCACCGCCTTCGCCACCGCTTCGAGCCGCTTCACATAGCCCCCGTGATCGGCGCCCAGCACGTAGACCATCTCGTCGAAGCCGCGGGCGAACTTGTCGGCGAAGTAGGCGACGTCAGCGGCGAAGTAGGTGTAGGCGCCGTCCGACTTGATGAGCGGCCGGTCGACGTCGTCGCCGACGTCGGTCGAGCGCAGGAGCGTCTGCTCGCGATCCTCCCAGTCCTCCGGCAGCTGCCCCTTGGGCGGCGGCAGACGTCCCTCGTAGACGAAGCCGCGCTCGCGCAGGTCCGTGATCGCGGTGCGGATGCGGCTGGCCTCGCCCTCGTGAAGCGTGCGCTCGGAGAAGAAGACATCCTGCTGGATGCTCAGCGCCTTGAGGTCATCGCGGATGGTCATCATCATCGCGGCGATCGCGTAGGAGCGCACGATCGGCAGCCACTCCTCCTCGCCCATGTCGAGGAGTTCCCGCTTGTAGCGCATCGAAAGCGCCGCGCCGACCGTCTTCAGGTAATCGCCGGGATAGAGGCCGGGCGGGATCTCGCCGATCGTCTCGCCGAGCGCCTCGCGGTAGCGCAGCATGGCGGAGCGCGCGAGGACGTTCACCTGCTCGCCCGCGTCGTTGATGTAGTATTCCTTGGTCACCTCGTCGCCCGCGAAGGCCGCGAGATTGGCGATCGTGTCGCCCACCACCGCGCCCCGGCAATGGCCGACATGCAGCGGACCGGTCGGATTGGCCGAGACGTACTCGACGTTGAGGCGATGTCCCGTCGGCTCGCCGCGCCCATAGTCCGGCCCGAGCCGCAGGATGTCGTGAAGGTGCCGGATCCAGAAGTCCGGGATGAGGCGCAGATTGATGAAGCCGGGACCCGCGATCTCGACGGAGGCGACGTCGGCGTCCTGCCGGAGCGCGTCCGCGAAGCGTTCGGCCAGCTCGCGCGGCTTCTGGCCGAGCGGCTTGGCGAGGACCATCGCCGCGTTCGTCGCAAGGTCTCCGTGCGCGGCGTCGCGCGGCGGCTCGACCGCGAGGCGCGACAGGTCGGCTTCGCCGATGCCCAACTCGTCGAGCGTCGATCGCACGGTCCGCGCGATGCGCTGCTCGAAGTCGGCGAAGATGTTCATGGGTTTCGTTCCGGCTCTGTGATCGGTGTCGGCGCACCGGCCGACGACATGTCGGCGGCGCAGCGAAACCGGCGCGCTAGCCCAATTCGCGGGTAGCGTCAAACAAGCGGCGGTGCTCGCCCATGGCGTAGCTGTCGGTCATGCCGGACAGGTAGTCCGAGACGCGCCGCGCCAGTCGCTCGCCTTCGAGCGGCACCTCGGCGCTCCAGTCGCCGCGCATGAGGCGCGGCTCGGCCACGAACGCGTCGAACAGCTCCTCGACCACCGTCTCCGCACGATCCATGACGCTCATCACGCTCGGATCGCGGTAGACGCGGGCGAAGAGGAAGCGCCGCGTCTGGGCGACGGCGGCCCGCATCGTCGGAGAGAAGTCGAGAAGCGTCCGGCGCGCGCCGCGAACATCCTCGATCGAGCCGACCGCGTCATCGGCAAGACGCACCTGCGTGGCGTCGATCACGTCCTCGACCATTCGCGTGATGTGTCGGCGCATGATCTCGTGCGAGGTGCGCACGGGATCGAGATCGGGATAGCGGCCGCGCACCTCGCGCAGGATATCGCCGGCGAGATCCAGTTCGGCGAGGTCGTCGAGCTGGATCAGTCCGGCCCGCAGGCCGTCGTCGAGGTCATGTGTGTTATAGGCGATATCGTCAGAAATCGCGGCCGCTTGCGCCTCGAGGCTCGCGAACCGGTCGAGGTCGAGCGGGAACAGGCGGTCGAAGTCGAGGATCGGTTGGGGCACGGGCTCGGCGCCGTCGGCATGCAGCCCGGCCAAGGGCCCGTTGTGCTTGACCAGCCCTTCGAGCGTCTCGAAACACAGGTTCAGACCGTCGAACTCGGCGTAACGACGCTCAAGCGCCGTGACGATCCTGAGCGACTGAGCGTTGTGGTCGAAGCCGCCGAACGACGCCATGCGCCGGTTGAGCGCCCGCTCGCCGGCATGCCCGAAAGGCGTGTGGCCGAAATCGTGGACGAGCGCAACCGCCTCGGTCAGGTCCTCGTCGAGGCGCAGCGCGCGAGCAAACGCCCGGGCGATCTGCGAGACCTCGATCGTATGGGTGAGCCGCGTGCGGAAGTGGTCGCCCTCGTAGGCGACGAAGACCTGCGTCTTGTGCTTCAGCCGCCGGAACGCCGTGGAATGGACGATGCGGTCCCGGTCGCGCTGGAAGGGCGTGCGCGTGCGGCTGTCGGGCTCCGGGAACAACCGGCCGCGGCTCGCCTGCGCGGGAGCCGCGAAGGAAGCGAGACCATCACGGCCGAAGCCGATCGACGACGGGGAGAAGGCGGCCATGGGCGTGTCCGGTGACGGCGGTTCGCGAGCCGGTTCGAAACGGTCCATCGCCGAACCGTGACGTTGACCCTCGTCCCCCTCGTCCATACGTTAGGCGGCAGCCTCCAACAAGCAGAAGGCCGGCCTCGTCCCGCCGGATCCCACGCCATGAGCGAGACGCTCGCCGCCCCCGTCACCGTTTCCGACGCCGCCGCCCGCCGGATCCTCGCGATCCTTGCCAAGACTTCAGAGGACGATGCGTTGCGCATCTCCGTCGAGGGCGGGGGCTGCTCGGGCTTCTCCTACAAGTTCGATCTGACGCACGAGCATGAGAGCGACGACGTCGTGATCGAGCACGCCGGCGCGCGGGTCCTGATCGATCCCGTATCGCTCGGTTTCATGGACGGCGCGGTGATCGACTTCGTGGACGATCTGATGGGTCAGTCCTTCCAGATCCGCAATCCGAACGCCGTCGCCTCCTGCGGCTGCGGCACGTCCTTCGCGGTCTGACCCCGCCTTCCCGGAACATCGCATGCTCGTCGCCACCTGGAACATCAACGGCGTCAAGGCTCGCCTGGACGCTCTTCTCGCGTGGCTCGACGAGCGTCAGCCCGACGTGGTGGGACTGCAGGAGATCAAGAGCGTCGACGAGCAGCTTCCGCGAGCGGAACTCGAGAAGCGCGGCTGGCATGTCGAGACGCACGGCCAGAAGGGCTTCAACGGCGTGGCGCTCCTGTCGAAGGTGGCACCGCTCTCGCTCGAGCGTCGACTACCGGGCGCGCCCGGAGACGAGCAGTCGCGCTTCATCGAGGCGGTCTACGCGCTGGACGGCGGGCGGGTGCGCGTCGCCTGCCTGTATCTGCCGAACGGCAATCCGCTCGGCACCGAGAAATTCACCTACAAGCTCGACTGGATGGCGCGGCTCGAAGCACATGCCAAGACGCGCCTCGAGGAAGAACTGCCCTTCGTCCTGATGGGCGACTACAACGTCATTCCCCAGCCCGAGGACGTGCGCGAGCCGGCCGCCTGGACGAACGACGCACTTTACCAGCCGGAGAGCCGCGCGGCCTACCGACGCCTTCTCCACCTCGGCCTCACGGACGCGGTGCGAGCGGCGAGCGACGCCGGCGAAACCTACACGTTCTGGGACTATCAGGCCGGGTCCTGGCCGAAGAACAACGGCATCCGGATCGATCACGTCCTGCTGTCGCCGGAAGCGGCGGTACGCCTGCAGGGTGTCTCGATCGACCGTCACGTGCGCGGCTGGGAGAAGCCTTCGGATCACGTACCGGTGGTGGTCGACCTGCGAGCTTGAGGGGCGGCGCACACCCTCGCGGCTCAATGGGGACTCTGGGCGTCCGTCAGGGCGAGGCGCCGGTCGTCCTCGGTGGAGAGCGAGAAGGCCTCCTCCTGCAGCGGACGGATCCACTCGCGGTCCTTGATAGACGCCAGACGCAGGGCCCGCGTCAGCATGGCGAGACCGCGAGCGGGGTCCGCCCGCATCGAGATCGCCTCACCATCGAATAGAAGATAGCCGAGCAGAGCCTCGGCCTTGGCATAGCCCTTGGCCGCCGCGAGCTTCAACCAGCGTGCGGCCTGCCGGGGATTGCTCTTGCCGCCCTCGCCGGCCAGCAGCATCCGACCGAGCTCGAACTGCGCCTCGGCGTCGCCGAAATACGTCGCGGCATGGGCATAGAGTTGGCGCGCCTGCCCTGGATCGGCCGCGACAGGACTGTTCGGAATGCCCTCGCGCATGTAGGCGGCGAGCGCCACGACGGCACTTGCGACATAGGCCGCGTTCGGCGAGGAGGCCGTGTCGTCGTCCTGATCGCGGACGATCTCCTCGAACATCTGGAAGGCCTGGTAGTCGTCTTCCTTCACGCCGTCGCCGGCGGCGTACATCATGCCGAGCTTCCAGCGTGCGCCGGGATGACCGCGCTCGGCCGCCTGCTGCAGCGCCTCGATCGCCTCCGCCTTCTCGCCTCGCTTGTAGGCGGCGAAGCCCATCGAGAGCATCTCGCGGGGCGAGGGCGAGGGCGGCGTTGCCGCGAGAACGGCGGGATCGAGCGCCAGGGCTGGGGTCGCCGCGACGAACTTCAGGACGATGATTCCCGCGAGGATCCGGCTAGCGCGCATGAGCATCCATCTGCCAATCCGACGGACGCCGTGCGTGATGGAAGAGCGGGCTTCGCCCGGTCCCAGCCACCCGCAAAATCAGGTTGGTAGCGTCCATCGTCCCTCGCCCGGCTCCGGGCCTTGCGTGCCCGTACCGCTGACGGCGCGGCTCTTGCCTGCCGTTCGCCTTACCCTACGGGGTTGCCCCTGCTTTATGGCGGGACCACGGCGCGGGATACGACGTCCCCACCATATGCGATGCAACGAAGCCATACTGTTGCAGCTTTCCAACAGAGCCTTGGTTTGAAGTGAGCTTTCTGTTCGAACCGCCTGATTCACAAACGAAAAAGGCGCCCCGCGAGGGACGCCTTTGCGATGTGGATCGTGGGGAAAAGCGTTAGAAGGTCAGCTTGAGCGACGCCGATGCCGCATAGACCCAGTCGTCGCCAACCGTGCCGTTATAGATGGCGCCCCGGCTGATGCTCTGGCTCCCGTCGGTCCAGTAGCCGATCAGGCCTCCCACGCGCAGCTCCGCCCAGCTGTCCTTGAGCGAAAGGCCGCCGGACAGGGTGTAGAGATCGGTATATGTGGTCTCGGCCCCGGTGGACACGCCGCTGTCATAGCCGATGGAGACCGAACCCGAGACGCGCTCGTTGAAGGCGCGGCCGATGCCGATCGAGGCCGTATAGCCGTCGTTCCAATAGTAGGGGCTGACGCTCGACGCGCCCGCCGTGGTGGTGACCACCGCGCGGTTCGTGCTCCAGTCGGTCCAGCGGAACGAGGCGAGAAGAAGCGTGCCCTCGGCGATGCCCATCTGCGCGTTCACGTAGAGACTCTGTGGACTGGTCGCCGTGTTCTGGAACGCGGGAAGACCGGAGGCGAGCACCGTGCCTGGCGCCGGAAGCGCGCCGAGAAGCGCGGGCGGCGCGGCGATCCCGAGCGCGCCGAGTGCAGTCGGAACGGATACCTCGCGACCGTCCGCGACCCGGACGAAGGCCGATCCGGTGGACGCGACGTTGCCCGTGCCCGCAATGCCGTCATGCTGGACCTCGGAACGGTAGAGGACCTGCGCGCGCAGTGCGTATTCGGAAATCTCGAAGGCGGCACCGATGCGGTAGCCGACGCTCACGTCGTCGCTCGTGTCGACGCTGACGGAGACCGGAAGGAGCAATTGGGCATTGGCCCGGGTCAGCGCGCCCTGGAGGGCGACCGGCAGCGTCGTGGCGATGTTGCGCGTCGCGAGGCTTTCGCCCTGGAACGCGAAGTCCTCGCCGTAGATGCCGCCGAGCAGGCTGAAGCGCATGCCGTTGGTCGAGTAGCTGACGCGGCAGGTCGCGCTTACCTCGTTCGACTGGAACTCGAGGTTGCGCACCCGTGAGCCGCCGCCGATCGGAGCAGGCTGCGCGCCGCCGGGCAGGCCCGAATAGTCGCCCTCGGCCGCAAAGGACTCGGTGTAGTTGCCGACGCAGGCTCCCATGTCGCCGCCATACTTCAGCGCGACGCTGGGAATGCGATAGGTGCCGGTATAATCGCCGAAGTCGCCGGCCACGCCGTTGACGCTCGTGAACCCACGCTCCGGCGAGACGTAGGTGAAGCCGAGCCGCGTGACGAACTCGCCGTTCTCGTAGAGGGTGTCGGTATCGGCGACACCGCGCTGGAAGCCGCCCGCCAAGGCCGTTCCGCTTCCCAGTCCGACGGCCAGCGCGGTTCCCGCCAGCCAACGTCCCCAATACGCCATGTCCGTTCCCCCAATCGACGCCTTGCGGGAACTCTGGGGTTCCCGTCTGGCGCGAACCTGTCATGTCGGACCGGCGTTGGGAATATGGCGATCTGCAGCTAGAAACGTGGCGAGCCCCAAGGTGCTCTTCGACCGGACAAGGAAGGCTTCGTCCTAACGCCCTGCATCAACATGCTAAACGGGACCGATACGGCTCGCTAACCGCTGCGATGCAGGCTGTCACCAAAGCGCCACAAACTCTTCCGTTTACGGAAGAGTTCGGGATAGTTGCGCGGGGGAGACAGCGGGGCCGGAGCCCCGCTCAGTCAGCCCAGCATCGCGATCGCGGCGTCGAGCTTCTCGACCTCGGACGCGTAATCGCGGCGCTTCTCGCGCTCCTGGTCGACGACCTCTTCGGGTGCGCTGGCGACGAAACGCTCGTTGGCGAGCTTGCGGTCGATGCGCTCGACCTCGCCTCGGGCCTTGACGGCGGCCTTGGACAAGCGGGTCCTCTCGGCGGCAATGTCGATCATGCCGGCGAGCGGCAGCGCAAAGGTCTCGCCGCCGAGCACGAACTGCGCCGACTGGTCGGGCGCCACCGAGGCAGCAGACGTGGCGCTGACGCGGCCGAGTCGCGCAAGGGCCGCCCCGTGCCGCTCCAGGCGCTCCATGGTCGCCGCCGACGCGCCGACAGCCACGATCGGCGCTTCGGCCCCCGCCGGAACGTTCATCTGCGAGCGCACCGAGCGGATGGTCCCGACCATCTCGACAAGCCAGTTCAGGTCCTCGGCCGCGCTCTCGTCGCGATAGTCGAGCGTCGGCCAAGCGGTGTGGCAGAGCAGGTTCGGACGGGACGCGCCGTCGGGCGCGGTGACCGCCCACAGCTCCTCGGTCAGGAAGGGCATCATCGGATGAAGCAGCGCGTAGAGCTGGTCCAGGATGAAGCCGGTGACGCGCCGCGTCTCCTCCTTCGCCATCTCGTCCGCGCCGAGGAAGATCGGCTTCGTCAGCTCGACATACCAGTCGCACACGACGTTCCAGGCGAAGCGGTAGACGGCGCTTGCCGCATCGTTGAAGCGATAGGCGGCCAAGGCCGTGTCGATCTCACGGATCGCGACGGACAGCTCGCTCAGCGCCCAGCGGTTGACCGGCTCGCGCAGCGTCTGCGGATCGACCGCTACGCCGTGGATCGCGCCGTTCATCTCGGCGAAGCGCGTCGCGTTCCAAATCTTGGTGCCGAAGTTGCGGTAGCCCGCGATACGCTGCGGATCGAGCTTCACATCGCGTCCCTGCGCGGCGAGGATCGTCAGCGTGAAGCGCAGGGCATCGGCTCCGAACTCGTCGACGAGATCGAGCGGATCGATGACGTTGCCCTTGGACTTCGACATCTTCGCGCCGTTCTTGTCGCGAACGAGGGCGTGCATGTAGACGGTGCGGAACGGCACCTCGTCCGTAACGTAGAGGCCCATCATCATCATCCGGGCGACCCAGAAGAAGATGATGTCGAAGCCCGACACCACGACATTGGTCGGGTAGTAGGTCTCGAGTTCCGGCGTCCGGTCGGGCCAGCCCAGCGTCGAGAAGGGCCAAAGGCCGGACGAGAACCACGTGTCCAGCACGTCCTCGTCACGCGTGAGGAAGGCCGCCCGCTCCTCCGCGTTCTCGGCGAGCTCTCGTGCGCGCGCGTCGGTGATCGTGCCGTTGGTCACGTAGTGGGCAAGCGCGGCGGCGGCGGCCGCATCCTCGTCCTCGTCCACGAAGACGGTGCCGTCCGGCCCGTACCAGGCCGGGATCTGATGCCCCCACCAGAGCTGGCGCGAGATGCACCAGGGCTCGATGTTCTCCATCCAGTCGAAGTAGGTCTTCTCCCAGTTGCGCGGGACGAAGGTCGTGCGCTCCTCGCGCACCGCCGCGATGGCCGGCCGCGCGAGCGTCGCGGCATCGACATACCATTGGTCCGTCAGGAACGGCTCGAGCGGCACGCCACCACGGTCGCCGTGGGGGACCATGTGGACATGGTCGTCGATTTTGGCGAGATAGCACTCCTCCGCCATCCACTCGACGAGAAGCTTGCGGGCCGCGAAGCGGTCGAGCCCCTCGAACATGCCGATGGCGCGCTCGGCATCGTCGGCAAACAGACCCTCCGCGAAGTCAGGATTGTCGCGGATCGCGATGCGCGCGTCAGGCGACAGCACGTTAATGCGGGGCAGGTCGTGCCGCTTGCCGACCTCGAAGTCGTTGAAATCGTGGGCCGGCGTGATCTTGACCGCGCCCGATCCCGCCTCGGGGTCGGCGTAGTCGTCGGCGACGATCGGGATGACACGCCCGATCAGCGGCAGGCGGACATGCTGTCCCACGAGGTTGCGGTAGCGGTCGTCCTCGGGGTTCACGGCGACGGCCGTATCGCCAAGCACGGTCTCCGGGCGCGTGGTCGCGACCGTGATGAAGGTATTGGCGTTCTCGGGATCGTAGTTCCGCCCTTCCACGGGATAGCGGAAGTGCCAGAGCGAGCCCTTCACCTCGTGCTGCTCGACCTCGATGTCCGAGATGGCGGTCCGCAGCTTCGGGTCCCAATTGACCAGTCGGCGATCCTTGTAGATCAGGCCGTCGCGATAGAGCTGCACGAAGACGCGGCGCACCGCGCGCGACAGGCCCTCGTCCATCGTGAAGCGTTCGCGCGACCAGTCGCAGGACGCGCCCAGACGCCGGAGCTGGCGCAGGATCGCCCCGCCCGACTCGCCCTTCCACGACCAGACGCGGTCGATGAACGCCTCACGCCCCATCTCGCGGCGATGCGGCTCCTGCCGCTCGGCGAGCTGGCGCTCGACAACCATCTGCGTCGCGATGCCGGCATGGTCGAGGCCGGGCTGCCAAAGCACGTTGTCGCCCAACATGCGGCGATGCCGGACGAGCACGTCCTGCAGCGTGTTGTTCAACGCATGGCCGATATGGAGCGAGCCGGTGACGTTGGGCGGGGGGATCACGATCGAGAAGGCCGGAGCCCCCGGACGAGCGCCGGCACCGGCGCGGAAGGCGTCCGCCGCCTCCCACCGCTCCGCGATCCGCGGTTCCACGGCGGCGGCGTCGAAGGTCTTGTCGATCATGAGAGAATCCGAGTTGGCACGAGCCGCCCCGGTTAACGCGAACGGGGGCCGGAATCAATGAAACCGGCCCCCGTACTTGCACTGGATGGAAGGGCTCGCCGGCTAGCGGCGCCCGCCGCGGGACATGCGCTCGATTTCCTCGCGCACGAGGCGCTCGACCATGCGCGGCAGATTGTCGTCGAGCCATTCCTGCAGCATCGGGCGCAGCATCTCCTGCGCCATCGCCTCGATCGAGCGAAGCTCGCCGGAGCGGATCGCCTGGGCAAGATCACTGAACGAGGCCGCGACAAGGGTGCCGGTCGCCTCCGAGGTCAAAGGCAGGGTCACAGGCTCGTAGCGCTCATCGCTCAAGGGAAGCGGCCGGTCGCTGTTCGCCGGGCTGAAACTCCCACGCTCAGCGTTGCTGACCGGCTGCTCCGCGTGAGGCTCGGCGACCGGAGCCGGATGAAACTCGGGACGGCGCTCGTAGGACGGCATGTCGGACATGGGCTGTGAGCCTTCCGTTGGCGACGGGGATTGCGGCAGGGCGGCGGCGATCTCCGGTTCGGGTTCGGGTTGCGGCGGCTGTTCGGCGGCCGGCTGATCCCAGGTCGCGGCAAGCTCCTCCTCGAGATTCGCCGTCAGTCGCGCGTCGTCGTCGAGTTCGGCCGGAGCCTGGGAGGCTTCGGAAATCGACGTAGCCTCGGGCATCGAGGCCGTGATGCGGCTCGACACGTCGGAGGCCGCGGCCGCAAGAACGGGATTGGACGCACGATGGCCGGGCGGCAGATCGCGCGTGTCGAAGCGTTCCGGCAACCGGGGAAGCCCGGATGCCGCACGGGCGGGCGGCGCTTCCGCAGCTGAATCGTCCTGGCGGGACGTCGTGCCGGCGCGGTCCTCTCCGGTCTCGATGATCCGGCGGATCGACGCCAGGATCTCGTCCATGGATGGTTCCTGCGCGATGCTGGGTTTACTCATGACGTTTTCGCATCCGCCCTTTTCGGCGCCCTGCCCGCGCCGATTCCTCGTGCCATCAAGCTAGCGCCGATGACCGAGGAATTGAATGCGCCGGACTGCAGGAATCGCGTTCGTAACGGATTTTTAACGCAGGCGCGTCAGCGACCGTCCGGGGTGCGCAGGCCGTACCACTTGTCCTGGACCTGCTGGTAGTGCTCTTCCGGATCGTAGGTCGCGACGTTCAGCGACAGGCGCTGCGGCGAAAGACGACCGATGGCGGAGGCAAGCTGGTAGGCCGCGACCACGGCGTCGCGCTGGGCACCGGCGAGGAGGATCTGCGCCGTGATGACGTCGGACTGCGCGTTCAGGACGTCGAGCGTCGTGCGCTGGCCGACGTTGCGCTCCTCGACGACGCCGTTGAGCGCCAGCTGCGCTGCGGAGACCTGAGCCTTGTAGCCCTGGACGTTCGCGATCGCCGCCTGGCGCTGCGCCCAGGCGGTCGCCACCGCCGAGCGGACCTGGTCGCGGATTCCGTCGACCTCGATCCGCCGCTGGCTCACGACCTCCTTGGCCTGGCGCACCTGCGAGGAGACGAGACCGCCCTGGTAGATCGGAACCGACAGACGGGCCGTGACCGTGCCGGTGACCTCGTTCTGCGTGAGGACGTCCACGCCCGGAAGGTTCGCGGAATTCGGCGTCGTGTCGCTGAGCGCGTAGGTATTGTTCACCGACCCCTGGACCGCGACGGTCGGCAGGCGACGCCCTTCGGCCGACTTCACGAGGAAGGACGCGGCATCCACGGCGAACTGGTTCGCCAGAATCGCCGGATGCTCCTGCTGGGAAACGTCGAGAGCACGCGCGACGCTGGACGGGATGATCGCGGACGGCGGCAGGTTGCCGGCCTCGAGCTGCGTCGGCGGATCGCCGACGACATCGAGATATTGCGCCTCGCTGGAGGCGACTTGCGCGAGAGCGGTGTTGAGGAGCGCGGTGGCCAGCGCCTGCTGAGCCTGAGCCTGGGCGACGTCCGTACGGGTGCCCTCGCCGACCTGGAAGCGCGCGTCCGCCGCGCGCACCTGCTCGTTGAGGAAGTTCAGGTTCTGCTGGCGGAACGCAGCGATCTCGCGGTCGCGACGAACGTTCATGTAGACCTGAACGGTGCTCAGAAGCGTGTTCTGGACCGTGTTGGCCAGATTCTCCTGAGCCGCCCTCACCTGCGCCTGCTGGGCGTTGACGTTGTTGGGCGTCTGAAACCCGTCGAAGATCGTCTGGTTGATCTGGATGCCGCCGACGAGCGCACCGGTCCGGCTCGATTGGTTGGGGAGGTTGTCACCGAACGTGGTCCGCGAGCGACTGGCCTGCGCGTCCGCGGTCGCGGCGACGGTCGGCCGGAGCCCAGCACGCGCCTGCGTGACGTTCTCATCGGTCGCGCGCAACTGCGCGCGGGCGGAGTTCAGGTCTTGGTTGTTGGTGTAGGACTTGGCGAGCGCGCCCCGCAGGGTTTCGGCGCTCGCGCCCGATGCCGTTCCGACGAGGAGGGCGGCGGAAACAGCTGCCAGAATCCAGGAACGCTTGCGCAAATGTTCACTCCGAGTTCCCCCGTCACGAACCGTTACGAAACCGAACTCCGCAGCGGCGGCGGAACGGGACGGGCGGACGGGATATGCTTCCCCATCGACATGAACCGCACGCCAACGAAATGCTAGCGTGGAGTTACGAAGTACACCGGAATCGCGACCAAGTGTGACCCGTCTAAAACACAAGACGTTTGTAAAGCTTGCGCCGCGCCATGCGCGGCGCCCCTTGGCCTAGAATACGAAACCGCGCTCGCGCCGGAAGCCGGGAAGCGGCTTGAGGCTGCAGTTGAAGCCGAACCGGTCGGAGACGATGCCGTCTTCCTTCGTGTAGAGCTTCGCCATGGCCGAAAGGCCGGAGCCGACCACGGTCACGAGCCGGCCACGCTCTCGCAGCTGCTCGAAGAAGACATCCGGCACCTCGTCGACCGCCCCCTCCAGAACGATCACGTCGTAGGGCGCGCCCGCCGCATGGCCGGCCGTGAGAGGGCCCGTCACGACCTCGACATTGGCCGCCCCCGCCTCGCGCAAGGCCGCCCGCGCCGTCTCCGCGAGCGTCTCATCCTCCTCCAGCGCGACGACATGCAAGCCGACCTTCGCCATCACGGCCGCGCCGTAGCCGGTACCGCAGCCGACGTCGAGCACGGTGTCGCCGGGCAGGATCGAGGCCATCTGCAGAAGCTTGGCGAACGGCGACGGCTCCATGAGGTAGCGGTCCGCGACGCCGAGCGGCAGGTCCTCGTCGATATAGGCGAGCGGCTTGCGGGCGTCGGGCACGAAAAGCTCGCGCGGCACGGTCAGAAAGGCGCGCAGCAAGTCGTGCGTCGTGACGTCCGTCGTGCGGATCTGGTTGTCGACCATCTTCACGCGGGCGGCGGCGAAGTCCATGGCATGTTCCGGCATCGGTGGGTTCGGGTGCCGTTCCTTATGCGCCTGCGGGGAGGCTGGCAAGCACGGCAAATCAACCCTCGAACGGAAGCCCGCCCGGGGATTAAAAACTCTCAATCTGTATGGTGGGGAGACCGGCGAGGTTGCCGAAAGAACACTGGTGCGGTCGAGAAGACTCGAACTTCCACGGGTTGCCCCACAGCGACCTCAACGCTGCGCGTCTACCAATTCCGCCACGACCGCACGCCGTGTTCCCGCTCCGTCTGGTGCGGTGGCGGCGATGTAACAAACGCTCATGGGGGGCACAAGCCCCAAAAGCGATCTTCGACGTGAAAGGCGATGCCGGGACTGGCGCGAAGCTGGAACGCCCTGCCCTGAAAGGCTAGAACCCCTTCATGGACATGCCGAGCAGTTCCCGCCTCCAGGTCGAGCCGACCGCCCTTCCCCGCGACGACGGAGCGGCGGTGGAGTGGATCGTTCTCGACGAACCCGTGCCCTACGACGCCGCACTCGCCTTCATGGACGATCGCGCGGCGGCGATCGCGCGGGGCGAGGCGGCCGAGGCGGTCGTGCTGCTCGAACATCCGCCGATCTACACCGCCGGCACGAGCGCGCGCGCCGAAGACCTTCTCGACGTGGCCCGCTTTCCGGTCTTCCAAACCGGACGCGGCGGCGAATACACATACCATGGCCCAGGGCAGCGCGTGGCCTACGTCCTCCTGGACCTGCGCCGACGCGGGTCCGACGTGCGCCGCTTCGTCGCCGCGCTGGAGCGTTGGATCATCGATACGCTGGCCCAATACCAGGTGCGCGGCGAGCGGCGCGAGGACCGGGTCGGCGTCTGGGTTCGCCGGCCGGAGCGCCCGCCTCTCCCGGACGGTTCGCCGGCCGAGGACAAGATCGCCGCGATCGGTATCCGCGTTCGGCGCTGGGTGAGCTTCCACGGCATCAGCCTCAACGTCGATCCCGATCTCTCGCATTTCAAAGGCATCGTGCCCTGCGGCATCCAGGGGTACGGGGTGACGAGCCTCGTGGATCTGGGCGTCCCGGTCTCGATGACCGAGGTGGACATGGTGCTGCGCGCAAGCTTCGAGCGCGTCTTCGGCGCATCGGTCGCGGCGCCCGGAACGCTGGCATGAGCCAGAAGCCGCTGCGCGTTCTCGTGGATGCCGATGCCTGTCCGGTGAAGGACGAGGCGCTGGAAGTGGCCGATCGATTCGGAGCCGAGCTGGTTCTCGTGTCGAACGGCGGCATCCGGCCCTCGCGCTATCCCGGCGCGCGAATCGTCGTGGTCGGCGCGGGTGCCGATGCCGCGGACGACTGGATCGCCGAGGAGGCCGGTGCGCGAGACACGGTGGTGACGGCCGACATTCCGCTGGCGGCGCGTGCCCTCGAGCGCGGGGCGACGGTACTCAATCCCAACGGCCGGCCGTTCACGACGGAATCGATCGGCGCTGCCCTGTCGATGCGCGCTTTCAACCAGCACCTTCGGGAGACCGGTGAGAGTCGGGGACTGAACGCCGCCTTCACAGGCGCGGACCGGGCGCGCTTCCGCAACCAGCTTGACCTGGCGCTGCGACGTTTGGCGCAGATGACCTGAACCTCGCAATGGCGCCGAAACCGTCGGCCATGACACTGCGTATCTTCCGCATACCCCGGTTCGGATTCCCGCGATGAAGCTCATAGCCCCACGAAACGGTCCAGTCGTCCAACGGCAGTCGATCTGGACCCGTCTCACACACTGGATCTGGGCCGTCGCGCTCTTCTTCCTGCTGCTGTCGGGCCTGCAGATCTTCATGGCGCGCCCGGACCTCTATATCGGCGCGCAGTCCGGCTTCCAGTTCGACAACAGCATCCTTTCGATCGGTGCGGTGGTCGAGAACGGCGCGATGCGCGGCGTGACCAATCTCTTCGGCCATCGATTCGACACGACGGGGTGGCTCGGAGCGGTCTGGCAGGACGGCCAACTGGTGCCGCAGTCCTTTCCGGGCTCGATGGTGATCCCGACCTATCGCGACCTGGCCTCGGGGCGCGTCGTTCACTTCTTCTTCGCCTGGGTGCTAGGCACGACACTTCTCGTCTGGCTCGTTGCGAGCATCGCGAACCGTCATCTGCTGCGCGATCTCCTGCCGCGCGGGCGCGACCTGAAGGCCCTGCCTCGCGACGTCGCCGACCATGCACGGCTGCGGCTCCACCACGGCCGCTCCTACAACCCGCTGCAGAAACTGTCCTATTTCGGAGTGCTCTTCGTCGCGCTGCCGCTGATGATCCTGACGGGGCTCACGATGTCGCCCGGCTTCAATGCCCTCGCGCCCTGGACGCTGGATCTCTTTGGAGGTCGCCAGACCGCCCGCACCATCCACTTCGTCGTGATGCTGTCGCTGGTCGCCTTCTTCGTCGTTCATATCGTGATGGTGATCCTGGCCGGTCCCTTCAACGAGTTGCGCTCGATGATCACCGGCCGCATGCGAATCGATCCCGAGGAGACGAAGCCGTGACCCTCCGCCTCGATCGCCGCCGTTTCCTCACGGGTCTCGGGCTCGCCTCGACGCTTCCGCTCTCGGGCTGCTTCGATCCGCTCGTCGCGTCCGACTCGGCCGCCCGGAACGTCTTGGAAGAGGCGAACGACCTCACCTATCGCGCGCAGCGCCTGCTGCTGCGTTCCGACCAGCTCGCGCCCGAGTTCGCCGCAAGCGAGATCCGCCAGCCGATGCGCCCGAACGGCACGGTGAGCCCGCAGGACGCGGACTACATAGCCCTTGCGCGCGAGAACTTCGCGTCCTGGCGCCTGACGGTCGACGGGATGGTGGATCGCCCCCTCAGCCTGTCGCTCGACGATCTGCGTGCCATGCCGAGCCGAACGCAGATCACCCGGCACGACTGCGTCGAAGGCTGGAGCTGCATCGCCAAGTGGACGGGAACGCCGCTCGCGGGGCTGCTCGATCAGGCCCGTGTTAAGCCGCAGGCGCGATACGCGGTCTTCTCCTGCCTCGACACAATGGAGAACGGTTTCCTGGGTCCCGTGCGGTACTACGAGTCGATCGACCTCGTGGACGCGCGCCACCCGCAGACCATCCTCGCTTACGGGCTGAACGATGCCGCGCTTCCGGTCTCCAACGGCGCGCCGCTGCGCGTGCGCGTCGAACGGCAGCTCGGGTACAAGATGGCGAAGTTCCTCGCCGGCATCACGCTGACCGACAGCCTGCGGGACTATGGCGAGGGCAGCGGCGGATACTGGGAAGACCGCGGCTACGAATGGTTCGCGGGGATCTGATCCTCAGCGACGGCCAAGCAGAAGGGCGGCCGCGCGCATGTCGGCAAAGCGTGCGTCGCGACGCGCCCTCGCCTCGTCGTCCTCGCCCCACTGCTCGATGTTCCAATCCTCGTCCACATGGGCGAGCGACCATGCGGCGGCGGCATCAAGACGACCCGACGCAAGCGCCAGCGCGAGGATCAGCGACCCGGTCAGGGTCGTCGCCTGGTGCAGCGCCCCGAGCCGGAACGGATCCGTCTCGCGGTCGAGACGCGCGCGCAGCGCCGCGACGGTCTCAGGCGGCTGCGCGACGTACATGACGCCCTGGCCGGTGGCGAAGAGCGCGGCGACCTCCTCCTCGGCCCAGCGGACGATCGGATCCCATTGCTCGGCCTGCCGCCGGACGAGACGATCCGGTCCGTCCGCGCGGTAGGCGAGAAGGTCGGTCTCGGCGTAACGCGCAAGGTCCTGCCGAATCGGATCGGGGTTGGATACGACGCCGTCTATGACGGTGTTGGCGAGCCGCGTGATGGGCATGGTGCCGGGATCGATGACGTCGCGCTGGCTCCGCCACTCCTCGGCAACGCCCTCGGCCGCCTCGCGCGTCGGCAGCGCCAACGGTGCGCGGGCCGGCGTGCGAACGGGCCGGCCGTCGAGCCGCACCGAAAAGCCGGCCGCATCCTCGGCGATCTCGACCGCGGTGTAGAAGCGCTTCGGCAGTTCCGGGCGGGCGGGCATGTCGGGCATGGGCGGCAGGTCAGTCCAGAACGGTTTCGAGAATCACGGGAGCCGGGCTCAAGAAGGCTGCGAGGCGCTGCTCCAGATCGGACACGTCGAGGGCGACCTCGTGCGCGCCGGCCGCCGTCAGCACGGCCGGCTCGCATGCCCCCCAGGACACGCCGATCGCCCGAGCACCGGCCGCGTTCGCCATCTGCATGTCGTAGATCGCGTCGCCGACGACGACGGTTTCGGCTGGATCGATGCCGAGCTCCGAGGAGCACTCCAGCACCATGGCCGGGTGCGGCTTCGACGGGCAGTCGTCGGCCGTTCGGACCGCGAGGAAGATGCCTTCGAGTCCGTGGGCCGCGACGACGTTCGCAACGCCGCGACGGGACTTGCCCGTCACCATGCCGACGAGGGCGTCGTCCTGCGAAGCGAGCCGGCGCAGCAGGGGTTCGACACCCTCGAACAAGGTCTCGCGGAACGCCGGATCGGACCGCGCGCGGTGGAACTCCTGCCGATATATGTCGACGAGCGCCGGCAAATCGGACTGACGAACCGTCGGCGCGAGCCGGTGGATCGCAAGATCGAGCGAAAGGCCGATGATGCCCTCGATCGCCCGCCGCTCCGGAACGGCCAATCCGGCGATGGCGAAGCAGCGCTGCATGGTCTCGCAGATCAGGCCGAAGCTGTCGGCCAGCGTGCCGTCGCAGTCGAAGAGGATCGCCTTCATCGCGCTCAGTCGTTCTCCGCCGCCTCGTCGAAACCGAAGAGGTTCCACGTCTGGACCATGTGCGGCGGCAGCGGCGCGATCTGGTCGATCAGGCGTCCGCCACCGTCGGGATGGGGAATGACGATGCGGCGTGCGTGAAGGTGGAGGCGGTTCTGGACGCCGCCGGGGAAGTCCCAGTTGGCGTCGGCCTCGAAATACTTCGGATCGCCCAGGATCGGATGGCCGATATGAGCGGCATGGACGCGCAGCTGGTGGGTACGTCCGGTATGGGGCTCCATCTCGAGCCAGGCGTAGTTCTGCGCGACCTGATCGATGACGCGGTAGTGCGAGAGGGCATGGTCGGCCCCCTCGTCGCCGTGGCGAGCGACCCGCATGCGGTCGCCGTCCATGGTCTGCTCCTTCACGAGATAGGTCGAGATGCGACCCTCGTGCGGTGTCGGCACGCCCTTCACCAGCGCCCAGTAGGTCTTGCGCGTGTCGCGCTCGCGAAAGGCCCTGGTGAGCGCCACCGCCGCGCCGCGCGTTCGCGCGACCACGAGGATGCCCGTCGTGTCGCGGTCGATGCGGTGGACGAGCCGGGGCTTCTCGCCCTTCCGGTTGCGCCAGGCCTCCAGCATCATGTCGACGTGGCGCGACACGCCCGAGCCGCCCTGCACCGCCAGACCCGCCGGCTTGTTGAAGACGTAGACCTTTTCGTCCTCGTAGATCAGCATCTGGCTGAGGACGTCCGCATCGTTGCGGTCGCGCATCGTGTTGGCGGTGAGCGGGGCGACCTTCAGGCGAGCGGCGTCCGCGCCCATCGGCGGGATGCGGATCACCTGCCCCGGCGCGATGCGCGTATCCGTCTTGGCCCGGCCCCCGTCGACGCGCACTTGGCCCGAGCGCAGGAGCTTCTGGAGATGCCCGAAGCCGAGGCCGGGATAATGGAGCTTGAACCATCGATCGAGGCGCAGACCCGCCTCGTCGGGCTCGACCCTGATCTGTTCAACGGACGACATACCGGCTCCTCTTCGCGTTAAAGGCCGCAATAGCGCATCCGGAACGAAACCGAAACGGCCTCGCGCGGTCTCAAAACGCATGCCGACCGAGCGCGAGACCGGCAGACAGCGCGCAGATGCCGAGCCCGACACTGAGGAGGACGTAGCCCAGGCTCATCAAGCCATCGCCGCGCTCCCAGAGCATCGACGCGTCGAGCGAAAAGGACGAAAAGGTCGTGTAGCCGCCGAGAATGCCGGTCGCCACGAGAAGGCGCAGCTCGTTCGAGGCGCCGAAGCGGCGCGCGATGGCCTCGACGACGAGCCCCATGAGAAACGAACCCGTGATGTTGACGAAGACCGTGCCGTACGGCCAGTCGGGTCCCAGCCACCGCGTGGCCACGACAGTGGCGAGATAGCGAAGCACGGAGCCGGTCGCGCCGCCGAGAGCGACGAGCAGGACGTTCAGCAGCAAGGAACGGTCTCCTGGTTGGACGAACGCGTGTCAGTCGCCCGAGCGATCGGCACGCTCACGGCGGATCGCATCCCAATGTGCCAGCCGCCGGCCGATCTCGCGTTCCGCCCCCCGTTCGGTCGGATGGTAGAACGTCTGCCGCCCGAGGCGCTCCGGGAAATAGTCCTGACCGGAAAAGGCGCCCGGCCTGTCGTGGTCGTACTCGTATCCGCTGCCGTAGCCTTCGTCCTTCATGAGCTTGGTCGGCGCATTGAGGATGTGGGGCGGCGGCGGGAGCGAGCCGTTCTCCTTGGCGGTTCGCACCGCAGCCTTGTAGGCGACGTAGACGGCGTTCGACTTGGGCGCGCTCGCGAGATAGACGGCCGCCTGCGCGAGCGCGAGCTCGCCCTCCGGACTGCCGAGGAAGTCGTAGGCGTCCTTGGCGGCATTGCACACGACAAGAGCCTGCGGGTCGGCAAGGCCGATATCCTCGACCGCCATGCGCACTAGGCGACGGCCGAGAAAGAGCGGATCCTCGCCTGCGTCGAGCATCCGGCAGAGGTAGTAGAGCGCGGCGTCCGGATCGGAGCCGCGCACCGACTTGTGCAGCGCGGAGATGAGGTTGTAGTGGCCGTCCTGTGACTTGTCGTAGATCGGCGCACGGCGCTGCAGGACCCGCTGCAGGGCGGCCTCGTCGAGACGCTCGCCCGGCCGCGCCGCGCGCCATGCCTCCTCGGCCAGCGTCAGGACGGCTCGCCCGTCCCCGTCCGCCATGCGCAGAAGCGAGAGACGCGCCGAGTCATCCAGCGGCAACGACCGTCCTTCGATGCGCTCGGCCCGCTCCAGGAGCTTGGCAAGGCTCTCCTGCGTATGCGGATGGAGAACCAGGACCCGAGCGCGCGACAGAAGGGCCGCGTTCAGCTCGAAGCTCGGGTTCTCGGTGGTCGCGCCCACGAGCACGACCGTGCCGTCCTCCAGCACCGGCAGGAAGCTGTCCTGCTGTGCGCGATTGAAGCGGTGAATCTCATCGACGAAGAGCAGAGTGCGCCGGCCGCTCAGGCGACGCACGCGTGCGGACTCGAAGACTTTCTTGAGGTCGGCGACGCCCGAGAAGATCGCTGAAATCTGCTCGAAGGCAAAGTCGGTCTCATTGGCGAGAAGGCGCGCGAGCGTCGTCTTCCCCGTGCCCGGCGGTCCCCACAGGATCAGGGATCCCAGCGTACCGC
Source organism: Aureimonas sp. AU4 (assembly GCF_001463765.1). Classification (GTDB taxonomy): domain Bacteria; phylum Pseudomonadota; class Alphaproteobacteria; order Rhizobiales; family Rhizobiaceae; genus Aureimonas. The sequence continues at coordinate 18,163 of NZ_BBWK01000062.1, read as the reverse complement.
TGGCCAGCATGCGCGTCAGAAGACCGTCGGATCCTGTCAGGTGGTCCTGCCCGACGACCTCGCTCAAGGCGCGGGGCCGCAGTCGGTCGGCGAGAGGCCGCCCGGTCAGGTCGTCGTCCGCAGCCTTGCGGCGCGGCGGTTCCGGCTCGCTGGATCCGAAGAGATCGGCCATGGGGGGTGACCTGCGCCCTACCGCACCCGCTGCGTCAGCGTCTTGCCGTTGCGCTCGACCTCGATCTCCCACCCCCTGCGGCCGTCTTCCGCCCGCTGTTCGAGATCGGCGGAGGAGCGGATGTCGCGCCCGTTCAGCGAAAGGACGATGTCCTTTGGCTGAAAACCGAGGCGAGCCGCCGGCGTGCCGGGCTCGACCTCCGTCACGACGACCCCCTCGCGCGTATCGGCCATCTCCAGTTCTTCTGCGAGGCGGGGCGAGAGATTCGCGACGCTGGCACCCGAGAAGGGCGTCTCGCCTTCGATGCGGCGCTCGTCCCGTCGGGGCGTCTCGGGCGCGGGCTCTAGCGCCAGGCGCAGCGTCTCTTCGCCGTTGCGTCCCTCGACCCGCAACTCCGCGTCCCGCCCGATGCCGGCGGTCGCAAGTCGGTAGCCAAGCGTATCGGGGTTATCGATGGGGAAGCCGTTCATCGCGAGAACGACGTCGCCTTCGCGCAAGCCCGCTTCCTCAGCGGGTCCGCCGCTACGCACCGTCTGTACCAGGGCGCCTGCCGGGCGCGGCAGGCCGAGCGCCTCGGCGATGTCGGGGGTGACCGGGGTTAAGACGGCTCCGACATAGGGACGCTCGAAGCGCGTGCCCCGTTCCGCCGCCTCGACGAAGGCGCGCACCATGTTGGAGGGAATCGCGAATCCGATCCCGTTGGAGCCGCCGGAGCGGGAAAAAATCGCGGTATTGATGCCGACAAGCTGGCCGCGCATGTCGATCAGCGCGCCGCCGGAGTTGCCGGGGTTGATGGCGGCATCCGTTTGGATGAAGTAGCCGAAGTCGTTCACACCCACATGCGTGCGCGCCAGGGCGGACACGATTCCGTTGGTGACCGTCTGGCCGATCCCGAACGGATTGCCGATCGCCAGAACCAGGTCGCCAATCTCGGCCGCATCCGAATCGGCGATGGGCACGACCGGGAACGGCTCGTCTCCCTCGATCTTCAGGACCGCGAGATCAGCGCGGGCATCCTTGAGCAGCAGCTTCGCCGCGAACTCGCGTCCATCGGCGAGCGCCACGCGAATCTCGTCGGCGTTCTCGATGACGTGATTGTTGGTGACGAGAACGCCGGACTTGTCGACGAGGACGCCGGACCCGAGCGAAGACTCCATTCTGGGACGCGACTGCCGGCGGCCGAAGAACTGCTCGAAAAACGGATCGCCCGCAAAAGGACTGCGGTTCGCCACGACCCGCGCGGCATAGACGTTAACCACGGCGGGGGCGCTCGCCTTCACGAGCGGCGCAAAGCTGAGCTTGATCTCGGACTGACTTGCCGGCACCCGATCCTGCGGCGTGATCGGCTGAGACGCCACGGGTGGCGCTGCATCCTGAGCCGTCACCGGCTCGGCGGAGCCGACCAGAAGCAGCGAAGCGGATGTCGCAAGAATCGTCGAAAGTCGTGTCATGAGGCCACCGATGCCGTGCCGATCCGCAGAAGGGGTCGGCATACCCGTGGATAGGCCATGACTTGTCACGAAAAAAGGGCCACGAGGGCCCTTTCAGATGAGACGGGATTCGACCGCAGACCTAGCGGGCCTGCATACCCATCTGGATCGCCGCCGGGGTTTCCGGCAGTTCGGCGGTCGCATAGCTCGCAGTGAGCACGCCGAACGCAAAGAATGCACCAAGAAGCGTAAGGACCGTGCGACGCATCGAGAACCCGCTCGTGTTGTTGAGAGCCCCGGTATCTTCCATAGTATTCGTTTAATCCGTGTAAACTCGCCGCGCCTGGAGCAGCGTCTTGTCCCCATTCGATAAGGGAATGGATCTAACGCACGTTGGTTGCGTCATGATTTCGATTTCGGAGACAAGAAGCGGCGCGAGCGTGCTATCGCACGCGTTCATGGGCCCGACTATCACCCAACTGCAACATTCCCCATCTTCTGAAGGACCTTGGGAACCTAACGCACACAAGGGTTTGCGGCGGTTCAAAGGCCTGCTCAATCAACATGGCGTCGAGCGGAAGCGAACACAGCCAACGACCGGAGCGTCAGCGAGCGCCGAAAGTCGCTGCCCCGGCTCTGGCAAATTCATTTCCACTTATACTGTCGGATACTCTCCACGAGATCACGTATCGCGACTTCCGGCGAACGCGGCGCGATACCGAGAACATCCCGAAGCGGTGTCGTGTCGAGACGTTTGACGCGATCGACTTCCGCCGCGAGCATGGCCAACTGCGGAGAAACACGCGCCCCCGCGTGAACGAGCCAGGATGGTAGCGGCAAGGGCGCAATGCCAAAGGCTTTCGGATTGGCCTCCCTCGCCGTCGCTGCAACGGATCGCAAGGTTCTTTCGCCGCCGCTCACGATAAACCGGCGACCGTTCGCATCTGGATGGCGCATGGCCACGATGTGGGCATGCGCCACGTCGCGTACATCCGCGATGCCGAAGGTGACATCGGGCAGAACGGGAATGCGTCGCCGCGCCATCCAGTCGATGAGCGTCGCGGACGTGCCCAGAACGCCGTCCAGCGCGGGTCCAAGAACGAGCGCCGGATTGATCGTCGACAGGGAGAGGCCGTACTCCCGCGCGACCCCCCACGCGGCTTGCTCGGCTACGGTTTTCGAGACGGCATAAGGCATGATGGCCGGGCTCTCGACCCGAGACACGTCCCCTTCACCGAAGACACGTGACGGATCATTGGGATGACCATAAAAAATTGCGGCCACCGATGACGTCACGACGACGCGTTCGCACCCGGCACGTCTCGCGGCGCTCAGCGCGCGAAGCGTTCCGTCGCGGGCCGGCGGCACGAGGTCGAACTTGCCGCTGGGCTGTCGTGCCGGGAAAGGCGAGGCCGTGTGCAGCACGTAGCGACAGTCGCGAGCCGCCTCCTCCCACCCCTCATCCCGGGAGAGATCGAGTTCGAGCGCATCGAACAGCGCCGGGTCCGCATCGTGCCGCCGCAGGACAGCCCGTACCTCCTGGGCCTTGGCAGCGCTGCGCACCGTGCCCCGGACGGGTACGCCCAGCCGAACGAGCTCCAGGACGATGTGCTTTGCAATGAAGCCGGAGGCACCTGTGACGAGAACGCGGTCGCTCATGATGTCCTCCTGGGTCGGGCTCGCCGGGCTGGCTCGAAACGAAAAAGGGGCCCGCAGGGGCCCCTTCGTCAGGTCGTGTACCGAGCCAGCGTTCAGGCGGCGTCGCTCTCGGCGCCAGCTGCCTCGGTGCGGGCGCGATCGGCTGCGCCGCGCGCATCGACGTCGCGGTCGACGAACTCGATCACCGCCAGGGGGGCGTTGTCGCCGCGTCGAAAGCCAGCCTTGAGGACGCGGGTGTAACCACCGTTGCGGCCAGCGTAGCGCGGGGCCAGCGTATCGAAGAGCTTCTTGATGACCGTCTCGTCGCGAACGCGGCTGATCGCCTCGCGGCGGGCATGCAGGTCGCCGCGCTTGCCGAGCGTGATCATCTTCTCGACGATCGGACGCAGGTCCTTGGCCTTCGGCAACGTGGTGACTATCTGCTCATGCTCGATCAGCGAGGCCACCATGTTGGCGAACATCGCCTTCCGGTGCTCATGAGTGCGGTTGAGCTTACGACCGCGATTTCCGTGACGCATGGGTCTTCTCCGTGAAAGGTCCGGCATTAGCCGGGGACGGCATCCTCGCAATCCCGCGGATGGAGCGGGCGCATGTGCCTTTGAATCTTGGATAGGCTAATCTCGATGGCCGGCGGTCAGGAACCGCCGGCCATCTCATCGAACAGGATCAGTACTGATCCTCGTAGCGCTTGGCCAGATCGTCGATGTTCTCCGGCGGCCAGGCGCTCACCTCCATGCCGAGGTGGAGACCCATGGAGGCGAGGACCTCCTTGATCTCGTTCAGCGACTTGCGCCCGAAGTTCGGGGTGCGGAGCATTTCCGCCTCGGTCTTCTGGATCAGGTCGCCGATGTAGACGATGTTGTCGTTCTTCAAGCAATTCGCCGAGCGAACAGAGAGCTCGAGTTCGTCGACCTTCTTGAGCAGCGCCGGATTGAACGCGAGCTCTGCGATGTGCTCCTCGGCGCCGCGCGTCTCGCGCTGCGGCTCCTCGAAATTCACGAAGACCGACAGCTGGTCCTGCAGGATACGCGCAGCATAGGCCACGGCGTCCTCACCGGTGATGGAGCCGTCGGTGACGATCTCCATGGTCAGCTTGTCCTTGTTGAGGTCCTGGCCCTCACGCGTGTTCTCGACACGATAGGACACCTTCTTGACCGGCGAGAACAGCGCGTCGACCGGGATCAGGCCGATCGGCGCGTCTTCCGCACGGCTCTGATCCGCCGGCACGTAGCCCTTGCCGGTGTTGACCGTGAACTCCATGCGGATTTCCGCGCCGTCGTCCAGCGTGCAGATCTCGTGCTCGGGGTTCAGGATTTCGATATCGCCGACCGTCTGAATATCGCCCGCCATGACGACGCCCGGACCGGACTTGCGCAGCACCATCCGCTTCGGGCCTTCGCCCTGCATGCCGATGGCGATTTCCTTGATGTTGAGGACGATGTCGGTCACATCCTCGCGGACGCCCGCGATCGATGAGAACTCGTGGAGAACGCCATCGATCTGCACCGCCGTCACAGCCGCGCCCTGGAGCGAGGACAGAAGAACGCGACGCAGGGCGTTGCCGAGCGTCAGGCCGAAGCCGCGCTCCAGAGGCTCGGCGACCAGCGACGCCTTGGTGCGGCTACCGCCGCTCTTGAAAACGACCTGGTTGGGCTTGGTCAGGTCCTGCCAGTTGCTCGCGATCATCGCGCTTGCCTTTCAGCTGCCTCGCCACCATCCAATCGTGGCGAAAGGTCTGAGGGAAGGATCGGCTTCCCGAACTACGGCGAAAGCCGCGCTGCCCCATCGAGGCAGCGCGGCCGAAAAAGTGCTGACCCGAAGGCCGGCGTCAGACGCGGCGCTTCTTGCGCGGACGAACGCCATTGTGCGGGATCGGGGTCACGTCGCGGATCGACGTAATGGTGAAGCCGGCCGCCTGCAAGGCGCGAAGGGCCGACTCACGTCCCGAACCCGGGCCCGACACCTCGACCTCGAGCGTGCGCATACCGTGCTCCTGGGCCTTCTTTGCCGCGTCCTCGGCCGCGATCTGCGCGGCAAAGGGCGTGGACTTGCGCGACCCCTTGAAGCCCTGCGCTCCGGCCGACGACCAAGCGATCGTATTGCCCTGAGCGTCGGTAATGGTGATCAGCGTGTTGTTGAAGGAGGAGTTCACGTGGGCAACGCCGGACGTGATGTTCTTGCGCTCGCGACGACGAACGCGCTGGGCTTCCTTGGCCATGTTCTATCCTGTTCGATCTCGACACCGCCGTAGTTCCGGCGGCTCCACCGGCACGCACAAGACGCGCGCGCCTGAAACGGATGCCGCTGATGCGGCGCCCGACCTTACTTCTTCTTGCCGGCGATAGCCTTCGCCGGGCCCTTGCGGGTGCGAGCGTTGGTATGCGTGCGCTGGCCGCGAACCGGAAGACCGCGACGATGACGCAGGCCGCGGTAGCAGCCGAGATCCATGAGACGCTTGATGTTCATCGACGTCTCGCGGCGCAGGTCGCCCTCGACGCGGTAGTCGCGGTCGATGATCTCGCGGATCTGCAGGACCTCGGCATCGGACAGGTCGTTGACGCGCCGGTCGGCTGCCAGGCGAACCTTCTCCATGATCTCCTGCGCGAAGCGCGGGCCGATGCCGTGGATGTACTGAAGCGCGATGATGACGCGCTTGTTGGTGGGAATGTTGACGCCAGCGATACGGGCCAAGTTCTGTCTCCTCTGGTCGCGGATCCGCCGCGACACAAGCTACCGAAGCGTCGCCACCGAGTGGCTCGCTTCTCGAAACGACGGATGCTCGGCTTCGGCCGCGCCTTGAGGGCTCGTCCGCCGACACATCCGCCATGACGCGATTAAGCCGCTCCTTATAGGAGTCGGGCCATGGACGTCAATCCCGCGCGACGACGGGCCGTCAGACGCGCGCGGCGACCGGAAGGATCGCCTCGATCTGGCGGGTCACCTCGTCGATCGGAGCCATGCCATCGACGACGTGCGAAAGCCCGCGCTGCCGGTAGTAGGGCACGACCGCCGCCGTGAGTTGCCGGAACTCCTGCAGACGACGCCGGAAGACCTCCGGCGTATCGTCCTTGCGCACCGGCTTGCCGGCCGCCAGCGTTTCGGCCGCCCGCTTCTCGATCCGCGATACGAGCGCGTCCTCGTCGACCTGGAACTCCAGCACCGCGTCGATCTTCAGGCCCTTGCGTGACAGAAGATCATCGAGCGCCTCGGCCTGCGGGACCGTGCGAGGAAAACCGTCGAGAATGAAGCCGCTCCTTGCGTCCGCCTCCTCGATTCGGTCCGCGACGATGCCGATTACGACATCGTCCGGCACCAGCTGCCCCGCATCCATGATGGCCTGCGCGCGACGACCGATCTCGGTTTGGCGGGCCACCGCCTCGCGCAGCATGTCGCCCGTCGAAAGCTGCGGAATGCCGTGCCGCTCGATCAGGCGTTGGGCCTGGGTCCCCTTTCCCGCCCCCGGCGGGCCCAGAAGTATCAGTCTCATCTCACTCCCCGTCTGCCGCCGCGCAGCTTGGCCTTCTTCACGAGGCCCTCGTACTGATGGGCCAGCAGGTGACCCTGAATTTGCGCCACCGTATCCATCGTGACCGAAACCACGATCAGAAGCGAGGTACCACCGAGATAGAATGGGATACCCGCCGCCGAGATCAGGATTTCCGGAAGAAGGCAGATCACGACCAGATAGATCGCGCCGACCACCGTGATGCGCGTCAGCACGTAGTCGATGTAATCGGCCGTCCGCTCGCCGGGACGGATGCCCGGGATGAAGCCGCCGTGCTTCTTGAGGTTGTCGGCCGTATCCTTCGGATTGAAGACGATCGCCGTATAGAAGAAGGCGAAGAATCCGATCATCGCCGCGTAGAGGATCATGTACAGGGGGCGTCCGTGGCCGAGCGACGCGATGATCGACGTCGCCCAACCTGGCAGGCGGCTCGTGTCCGCGAAGTTCGCGACCGTCACCGGCAGAAGCAGAAGCGACGACGCAAAGATCGGCGGAATCACGCCCGCGGTATTGAGCTTCAGCGGCAGGTGCGAGGTATCGCCCTGGAACATGCGGTTCCCAACCTGGCGCTTGGGATACTGGATGAGAAGTTTGCGCTGCGCGCGCTCGAAGAACACGACGCCGGCGATACACGCGATTACGACAACGATCACGAGCAAAATGATGCCCGTGGAAAGGGCTCCCGTGCGTCCGAGCTCGAGCAGCTGCGCGATCGCGGACGGCAGGTTCGCCGCGATGCCGGCAAAGATGATGAGCGAGATGCCGTTGCCGATGCCCCGAGCCGTGATCTGCTCGCCGAGCCACATGAGGAACATCGTGCCGCCGACCAGCGTGATGACGCTGGAAATGATGAAGAACGTGCCGGGATTGGTGACGATGTTGCTCGCCGACTGAAGTCCGGCCGCGATGCCATAGGCCTGCACAGTCGCCAGCAGAACGGTGCCGTAGCGCGTGTACTGATTGATGACCTTACGGCCCTGCTCGCCTTCCTTCTTCAGGGTTTCGAGCGAGGGGATCACGGACGTCATTAGCTGGATAATGATCGACGCCGAGATGTACGGCATGATTCCGAGCGCGAAGATCGCGAGGCGCCCGACGGCACCGCCGGAAAACATATTGAACAGCCCGAGAATGCCCGTCGACTGCTGCTGGAAGGCCTGCGCAAGCGCCTGCGGATCGATACCCGGCATCGGAATGTATGTGCCGAGGCGATAGACCAGCAGCGCACCCAGCGTGAACCAGATGCGCTTCTTGAGGTCCTCGGCCTTGGAGAAGGCTGCGAAGTTGAGGTTCGCGGCGAGTTGTTCCGCTGCCGATGCCATGGTTGAAATCTCTCCGGGTTGCCCCTTGGGCGCGTCGTCATGCGCTGTCCGGATCGGAACATCAGCGCGAGTCAGCGACACGCAACAGGGCTACTCTAGAACGTCCTGCCGGGACTAAACACAAGCAAAATCGCGATCAACCGCAACGGCATCGCGTATCAGGATGGAAGACACGAAAAGGCCGCCCGACCGTTACCGGCGAGCGGCCTACATGCTCAGGCTTGATTGGGAAGCCGATCAGGCCTCATCGGCCGCCGCAGCTGTGGGAACGGTCAGCGAACCGCCCGCCTTCTCGACCTTCTCGATCGCGGCGCGCGAGGCGCCCTCGACCGCGATCGTGAGCTTACGCGACACGTCGCCATCCGAGAGAACGCGGACGCCGTCGCGGGCGCGGCGAACGACACCGGCTGCCTTGAGAGCTGCGGAGTCGATCGTCGTCGACGCGTCGAGCTTGCCCGCAGCGATCGCCTGCTCGATGCGGGCGAGCGAGACGACGTTGTAGTCCTTCGCGAACGTGTTCACGAAGCCGCGCTTCGGCAGGCGACGATACAGCGGCATCTGGCCGCCCTCGAAGCCGTTGATGGCAACGCCGGAACGGGCCTTCTGGCCCTTCACGCCGCGACCACCGGTCTTGCCGGAGCCGGAGCCGATGCCGCGACCCAGGCGCTTGCGCGAGTGCGTCGCGCCTTCCTTGTCGGCGATCTCGTTGAGCTTCATCTTGATGTCTCCCGGCTTACTGGCCGTCGACGACGCGCACGAGGTGGCTGACCTTGCGGATCATGCCACGCACGGCCGGCGTGTCTTCCAGCGTGCGAACGCGGTGCAACTTGTTGAGGCCAAGCCCGACCAGCGTCTGGCGCTGGTCGGCCGGGCGGCGAAGCGGGCTGCCGATCTGCTCGACGGTGACGGTCTTGCCCGTGGGGTTATTGTCGGCCATGGCGCGACTCCTGATCCTCTGGTTCCTACGCGAGGCGAGCGAGCGGGAATGAAACCTCCCTGCCCGGCTGCGAGCCTCAGTCCTCGGCGCCGACCAGGTCGCGGCGGCGCGCCTGAAGGGTCGAGTACTTGATGCCGCGACGAGCCGCGACGTCCTTGGGGTGCATCTGACCCTTCAGAGCGTCGAAGGTGGCGCGCACCATGTTGTAGGGATTGGAGGAGCCGAGCGACTTGGCGACGACGTCGTGCATGCCGACCGCCTCGAAGACCGCGCGCATCGGGCCGCCTGCGATGATGCCGGTACCGGCCTCGGCCGTACGCAGGATCACCTTGCCGGCTCCGTGACGGCCATGGACGTCATGATGCAGCGTGCGGCCGTCGCGCAGCGGCACGAAGATCAGGTCGCGCTTGGCGGCTTCCGTCGCCTTGCGGATCGCCTCCGGCACTTCGCGAGCCTTGCCGTGACCGAAGCCGACGCGACCCTTCAGGTCGCCGACGACCACGAGAGCGGCGAAGCCGAAACGGCGACCACCCTTCACGACCTTCGCGACGCGGTTGATGTGAACGAGCTTGTCGACGAAGCCGTCGTCGCGCTCTTCGCGGTCATTGCGTTCGTTACGAGGCGCCATATCCTGTCCTTGTTTTTTTCCGGTGGCGTCTGGGGACTGCCGCACGTCGCATTGGACGCAGCGGCGCGCTTAAAGCACGAAAGGCGGAGCGGGTGAACCCGCTTCGCCGATGTCGCGCCGATCGACCCGTGAGTTTCCGTCCGAAGACGGACCCGCCGGATCAGAAGTTGAGGCCGCCCTCGCGTGCCGCCTCGGCCACGGCCTTGATGCGGCCGTGGTAGATGAAGGCGCCGCGATCGAAGACGACGTCGGTAACGCCGGCTTCCTTGGCGCGCTCGGCAAGAAGCTTGCCAACCGCCGAAGCCGCCTCGACGTCCGCGCCCGTCTTCAGGCTCGTGCGCAGCGAAGCATCGAGCGTCGAAGCCGCAGCGAGCGTGCGACCCTCGGCGTCGTCGATCACCTGTGCGTAGATGTTCTTCGACGAGCGGTGGACGGACAGGCGCGGGCGCCCGTTGGCGACCGCCTTGAGCGAGCGGCGAACGCGGTTCGCGCGGCGCCGGATGAGATCCTTCTGGGTAGCCATCACCGTCGCCCTTACTTCTTCTTGCCTTCCTTACGGACGATCTTCTCGCCCGCGTACTTCACACCCTTGCCCTTGTAGGGCTCGGGACCGCGATACTCGCGGATCTCGGCAGCCACCTGACCGACCTTCTGCTTGTCGATGCCGGTGATGACGATTTCCGTCGGACGCGGAACCGCGACCTGGATGCCTTCCGGCACCTGATACACGACGTCGTGGCTGAAGCCGAGCGCGAGCTGCAGGTTCTTGCCCTGCATTGCCGCGCGGTAGCCGACGCCGCTGATCTCGAGACGCTTCTCGAAACCATCCTTCACGCCGGACAGGATGTTGACGATCATCGTGCGGCTCATGCCCCACTTCGACCGCGCATCCTTGGAGTCGTCACGAGGATCGACCTTGATCGACCCCTCCTCCATCTTGACCAGGACCTCGTCGTTCACAACGAACGACAGCTCGCCCTTCGGACCCTTCGCGTTGACCGTCTGACCGTCTACCGAGGCGGTCACGCCCGCCGGCACGCTGACCGGCTTCTTACCAATACGAGACATGGGGAACCTGCTTCTGTTCGCTTGAGACCGGATGCCGCGTCAGAAGACGCGGCACAGGATCTCGCCGCCGACGTTCTGCTCGCGCGCGGCATGGTCCGCCATCACGCCCTTCGGCGTGGACAGGACCGAGATGCCAAGGCCGTTGGCGACGTGCGGGATGGTCTTGGCCGAGACGTAGACGCGACGACCTGGCTTGGAGACGCGGCTGATCTCGCGGATCACCGGAGCGCCCTCGTAGTACTTGAGCTCGATCGAGAACTCGGCAGTGCCGTTCTCGAACTTCGTCTCCGTATAGCCGCGGATGTAGCCTTCGTCCTTAAGGACATCGAGCACGCGCGCGCGCAGCTTCGAAGCCGGCGTCGCCACCGTGTTCTTGTTGCGCTGCATCGCGTTGCGGATGCGCGTCAGCATATCGCCGAGAGGATCGGACAGTGCCATGTGCGTGTCTCCTTACCAGCTCGACTTGACGATGCCGGGGATCTGCCCGGAATTGCCGAGATCGCGCAGCGCGATACGGCTCATCTTCAGCTTGCGGTAGTAGGCACGGGGGCGGCCCGTAACCTCGCAACGGTTGCGCACGCGCACCGCCGCCGAGTTGCGTGGAAGCTCAGCGAGCTGGAGCTGGGCGCGGAAGCGCTCCTCCATCGTGGCTTCCTGGTTGGTGGTGACCGCCTTCAGGGCTTCGCGCTTGGCGGCGTACTTCGCCACGAGCTTCTGCCGGCGCTTGTTCTTTTCGATGGCGCTCTTCTTGGCCATATCGGTTCCTTTCGCCTGCCGTTACTGGCGGAACGGGAAGTTCAGCGCCTTGAGCAGAGCTCGCGCCTCTTCGTCCGTCTGTGCCGTCGTACACACGATGATGTCCATGCCCCACATCTGATCAACCTTGTCGTAGTTGATCTCGGGGAACACGATGTGCTCCTTGATGCCCATCGCGAAATTGCCGCGACCATCAAAGCTCTTCGGGTTCAGGCCGCGGAAGTCGCGAACGCGCGGCAGCGCGATCTGGACCAGGCGATCGACGAACTCCCACATGCGGTCCTTGCGAAGGGTCACCTTCGCGCCGATCGGCATGTTCTCACGGACCTTGAAGCCCGCGATCGAGTTGCGCGCACGAGTGATCACAGGCTTCTGGCCAGCGATGCGCGCGAGATCCTCGGCAGCGACGGTCGGCTTCTTGGAGTCGCCAGTCGCTTCGCCGACGCCCATGTTGATGACGACCTTGTCGAGGCGCGGCACCTGCATCTCGTTGGAGTACTTGAACTCCTCGAGAAGCTTGGCACGGATCTCGTTGTTGTAGACCGTCTTGAGACGGGGCGTGTAGGTGGCGGCTTCAGCCATCGATCTGTTCTCCGGAACGCTTGGCGAAGCGCACCTTCTTGGCGTTCTCGCCCTCGCCGACGACCTTGAAGCCGACGCGGGTCGGCTTGCCGTCCTTCGGGTCGGCGACCGAAAGGTTCGAAAGGTGGATCGGAGCCTCCTTGGAGACGATCCCCGCTTCCTGGCTGGCGGTCTGGCGCTGGTGCTTCTTCACCATGTTGACGCCCTGAACCACCGCGCGATCCTCCTTCGGCATGACCTGGAGAACCTTGCCGGCGCGACCCTTGTCCTTGCCGGCGAGCACGACGACGTTGTCGCCTTTCTTGATTTTCTGCATCCGTCCGGCTCCTTACAGCACTTCCGGGGCCAGCGAAATGATCTTCATGTGGTTCCGGCCGCGCAGCTCGCGGGGCACGGGTCCGAAGATACGGGTGCCGACCGGCTCCTTCTTGTTGTCGATCAGCACGGCCGCGTTGCGGTCGAACCGAATCACCGAACCATCGGGCCGGCGGATGTCCTTGGCGGTGCGAACGACCACCGCCTTCATCACGTCGCCCTTCTTCACGCGGCCGCGCGGAATGGCCTCCTTGATCGAGACGACGATGATGTCGCCAACCGAGGCATACTTCCGCTTCGAACCGCCCAGCACCTTGATGCACATGACACGACGTGCGCCGGAATTATCCGCCACATCGAGGTTTGTTTGCATCTGAATCATGTCAGGCCGCCTTCAAATCACGAGCCGCCGGGGGGCGCGATCGTCCGCGCCACGCCCAGCTGATGGTTCTATTGAGCCGCTGCCTGGGCAGCGACGACGATCCAGGTCTTGTCCTTCGAGATCGGCTTGGTCTCCTCGATGGAGACGGTGTCGCCGACCTTGTACTGGTTGGTCTCGTCGTGCGCCTTGTACTTCTTCGACCGACGAACGGTCTTCTTGAAGAGAGGATGCGTGAAGCGACGCTCCACGAGCACGACGACCGTCTTGTCATTCTTATCGGAGACCACGGTCCCCTGCAAAACGCGTTTCGGCATAGTTGTCTCTTACCTTCAGGCCTTGGTTGCCGTCGCCTTCTGGCGGGCGACCGTCTTGATCCGGGCGATGTCGCGGCGGATCTCGCGAACACGCGAGGTGTTCTCGAGCTGGCCGGTGGCACCCTGGAAGCGAAGGTTGAACTGCTCCTTCTTGAGCTTGGTCAGCTCGGCGGTCAGCTCATCCTGCGACTTCGTGGTGAGATCGGAGGCTTTCATCTCTTCGTCTCCTTACTCGGCGATGCGCGCGATGAAGCGCGTGCGGATCGGCAGCTTGGCAGCGCCCAGACGAAGCGCCTCGCGGGCCACGTCCTCGGCCACGCCGTCGATCTCGAACATTATACGACCGGGGGCGACGCGGGCCGCCCAGTACTCGATCGCGCCCTTGCCCTTACCCATTCGGACTTCGGTGGGCTTCGCGGTGACCGGGAGATCCGGGAAGATCCGGATCCACACGCGACCCTGACGCTTCATCTGACGCGTGATCGCGCGGCGAGCCGCCTCGATCTGACGCGCGGTGACGCGCTCGGGCTCCAGGGCCTTCAGACCGAAGGTCCCGTAGCTGAGAACCGCACCGGCCTTGGTCGCTCCGTGAATGCGTCCCTTGAACGCCTTGCGGAACTTGGTGCGCTTTGGCTGCAACATCTCGTTCTACCTCAGTTCCGCCCGCTCACGCGTGCTCGCGCTCACGCTCGCGGCGACGGTTGCCACCGCCCCCCGATGCATCGCCCTCAACCGCGCGGCGCTCAGACGCCATCGGGTCATGCTCCAGGATCTCGCCCTTGAAGATCCACACCTTGACGCCGCAGACGCCGTAAGCGGTGTGGGCCTCGGCCGTACCGTAATCCACGTCCGCGCGCAACGTGTGAAGCGGCACGCGACCCTCGCGATACCATTCCATGCGCGCGATTTCCGCGCCGCCGAGACGTCCACCGCAGTTGATGCGGATACCCTCGGCGCCAAGGCGCATCGCCGACTGGACCGAGCGCTTCATGGCGCGACGGAAGGCGATGCGGCGCTCGAGCTGTTGAGCGATCGACTGAGCGACCAGCGTCGCGTCGGTCTCGGGCTTGCGAACCTCGACGATGTTGATGTGGGTCTCGGCCTTGGTCATCGAGGACAGCTTCTTGCGAAGCTTCTCGATGTCGGCGCCCTTCTTGCCGATCACGATGCCCGGACGAGCCGAATGGATCGTGATGCGGCACTTCTTGTGCGGACGCTCGATGACGATCTTGGAGACCGCCGCCTGCTTCAGCTCGGCCAGGAGGTACTTGCGGATCGCAAGGTCCTCGTGGAGCAGCTGGCCGTATTCACCCGTATTGGCGAACCAGCGCGAGTCCCACGTCCGGTTGATGCCGAGACGAAGGCCGATCGGATTGACTTTCTGACCCATTACGCGGCCTCCTCTTCAGCCTTCTCGCGCACGATGATCGTCAGGTGCGAGAAGGGCTTCTCGACCCGGCTCGCACGTCCGCGACCGCGGGCATGGAAGCGCTTCATGGTGATCGACTTGCCGACGAAGGCCTCGGCGACCACCAGGGCGTCGACGTCCAGGTCGTGGTTGTTCTCGGCGTTGGCGATCGCGCTCTCCAACGTCTTCTTCACCGTCTCGGCGATCCGCTTGCGCGAGAAGGTCAGATCGGCCAGGGCACGATCCACCTTCTTGCCACGGATGAGCTGGGCGACGAGGTTCAGTTTCTGCGGGCTGACGCGGATCGTACGGGCGACTGCTTTCGCCTCGTTGTCCTTCAGCACGCGCTCGGCCTTGGCCTTGCCCATGGTTACTTCCTCTTCGCCTTCTTGTCGGCGCCGTGGCCGTAATAGGTGCGGGTGGGCGAGAACTCGCCGAACTTATGCCCGACCATGTCCTCGTTGACCGAGACCGGGATGTGCTTGTTGCCGTTGTAGACGCCGAAGGTCAGACCGACGAACTGCGGCAGGATCGTGGAGCGGCGGCTCCAGATCTTGATGACCTCGTTGCGACCGCCCGAGCGGACCTTCTCGGCCTTCTTGAGCAGGTAGCCATCAACGAACGGACCCTTCCAGACGGAACGTGTCATGGCGGTTCTCCTTACTTCTTACGCTGATGGCGCGAGCGCGCGATGAACTTGTCGGTCGACTTGTTCTGGCGCGTGCGCTTGCCCTTGGTGGGCTTGCCCCAGGGCGTGACCGGGTGGCGGCCACCCGAAGTGCGGCCTTCACCACCACCGTGCGGGTGGTCGACCGGGTTCATCGCGACACCGCGAACATGCGGGCGACGTCCCAGCCAGACCGAACGGCCGGCCTTGCCGAGGTTGATGTTGCCGTGGTCGGGGTTCGACACGGCACCCACCGTCGCGAGGCACGAGCTCGGCACGAGACGCTGCTCGCCCGAGTTCAGGCGCAGGATCGCCATGCCGGAGTCGCGGCCGACGAGCTGCGCGTAGGCGCCGGCGGAGCGAGCGATCTGACCGCCCTTCATCGGCTTCATCTCCACATTGTGGATGATGGTGCCGACCGGCATCGTCGAAAGCGGCATTGCGTTGCCGGGCTTCACGTCGATGCCCGAAAGGCCCGACACGACCTTATCGCCAGCAGCCAGGCGCTGGGGCGCGAGGATGTAGGCAAGCTCGCCGTCCTCATAGCGGATGAGCGCGATGAAGGCGGTGCGGTTCGGATCGTACTCCAGACGCTCCACGGTACCGACCGCGTCGAACTTGCGACGCTTGAAGTCGATCACGCGATAGGTGCGCTTGTGTCCGCCGCCTTGGTAGCGAGCGGTGATGCGGCCGGTGTTGTTGCGGCCGCCCTTCTGCGTCAGGCCCTCGGTCAACTGCTTGACCGGCTTGCCCTTCCACAGACCCGAGCGGTCGACGAGCACCAGCTGGCGGGTGCTTGGGGTGACCGGATTGAAACTCTTCAGTGCCATGATCTTCTATCCTCGCGGCGCTGCGGTCAGAGGCCGGTGGAGACGTCGATGGACTGGCCCTCGGCCAGCGTCACGATCGCCTTCTTCTGGTCGCTCTGGCGCCCGAGACGCCCCTTGAAGCGCTTGAGCTTACCCTTGCGGATGAGCGTGTTGACGCCCGTCACCTTCACGCCGAAGAGTGCCTCGACCGCCGCCTTGATCTGCGGCTTGGTCGCGGTCTTCGGAACGTTGAAGACAACCTGGTTGTGCTCGGAGACCAGGGTCGACTTCTCAGTGATGACCGGGCTCGTGATGACGTCGTAATGGCGAAGGTCGCTCACTTGAACCGCTCCTCGAGGGCGTCGACCGCCGCCTTCGACAGAACGAGCGTCTGGCGACGGAGGATGTCGTAAACGTTGATGCCCTGAACCGGCAGGACGTCGATGTTCGGGATGTTACGCGCCGAACGGGCGAAGTTCTCGTTCACCTCGGCACCGCCGATGATGAGCGCGTTGGTCAGGCCGAGACCGACGAACTGCGACAGCGTCGCCTTGGTCTTGCCCTCGGCCGAGGTCAGGTCGTCGATCACGAGGATCGCACCGGACTTAGCCTTCGCCGACAGCGCGTGCCGCAGCGCCAGAGCGCGGACCTTCTTGGGAAGGTCATGGGCATGGCTGCGCGAGACCGGACCGTGGGCCTTGCCGCCGCCGCGGAACTGCGGCGCGCGCGCCGAGCCGTGACGGGCACGACCGGTACCCTTCTGCTTGTAGAGCTTGGCGCCAGTGCGCGCGATCTCGGCGCGGCCGAGCGTCTGATGCGTGCCCTGCTGACGCTTGGCCAGCTGGTAGCGTACCATGCGCTGCAGGATGTCATCGCGCGGCTCGAGGCCGAAGATGGCCTCGTTGAGCGTGACCGAACCGGCCTCGCCGCCCGTAAGCGTCTTGATGGTGATGTCCATTACTCGGCTCCCTCGGCGGCGGCGGAGGCGTTGGCCGCCTGGCGCAGGGCGGCAGGCTTCGGCGCGTTGTCGGGAAGCTTCGCCTTCACGGCGTCGCGGATGTAGATCCAGCCACCCTTCGAACCCGGGACCGCGCCGCGGATCAGGATGAGACCCTTCTCGGCGTCCGTGCGGACGACTTCGAGGTTCTGGGTCGTCACGCGGGTCTGGCCCATGTGACCGGCCATCTTCTTGTTCTTGAAGACCTTGCCGGGATCCTGGCGCTGACCGGTCGAACCGTGCGAGCGGTGCGAGACGGAGACGCCGTGCGTAGCGCGCAGACCACCGAAGTTGTGGCGCTTGATGGCGCCCGCGAAACCCTTACCGATCGTCGTGCCGGTGACGTCCACCAACTGGCCGGCCACGAAGTGCTCCGCGGTGATCTCGGCGCCGACGTCGACGAGGTTCTCCTCGGTGACGCGGAACTCGGCGACCTTGCGCTTGGGCTCGACCGAGGCCTGCGCGAACACGCCGCGCATCGGCTTGGTCGTGTTCTTCACCTTGGCAAGGCCGACGCCGAGCTGCAGCGCCGTGTAGCCGTTCTTTTCCTCGGTCCGCTGACCGACGACCTGAAGGTTCTCGATCTTGAGAACCGTGACCGGCACGTGCTCGCCCGCATCGTTGTAGATACGGGTCATGCCGACCTTCTGTGCAATGACACCTGAACGCATATGTCGTTCTTCCTTCAGAGGAACCTTAGGAGCCCCCAAGAGCCCGGTCGGTTCTTGGGCGCTCCTTAGAGCTTGATCTCGACGTCGACGCCAGCGGCGAGGTCGAGCTTCATGAGGGCGTCGACCGTCTGGGGGGTCGGGTCGACGATGTCGAGGAGGCGCTTATGGGTGCGCATCTCGAACTGTTCACGCGACTTCTTGTCGACGTGGGGCGAGCGGTTCACCGTGAACTTCTCGATGCGGGTCGGCAGCGGGATTGGCCCGCGCACGTTCGCGCCGGTCCGCTTCGCCGTGGACACGATCTCGCGCGTGGAAGCGTCGAGCACCCGGTGGTCGAACGCCTTCAGGCGGATGCGGATATTCTGGCCGTTCATTGCGTACGTCCTCTCGTCGGAGATCTACCGGATGGCCGGTGCTTTCCGAGCGCTTGAAACTTGTCTCAGCCGACTCAAAAGGGCCGCTGAGGAAGCGACCCAACCGCCCTCGGCTAGGAGGGCCGAAGCGACACGGCACCAAAAGCGCCGTGCCGTTCCGCCGAATC
>NZ_BBWK01000061.1 GCF_001463765.1 Aureimonas sp. AU4 | reverse complement strand
TCTTTCAGAACGCGCTCACGCAGATCGTCGCTGGAGGGGTGTCCCATTGTCCACCTTTCCGTAGAAGATAGAACGGGAATCAAAAATACTCGCCCGTCTCAACGCAGGCCGGTTGCGAGGACTGTTCCCCACCCAGCTCCCGGATCGGTCGCTGATGGAACGATGTCCAATCGGATACCGATCGGACGTTTACAACAAGCCGCCGGACTGCTCATCGGCCGGCGGAGCGCGATAGGTGAAGATCGTCGCTTCATCGTCGCTACACATCGAAGCAACTGAAGAAAGCTGGTGCGGGCGGTCGGGGTCGAACCGACACTCCTTTCGGAACCGGATTTTGAGTCCGGCGCGTCTACCAATTCCACCACGCCCGCAAGCCGTTTCCGCGCCGGGGCGGAGACACGGCGCATTACATGCCACAGGGGGGACGGATCGTCCAGATGGGCATGGCTACCGTGCGCGCGCGATCCCGTGCTAGAGGCGGCCGTCCGTTCTCGGGAGCGCCCGCCCATGTCCCTGTCCGATCGCCTTCAGCGCCGCACGGCGGCCACCCGCCAGACGCTCGCCGCAGCGCTTCTTCTTGTCGGCACGACGGTCACGGTCGGGTCGGCGCTCCTTCTGCAGCATGTCGGCGGCTACATTCCCTGCGCCCTGTGCCTGGAGCAGCGCACGCCCTATTACCTCGCCATTCCCGTGGCGCTGGTGGCGCTTCTCGGCTCGATCGCGGGCGTGCGCCCGGCCTCGACGCGCATCCTGCTCGTGATCGTCGCGATCCTGATGGCCTGGGCGATGGGTCTCGGCGTCTATCATGCCGGGGTCGAGTGGCGTTGGTGGGCGGGGCCGGCGGACTGCGCGGCCGCTGCGCCCGTGGACCTCACGGGCGACCTCCTGTCCACGCTCGACAGCGTGCATCCGCCGTCCTGCACGGACGCGGCGCTGCGCGTCTTCGGCCTCTCGCTCGCCGGCTGGAACGCGGTGGCGGCGACGATCCTCCTCCTGATCGCCCTTCGCGGCGCCTTCGCCCGGCCGAGCCGCTTCGGCTGAGCTTCGCCGCAGCGGCTCGGGGCGGCTACTCCGCTTCCAGCTCCGAGTCCCAGTAGAGATAGTCCAGCCAGCTCTCATGGAGGAAGTTGGGCGGGAAGAGCCGGCCGTTGTTGTGCAGGTCGTGCACCGTCGGCTGGTAGGGCGTCTGGTGCGGATGCATCCCGGCATCCTTGGGCATCAGGCCGCCCTTCTTCAGGTTGCAGGGCGAGCAGGCCGCGACCACGTTCTCCCAGGTCGTCAGACCGCCGCGCGAGCGCGGGATGACGTGGTCGAAGGTCAGCTCGTGCGGCGAGCCGCAGTACTGGCATTGGAAGCGGTCGCGCAGGAAGACGTTGAAGCGCGTGAAGGCGGGATGGCGCGCCGGCTTCACGTAGGTCTTGAGGCAGACCACCGAGGGCAGGCGCATGGAGAAGGTCGGGCTGTGGACGGCCCGGTCGTATTCGGCCAGGATCGTCACCCGATCCAGGAACACGGCCTTGATGGCGTCCTGCCAGGACCAGAGCGAGAGGGGGTAGTAGCTCAAGGGACGGTAGTCCGCGTTGAGCACGAGGGCGGGGGACAGGTTGGGCTGCACTGCGATCGTCAAGGATGGTCTCCTTTGCACGATGCGGTGGTCTCGCGAAGCTCAGTCCGGTCCTCGCGAAACCGTCTGCTCATGCCATTTCGATGCTGCTGCAAGTATCGTGGCCCAACATGTCGCCTTTGTGAAGCGTTTCAAAGGCCTTAGCGACCCTGTTGCACAGGGGCTGCGATCACCGCGTCGCGCCGGGTGAGCGCGGCGTAGTAGGCCCAGAACAGGCGAGCCGCCACCGCGCGCGCCGGTCGCCAGCGCTCCGACAGCGCCAGGAGCGGCTTTTCGCGCAGGCGCGATTCGTGGCCGAGCGCCTCGGCGACGGCCACCTGAAGCGCGAGATCCCCGGCCGGAAACACGTCGCGATGGCCGAGCGAGAAGAGGAGATAGCTTTCCGCCGTCCAGCGACCGATGCCCCGCGCCGCCGTCATCTCGGCCACGGCCGCCTCCGCCGGGCTCCCGCTGATTCGATGGAAGTCGAGGCGGCCCCCCACAATCGCCTCCGCGATCGCCAGCATCGTTCGGTGCTTGGCCACCGACAGGCCGGCGCGGCGGAAGGCCAGCTCGTCGGCCCGCAGGATGGAGGCGGGGTCGTCGAGATCCACCTCGCGCTCGAAGCGCGCGAAGATCGCGGCGGCGCTCGCCCGCGAGACCTGCTGGCCGATGACCGTGGCGGCAAACCCTCTCAGGCCCGTGGGCATGGCGCGAAGCGGCAGCGGGCCGGCGCGCCGGGCAACGGGCTCCAGTTGCGGGTCGGCCGCCACCAGCGCGGCGAGGGCTTGGTCGAGGTCGTCTTGCGTGCGGATCATGTCGCTGAGATAGGATCGCGCCCATGCCAACGGAACCCGATTTCGCCGGGGCGCGTCACGTCTTCCGATTCGCGCCGAGCCCGAACGGGAGGCTCCATCTCGGCCACGCCCTCAGCGCGCTCCTCAACGCCGACCTCGCCAAGGCGAGCGGCGGCCGCCTTCTCCTGCGGCTCGAGGATATCGACACGGCGCGCTGCACGCCCGCGCTGGTCGAGACGATGCTGGAGGACCTTGCCTGGCTCGGGATCCCCTTCGAGGCGCCGGTGCGCCTCCAGAGCCGGCACATGGGAGACTACGAGCGGGCGCTGGAGGCGCTGCGGGGGGCGGGGCTGGTTTATCCCGCCTTCGGCACGCGCGGCGAGACGCGGCGCATCGCATCGCTCTTCCAGGAGCGCGAGGGCCGCCCGTGGCCCCGCGATCCCGACGGCGCTCTTCTCTATCCGGGGCTCGACAAGGACCTCGCCCCAGCCGAGCGCGAGCGGCGGATCGCCTCCGGCGAGCCCCACGCCTGGCGGCTCGACATGGCGGCGGCGCTGGGGCGCGTGAGCGAACCGCTTGCGTTCGAGGAATGGGGGCAGGGGGCGCCCGTCCCCGTTCCGGCCGAGCCGTCGCTCTGGGGCGACGTCGTTCTGGCGCGCGCCGACACGCCGACGAGCTACCATCTCGCGGTCACTCTCGACGACGCGCTGCAGGGCGTCACCGATGTCGTGCGCGGTGCCGACCTTCTGCCGTCCACCTCGGTGCATCGCCTTCTGCAGGCGCTGCTCGGCCTGCCCGTGCCGCGCTATCGCCATCACCGCCTGATCCTGGCGGACGACGGGCTGAAGCTTTCAAAGAGCCGGGGCGATACGGCGCTTGCCGAGTTGCGGGTCGCCGGTCGCTCGCCCGCCGACATCCGCCGCATGGTCGGATTGTCAGGTCATGGCGAGGAGCCATAGGCTCAGCGTCGCAGCCGAGCCGACCGTCGAGAAGAGGATGGTGGAGGCGGCAAGCGATTCGCCGGTCCGGAAGAAGCGGGCGAACAGATAGGCGTTGACGCCCACCGGGCTCGCCGCCGCGATCACCGCGACGGAAAGCCAGAGCGGCGGCAGGAGCGCCGAACCGACCAGCAGCACGATCAGCGGCTGGAGCGCGAGCGTCAGCGCCGTGACCGTGAGCGGCGCGGCGAGCGCGCCCCGGATCCGGTAGCGCGGCAGGGACAGGCCGAGCGCGACGAGGGCGAGCGGCCCGGCGGTCTGGGACAGGAGGCGCGTCACCTCGTCGATCGGGCCGGCCAGTTGCCAGCCGGTCAGCCGCCACAGGAAGCCCAGCGCGATGCAGACCGCGAGCGGACTGCGCGACAGGTTGCGCCCGACCTGCGCCAGCGCCCGGGCAACCGAGGCCTTGGCCGTGCCGTCGCCCGAGCCGCGTGCGTCCAGCGCGGCCGCCCGCTCCAGAAGCAGCGTCGAGGCGGCCATCATGGTCGGCATGTGGACGGCGAGGATCAGCGACAGGACGTTCAGCCCCTCGTGCCCGAAGGCGCGCTCGACGATCGGGATGCCGACGAAGAGAAGGTTCGAGAAGCTGGCCGAGACGCCCGCGATCACCTGTCCGCGCCGGTCGAGCCCCGCGATGCGCGCGCCGACGAGAATGCCCAGCGCGTAGAGCGGGGCGACGCCCGCAAAGTAGCTCGCCCAGAGCCAGACCGGGCTGGTGTCGCCGAACTCGGCGGTCGCCACGGTGCGGAACAGCAGCACCGGCACCGCCACCAGGAAGACGAAGCGCGTCAGGGCGTCGCCGGTGGTTTCCGGCATCAGGCGCAGCTTGCCGATCGCGGTGCCCAGCGCGATCAGGAGAAAGATCGGCGCGACGATCGACAGGACGAGACTCATCGGACGCGGCACACCCTTCCTGCGGTCGCAAGCGGTTCTGCCTAGCCGCTTCGCGCCCGCGTGGCGACCCGCCCCCTGCTTGTGGCGGGCGGGGCGGGCCTGCTAACGCAGCCCATCGCCGCGTCGGGCCGAACGGGTCCCGAATATCCTGATGCGAAAGAACCGCATGGCCCGCCTCCTGCCGCTCGCCCCCGCCCTGTTCGTCCTTCTCTGGGCGACCGGCTTCGTGGGCGCGCGCTACGCCATGCCGCATGCCGAGCCGTTCACCTTCCTGGCGATGCGCTACGCGCTGGCGCTGATCGTTTTGGCGCCGCTGGCCATCGGCCCGTTCCGCCGCGATCCCCCGCCTCCCCGCAGCCTTCTCCACGCCGCGTTTGCGGGGAGCCTGATCCACGGCGTCTATCTCGGCGGGGTGTTCTATGC
>NZ_BBWK01000060.1 GCF_001463765.1 Aureimonas sp. AU4 | reverse complement strand
GTGTTCTATGCGGTGCGCCACGGTCTGCCGGCCGGTATCGTGGCTCTCGCCGCGGGGTTGCAGCCGCTCGTCACCGCCATTCTCGCCGGCTCGATGCTGGGCGAGCGCGTGTCCCCGCGCCACTGGCTGAGTCTGGCCGTCGGCTTCCTCGGCGTCGCGCTGGTGGTATCGCCCAAAATCGGTGCGGGCTCGGCCGTGAACGCGGCAACGCTGTGGCCCGCCGCCGTCGCGGTGCTGGCGATCGCGGCGGGAACGATCTGGCAGAAGCGCTTCGTGCGCGGCATAGACCTTCGCGTCGGGACCGCGGCGCAATATGTCGGGGCGTTGGTGCCCACGCTCTGCGTCGCCTTCCTCACCGAAACGATGCGGGTCGACTGGACGGGCGAGCTCGTCTTCGCCCTTCTGTGGCTGACCCTCGTCCTGTCGATCGGCGCGGTCTTCCTTCTCCTCGTGATGATAGAGCGTGGCGCGGTCTCGCGGGTCGCCTCGCTCATGTATCTCGTGCCGGGCGTCACGGCCGTGATGGCCTATCTCCTGTTCGGCGAGGCGCTGAACGCGGTCCAGATCCTCGGCATGGCGCTGGCGGCCGGCGGGACGGCGGCGGCGACCGTCAGCCTTCGGCCCCGCGCCCCTGCGGCGGCCCGTCCGCTCGCATGACGCGTGCGTGATCCCTATATGAGCGCTCGTTCCTGAGAGAGCCCCGGAAGATCTACGATGTCCATCGTCTTCACCATCCTCGCCCTGCTGTTCATGGCGGCCGTCGCCGTCGTCCTGGTCATGGGACTCGGCAACATGATGCGGGGAGGGCCGGGCAACACGTCGCAGAAGCTGATGCGCGCTCGCGTGATGCTGCAGGCGATCGCGGTGGCGGTGATCGTGGGCGCGATCTGGTTCGCGCGCGGGTCCTGACGGTCCTCCACAGACATCTTCGCGCCACCCAAGCTGCCGGCGCCGGCTTCGTGCCCTAGCTCTTCCTCTGAACGCTTCGAGGGCAGGGCATGGTTCGGCTGAACAAAATCTACACGCGTACCGGCGACGACGGGACCACGGGCCTCGCCACGGGCGAGCGGCGGCTGAAGTCCGATCTCCGCATGGAGGCGGTCGGAACGGTGGACGAGCTCAACGCGACGCTCGGCATGGCGCGCCTCCACGCCGGGGGCGAGACCGACACGCTTCTATCGCGCGTCCAGAACGATCTCTTCGACCTCGGCGCCGACCTCGCGACGCCCGAGACCGACGAGCCGCTCCTCTTCCAGCGTCTGGCGGTCGTGGACGCGCAGGTCGACGCGCTGGAGCGCGCGATCGACGAGGTGAACGCCGAACTGGAGCCACTGCGCTCCTTCGTGCTGCCGGCCGGCACCGCGCTCTCGGCCCATCTCCATCTCGCGCGAACCGTCGCGCGGCGCGCCGAGCGCGTCATGGTGGCCGTGTCGCGCCAGCCGGGCGAGCGCATCTCGCAGCCGGCCCTGCGCTACGTGAACCGCCTGTCCGACCTTCTCTTCGTCATGGCTCGCCAGGCCAACCGGCGCGGCGAGGGCGACGTGCTCTGGGTTCCCGGCGCGAACCGCTGAACGGGTCTGACTTTGACGTAAACGTCAAATCTTGCTAGGCCAGCGGCGAGTTCGCGGAAAGCCGCCGCCTTGAAGCGGTGAAGCGCCGCCCCTATTCATGCCCGGCCCCGCCGCGATGCGGCCGGGGCAAGACGACGCCAGTGGAGAAGGACACCTCGCCCATGAAGATCCTCGTCTGCGTGAAGCGCGTGGTGGACTACAACGTTCGCGTCCGCGTGAAGGGGGACGGGACGGGCGTCGACCTCGCCAACGTGAAGATGTCGATGAACCCGTTCGACGAGATCGCGGTGGAGGAAGCCGTCCGGCTCAAGGAGCGGGGCGGCGTGGACGAGATCGTTGCAGTCTCGATCGGCGTGCAACAGGCGCAGGAGACGATCCGCACCGCGCTCGCCATGGGCGCGGACCGGGGCATCCTGGTGAAGGTCGACGGCGTGGTGGAGCCGCTCGGCGTCGCCAAGATCCTCAAGGGCGTGGTGGAGGCGGAGAAGCCCGACCTCGTGATCCTCGGCAAGCAGGCGATCGACGACGACGCCAACCAGACCGGCCAGATGCTCGCCGGACTGCTCGGCTGGGCGCAGGGCACCTTCGCCTCGAAGCTCGAACTGGCGGACCGCGAGGCGAACGTGACGCGCGAGGTCGACGGCGGCCTCCAGACGCTCGCCCTGAAGCTGCCGGCCATCGTCACGACCGACCTTCGCCTGAACGAGCCGCGCTACGCGTCGCTGCCCAACATCATGAAGGCCAAGAAGAAGCCGCTCGAGGAGAAGTCCGCCGCCGATTACGGCGTCGACACCAAGCCTCGCCTCGAGGTCATCAGTGTCACCGAGCCCAAGTCGCGGCAGGCTGGCATCAAGGTCGGCTCGGTGGACGAGCTCGTCTCGGCGCTCAAGGGCGCCGGGCTCGTCTGATCGGACAGGCAAAGGGAACAGGATCCATGACCACGCTTCTGATCGCCGAGCACGACAACAAGGCTCTTTCCGGCGAGACCGCCAAGGCTCTGACGGCCGCGAGAGCGCTCGGCGCGGACGTCCACGTGCTCGTGGCGGGCGAGGGCGCCTCCGCGGTGGCCGATGCGGCCGCCAAGCTCGACGGCGTCGCCAAGGTGCTCACGGCCGAGGGCGGTTCTTACGCCCATCACCTCGCCGAGCCGCTGGCCGCGCTCGTTGTCCAGCTCGCGCCCGGCTACGACGCCGTGGTCGGTCCGGCCACCGCCGCGATCAAGAACGCCCTGCCGCGCGCGGCGGCCCTTCTCGACGTCATGCAGGTCTCGGACGTTTCGGCCGTGGTCTCGCCCGACACGTTCGAGCGTCCGATCTACGCCGGCAACGCGGTGGAGCGCGTGCGCTCCAGCGACAAGGTGAAGGTCCTCACCATCCGCACCTCGGCCTTCCCCGCCGCAGGTGAGGGCGCGACGGCGGCGCCCGTGGAAGCGGTGACCGGCGCGGCCGACCCGGCCGTGTCGCGCTTCGTGTCCGAGGAGGTCGCCCACTCCGAACGCCCCGAGCTCTCGGCCGCCAAGGTCGTCGTCTCGGGCGGCCGCGCGCTCGGCTCCAAGGAGAAGTTCGACGAGCTGATGCTGCCGCTCGCCGACAAGCTCGGCGCGGCGGTCGGTGCGAGCCGCGCGGCGGTGGATGCTGGCTACGCGCCCAACGACTGGCAGGTCGGCCAGACCGGCAAGGTCGTGGCGCCCGACCTCTATGTGGCCTGCGGCATCTCCGGCGCGATCCAACACCTCGCCGGCATGAAGGACTCCAAGGTCATCGTCGCCATCAACAAGGATGCCGACGCGCCGATCTTGCAGGTGGCCGACTATGCGCTCGTCGGCGACGTCTTCACGATCGTTCCGGAACTGACCTCCAAGCTCTGAGGCCGCCATGCCCGTCCCCTTCCGGATCGAGACCCTCGGCGTCGTCGGCGCCGGACAGATGGGGGCGGGCATCGCGCAGGTCGCCGCCGTCGCCGGCCACCGCGTCGTGGTCTACGACGTGAGCCTGGAGATGGCGCGCCAGGGCATCGAGCGCATCGGCACGCAGCTCGCCCGGCAGGTCGCGAACGGCAAGATGGAGGAGACGGCGCGCGAGGCGGCGCTGTCCCGCCTCAGGGCCGCCGACGGTGTCGGCGCGCTCGCCGAGGCCGATCTCGTGATCGAGGCGGCGACCGAGCGCGAGGAGGTGAAGCGGCGCATCTTCCAGCAGGTCTGCCCCGTCCTGCGCTCCGACGCGATCCTCGCCACCAACACCTCGTCCATCTCGATCACGCGGCTCGCCAGCGGCACGGACCGGCCCGAGCGCTTCCTCGGCATCCACTTCATGAATCCGGTGCCCGTGATGAAGCTCGTCGAGCTGGTGCGCGGCATCGCGACCGGCGACGAGGCCTTCGAGACCGCCAAGACCTTTGCCGCCGGGCTCGGCAAGACGCTGACCGTCTCCGAGGACTTCCCGGGCTTCATCGTCAACCGCATCCTTGTCCCGATGATCAACGAGGCGATCTACACGCTGCACGAGGGCGTCGGCACGATCGAGAGCATCGACGCCTCGATGCGCCTCGGCGCGAATCACCCGATGGGCCCGTTCCAGCTCGCCGACTTCATCGGGCTGGATACGTGCCTCGCCATCATGCAGGTGCTGCACGACGGGCTGGCCGATACGAAATACCGCCCGTGCCCGCTTCTCGTGAAATACGTCGAGGCCGGCTGGCTCGGCCGTAAGGCGGGACGCGGCTTCTACGACTACCGCGTCGATCCGCCCAAGCCCACGCGTTAGCTCGCCAAGCTCACGCGTCAGCTCGAAGGCGCCACCGCGCCGCCGCCCTTCAGCGCGTCGATGAGGCGGATCGCGTCCGGGCTCGCCCAGGCGGCGGGGCCGTTCATCGCCGCTCGCGCACAGCCTTCCGCATCCACCAGGATCGTGACCGGCAGGCCGAAGGCGACGCCCTGGCCCTTCAGCGTGTTGAAGATGCCCATCGTCTCGTCGCGCATGAAGGGCAGGCTCTTCAGCCCCGTCTCGGCGTAGAAGCCGCGCGGCTTGGCGTCGTCGCCGAGGTCGACGTTGATCGGCACCACGGCGAAGCTCTCGTCGCCGGCCTCGCGCTCCAGCTCGTCGAGCTCGGGCATCTCGGCGCGGCAGGGCGCGCACCACGTCGCCCAGATGTTGAGGAGCAGGGCCTGCCCGCGCAGGGACCCCAGCGTTGTCGGCTGGCCGTCGTTCTTGAAGGCGATCCGCGTCAGGTCGAAGGGCGTGTCGAGCGGGCGCATGGCCGCGACCTCGCCCTGTGCGGCGGCGTCGAGCGCGGCGGAAAGCGCGGCCTTGGCCGGACAGGCGCCCGCCACTTCGTTGCCAGCCCCGCCCCGCGCGACGTATAGGCCGATCGCGCCGGCCGCCACGCCCGCAGCCAGGACCAGGCCGAGAACGACGCCCGTGGAACGTCGGCGGGGCGTTTGGGGCGGCGGGGCGGCGGGGTCGATCATCGAGCGGAAGGGCCTTTCATGGTGAAGCAGAGCAACGAGATGTGGGGCGGTCGCTTCGCGTCGGGCCCCGATGCGATCATGGAAGCGATCAACGCCTCGATCGACTTCGACAAGCGCCTCTACCGCGAGGACATCGCCGGGTCGACCGCCCATGTCACGATGCTGGCGACCCGAGGCGTCGTCTCGCAGGAGGACGCGGCGGAAATCAGGCGGGGCCTTCAGGCGATCCTCGCCGAGATCGAGGCCGGCACGTTCACGTTCTCGCGCCAGCGCGAGGACATTCACATGAACGTCGAGGCGCGTCTTGCCGAGCTGATCGGCCCGGCCGCCGGCCGCCTCCATACGGCCCGCTCGCGCAACGACCAGGTCGCGCTCGACTTCCGCCTTCACGTGCGCTCCGCCTTCGACGATCTCGACCGGGCGCTCCGGGCCCTTCAGGACGCCCTTCTGGCGCGCGCCGAGGAACATGCCGGCAGCGTGATGCCGGGCTTCACCCACCTTCAGGCCGCGCAGCCCGTGACCTTCGGCCACCACTGCCTCGCCTATGTCGAGATGGCCGCGCGCGACCGCAGCCGCGCGGCGGACGCGCGCCGGCGCATGAACGAATCGCCGCTCGGCGCCGCCGCACTCGCCGGCACGGGCTTCCCGATCGACCGCCATCAGGTGGCCGAGGCGCTGGGCTTTGCCGGTCCGACCCGCAACTCGCTGGATTCCGTGTCGGACCGGGACTATGCGATCGAATTCCTGAGTGTCGCCGCGATCGCGGCCACGCACCTGTCGCGCCTCGCCGAGGAGATCGTGATCTGGTCGACGCCGCAGTTCGACTTCGTGCGCCTGTCGGACTCGTTCTCCACCGGCTCCTCGATCATGCCGCAGAAGAAGAACCCGGACGCCGCCGAGCTCGTGCGCGCCAAGACGGGGCGCATCAACGGCTCGCTGGTCGCGCTGCTCACGGTCATGAAGGGTCTGCCGCTCAGCTATTCCAAGGACATGCAGGAAGACAAGGAGCAGGTCTTCGACGCGATCGACAACCTTGCCCTCGCGCTCTCGGCCATGACCGGCATGGTGCGCGATCTCGAGGTGAACACCGCCAAGATGCGGGCCGCGGCCGGCGCGGGCTTCTCGACGGCCACCGACCTGGCCGACTGGCTGGTGCGCGAGCTGGGCCTGCCCTTCCGCGAGGCCCATCACGTGACGGGGCGGGCGGTCGCCATGGCGGAGGAGCGTCGCGTCGCGCTCGAGGACCTGCCGCTGGAGACGCTGCAAGAGCTCGACCCGAGGCTCACGCAAGCCGTCTACGGCGTCCTCTCGGTGGACGCCTCGGTGGCGTCGCGCACCTCGTTCGGCGGCACGGCACCCGACAACGTGCGCGAACAGGTTCGCTACTGGCGCGAGCGTCTCGCCGCCGAGGGGTGATTTCGCGGGCCGGACCCGCTAAGCAGGACTCGGCCCCGGCGCCATGTCGGGGCGACCATCCAAGGATCTGGAACGACGTGCGGCGCCTTCGAACCCTTTCCCTTCCCGTCGTGATCCTCGTCTGCGCGGCGGCGCTCGCCGGCTGCGGGCGCAAGACCGTGCCGGTGGCCACGCGCGCCGACGGCTCGCCCGCGCGCGTCGTCGTGCCCGCGGCCGACGGCACGGCGCGCCTGCCGCCCGTCGCGCCCGTGACCTCGGATCTTTCGGTGCTGCCGACCGAGATCGCGCGCAACCCGAACGCCGACAAGAAGCGCTTCCCGCTCGACGGCCTCCTGAACTAGCCAGAGCCCTCGTCCGACGATGAATCACTTCCAGTACCGAAACGGCGTGATGCACGCCGAGGACGTCGCGCTGCCCGAGATCGCGGAAGAGGTCGGCACGCCCTTCTACTGCTATTCCTCCGCGACGCTCACGCGCCACTACCGCGTCTTCGCGGAGGCCTTCGCCGATATCGACGCGCTGGTCTGCTACGCGCTCAAGGCGAACTCCAACCAGGCCGTCCTCAGGACGCTGGCCGAACTCGGCTCGGGCGCCGACGTCGTGTCGGGCGGCGAACTGGCGCGCGCTGTCGCCGCCGGCATCCGGCCCGACCGCATCATGTTCTCGGGCGTCGGCAAGAGCGCGAACGAGATCGACCAGGCGCTCGAGGCCGGCATCTTCTGCTTCAACGTCGAGTCGGAGCCCGAGCTTCGTCGCCTTTCGGCACGCGCCACGGCGCTTGGCCGAAACGCCCACGTCTCGCTGCGCATCAACCCCGACGTCGACGCGCTGACCCACGCGAAGATCTCGACCGGCAAGCGCGGCGACAAGTTCGGCATCAGCTTCGAGCGGGCCGAGGAGGTCTACGACCTCGCCGCCGCCCTGCCGGGCCTGACGGTCAGCGGCATCGACATGCATATCGGCTCGCAGATCACCGAGCTCCAGCCCTTCGACCTCGCCTTCGCCAAGCTGGCCGGCCTCGTCGCGCGCCTGCGCGAGCGCGGCCATGCGATCGGCCACGTCGATCTCGGCGGCGGTCTCGGCGTGCCCTACCGCTTCGACAACGACCCGCCGCCAGAGCCGGCCGCCTATGCCGAAACGGTGAAGCGCCATGTGCGGGACCTCGGCGTGCGCGTCGTCTTCGAGCCGGGGCGCCTGATCGTCGCCAATGCCGGCATCCTCGTCACGCGCGTCGAGTACGTGAAGGAGGAGGCCGGCCACCGCTTCGTGATCGTCGACGCGGCGATGAACGACCTGATTCGCCCGACGCTCTACGACGCCTTCCACGACATCCGTCCGGTCGACCAGGCCGAGCCGGGCGCCGAGCGCCTCGTCGCCGACGTGGTGGGACCGGTCTGCGAGACCGGCGACTTCCTCGCCAAGGAGCGCGCGCTGCCGCCGGTTGCGGAGGGCGACCTTCTCGCCGTCATGACGGCGGGCGCCTACGGCGCTGTCCAGTCCGGCACCTACAACACCCGCGCGCTCGTACCCGAGGTGCTGGTGCGGGACGGCGAGTGGGCCGTGGTGCGGCCGCGCCAGAGCGCCGAGGCGCTGATCGCCATGGACCGGCTGCCGAACTGGCTCTGAGCCGACGGCACGCCGCGGTTCATGGTCACGGCTCCGGCATCGCCTCGCCTTCGCCTTAAAACCTGTTAGTCTTTTCCTCGCACACAGGCCGGCAGGATCGGCACCCGGCCGCCGACCTCCCGGCGGCCCCTCGAGGACAGGGCGCTCATGGCGGAACCCATCTGGCCCGCGGCGCCCGAGCCGCGACCGGGCAACCCGGCGCGGCCGGCGCCCGCGACCGCGCGCGTCCGCTTCCAGGCGGGCGCAGCTCTCGTGTTCGAGCGCGTATGGCCGACCGTTCTCGGGCTTGCCGCCGTCGCGGCGCTTTATGCGGTTCTTTCCTGGTTCGGCGCCTTCGCCGCCTTGTCCGACTGGCCTCGCCTCGGGCTCCTTGCCATTCTCGGGCTGGCGGGGCTTGTCGCGCTCGTGCCGCTGCGCCGTTTTCGCCTGCCCAGCCGTGCCGAGGTCGAGACGCGGATCGAGGCCGCGAGCCTCCTGTCGCACCAGCCGCTCCAGGCGCAGAGCGACCGTCCGAGCGGCGACGACCCCTTCGCGCTGGCCCTCTGGCGCGAGCATCAGGCGCGCATGGCCGAGCGGCTGCGCGGCCTTCGCGGCGGCGCCCTGCGCACGGGAACCGAGCGCCTCGATCCCTATGCGCTGCGCACGATCGGCCTTCTCCTGCTTGCGACGAGCTTTGCCTATTCCTTCGGGCCTGGCGGCGGCCGGCTCGCCGACGCATTTCGCCCTGTCGAGGCCGAGCTCGTGGCCGGCGCGCGGCTCGATGCCTGGGCGACGCCGCCCGGCTATACGGGGCGTGCCCCGATCTTCCTGACCGGCACGGACGGCGCGCCGGCCCCCGAAGGGCTGCTCGAGGTGCCGCAGGGCACGGTCGTCTCGGTGCGCCTATCGGACCCGACCGGCACGAACGTGCGCTTTCAGCCCGATGGCGGCGGCGAGGCGGTCGCCATCGCGCCCACGGCTCCGCCGGCAGCGGCAAACGGCGAGACGCGCACGGCCTCGGAAGGCGAGAGGCCGGCTGCGAGCGGCGCCTACGAGTTCGCGCTTCCGGTTTCCGGCACCGTCAATATCGAGACGGCACTACGCTCGCTCGGCGCGTTCCGCTTCGCCGTCCTGCCCGACACCGCTCCCGAGATCCGCTTCGACGGGGAGCCGCAGGTGGCGCGCAACGGCGCGCTCCAGATCCCGTTCGTGGTCAGCGACGACTACGGCGCGGCGGGCGGCGAGGGCATGCTCGCCCTGAGCGAGGAAACCGCGCCCGGCGCCCGGCCTCTCGTGGCACCCCCCGAGATCTCGCTGTCCATGCCCCGCCGCACCAAGGGCGAGGCCAAGGGACGCACGGTGATCGACGTGACCGACAGTCCCTATAGCGGGGCGAAGGTCGCCCTGACGCTCAAGGTGCGCGACGACGCGGGCCAGACCGGCGAATCGACGCCGCTCGAGATGGTGCTTCCGGCGCGGCGCTTCACCGACCCGCTCGCCCGGGCCGTGGTGGAGCAGCGCCGCATCCTGGCGCTCGATGCCAACCGCGCGCTGCGCGTCGTCGACATGCTCGATGCGGTGACGCTGCGCGGCGACGAGTTCATCCGCAACCCGGCCGACTATCTCGCCCTGCGCGCCGTGCGCGAGCGCATCGCGGGGGCGGCCGACGACGACGCGCTGCGCTCGGCCGTGGACTTCCTTTGGCAGATCGCGGTCGGCATCGAGGACGGCGACATGGCCGACTCGCAGCGCCGCCTGCGCGATGCGCAGGAGCGCCTGTCGGAGGCCCTCAAGAACGGCGCGAGCGAGCAGGAAATCGCCGAGGCCATGCAGGAGCTGCGCGAGGCGATGCGCGAGGTCATGCAGGCCATGGCCGAGGCCATGCGCAACATGCCGCCGCAGGACCAGGCGCAGATGGGCGAGACGCAGGAGATCCGCCCCCAGGATCTCGACCGCATGATGGACCGGATCGAGGACCTCGCCCGCTCCGGCTCGCGCGATGCCGCCCAGCAGCTCCTTGCCGAGCTCCAGGACATGATGAACAACCTCCAGGCCATGCGCCCGGGGCAGCAGGGGCAGCAGAACGCACAGAACCAGAGCCCCATGCAGCAGCAGATGAACAAGCTCGGCGAGATGCTGCAGCGCCAGCAGCAGCTGATGGACCAGACCTTCGAGCTCGGCCGCCAGCAGATGCAGCGCGACATGCAGAGCGAGGAGGAGCGGCAAGAGGGCGAGACGCAGCCGGGACAGAAGGGCGATCAGAAGCCCATGACCGCCGAGGAGATGCAGCGCCGGATGCAGGAGCTCCAGGCGCAGCAGAAGCAGCTCCAGAAGGAGCTCGGTGAGCTTCAGGAGGCCATGCGCGGCCAGGGCATGCAGCCGAGCCAGGATCTCGGGCAGGCCGGACAGGCGATGGGCGAGGCGGAGGGGCAGATCGGCCAGGGCAACAGCGAGGGCGCTGTCGGCGAGCAGGGCCGCGCCATGGAGGCGCTGCGACGCGGCGCACAGGATGCCATGCGCCAGATGCAGCAGGCCATGGGCGAGGGGCAGGGCCAGGGGCAGCAGCCGGGCCAGGGCCAGCAGCCCGGCGGCACGCAGATGGGCCAGGGCTTCGGCCCCGGCCAGCAGCGCTCGGGCCGCGATCCGCTCGGCCGCGAGCGGCAGACCCAGGGGCCCGATTTCGGCCAGGATGTCGGCGTGCCGGACGAGATCGACATCCAGCGCGCGCGCCGCATCCTCGACCAGATCCGCGACCGGCTCGGCCACCAGCTCTCGCCCCAGCAGGAGCGCGACTACCTGGAGCGCCTGCTGCGCACGCCTTGAGGCGCGGCGCCGGTCGGCCTAGACCCGTCTCCGTCAGGAGAAGGGACCCGCGCCATGACCGTCGCCACCGATTGGAACCCCGCGCTCTACACGCGCTTCGAGGACGAACGCACGCGGCCGGCGCGCGACCTCCTGGCACGGTGCCGGTTGGCGCCCGGCACGGGGCGCTCGCGTATCCTCGATCTCGGCTGCGGTCCCGGCAACTCGACCGAGCTTCTCGCCGAACGCTTCCCCGATGCCGACATCACAGGGATCGACACGTCGGAGGCGATGCTCCGGGCGGCCCGCGAGCGCCTGCCGCGATGCCGGTTCGAGCGGGGCGACATCGCCTCGGTCGATGGCGAGGGTCTCTTTGATCTCGTCTACGCCAATGCCAGCCTGCAATGGGTGCTGGGGCACGAGACGCTGATCCCGCGGCTCCTGCGCCTCGTCGCGCCGGGTGGGCTCTTCGCCGCGCAGATCCCCGACAACCTTGCCGATCCCAACCAGACCCAGATGCGCCGGATCGCCGCCGAGACGCCGTTCGCCGCCGTTCTGGGCGGGCAGTCGGAGGGACGCGAGGAGATCGGCTCCAGCGGCGCCTATTACGACCTCCTGCGACCGGGATCGGCCGAGGTCGACGTGTGGACGACGATCTACGAGCATCCGATGGAGGATGGCGGGGCGATCACCCGCTGGTTCCGTTCCACGGGGCTGAAGCCCTTCGTCGATCCGCTGGACGAGGATCTGCGCGCCCTCTTCCTCGAGCGCTACACGGCGGCGATGGAGAGCGCCTATCCCGCGCGGGTCGACGGGCGGCGGCTCCTTACCTTCCGCCGTCTCTTCATGGTGGCGCGGCGCGCTCAGGCGTAGCGGCGCAGGGGCTCCGGCGCGGGCAGGGCGGCGGCCACGCGCCGACGAATCTCGGCCAGCGTGAACGGCTTCTCGACCACGCCGGTGACGATGGCCGACAGTTCCTCGGCCGCTTCCTTCTGCTCGGCATAGCCGGTCATCAGAAGGATCGGCAGGCCGGGGAAGGTCGCGTGGATGGCGTGCGCGAGCTCGATGCCGGTGATGCCGGGCATGCGGATGTCGGACAGGACGAGGTCGAAGGCGCCGGCCTCCTCGGCCAGCACATCGATCGCCATCTCTCCGTCCTCGGCCACCATGACCTCGTGACCCTCCTGCCGGAGCGCGCGGGAGACCAGGAGGCGGATGCCCGTGTCGTCTTCCGCGATCAGGATTCTGGCCATGGCATGCACTCCCACACGAACCGGCCGGCATGCGAGATCGCACAGTCCGGGCCTTGGTCCGGAGTATGCAAGCCTATCCTTGTGCGAAGCCTTACGATTTAAGGTGAATGTGACCTAAACGATGCAGGCTGGAGGAGGGGCAGTGACGTCGATGCAGGTGCGCCCGTTCCTGGGCCGGAGGCAGGCCGCCGTCCGTCGCCCTGGCGTCGGGTTGTCAGCCCGGCGGGGAAGCCGACCGATGACCGCGAGACGCGTCGTCGTTTACGTCGGCTGGCGCTTCGTCCCGGCCGAACAGCGCGCGAGGAGCCGCGCGCCTCGAAGCGGACCGCATTCCGGTTCGCCGCCTCCAACCCGTCATCGCGCATGACACCCCGGGCTCTACGCTGCGGAGACCGAAGAAGAGCTTTCGGGAAGGCGTCGGGCTACCTCCGCTCGGTTCTGCGTTCCCCACCGGCAGAGCGGAATCAGCGTTTCGACGAGCGTCATGCCGAACGGCGTGATCGTGTAATCGACCCGAGGCGGGACCTCCTGGTAATCCCGACGCACGAGAACGCCGACAGTCTGGAGGTCGCGCAGCTGCTGGATCAGAACCTTCTCGCTGATCCCCGCCACCAGTCGCTTGAGTTCGCCGAACCGCCGGGGTCCGTGCTGAAGATGGTACAGGATCAACGGCTTCCACTTCCCGCCCACGACGGCCAAGGCGACGTCGAGGCCACATTCGGGGTCGATGGGATCCATCTCGGTCTCCATACTTACCTTTATGTTGGTACTAAACAAAAGATGCCTGACCGTCCATATCGCGTCCGTCCAACACAGGAGCGGAAGATGGGCAGGCTGGAAGGCAAGGTAGCGGTTATCACGGGCGCCAACAGCGGTATCGGCCTGGCGAGCGCGGAGCGCTTCGCACGGGAAGGCGCTCGCGTGTTCATGACGGGGCGGCGCCAGGCGGAACTGGACGATGCGGTGGCCAAGGTCGGGCACGGTGCCCGAGGCATTCAAGGAGACATTTCCAAGGTGGCGGATCTCGACCGCCTCTACGAGACCGTCAGGGCGGAAGCCGGCCGGATCGACGTTCTGTTCGCCAATGCCGGCGGCGGTGAATTCACGGCGTTTCCCGACGTGACCGAGGCGCAATTCGATCGCACCTTCGCCATCAATGCGAAGGGCACCTTCTTCACGGTCCAGAAGGCCTTGCCGCTCCTCGTCGACGGCGCGTCGGTGATCCTGACAGGGTCGACGGCCGCGACCACCGGTATCCCGGCCTTCAGCGTCTACGCTGCCACGAAGGCGGCCATTCGCAGCTTTGCCCGGGGATGGATCGTCGATCTGGCCCCTCGTGGCATCCGCGTGAACGTCCTGGTGCCGGGATCAACCGCAACGCCGGGATGGCATGCCCTCGCGCCAGGCGAGGATGCGAACAAGGCCTTCGTCGCCGCTTCCGAGGCTGCGACGCCGCTCGGGCGGATGGGACGGCCTGATGAGATCGCCAACGCCGCGCTTTTCCTGGCCTCCGACGAGAGCAGCTTCGTCACGGGGAGCGAACTGTTCGCGGACGGTGGTTCGGCGCAGATCTGACGGTTCGGCTTTTTCTCGCTGCAACCGGCTTCCGCCGGCTCATAGGCTGGGTTGTCGGGTCCGAACGAGCACCCGGTGGCCCGCTCCCGGCAATCTCGCCGTGGAAGCGGGTCATCCGGTCTCATTCGTGAACGATCGGGCCTGAGCCGAGCCGATATCGCCGGCTACAGAACGCGGCCGACGAAGGGCAGTTCGCGGAAGGCGTGGGCGACGTCCATGCCGTAGCCGACCACGAAGTGGTCCGGGCACTGGAAGCCGACATAGTCCGCCTCGATGGGGGCCGCGCGCCGCATGTGCTTGTCGAGGAGAACCGCGATCTCGGCGCCGGTGGCCCCGCGCGCCAGCATGAGGTCTCGCGCGAAGAGGAGGGTGCGGCCCGACTCGAGGATGTCGTCGACGATCAGGACCTTGCGTCCCGCGATCGCCCCGTCGAGGTCGCGCACGATGCGCACGTCGCCGCCCGTCGTGCCCGAGCCGTAGGAGGAGAGCTGGATGAACTCCATTTCCGGCGCGATGCCGTGGCGGTGAAGCGCCCGGATGAGGTCCGCCGCGAAGACGAAGGAGCCTTTCAGAACCGCGACCACGAGAAGGTTCTCCGGCCGGCGCTCGGCGATCTCCCGCGCCATGCGGTCGATCTCGGCGGCGATCTGCGCCTCGTCGAAGAGCGTTTCGATCTGCTTTCCGCGAACCTCGATCAACGCAGTGCGTCCTCTTGGATGATCGCCGTGATCGGATCGAAGGAAGCCTGGACCGGCGAGGAATGCGAGGCGACCGAGAGAAGGGCCGCCAGCGCGCCGACCGCCAGGCTCGTCTGGAGGCCGAGACCGGTCCACAGGCGCTGCGTGCGGCGCCGCGTGCGCCGCTCGCGCTCGGCCCGCTCGCTCGCGTGGATCGCCGCGCCCCATTCGGGCGTCGGCGCGGAAGCGCGGCCGGAGGCGGGCGTCTCGTAGGGAGGCATGAAGGGCTCGCGGCGAGGAAGCGGGCGGCGCGAGATCAGGCGCGCCTCGCCCTCGATCGTCAGGGCCGGCCGGTGGCTGTGGGTGGCTGTGCGCCGGGCGTTGGAAACCATCCGGGACATTCTCCTGAAACGGTGATGGCGTTTCATAGGGTCGGTATGGTTAACCAAACCTGACCTCGACCTCGCCAGCCTCGCGCACGCGACAGGCGGCCATAACTTCGCGCGGGCGGCGTGCGAGCGTGCCCCAAAAGGGGCGCTCGGGCCCGCCAGGAGACGATGACGGATTGATCCGGTTCGAGAATGTGGGCCTGCGCTACGACATGGGACCGGAGATCCTCCGCGACCTGACGTTCGAGATCCGCAACCAGTCCTTCCAGTTCCTCACGGGACCCTCGGGCGCCGGCAAGACCAGCCTGCTGCGC
The DNA here is from genome assembly GCF_001463765.1 of Aureimonas sp. AU4. Classification (GTDB taxonomy): domain Bacteria; phylum Pseudomonadota; class Alphaproteobacteria; order Rhizobiales; family Rhizobiaceae; genus Aureimonas. The sequence goes on along the minus strand of NZ_BBWK01000060.1, from coordinate 1,390 downwards.
ATGCTCTTTCTTGCGCTGAAGCCGACGCGCGGCCTCATCACCATCCTCGGCCGCGACGCCTCGACGCTGAAGCGAACCGAGCTTCCCGCGATCCGGCGGCGCATCGGCGTCGTGTTCCAGGACTTCCGGCTCCTCGACCACCTGACGACCTACGAGAACGTGGCCCTGCCACTTCGCGTGCGCGGGCGGGAGGAGGAGAGCTACCGGCGCGACGTGGTGGACCTGATCAAGTGGGTCGGGCTCGGCGAGCGCATGGACGCCTCGCCCGTGGTCCTGTCGGGCGGGGAGAAGCAGCGCGCCGCGATCGCGCGCGCGCTGATCGACCAGCCCGACATCCTCCTGGCCGACGAGCCGACCGGCAACGTCGACCCGCCGCTGGCGCGGCGGCTCCTGCGCCTCTTCATGGAGCTGAACCGCACCGGGACGGCGGTGGTGATCGCCACCCACGATCTCGGCCTGATGGACCAGGTGGAGGCGCGCCGGCTCGTGCTCGGCAACGGACGGCTCGAGATCTATGACTGAGGTCGCCGCCTCCGCCAGCACGCGCGCCAGGCGCCGCGCGCGCCCGACGCCGATCGTGCCCCCCGCCAACGTGGCGGGCCGCGCGCTCCTGACCGTGATCGCGATCATGACGTTCCTCGCCAGCCTGACGCTCGGTGCGGTCACGCTGGTGGCGGACACGGCGGCCGACTGGCAGTCGCAGATCGCGCGCGAGATCACGATCCAGATCCGTCCCGACGACGGGCTCGACATGGCCGCCGCGCTCGGCCGTATCGAGGCGCTGGCGCGCGCCACGCCGGGCGTCACCGGGGCGCAGACGCTGGACGACGCGGCCACCGCGCGGCTCCTGGAACCCTGGCTCGGCAGCGGCCTCGACCTCGACGACCTGCCGGTCCCGCGCCTCGTGATCGTCTCGATCGACGAAGGCCGCCCGCCGGACTTCACCGCGCTCGGCGACGCCGTGCGCGCGGCCGTGCCGCAGGCGAGCCTCGACGATCACCGGGCCTGGGTTTCGCGCCTCGTCTCCATGGCGCATGCGACCGTCCTGATCGGCGTCGCCATCCTCACGCTCGTCATGGTCGCCACCGTCCTCACGGTGGTCTTCGCCACGCGCGGCGCCATGAGCGGCAACCGCCACATCATCGAGGTCCTTCACTTCGTGGGCGCGCGGGGCACGTTCATCGCGGCCGAGTTCCAGCGCCACTTCCTGCGCCTCGGGCTTCTGGGCGCCCTCGGCGGCGGCGCGGCGGCGCTTCTGGTCTTCCTTCTCGTCGGCCGCTGGACGCAGGCCAACCAGGCGACGCCCGAGGCGGACCAGATCAGCGCCCTGTTCGGCTCCTTCGCCATCGGCTGGGCCGGTTACGGCGGGGTACTTCTCCTGGTCCTTCTG
>NZ_BBWK01000059.1 GCF_001463765.1 Aureimonas sp. AU4 | reverse complement strand
CTCCTGGTCCTTCTGGTCGGCGGCCTCACCGCCGTTACCTCGCGCTGGACCGTGACGCGGCAGCTCGCCGCCATCGACATGCTGTCGCCGGTGGAACGATGAACCGGCGGCGTGCTTCGGGCATTGACCGCTCATGAGGGAACGCAGCGAACCGGATCGGGAGATGCGCGGGGCCGGCCGCACGGCCGACACCCCCTTGCGCTCGCGCCGGGGCCTGCGGGCGGTCGCCTTCCTTGTCGCCTTCGCGGCGCTGGCAGGAGGAGCGTATCTGGCGGGCGGCTTCGTTCGCTTCGCGCGCGACGTCGCGCTCCTGTCGACGCCGCCGGTCGCGGGCCAGGCCGACGGGATCGTGGTGCTGACCGGCGGCGAGCAGCGCCTCGCGCAAGGGCTCCGGCTCCTGCGCGAGGGCCACGGGCGCCGGCTTCTCGTTTCGGGCGTCAACCGCGACACGAGCGCGGCGGCGCTGGCGCGCACGACCGGGGAGGACCGCAGGCTCTTCGACTGCTGCGTCGACCTCGACTACAAGGCGCTCAACACGATCGGCAACGCCGAGATGACGGCGCGCTGGGCGCACGAGCACGGCTTCACGCGCCTGTTTCTCGTGACCAGCGACTACCACGTGCCGCGCTCGCTCCTGGAACTCGCCGATGTCGAGGACGCGCCGGAGGTCGTTCCCTATCCCGTTTCCCCCGACAAGCTGTGGCGCAGCGACGGCTGGCCGAGCCGCCTCGGCCTGCGGCTCCTGGCCACCGAATACGCCAAGGTGCTGGCGGTGAGGCTGCGCCAGAGCTTCGGTCTCGACCTGACGCGCGCGCAGTTCCACCGGGTGGCGAAGCTCGGCTGAGGGCGCGGCTCGATCCCGCTTTCCCTCTCGCCCCGCCAGCCTTAAGAACCGTTTCCAATACCCTTCGAGGCGGATAGTTCTTCGACCGCATGACCCTGTTCCGATCGATCGCCTTCCAGGTCCTCTTCTACGCGAACCTCGTCGGCCAGCTCCTTCTCTACCTGCCGGTCTTCTTCGTCCTGCCGGAGGCTGCCTGCTGGCGGATCGTCAAGGGCTGGGCCCGTTCGAGCCTCTGGCTCCTGCGCGTCGTGGCGGGAACGCGATCCGTGATCACCGGGCAGGAGCATATGCC
>NZ_BBWK01000058.1 GCF_001463765.1 Aureimonas sp. AU4 | reverse complement strand
GGGCAGGAGCATATGCCCGCCGGTCCCCTGATCGTCGCCGCCAAGCACCAGAGCTTCTGGGAGGTCATCGCGATCCTGCCGGAGGTCGAGAAGCCGACCTTCATCCTGAAGAAGGAGCTGATGCGGATCCCGGTCTTCGGCTGGTACGCGCGGCGCATGGGCATGATCCCGGTCGACCGGCGCAGGCGCGGTGCCGTCCTGCCCTCGCTCCTGGCCGGCGCCGAGCGCGCCGTGCGCGAGGGGCGCCAGATCGTGATCTTTCCCGAAGGCACGCGATCGGCGCCGGGCGCCCAGCCCAACTACCGGCCCGGCATCCACTTCCTCTACGAGAAGCTGCGCATTCCCGTTGCGCCCATGGCGCTGAACTCCGGCCTGTTCTGGCCGCGCCAGGCGGTGCGGCGGCAGCCGGGCACGATCCGGGCCGAGTTCCTGGAGCCGATCGCGCCGGGCCTCGAGCGCGAGACCTTCGTCGCGACCCTGCGCGAGCGCGTCGAGGCGCGCTCGCTGGAGCTGATGCGCCGCGCCTATGCCGAGCATCCCGACCTGCCGATGAGCGAGCTGGTGGCCCTTCATCTCGGCCGCGTCTCGGCCTGAGGCGGCGGCGCTTTCAAAGGCGGGCGACGACCCCCTCGAGCCAGGGATCCGAAAGCCCCAGCGCGCGGATCTCGGTCAGCGCCGAGCGCACGTAGTCGACATTGGGGCCGGACTGGCCGTGCGAGCGCGCGACGAGCCGGGCGGCGTCCGCCACCTCGATCCGTCCCGCGTATTGCGCGTGGCCCCGGTCCACGACGTAGGTGACCGCGCGCACGAGGCGCCCGTCCCCCAGCCGCACGGGCAGGACCGTCTCGAGATAGACATTGGTGACGAGCTCGCGCTCGCGCAGGTACTTCAGCGTCGCCTCGCGCCGCTCCTCGGCCACCCGGTACGCCATGCCGACGCAGGAGCCGCCCCGGTCGAGGCCGAACACCAGACCCGGCCGCTCCGGCGTGCCGCGATGCACATAGGAATGGACGCACAGCGAACGGTGGAAGCCGGCGAGCCGCGCCTTGCCGCGCTCCTCGAACTCGAAGCCCGGCCGCCAGATCAGCGAGCCATATCCGAAGACCCAAAATTCCGTCATCGTCCTTGCCATCTCGGCCCAGCGCGCGCCACAAGGCGCCGCGAATCTGCGGCTCGACAGAAAGGATCGGATCATGGCGAACGCAAGGACGGAAGAGCGCCCGCGCTCGAGCGCGATGCGGGTCTTCACCTGGATCGGCGCCCTCGTCCTGATCCTCGCCGTCGTGGGAACGGCCGCCTGGTTCTATCTCGCACGCGAGCTCGACGGGCGCGTCACCTCGGCGCTGGATGCCGCGGCCGGAGGCGGCACCGCGATCAGCTGCCCGAACCGCGAGGTCTTCGGCTACCCGTTCCGCATCGGCCTTCATTGCGACAGTGTCGCGGTGGAGTCGGCCAGTTCCGGCATCAAGGCGAGCGCCGGCGAGCTGCGGACCGCCGCGCAGATCTACGATCCGACCCGCATCGTCGGCGAGCTCGACGGTCCTCTCCTCGTCGACGCGCCGAACCTGCCGCCGCTGGAGATGAGCTGGGAGCTCGCCCAGGCCTCGACCAATCTCTTCACGAAGGGGCTGATGCGCATGTCGCTCGCGGTGGACCAGCCGGCGCTGGCGATCCGCAGCAGCGACGGGGCGGCGGCGACCGCGCCGCTTCTCACCTCGCAGCGCCTCGAGATGCATCTGGCGCGCAACGGCGAGACCCTGCTCGCGGCACTCAGCAACGACGGCGTCGCCGGCCAGCTTCCGAACGGCGTCGCGCTTCCCACGCTCAACGTCCTGGCCGACGTCAGCGTCGACAGCGCGGGCGACTGGCTGGTGCGGGGCGTGCCGGGGGGACGGCTCGACGAGGCCCTGCGCGGGCGCTCGGGCGAGCTGCGCAACGTGTCCTTCGCCTTCGCCGACAACGTTCCCGGCAGCGTCGCCCTGTCGGGGCCGTTCGAGATCGCGGCGGACGGGCGCATTTCAGGCGACTTCCGCCTCGCCGTGGCGGATGCCGACCGGATCGCCAGCGCCGTCAACGCGCTCGTGCCGGGGCTTGGCGGCGTGACGCAGGCGGTCGCCGGCGCGATCACCTTCGCGGGCCGTCAGGAGAACGGCATGAGCGTCATCGACGTGCAGGTGCGGGGCGGCGAGATGCGCCTCGGCTTCATTCCGCTCGGCCGTCTCCCGCCGATCTGAGCGCTATTCTCCGGGCGCCGTCGCGCCCTTCTCGTTCCACGGGTCGCCACGGCGCGGCTTGAGGCGGCCGAAATTGGCCTCCTCCGTGTCCTGCCCGGCCTGGACGATGGAGCGGCGGATGGCGCGTGTGCGCGTGAAGAGGTCGAACAGCGCCTCGCCGTCCGCCCAGCGGATGGCGCGCTGCAGCGACGCGAGATCCTCCGAGAAGCGCGCCAGCATCTCCAGCACCGCCTCGCGGTTGGTCAAGAAGATGTCGCGCCACATGGTCGGGTCTGACGCGGCGATGCGCGTGAAGTCGCGAAAGCCGGACGCCGAGAACTTGATAACCTCGGACTGCGTCACGGTTTCCAGGTCTGCCGCGGTCCCGACGATGTTGTAGGCGATGAGGTGGGGCACATGGCTGACGATCGCGAGCACCATGTCGTGGTGCTCGGGCGTCATCACCTCCACCATCGCGCCGGTCGCCTCCCAGAAGCGCCGCAGAGCCTCGGTCGCCGCCTCCTCGGTTTCGGGCAGCGGGGTGAGGATCGTCCAGCGGTTCTCGAAGAGCTCTAGGAAGCCCGCGTCCGGCCCCGACTGCTCGGTGCCCGCGATCGGGTGGCCCGGCACGAAATGGACGCCCGCCGGCAGACGCGGGCCGACGTCGCGCACGATCGCGCCCTTGACCGAGCCGACGTCGGTGACGATCGCGCCGGGCTTCAGGCCCTTGGCCATCGCCTCGGTCGCCGCCCCGCAGGAGCCGACCGGCAGGCAGAGGATCACGAGGTCGGCGTCCCGCACGGCCTCGGCCGGGTCGAGATGGAAGCTCGTCCCGAGCCGGAGTTCCTCGGCGCGGCGCAGCGTTTCCTCGCGGCGCGTGGCGATCGACACCTCGCGCGCGAGGCCCCTGTCGCGGATGTTGATGGCGATCGACGAGCCGATGAGGCCGATGCCGATCAGGGCGACCTTTTCGAAATGCGGCTCGCTCATCGGGCGGTGAACTCAGCGAGCGCGGCCAGGACGCCCTCGTTGGCCTCGGCCGTGCCGACCGTCATGCGCAAGGCGTTCGGGAAGCCGTAGCCCGCGACCCGGCGCAGGATGAAACCGCGCTGCGTCAAAAAGGCATCGGCCTCGGCGGCCGTGCGGCCCGGCTCCTCGGGGAAGTGGACGAGCAGGAAGTTGCCGACCGAGGGCGTCACGCGCAGGCCGAGCGCTTCCAGCCCGGCGGTCAGCCGCTCCAGCCACTCGGTGTTATGCCTGATGCTGCGCTCGACATGATCGCGGTCGCGGATCGCGGCGGCGCCCGCCGCGATCGCCATGGCGTTGAGGTTGAACGGCCCGCGGATGCGGTCGAGCGCTGCGATCACGCCCTCCGGCCCGAGCATCCAGCCGACGCGCAGCGCGGCCAGGCCGTGGATCTTCGAGAAGGTGCGCGTCATCACGACGTTCTCGTTCTCCGACACGAGCTCGAGCCCGGCCGCGTAGTCGTTGCGCCTGACGTATTCGGCATAGGCCGCGTCGAGGACGAGGAGCACGTTGCCGGGCAGGCCGGCATGGAGCCGCCGCACCTCGTCGAACGGCAGGTAGGTGCCGGTCGGGTTGTTGGGGTTGGCGAGGAAGACGATCCGCGTGCGGTCCGTCACCAGCGCGAGGATCGCGTCGACGTCGGCCCGCTCGTCGCGCTCCCTGGCCACCACCGGAACGCCGCCCGCCGCGCGGATGTAGATGTCGTAGACGAGGAAGCCGTGCTCGGTATGGATCGCCTCGTCGCCCGGCTGCAGGAAGCCCTGCGCGAGGAGGCCCAGAAGCTCGTCGGAGCCGTTGCCGCACAGGAGGCGCGCCGGATTGACGCCGTGCACCTCGGCGATCGCCTGGCGCAGCGCGCTGCTCTGGCCGTCGGGATAGAGTTCGAGGTGGCCGGCGACCTCGCGGATCGCCTCCTGAACGCGCGGCGAGGCGCCGAAGGGCGTCTCGTTGGAGGAGAGCTTGTGCAGCTTCACACCGTCCGGCGCGCGGCTCTTGCCCGGCACATAGGCCTCGATCTCCATCACGCCGGGGCGGGGGACAGGACGCGCGCTGGGGGAAGCCATGGACAGTTCCAATGCTGCGGGAAGGACAGCCCCGCGCATAGACCCGGGGGGCGGCGATGTCGAGACGTCTGTAAGGAGCGCCCGCACGCGCGCGTTGCGCGGCGCGCGGGGAGGCGATAGCAGGGGCCATGTCCACGATCGCTCCTCCCGCGCCGGAGGCTTCGGCCGGCCTTCGCGAGGCCCGCCAGCCATCCTCCAAGGTCGCCTATTTCGGCGAGGACGAGCCGCTGCGCCTCGACGCCGGCCGGACGCTGTCGCCCTTCCACATCGCCTACGAGACCTATGGCGAGCTCAACGCCGACCGGTCCAACGCGATCTACGTCTGCCATGCGCTGACGGGCGACCAGTATGCGGCGAGCCCCAGTCCCGTCACCGGCAAGCCGGGCTGGTGGTCGTCGCTGATCGGGCCCGGCAAGCCGATCGACACGGAGCGCTTCTTCGTCGTCTGCTCCAACGTCATCGGCTCCTGCATGGGCTCGACGGGACCGGCCTCGATCGACCTTTCCACGGGCATCCCTTACGCCCTCGACCTGCCGGTCCTGACCATTCCCGACATGGTGCGGGCGCAGGCCATGCTGATCGACCGGCTGGGCATCGGCCAGCTCTTCGCGGTGATCGGCGGCTCCATGGGCGGCATGCAGTGCCTGCAGTGGACGGTGGCCTACCCCGAACGCGTCTTCTGCGCCCTGCCGATCGCGACCGGCGCGCGCCACTCCTCGCAGAACATCGCCTTCCACGAGGTCGGGCGCCAGGCCGTCATGGCCGATCCCGAATGGCACGCCGGGCGCTACATCCAGGCCGGCACCCGGCCTCACAAGGGGCTGGCGGTGGCCCGCATGGCCGCGCACGTCACCTACCTCTCGGAAGCCGCGCTCCAGCGAAAGTTCGGGCGCAACCTCCAGGACCGCGAGCAGGTCGGCTTCGGCTTCGACGCCGACTTCCAGATCGAGAGCTACCTGCGCCACCAGGGCATGACCTTCGTCGACCGGTTCGACGCCAACGCCTATCTCTACCTGACGCGCGCCATGGACTATTTCGACATCGCCGCCGAGCACGGCGGGCGCCTCGCCGACGCCTTCCGCGGCGTCCAGACGCGCTTCTGCCTCGTGAGCTTCTCGTCGGACTGGCTGTTCCCGACCGAGGAGAGCCGCGCCATCGTCCATGCGCTGAACGCCAACGCGGCCTCGGTCTCCTTCGTCGAGATCGAGACCGACAAGGGCCACGACGCCTTCCTGCTCGACGAGCCGGAGTTTTCCGGCGCGGTGCGCGGCTTCGTGTCGTCGGCCGCGCGGGCGAGGGGGCTGAACCCATGACCGCCCTCGAACACGAGGCTCCCGTCCCCACGACCCGCACGGTCGCGGAAGACGGGCGCGTCGACCTCAAGCTCATCGCCGACCTGATCGACCGGGGCAGCCGGGTCCTCGACGTCGGCTGCGGCGACGGCTCGCTGATGGTGATGCTGGAGACGCGGCGGGGCGTCGATGCGCGCGGCATCGAGCTGTCCCAGCCCGGCGTCAACGAGTGCGTGCGGCGCGGGCTCTCGGTCGTGCAGGGCGACGCCGACCGCGACCTGCAGCACTATCCCGACAGTGCCTTCGACTATGCCGTCCTGTCGCAGACCATCCAGGCGACCGAGAACCCCAAGCTCGTTCTGGAGGAGCTTCTGCGCATCGGTCGCCGGGCGGTGGTCTCCTTTCCGAACTTCGGGCACTGGACCGTGCGACTGAGCCTTCTCCTCAAGGGCCGGATGCCCGTGACGCGAAACCTCGCCTATTCCTGGTACGACACGCCCAACATCCACTTCTGCACGATCCGCGACTTCGTGGAGCTCGCGCGCGACGTCGGCGCGACGGTCGAGACCGCGATCGCGCTGGATGCCTCCGGCCAGCGCGTCGGCATGCGCCTGCCCTGGTGGTTTTGGAACCTCTTCGGCGCGCAGGCCGTGTTCGTCCTGAAGCGATAGGAATGGCTGAGATGGACACAAGGCTGATCGAGCGGATGCTCGACGTCATCGAGACCGACATCGTGCCGCTGACGCGGCGGGGCGTGGCGGAGGGCAACAAGCTCTTCGGCGCGGCGATCCTCGGGGCCGACGGGGCGCTCGTCGTCGCGGAGACGAACAACGAGACCGAGAACCCGCTTTGGCATGGCGAGATGCACGCGATCCGCCGCTTCTTCCAGATCGACGCGAACGAGCGGCCGGAGCCCGCCGACTGCCTGTTCCTCGCCACGCACGAACCCTGCTCGCTCTGCCTTTCGGGCATCACGTGGTCGGGGTTCCGAAACTTTCACTACCTGTTCCGCTACGAGGACAGCCGGGACGCGTTCGCGATCCCCTACGACATCGAGATCCTGCGCGCTGTCTACGCCGTGCCCGACCCCGACCGCGAGGCCGTGCCGACGGACCGCCCGCTCTACAACCGCCGCAACAAGTACTGGACAAGCCATGCGCTTCTCGACGCGATCGCCGCACAGCCGGACGAGGCGACGCGCACCCGGCTGATGACGCGCGTCGAGCGCATTCGCGAGACCTATGCCGCACTCTCCGCCACCTATCAGGCGGACAAGGGCGCGAAGGGTATCCCGCACGCCTGAGCGTGCGGGACCGGCGTCAGAGGTTGACCGCCTTCATGCCGGCTTCCGGATAGCGCGTGCCCTTGACCGCGCCCGGCTGGAAGGCCTGGTCGAGCTCTTCCAGGTCGTCGCGCGTCAGCTCGAGATTCGCCGCATCGGCGTTTTCCTCAAGGTAGCGCACGCGCTTGGTGCCGGGAATGGGCGCGATGTCGGTGCCCTGCGCCAGGACCCAGGCGAGCGCGACCTGTCCGGCCTTGGCCGAGCGGCGCGCGGCCACCGATTCCACCACCGCGACGAGCCGGCGGTTCGCCTCGAAGTTTTCCGGCGAGAAGCGCGGGTTGTTCTTCCGGAAGTCGTCGTCGGAGAGGTCGTCCGGCTTGGTGAAGCGGCCCGTCAGGAAGCCGCGGCCGAGCGGCGAGTAGGGCACGAAGCCGATGCCGAGTTCGCGCAGGGTGGGAAGGATCTCCTCCTCCGGCTCGCGGCTCCACAGGGAGTACTCCGTCTGCAGCGCCGCGATCGGATGCGTCGCGTGCGCCCGGCGGATCGTCGCGGGACCGGCTTCCGACAGGCCGAGATGGCGCACCTTGCCGCGCTCGACGAGGCGGCTCATCTCGCCCACTGTGTCCTCGATCGGCACGTTCGGATCGACGCGGTGTTGGTAGTAGAGGTCGATGATCTCGACGCCGAGGCGCCTCAGGCTGTCGTCGCAGGCCTTGCGCACGTAGTCCGGCCGGCCGTTGATGCCGAGACGCTCGCCGTTGGGCCCGCGCACGTTGCCGAACTTGGTGGCCAGCACCACGCTCTCGCGCCTGTTCTTGATGGCGCGGCCCACCAGCTCCTCGTTGCGCCCGACCCCGTACATGTCGGCCGTGTCGAGGAAGTTGACGCCCAGATCCAGCGCGCGGTGAATGACGTTCATCGACTCGGCATCGTCGCCCGCGCCGTAGAATTCCGACATGCCCATGCAGCCGAGGCCGACCGCAGAGACCTTGAGGCCCTGCCCGAGTTGGCGCTGTTCCATGATCGATTCTCCGTTGCCGGCGGTTCGAATGCTTCGCCGGCCTGACGGTTTCACGACATAGGATCGTTCGGCCCGGCGTCGAGCGCGTCGCGGTTGAGCGCGGGGGCCGGTGCCCCCTGCGGCACGAGCACCGGGCGGATCGCGCGCAGGCGCTGGCGCTCGCGCGTCGCGACCGGGATGCCGCGATACACGAGCTTGGTCGCCTCGATGATGATCGCCCCGCAGAAGAGAGGCCAGAAGCGGCGCCCGACCCGCTCGAAGCCGCCCGCGACCTTCAATCCCGCCGCACGGCGGAAGGGCGGGAAATGCAGCGCGTCGGAGAAGCCGGAGGGGGTGAACATCGCCTCGCGCAGAAGGCTCGTCGCCTGGCCCCGGGACCAGGGCCGGCCCGAGCCGAACGGCGTGTGCTCGAAGCGTGCCCAGACGCCGCGCCGGTTGGGCAGGACGAGCACGATCCGGCCCCCAGGGGCGAGCACGCGCCACGCCTCGCTCAGCATCTCGCCGGGGTTCTCGGCGAACTCCAGCGCATGCACCATGAGGATGCGGTCCACCGAAGCGTCGCCGAGCGGCAGTTCGGGCGGGTGGACGAGGGCCACCAGCGACGGGCGGCCGAACGGCCAGTTCACGGCCCCTTGCGCCGCCGGCATGAAGCAGAGCGTGCGGTCGGCGTCGCCCGTCAGCCGCTCCAGGTAGGGCACGGCGTAGCCGAGGCCGACGAGGCGCTCGTCGTGGATCGGCTTCCAGACGGGAGCCAGCGAATAGGCCAGCGAGCGCACGGCGATCTCGCCGAGTCGCGAGGCGTAGAAGTCCCGGAGGTCGAGGATGTCGGTGTTCACGCGGGTCGCCGGTCCGATCAGTTTGGGCTCAAGAGTACCCTCTGCCCGGCCGCGTCGGAACCCCGGTCCCTCGAAGCGGGCACGGATCGTCTTATGTTCCGCCGCCTGAACCTCGGAGCATCCTCGCATGACGATCCAGATCCGCCAGTTTCCCTGCCGCAGGGACAATTTCGGGGTGATCGTCCATGACGACGCGGGCGGGCCTTGCGTCTCGATCGACGCGCCGGAGGAGGGGCCGATCGTGGCCGTGCTGCAGCGCGAGGGCTGGCACCTCACCCACATCCTGACGACCCACCACCACAACGACCACACGCAGGCCAACGCGGCGCTGAAGGCGCGGTTCGGTCTGGAGATCATCGGACCGGTGCGGGAGCGCGAGCGCATTCCCGGCCTCGACCGCGCGGTCTCGGGCGGCGACCGGATCGACCTGTCGGGCCTTGAGGTCGAGGTCATCGACACGCCCGGTCACACGGCGGGGGGCATCAGCTACTACATGCCGGACGAAAAGCTCCTGTTCGCCAACGACGCACTGTTCTCGCTGGGGTGCGGGCGGCTTTTCGAGGGGGACGCCGCCACCATGTGGGCGAGCCTCCAGCGCCTGAGGTCGCTTCCCGACGACACGATGCTGTATTGCGGCCACGAGTACACCGCCACCAACGCGCGCTTCGCGATCGACGTCGATCCGGGCAATCTTCTCCTGCAGGAGCGGGTGAAGGAGGTCGAGGCGCTGCGGATCGAGGGGAAGGCGACGGTTCCCGTGTCGCTGGGGCGCGAGAAGCGCACCAACCCGTTCCTGCGCGCCGACGACCCTGGCCTTGCCGAGGCGATCGGCATGGCCGGTGCCGATCCCGTCGCGGTGTTCGCGGCGCTGCGCGAGCGGAGGAACGGCTATTGAGGGCGCGCGACATCATCGCCAGGCTGAAGCTCGAGCCTCATCCCGAGGGCGGCTGGTACCGGCAGACCTTCCGCGACGAGGCGGCGGACGAGACGGGCCGTCCGCGCTCCACCGCGATCTACTACCTGCTCGACACGGGCGAGACCTCGGAGTGGCACCGCGTCACGGACGCCGCCGAGACGTGGCACTGGTACGCCGGCGGGCCGCTGGTGCTCACCGTCTCGCCCAACGGCCACGACGCCTCGGCCCATCGCCTCGGCGCCGCGCTGGACCTCGGCGAGGCCCCTCAGTTCACGGTGCCGGCCAACTGGTGGCAGACGGCCACCAGCCTCGGCGAATGGACGCTGGTCGGCTGCACGGTCGCACCGGGCTTCCGCTTCGAGAGCTTCGAGATGGCGCCGCCGGGATGGCGCCCGATGCCGCGCGCGCCGAGAAGCTGATCAGGCGGGGCTCGCCGCGTCGCTGCCGAAGAGCCGCCGGAACAGCGGCAGGGCCGCCAGCACCGCGCCGCCGGTGATCAGGAGCGCGGCGCCGACGACGCGTCCCGTCAGCGCCGCTTCGCCGGCCAGAACGAGAACGAGCGTCGAGAGAAGCGGCGCGGCGTAGCTGGCCGCGCCCAGAAGCTGGATGTCGCCGCGCTTCACCCCGATGTCCCAGACGTAGAAGGCGGCGCCGACCGGCAGGAGGCCGAGCGCCAGGACCGCCAGCCATTGGCCGCCGGTGGCAGGCCACACGGTCGTCTCAAACAGGAGGTGGCAGGCGAGCGACAGAACGGCGGTCGCCGCGCAGAAGCCCGTCACGACGTCGCTCGGCACGTCGGCGAAGCGCCGCGACAGAAGCGAGTAGGCCGTCCAGGTGAGGGCGCAGACGCCCGCCAG
>NZ_BBWK01000057.1 GCF_001463765.1 Aureimonas sp. AU4 | reverse complement strand
CGAGTAGGCCGTCCAGGTGAGGGCGCAGACGCCCGCCAGTATGTATCCGAAGGCGTAGGAGCCGCTGAAGCCGGTTCCGCCGCCGCCCGTGATGATGAGCGCGGCGCCGCCGAGCCCGAGGACGGCGCCCGCGACATGGTACCATCGCAGGCGCTCGCCCGGCAGCAACGCGGAGCCGAAGACGATCAGGAGCGGCCAGAGGTAGGCGATGAGGCTCGCCTGCGCGGCGGGCGCGTTGCGCAGCGCCGCGAAATAGACCGCGTGGTAGCCGAAGAGGCCGCCGACACCGAGCAGCCAGACCGGGGCCGGCTGGCGCAGGGCGCGCCACGAGACGCCGCGCGCCAACAGCGCGCCGATGCCCACCAGCGTCCCGAGCGCGAAGGTCATGGCGGCGAGCTGGAACGGCGGCACGGAGCCCGAGCGCGCCGTCAGGAGCGCCAGCAGCGCCCACATCAGGATCGCCGAAAAACCCAGTGCCGTCGCCATCGCCGTCGCCCCCGTCCGCATGCGGTTCCGCCGGTAGCGGACGGGGGCGAAGCGGTCAAACGACCCGGCGGCGTTTCAGTGCGCCAAGGCCTTCGCGAGCTGCGCCTTCGTCATCTTGGAGCGGTTCGGAATGTCGCGCTTCCGGGCTTCGGCGTAGAGTTCGGCGCGCGTCCTGTCGTGTCCGCCGTCGTGGCGATCCTTGGCGGTCTTCTTTGCGACGTCGTCCGGCTGCGCCGAGAACTGCTGGCCCTTCTTCGTGTCGCGGCGCTTCTTCTCCGTGGTACGCCTGTACTCGGCGTCGGAGAGGTGTTCGCGCGCCTTCTTGGGCAGGTAGCGCTCGCCGGTCTCGCCGCTCTTCTTCCCGGACTTGGTACCCCACTCCTCCTCGCCCCACTGGTGGAGGCTGTTGTCCTCGCGCTTGGCGCCCTTGAAGCCGCCGCCTTCCTTCTTGTACTCGGCGGTCGCCATCTGCGCCTTGCGCGCGGACCACTGGCCGGCCTTGCCGCCCTTGGTGCCGTCCGTGACCTTCTTCTTCACCTTCTCCCAGAGCTGCGGGTTCGTATGCTCGGCTGTGGTGGACATGGATGTCGCTCCAGTGGGACCTTTGGCCGGCAAAACGTTCGCCGCGCGATTTGGCTGCGTGCGACGGGCCGACGCGGCCGCGCGGGTCTGCTAGGAGAGCGCATCATCCGGTTCGGGAGTGCGAGCGATGCGGCGGCGGTTCATCCAGTGCGACGTCTTCTCCGAGGTGCCGACGCGCGGCAACGGCCTGGCGGTCGTGCTCGACGGCAAAGGGCTGAGCGCGGAGGAGATGCAGCGCTTCGCGGTGTGGACCAACCTCGCGGAGACGACCTTTCTCCTGCCGCCGAGCGACCCGGCGTCCGCCGACTATGCCTTGCGCATCTTCACCACGACCCGCGAGCTGCCCTTCGCCGGCCACCCGACGCTCGGCTCCTGTGCCGCTTGGCTCCAGGCCGGCGGGCAGGCGGCGGAGCGGGGGATCGTGCGGCAGGAATGCGGCGTCGGCATCGTGCGGATCGACGTGTCGGGCAAGGTTCCCGCCTTCGTCGCCCCGCCGACGCGGGTCGAGCCGCTGGAGCCCGAACGCCTGAGGCAAGCGCTGGCGGCGCTGCGCATCGACCCGGCCGAGGTCGTGCGCTCGGCGCGCCTCGTCAATGGGCCCGTCTGGGAAGCCATCGAGCTGCGCAGCGCCGAGGCCGTGCTCGCCGCCGACCCGGCGGGGGCGAGCTTCCCGGAGGAGCGCGCGATCGGCCTGATCGGGCCGCATGCGTCCGGCGGCGACGCCGACTTCGAGGTGCGGATGATCGACATCTGGCATGGCATCAAGGAGGACCCTATCACCGGCTCGCTCAACGCCGCGCTCGCCTGCTGGCGTCAGGCGGAGGGACGGCTCGCCGGTCCCTATGTCGTCGCGCAGGGCACCCGCATCGGCCGGATCGGCCGCGTCCACGTGCGGCCGGAGGGCGCGGCGGTGATGATCGGCGGTGCGGTCAGCATCCTGATCGAGGGGACGTTGAAACTCTAGGGCTTGGCGAAGGTCGTGGCGGTCAGGGTCAGCGGTCCGACCTCGGTGGGAATGCGCACGTAGACGGGCGCGTAGATGCCGCTTCGGCCGGAGGGGGCGAACCAGATCTGGAGGGTCTTGTCGGCGAGATACTTCAGTCCCTTGGACGAGGTGCGGTAGCCCGAAACGGGGCGCACCCGGACATTGCAGACCACGGCCTCGCCCTCGAACCCGTCCGCGCGGAAGTCGTCCCGCCCGTTCGGCGAAAGCACGAGGTCGAGCCGCGACCAGCCATCGTAGAAGGGGACGGCGCCGGCGCACAGCTTGTTCGCGTCGGCGGGCTTCAGCATGAGGCCGCTCAAGGGGTCGACCACGCGGCGGAGCTGGGCGGGCGTGACGGCGACGAAGTCGACCGGCGGCGGATTGCGGATGGGCGGGGCGACCGTCGCGCTCAACGCTCGGCCGCGCTGGTAGCGCACATCCGACTTCCAGGCCTTGCCGTCGCTCGTGTAGTCGAGCCGGTAGCGCTCGGCCTCCAGGCGGTCGGGCCGGATCGAGCCGCTGACCGAGCTGGTCCCGCGCGTCGAGGAGACGAGTTCGGCCAGTCCCGCCGAGGAAAGAGTGCCCGAGACCTGATAGCGCTGCCCGTCGATGCGTGTCTTGAACTCGGCCCGTCCGACCGGAAGGCCGAGAAGCGAGATCCGGTAGACCGTCGTCACGGTCTCGGCCGCGGCAAGGGCAGGGCTCGCCGAAAGGAGGGCGAGAAGGGCGAGGAGGATGCGCATGGGTGGTCCTGGCACTCCGGTTGGCCCTGGCGGGCATGAAGGCACCATGCCCAAAAACGGAGGCGGGGATAAGGGCAAACACCGGGGACACGGGTCCCGCGTCTTGACGACGCGCCGGGCGGCGACTATAGCCAGCGTCGATTTTCCCGTATGCCATGGGGTGGATGATCGTGCCGGATCGCTTCGGCGGCGCGCCCCGAACGGCCGTATCGATAGTTGAAAGGACCCTCTCATGGCCCGCGTTTGCGAACTCACCGGCAAGGCCGTCATGTCCGGCAACAACGTCAGCCACGCGAACAACAAGACGCGTCGCCGCTTCCTGCCGAACCTGTGCAGCGTGACGCTGATCTCCGACGCGCTCGGCCAGCGTTTCCGCCTTCGCGTCAGCGCCCATGCGCTGCGCTCGGTCGAGCATCGCGGCGGCCTCGACGCCTTTCTCGCCAAGGCGAACGAGCAGGAGCTCTCGCAGCGCGCCCGTCTCCTGAAGCGCCAGATCGCCAAGAAGTCGGTCGAGCAGGTCGAGACCGTCGCCGCCTGATCGGCGCGACCGACCGCAGAAATCCTAGCAGCGCCGCCTCCGGGCGGCGTTGTTCGTTGGGGCCTTTCCCCGCTGGTGCCATCTCCCAGCCCAAAAAAATGGACGTCGATATGACCTTGTCCTCCCGCCGCCTCGTCGCGCCGGTGATCGCCATGACGATCATCGTGCTCCTGTCGAACATCGCCGTGCAGTTTCCGGTCCATGCAACCGTGGGATCGCTGGAACTGGCGAATCTTCTGACCTGGGGCGCCTTCGTCTATCCCTTCGCCTTCATCGTGACCGACGTGAACAACCGTGTCTTCGGGCCGGCGGTCGCGCGCCGGGTCGTGTATTCGGGCTTCGCGGCGGCGATCGTTTCCTCGATCGTCCTGCCGCCGATCCTCTACCGCATCGGCCTCGTGCCCTTCGAGACCGAACCCGGCCGCCTCCTGCGCATCGCGCTGGCGAGCGGCTCGGCCTTCCTGGCGGCGCAGCTCCTCGACATCCTCGTCTTCAACCGCCTGCGACGCCGCTCGTGGTGGAAGGCGCCGCTGGCCAGCGGCATCGCGGGGACGATCCTCGATACGGTGATCTTCTTCTCGATCGCCTTCGCGCCGCTGTTCCTGCTGCTGGGGCCGGGCGACGAGTTCGCGGCGCAGGGCGCGCCGCTGCTCGGCGTCTTGCCCGCCGACGTGCCGCGCTGGGTCTCGTGGGCGATAGGCGACTTCGGCGTGAAGCTCCTGATCGCCGTGTTCGGCCTCGTGCCCTACCGGATCGCGATCAACGCGATCCTGCCCTATCGCGACGCGCCGCCCGTCGCGGCCTGAGCGCCGGGCTCCAGCACGAACTCAAGATACAGGTTGCGCTGGAGGAAGGAGGCGTTGTCGTCCGACACAAGGCTGACGATCGTGCGGCCGTCCGCGTCGCGCCAGGCATCGATGCCTTCCATGTTGTCGATCTCGTTGCCGAGATCGGCCTCCATGATCACCGGCCCGTCCGCCACCGCGCCGGGCTTCAGTGCAGCGGCCGGCAGTCGGCGGATGCGCATGCCGATGCGCGTGAAGCCCTCGTAGCGCCGCTCCAGGAGGAGAAGGTCGCCGTCCGCCAGGAAGGCGCCATCGGTCACCGACCAGGGCGCCTCTCGCCGCACCGTGAAGAGCCCCTTCGAACCCCGCCCGAGGAACGCCGCGAGAAGGTTGCCGCTGGCGTCCACCGAGCGCTCCGACACGATCACCGTCTCGCCCGCGAGGGGAGAGCCGCGCGGCGCGACCGTGATGGTCTCGATTCCCTCGTTGCTTCGCAGCTCGCGTCGCGGGATCGGCAGGGCGACGGGTTCGGCCCGCGCGTCGAAGGGCGCGTCCGCTGGACGGAAGCGCTCGATGCGGTGGTTTCCCTCAAAGGAGACCAGCACCGTGTCGCCGTCGATCGCCAGACCCTCGGCGTCGGCCATGCCCTTGCGCGGCTGGGGCTGGCCCGCGCGCGACAGGATGGGGGAGATGCGTGCGTCCTCGATCCCGACGGGGCGGCCGTCCTCGTCGCGCCGGATGCGCCCGGCGAACCAGTATCCCGTGTCGGTCACGGTCAGAAAGGCGCGGCCGCCCTCGCGCATCCGGATCGAGGAGATGCCAGCCACGAGGCGGTTCGCGGGCGCGCGGTAGCTGAAGCCGCCGAGATAGGTGAAGGCGCCGAGGCGCGTCTCGGCCGAGCCGATGCGGAAGCGCTCGATCGGGCGCGTGGCGATCGACACTTCCTCGGCACGGGCCGGGGAAAGGAGAAGGAGCGCGGCGAGCGCCGCGCCCGAAAGCTGGCGTCTCACCGGCGGCCAGCCATCCGCCGCCGGCGAACGCCGCCCGTCTGCCCGCCCTCGTCCTCGAAAAGGGCGGCGAGCTGCTCGGTCATGGCACCCGCCAGTTCCTCGGCATCGGACAGCGTGACGGCGCGGCGATAGTAGCGCGTCACGTCGTGGCCGATGCCGATGGCGAGCAGCTCGATCGGCGAGCGGTTCTCGATCTCGTCGATAACCGCGCGCAGGTGGCGCTCCAGGTAGTTGCCCGGGTTCACCGAGAGGGTCGAGTCGTCCACCGGCGCGCCGTCCGAGATCATCATCAGGATGCGCCGCTGCTCGGGCCGGCCGAGCAGGCGGTTGTGCGCCCAGATCAGCGCCTCGCCGTCGATGTTCTCCTTGAGCAGCCCCTCGCGCATCATCAGCCCGAGGTTGCGCCGGGCCCGGCGCCAGGGCGCGTCGGCCGACTTGTAGATGATGTGCCGGATGTCGTTGAGGCGGCCGGGGCGCTGCGGCTTTCCGGCCTTCAGCCACGCCTCGCGCGACTGGCCGCCCTTCCAGGCGCGGGTCGTGAAGCCCAGCACCTCGACCTTCACGCCGCAGCGCTCCAGCGTGCGGGCGAGGATGTCGGCGCAGGTCGCCGCGACCGTGATCGGGCGACCGCGCATCGAGCCCGAATTGTCGATCAGGAGCGTGACGATCGTGTCGCGGAAGTCGGTGTCGCGCTCCATCTTGAAGGAGAGCGGCTGGAGCGGATCGGTGACGAGGCGCGTCAGGCGCGCCGTGTCGAGATAGCCCTCTTCGAGGTCGAAGTCCCAGGCGCGGTTCTGCTGCGCCATGAGGCGGCGCTGCAGTCGGTTGGCGAGGCGGCCGACGGCGCCCTGCAGCGTCGAGAGCTGCTTGTCGAGAAAGGCGCGCAGGCGGTCGAGCTCGGCCTCGTCGCAGAGCTCCTCGGCGCCCACGATCTCGTCGAAGCCTTCCGTAAAGACGCGATAGTCGGTGTCTCCGATCTCCTTGGGCAGCGCCTGGTTCGGGCGGCGCGACTCGCCGGGCGTCTCGGAGTCGGGCTCGTCGTCATCGACGGGATCGTCGGCGGTGACCTCGGAGGTCTCGGCCTCGGCCGTTTCCTCGGACTCGGACTGCGTCTCGGACTCTTCGGCCTGCGCCTCCTCGGAGCCGGCATCCTTCTCGGATCCGTCCTCCTCGTTGTCGCGGGTCTGGTTGTCGCCGGCCTCCTCGGACTGGTCGTCCTCGTCGTCGGACGCCTCGTCGGACAGCTCTTCCGCCATCTCCATGGAGACGAGCATGTCGCGCAGCGCGCGGGCGAAGAGGCGCTGGTCCTCGACCGTCTCGCCCAACCGGTCGAGCTTGTCGCCGGCCTTCCCCTCGATCCAGTCGCGCCAGACGTCGACCAGCGCTTCGGCGCTCTTGGGGATCGGGCGGCCGGTCAGGCGCTCGCGCACCATCAGGGCGACGGCGTCCTCGAGCGGCGCCTCGGCGCGGTCGGTCACTTCGGAGAGGTTGGAGCGGAAGTACTTGTCCTCCAGCATCACCGCGAGGTTGTCGGCGACGCCGACCATCGCGTTGGCGCCGATCGCCTCGCAGCGCGCCTGCTCCACCGCGTCGAACACGGCACGTGCGCCGCGCCCGTCGGGCGAGAGGGTCGCGTGGATGCGGGCGTCGTGGCGCGCACGGCGCAGCGCCATCGCGTCCGACAGGCCGCGCACGACCGCTACGTCCTGCCCGCTCGCGCGCTTCGGCAACTCGGGCAGACGCGCGCGCGTGCCGGTGATGCCCGGTCGCTCGTTGCCGTAGGCGACCTCGAGCTCGGACTCGCCCGCGATCGCGCGCATGCAGCCCGCCACCGCGCGGCGGAAGGGCTCGCGATCCTGCGTCTTCGGCTTGGAAGACTTGACCGAGTTGTCGCCGACGCGTGCCATCGTGGTCAGTCGAGAACGATGTTGGCCGCCGACTCGGGCAGTTCCTCGCCGAACGCGCGCTGGTAGAACTCGGCCACCAGCGGGCGCTCGAGTTCGTCGCACTTGTTGAGGAAGGTGAGGCGGAACGAGAAGCCGATGTCGCCGAAGATCTCGGCGTTCTCGGCCCAGGTGATGACCGTGCGCGGGCTCATCACGGTGGACAGGTCACCGTTCACGAAGGCCGAGCGCGTAAGGTCGGCGACGCGCACCATCTTGGAGACCTGCGCGCGGCCCTCCTTGGTCTGGAAGTGCTTGGCCTTGGCCAGGACGATGCCGACCTCGTCGTCGTGCGGCAGGTAGTTCAGGGTCGTGACGATGGACCAGCGGTCCATCTGCGCCTGGTTGATCTGCTGCGTGCCGTGATAGAGGCCGGTCGTGTCGCCGAGGCCCACCGTGTTGGCGGTGGCGAACATGCGGAAGGCGGGGTGCGGGCGCACCACGCGGCTCTGGTCGAGCAGCGTCAGGCGGCCCGATGACTCCAGCACGCGCTGGATCACGAACATCACGTCCGGCCGGCCGGCGTCGTACTCGTCGAAGACCAGCGCCACGTTGTTCTGGTAGGCCCAGGGCAGGATGCCGTCGCGAAATTCCGTTACCTGCAGCCCGTCGCGCACCGTGATCGCGTCCTTGCCGACGAGGTCGATGCGGCTGACATGGCTGTCGAGGTTGACGCGCACGCAGGGCCAGTTGAGGCGGGCGGCGACCTGCTCGATATGGGTCGACTTGCCGGTGCCGTGGTAGCCCGACACCATGACGCGGCGGTTGCGGGCAAAGCCCGCCAGGATCGCCAGCGTCGTCTGCTTGTCGAAGAGATAGTCGGGATCGATCTCGGGAACGTGCGGGTCGGTGCGGGAGAAGGCCGGAACCTTCATCGTGCTGTCGAACCCGAAGGTCTCGCGGACGGACACCATGGCATCGGGAAGCCCTGCCATTTCCACTTCCGCTGCGCTCATCATACCTCCTGAGGCGCGGGGAGGGGAGTTGCCCACGCGCCGTGACTCGTGTCGCCGGCCCCGCTCATGCCGAGCCGGACCCCGGCGGGATTAGCAGAAGCCCGACTGCTTCAAAAGCTTGTAGGCCTGAATGACCTCGCGCAGGCGGTCCTCGGACCCCCGGTCGCCGCCGTTCGCGTCGGGATGATACTGCTTCACCAGTGCCTTGTAGCGCAGGCGGATGGTTTCGCCACCCGCGTTGACCGGAACGCCCAGGGTTTCCAGCGCCTTGGTCTCGAGCGTGCGCGGCTTGCGCGCGGCCGCCGGAGCGGCGGCCTCGCCCTCGCCGAACAGGCCGAAGCTGTCGCGCGCCTTGCCGTTCCAGCGGCGGGGGCGGCCGCTCGGCTTGGTGGACGGCATGGCGCCGGACGAGTTCGACCCCATGGTCCATGTCGGCCGGTGGCCGGTCAGGGAGTCCTTGAGATACTTCTGGATGTCGTCGTCGCCGAGGCCCGAGAAATAATTGTAGCTCTTGTTGTAGAGCCGCACGTGGTCGACGCAGAAATGGAGGTACTGACCCTCGTGGTCGCGGCCGCGCGGCGCCTTGTGGACACCGGGCTCGTCGCAGCCTTCCCAGCAGCAGACGGGCGCGCGAACCTTCTCCGCGGCCTGCCGGTCGGGGCGCACGCGGATCTTGTCGAAGTATTTGCTGTCGAGCTTCATCACGCCCCGATTATGGGGCTCACGCAAACCCCGAACAAGAATTGACAGATCCGAAAACGCGGCCACAACACCTCCGCTCCAGCCTGCCCGCGTCGACCCGTCGCGGCGGCACGAGATGCGGGGAACGAACCATGTCGACCAAGAGCCGGATCGAGGACGCGCTGCGCGGGGCGCTTGAGCCCGTGGCGCTGGAGGTGATCGACGAAAGCCATCTCCACGCGGGCCACCACCACGAGGGCAGCGACCATCACGCGAGCTTCGACGGCTCGGGCGAGACGCATTTCCGCGTGCGCATCGTCTCGGCGGCGTTCTATGGCGAGAGCCGCGTGGCGCGCCATCGCCGCGTGAACGCGCTTCTGGCGGGCGAGCTGGCGGGCGGTGTCCATGCGCTCGCCATCGAGGCCAGCGCGCCGGGCGAGCCGACCCGGCGGGGATGAGGACGAGCGCGCGACGCCGCCGCGAGGCGCGGGGCCGCCGCCGGCTCGCCGAGGGCTTCGTCGCCGCGCTCTCGTTTCTCGCGGGGCTCACCGACGCGATCGGCTTCCTGCTCGCGGGCGAATACGTCTCCTTCATGAGCGGCAACACGACGAACCTTGCGGTCGCGATCGGCGAAGGGCATCTGGCCGCGCTCGCCCGCGGGGCGCTGGTCATCGTTCTCTTCGTAGCCGGCAACGCTTTGAGCGCATTCGTCATGGCGTTCACCGGCGGGCGTCAGGCCGTGCTGCTTCTTCTGGTCGCGGGCTGCGCCCTCGTGCCGGCCGGGTTCGAGGCGCCGGTGCGGGGCATTCCGGCCTTCGTCTTCGCCATGGGTCTGCTGAACGGGGCGATGGACCAGGTGGAGGGGCGCGGCGTCGGCCTCACCTACGTGACCGGAGCGCTGACGCGCATCGGCCGGGGCATCGGCCGCCGGCTTCTCGGCGACCGCTCCGATGGCTGGCATCTCCAGGTCTGGCCCTGGCTCGGCGTGCTTGCGGGCGGGCTGGCCGGCGCGCTGGCCTTCGCGAACGCGCTTCCCGGCGCGATCCTGCTGCCGGCGATCCTCGCGGCCTTCCTTGCGATCGTGGCCGACGCGATTCCCCCGACCTGGCGCCGACGCTATCTCGCGCTGCCGGTCAGGCCGGAACGGCGCTGAGCTCGTCGGCGAGGAAGGCGGCGACCGCGGCCGGCTCGACGTCGCGCGCGACGAAGGCCCGGCCGATGCCGCGCGTCAGGATGAAGGTTAGGCTGCCGCGCTGCACCTTCTTGTCCTGCGCGATCTTGCCCATCAGCTCGTCCGCCGAGAAGCCGCCCCCCGCGATCTCGCCGATCGTGGTCGGCAAGCCCACGGCGCGCAGGTGCGCCACGGCTCGCCGGGTCTCGTCTGCCGGGCAGAGGCCGAGACGCGTCGAGAAGCGGTGCGCGAGCGCCATGCCGATCGACACGGCCTCGCCGTGGACGAGGCGCGCGGGATCGTAGCGGGCCGCCGATTCCAGCGCGTGGCCGAACGTGTGGCCGAGATTGAGGAGCGCCCGCGCGCCGTCCTCGCGCTCGTCGCCCGCAACGACCGCCGCCTTGGCCTCGCAGCTGACGGTGACCGCCTCGGCCCGGCCCGGCCCCGCGAAGACGATGCGCCAGTTCTCCTCCAGCCAGTTGAAGAAGTCCGGCCTGTCGATCAGCCCGTATTTGGCGACCTCAGCGTAGCCGGCGCGGAACTCGCGCTCGCTCAGGGTCTCGAGAAGGGCCGTGTCGGCGATCACCAGCGAGGGCTGGTGGAAGACGCCGACGAGGTTCTTGCCGCGCGGCGAGTTGATGCCGGTCTTGCCGCCGACCGAGGAATCGACCTGCGCCAGCAGCGAGGTCGGCACCTGGACGAGCCTCATGCCGCGCCGAACGATGCCGGCCGCAAAACCCGTGAGGTCGCCGACGACGCCCCCGCCCAGCGCCACCAGCGCGTCGCCGCGCTCGAGGCGTTCGGCGATCGCCCGGTCGACGAGGCGCTCCAGCTCCGAGAAGCGTTTGGTGGTCTCGCCGGCCGGAACCTCGTGAAGCGCAGCGTCCACGCCCGCCCGCTCCAGGGAGGCGAGAAGGGCGGGCGCGTGAAGCGGAGCCACCGTCTCGTCGGCGACGACCAGAGCGCGCGCGCCGGGCAGGCGGCGCGCCATCTCCTCGCCCGCCGAGGCCAGAAGGCCGGCGCCGATCAGGATGGCGTAGGACCGCTCGCCGAGCTCGACCCGGACGGTGCGGGCGCCACCCTCGACGACGGCGGAGGAAAGCGTGCTCATGGAAGGGCGACCTTGACGCGGCGATTCTGTTGGGCGGCGAGCGCATCCACGATCTCGCGCACGATCTGCTCGCGCCGGACGTTGCGCGACTCGACGTGGATGTCGGCCTCCGCATAGACCGGATAGCGCCGCTCCATGAGCTGCAGCATGGTCTGGCGCGGATCGGCGGTCTGGAGGAGCGGCCGGGTCGGGCGCTTCAGGACGCGGTCCATGAGGACGTCGAGCTCGGCGCGCAGCCAGACCGTGACGGCCCGCTCGCGCAGGAGTTGACGCGTCGCCTCGTTCATGAAGGCGCCCCCGCCCGTGGCGACGACCTGCGAGCCTCCCTCCACGAGCCGCGCCACGACCCGCGCCTCCAGCGCCCGGAACTCCGGCTCGCCATAGGCGGCGAAGAGCTCGGCGACGCTCATGCGCGAGGCCGCCTCGATCTCGTTGTCGGTGTCGACGAAGGAGAGGTCCAGCGCCTGCGCGAGCCGCCGGCCGACGGTGGTCTTGCCGGCTCCCATCAGGCCGACCAGCACCACGGGGCGGCTGCCGAGACGCTCCAGGGCTTGGGCGATCGAATGGGCTGGCGCGTCGGTTTCGGTCATGGTCTCGCGAGGGGACACGGGTGCCGGGTTCTGTCGCGCAACTCGCCGGGTGGGTCAAGCGAGCGATCCGCGCACCGCCACCGCGCAATCCGCCTTGGCTCGGGCCGGCGGCATCCCTACAATCGCGGCGGGACGCAAGAAGACCCGGCTCGGCCGGGTCGCCACAGGGAACGAGTTTCACCCATCCATGCCCACCCTGGTCCGTCTCGTCACGGTGCTGGCCCTGATCGCCGGAACCGTCCTGGCTGTCATGGCCGCGCTCGTGACCTTCGTGGAGCCCGTGCGCGTGCCCGTGTCGGTCGAGGTTCCCGTGCCGGGCCTGCAGGCGCCGACGCCCGCCGCCTCCGCGCCGGCTGAGGAGCCGGCGCCAGAGGCCGAGCCTGCGCCATGAGCGTGCCCGACTTCGCCCGCATCGAGAGCTTTCTGGAGATGATGGCGGTGGAGCGGGGCGCCAGCGACAACACGCTCGCCGCCTACCGACGCGACCTCGACGACGCGCGCGGCTTCCTCGGCGGATCGACCGGCCTGGGCGACGCCGACACCGAGGCGCTGCGCCGCTACATGGCCCATCTGGAGGCGACGGGCCTCGCCCCTGCCAGCCGGCAGCGCCGGCTCTCGGCGCTGCGCCAGTTCTTCAAGTTCCTGTATGCGGAAGGGCAGCGCGGCGACGATCCGAGCGGCCCGATCGAGGGCGCCAAGCGCGCCCGGCCGCTGCCCAAGATCCTGTCGGAGGCGGAGGTCGACCGCCTGCTGGACACCGCGGCGACGGCGGCCGAGGACGCCTCGCTGGAGGGCGGAGCGCGGCTGCGCGCCCGGCGCATGCTGGCGCTGGTCGAGATTCTCTACGCGACGGGCCTTCGCGTCTCCGAGCTCGTGTCGCTGCCCCGCTCGGTGCTGCGCTCGCGCGGCCGCGTGATCGTGGTGCGCGGCAAGGGCGACAAGGAGCGCATGGTGCCGATCGGCGAGCGGGCGCGCGACGCGCTCGCCTCCTTCGGAGAGGCGATGGCGGGCCGGGCAGAGGCCGCCGGCAGTCCCTGGCTGTTTCCCGCGCTGTCCGAATCGGGACACGTGACCCGCCAGAGCTTCGCGCGCGATCTCAAGGTCCTGGCAGGCCGCGCGGGCCTGTCGCCGGCGCGCGTGTCGCCCCACGTCCTTCGCCACGCCTTCGCGAGCCATCTCCTCCAGAACGGCGCGGACCTGCGCAGCGTGCAGGAGCTTCTCGGCCACGCCGACATCGGCACGACGCAGATCTACACGCACGTCCTCGAAGAGCGCCTGATGCGCCTTGTGACCGACCACCATCCGCTGTCCCAGCTCGCCGAGGAGTAGGGCTTTCTTGACAAGGGAAGGGCGGATCGCCAGTTTGCCGCTCCGAACGAAGACCTCAACGGAACCGGCGGCGCCTTCCGGCCGACCGCCGCGCTTCACCAGCGGAAGCCGGCGGCGATCGCGGCGCCGGCCCTGAAGGACGGCCCTTAGGCGCCGCGGCTGGATGCACAACTATCTCGACTTCGAAAAACCCGTCGCCGATCTCGACAGCCAGATCATCGAGCTGAAGCGCATCGGCGGCGACGAGAACAGTCTCGACGTTTCGGAGGACATCCAGAGGCTGGAGACCCGCTCGCGCGACGCGCTGGCCGAGCTCTACCGCAAGCTCAGCCCCTGGCAGAAGACGCAGGTCGCCCGCCACGCCGACCGCCCGCACTGCGTCGACTATCTCGCGCGCCTCGTCACGGACTTCACGCCGCTCGCCGGCGACCGCTACTTTGCCGAGGACCATGCGATCATCGCCGGCTTCGGCCGCTTCCGGGGCCAGTCGGTCGCCGTGGTCGGGCAGGAGAAGGGCGACGATACCCAGACCCGCCTCAAGCACAATTTCGGCATGGCGCGCCCCGAGGGTTATCGCAAGGCCGTGCGCGTCATGGACATGGCCGAGCGTTTCGGCATTCCGGTCGTGACGCTGGTGGACACGGCCGGCGCCTATCCCGGCCTCGGCGCCGAGGAACGGGGCCAGGCCGAGGCGATCGCACGCTCGACGCAGAAGTGCCTGTCGCTACGCGTGCCGCTGGTGGCGCTCGTGATCGGCGAGGGCGGCTCGGGCGGCGCGATCGCGATCGCCGCCGCCAACCGCGTCCTGATGCTGGAGCACGCGATCTACTCGGTGATCTCGCCGGAAGCGGGCGCCTCGATCCTGTGGCACGATTCGGCCCGCGCCAAGGACGTGGCCCAGGCCATGAAGATCACCGCGCAGGACCTCAAGGGCTTCGGCGTGATCGACGAGATCATCGAGGAGCCGCTGGGCGGTGCCCATCGCGACCCGACCGTCACGATCGACCGCGCGGGCGACCGCATCGCCGCAGCGCTGGCCGACTTGTCCCCGCTGTCGGGCGACGCCCTGCGTCAGGAACGGCGCGAGAAGTTCCTCTCCATCGGACGCGACCTGAAGGTCTGACCGGCGCCCGACATCCGGCCGCCAGCTCCGCGTCAGCGCCCGAATTGAAAAATTGCCCCGTTTCGTTTACGGGTTGATAACCGTGCGGGCGTCAGAACGGGATCTGGTGGTCCGCCGCATCGGTCGATTCCGGGGCGGGCCTTGCGCTGAGGGTCTCGTCCGCATGGGGGCTTCGAGGGGAATGACCATACGCCGCGCTGTCGCGATGGCTGTCCTGGCCAGCGGGCTCATGGCCCTGTCGGCATGTCAGAAGGGCGCCGGCATCGAAGACCTTCTCGGCCCCAACGCACCCCTGCCGCCCAGCCTCGTCAAGCTCATCAAGACGGGCGAGATGGGCGAGAACTCGCCGATCCTGCTGCGCCTCTACAAGGAGGAATCGGAGCTCGAGGTCTGGAAGCAGAAGACCGACGGCACCTTCGCGCTCCTGAAGACCTACCCGATCTGCGCCTGGTCCGGAAAGCTCGGACCCAAGAAGGTCGAGGGAGACCGTCAGGCGCCGGAGGGTTTCTACAACATCGGTCCCGGCTCGCTGAACCCGGAGTCGAGCTACCATCTCGCCTTCGACATCGGCTATCCCAACGCCTACGACAAGGCCAACGGCTTCACGGGCCAGCACCTCATGGTGCATGGCTCGTGCAACTCGTCGGGCTGCTACGCGATGGACGACAAGCAGGTCGAGGAGCTCTACGCGCTCGCCCGGCACGCCTTCCAGGGAGGGCAGCGCGAGTTCCAGTTCCAGGCGATGCCCTTCCGCATGACGCCGCAGAACATGGCGCGGCATTCCAACTCCGAGCACTACGCCTTCTGGCGCATGTTGAAGGAGGGCTCCGACCGCTTCGACCTGACGCACCGGCCGGTGGCCGTGGGCGTGTGCGAGAAGCGCTACGTCTTCGACGCCCAGCTCTCCGACGGGCGCACGCTGACCCCCACCGGCGAGTGCCCGGCGGTCGCCGAGCCCGCGGAGCTCGTCGCCAAACGCCAGGCCGACGAGGCGCTGGAGAAGCAGATCGCCGCCACCATGACGCCGGACCAGTTCGCCGTCGTTCCGAACCTCGTCTACAAGACCGGCCAGCCGATCTCGGCCGAGGCCTATGCCGCCGAGCAGCACCGCCGCGCGGGCTATGACCGCGAGGGCAAGCCGCTGGGCAACGCGCGCACCTCGATGTTCAAGAACCTCCTGCAGAAGCGCGACGCGACGGAGCGCGAGCGGGACTGATCCTGCCGCCCGCCGGCTAGACCGCACGAAAGAAAGGCCCGGTCGCGCGAGCGACCGGGCCTTCGTGGTTTCCAGGCGGAAGCCCGGACCGCCTCAGGCGATCTGAGCGTAGGCGCCGTGGCAGTGCTTGAACTTCTTGCCCGAGCCGCAGGGACAGGGCTCGTTGCGGCTGACCTCGCCCCAGGTCTCCGGGTGCTCCGGGTCGCGCTGCAGCGGGTCGGTGCCGGCGGGATTGAAGTCCGCCGTTAGGCGCTCGCCGCCATGGCCGAACTCGTCCTCGCCGGTCGTGGCATCGAGGTGGTGAGCCTGCATGAAGGGCAGGGGAGTCTCGGCGACGGGCTCGGGCCGCACCAGCTCGACGCGCGTCAGCTGCTGGGTCGTGCGCTCGCGCAGATGGTCGAGCATGGTCTGGAAGAGCTCGAAGGCCTCCGACTTGTACTCGTTCAGCGGATCGCGCTGCGCATAGCCGCGGAAGCCGACCGCCGAGCGCAGGTGGTCGAGGTTGACCAGGTGCTCGCGCCAGAGGGCGTCGATCGTCTGGAGCACGACCGAGCGCTCGATGTAGCGCATGACGTCCTTGCCGAAGCGCTCCTCCTTGTCGGCCGCCGCCTTGTCGGAAGCTTCCAGGATGCGCTTGCGGATGTCGGCGTCGTCGATGCCTTCTTCCGCCGCCCATTCGGCGATCGGCAGGTCGAGGTTCAGATGCTCGCGGATCTCCTCGGTGAGCGCCGCCGTCTCCCACTGCTCGGGATAGGCCCGCTCGGGCATGCGGCGGGCCACCAGCGTCTCGATCAGCTCGTGCCGCATGTCGGTGACGGTCTCGTCGAGCGACTCGGCGTCCATCAGCTCGAGCCGCTGCTCGAAGATGACCTTGCGCTGGTCGTTCATGACGTCGTCGTATTTCAGAAGATTCTTGCGGATGTCGAAGTTGCGCGCCTCGACCTTCTTCTGAGCCTTCTCCAGCGCCTTGTTGATCCAGGGGTGGATGATCGCCTCGTCCTCCTGGAGACCGAGGCGCGTCAGCATCGCGTCCATGCGGTCGGACCCGAAGATGCGCATCAGGTCGTCCTGGAGCGACAGGTAGAACTTCGACAGGCCCGGGTCGCCCTGACGGCCCGAGCGCCCGCGCAGCTGGTTGTCGATGCGCCGCGACTCGTGGCGCTCCGTCGCCAGGACGTAGAGGCCGCCGACGGCGAGCGCCTCTTCCTTCAGCTTCTGAACGTCGGCGCGGATCCTGGCGATCGCCTCGTCGCGCTCGGGACCCTCGGGGGTCTCGGCGAGCTCGTGCTCGACCCGCATCTCCCAGTTGCCGCCGAGCTGGATGTCGGTGCCGCGGCCCGCCATGTTGGTGGCGATCGTGACGGCGCCCGGCACGCCGGCCTGGGCGACGATGTAGGCTTCCTGCTCGTGGTAGCGGGCGTTGAGGACCTGGAAGCCCTTGAGGCCGCTCTGGCGCAGCCGCTCGGCCAGCATCTCCGACTTCTCGATCGAGGTCGTGCCGACGAGAATCGGCTGGCGCCGCTCGGCCGCCGCGGTGATCTCCTTGACGATCGCGCGGTACTTCTCTTCCGCCGTCCGGTAGACCTCGTCGTCCTCGTCCTTGCGCATGATCGGCAGGTTCGTCGGAATCTCGACGACGTCGAGCTTGTAGATGTCGCCGAACTCGGCGGCTTCCGTGTTGGCCGTGCCGGTCATGCCGGCGAGCTTGCCGTACATGCGGAAGTAGTTCTGGAAGGTGATCGAGGCGAGAGTCTGGTTCTCGGGCTGGACGGTGACGCCCTCCTTGGCCTCGAGCGCCTGATGCAGCCCTTCCGAGAAGCGGCGACCCGGCATCATGCGGCCGGTGAACTCGTCGATGATGACGATCTCGTCGCCCCGGACGATGTAGTCCTTGTCGCGATGGAAGAGCTTGTGGGCCTTCAGCGCGTTGTTGACGTGGTGGACGATCGTGACGTTCTCGATGTCGTAGAGCGAGGGGCCGTGCAGGTGGCCGGCGGCCTCCAGCATGCGCTCCAGCTTTTCCGTGCCGTCCTCGGTGAAGGAGACCTGGCGCTGCTTCTCGTCGACCTCGTAGTCCTCGGCCGAGAGCTGCGGAATGAAGCTGTCGATCGTGCGGTAGAGGTCGGAACGGTCATCGAGCGGCCCCGAGATGATGAGCGGGGTGCGCGCCTCGTCGATCAGGATCGAGTCCACCTCGTCGACCAGCGCGAAGTGATGGCCGCGCTGGACCATCTGCTCGCGCTCGTACTTCATGTTGTCGCGAAGGTAGTCGAAGCCGAGCTCGTTGTTGGTCGCGTAGGTGATGTCGCAAGCGTAGGCGTCGCGACGCTGGTCGTCGGACAGGCCGTGCGTGATGACGCCGACGGTGAGGCCGAGGAAGTTGTAGACGCGACCCATCTGGGCTGAGTCGCGCGTGGCGAGGTAGTCGTTCACGGTGACGACGTGGACGCCCTTGCCCTCGAGCGCCGAAAGGTAGACCGGCAGCGTGCCGACCAGCGTCTTGCCCTCGCCCGTTCGCATCTCGGCGATCGCGCCGTTCGACAGGACCATGCCGCCGATCATCTGGACGTCGAAGTGGCGCAGGCCCAGCGTTCGCCTGGCGGCCTCGCGCACGGTGGCGAAGGCGGGCACCATCAGGTCGTCGATCGTCTTGCCGGCGGCCAGCGCCTCTCGGAACTGACGGGTGCGGTCGCGCAGAGCGTCGTCGCTCAGGGCCGCGAGCTCGGGCTCGAGAGCGGCCACGTCCCGAACGGCTGCGTCGTACTTGCGAACGCGGCGCGTGTTGCTCGAACCGAGCAGCTTGCGGGCAAGGCCGCCGAAACTCACCATGCCGAATGTCCTTCCCAGGAAAGTTCGCGTCTGGCGCGCTGTGCGCGCCGCCGTCCGTCGCCCGTGCCGAAACGGCGTCATCCGGGGGATGCGCGACTGGACTTCCAGAACGCGTGAGAGATAAGAGCCCCCCCGAGGGATGTCAACGTGCCGCGCCCGCGTGCGCCGGCCCTCAAAACACCGCAAAGCCGGGTCTTTCCGGTACGTGGAACCCGCTTGAAGCCGTGCACCGGCTCCCTTCCAACTTTCCCCTGTATCGAGAGGCGTTTGGCATGAACCTGAAGCTTTCCCTGCGGCTCGCCGCGTCGGTCGCGGCGCTGGCTGCGCTGAGCTGCGGATCGGCCCTGGCGCAGGA
>NZ_BBWK01000056.1 GCF_001463765.1 Aureimonas sp. AU4 | reverse complement strand
CCACGCCCGCCGCGCCCGCCCCCGCCGCGAGCGCTCCCGCGCCGGCTCCCACCCCGCCGCCCGCGCCCGAGACCCCGCTCGCCAAGGTCGGCGACCAGACCATCACCCAGGCCGACCTCGACACGGCGTCGCAGGACCTCGCCTCGCAGTTCGGCCAGCTTCCGCCCGACCAGCAGCGCGTGGCGGTGCTCTCGGCGCTGATCGACATCAAGGCGCTGGCGGAAGAGGCGAACGCCGCCAAGCTCGGCGACGACCCGGCCGTCGCCCGCCAGCTCGCCTTCCTGCGCGAGCGCGCGCTCCACAACGCCTATTTCGAGAAGAACGGCCTGTCGGCGATCACCGACGCGGAACTCAAGACCCGCTACGACGCGGAAGTCGCCGCGATGAAGCCTGTCGACGAGGTCCACGCCCAGCACATCCTCGTGCCCACCAAGGAGGAGGCCGAGGCGGTGATCAAGGAACTCGACGGCGGCAAGGACTTCGCGGCCGTCGCGGCCGAGAAGTCCAAGGACTCGTCGGGTGCCAACGGCGGCGATCTCGGCTTCTTCGGGCCGGGTCAGATGGTGCCGCCCTTCGAGGCGGCCGCCTTCGCGCTGGAGCCGGGCACCTACACCAAGGAGCCGGTGCAGTCGCAGTTCGGCTTCCACGTGATCAAGGTGCTCGAGAAGCGCAAGCAGCAGCCGCCTGCGTTCGAGCAGGTCAAGGACCAGGTGCGCCAGATCGTCATGCGCGAGAAGTACGTCGCCATGGTCCAGAAGGCGCGCGAGTCCGAGGGCGTCGAGTATCTCGATCCGGCGCTGAAGACGCAGGTCGAGGCCATGGAGAGCTTGATGGCGGGCGGCAACTCGGCCGACCCGGAGGCTGCGGCCGACGAGGCGGCCTCGGACGCAGAGACCGTGCCGCCGGGCACCGAGACGGCGCCCGCTCCCGCCAACTGACCCATCGACCCGATGCGGTGACAGGGCCGGCGCGCCGCGAGGCGCGCCGGCCCTTCGCGTCTGCGGGCTTGCGGGCGGCGGGGGCATCGGGCAAACCCCGGCGCGTATCCCGCGTGACCGCGCCAGGAGAGCCATGAGCACCGCCGTTTCCCCGCTCGCCCCCCGCTCCGTTCCCGACCTGCCGCCGGTGCGGGGCGTTCGAATCGCGACGGGAGCCGCCGGCATCAAGTATCGCGACCGGACCGACGTCCTTCTGATGGCCTTCGACGAGGGAACGGCGGTCGCGGGCGTCCTCACCACCACGCGCTGCCCCTCGGCCCCGGTCGATCACTGCCGCCGCGCCCTTGCGGGTGGCCGCGCGCGGGTCCTCGTCGTCAACTCCGGCAATGCCAACGCCTTCACGGGTCGGCACGGCGTCGCCACCACGAATTCCACGGCCGAGGCTGCGGCAAAGCTCGCCGGCTGCTCGGCGGACGAGGTCTTCCTCGCCTCGACCGGCGTGATCGGCGAGCCGCTCGATCCGAACAAGATCGTGCCGCATCTTGGCGCCTTGTCCGACCGCGCCGCGCCCGACGGCTGGCTCGAGGCGGCGCGCGCCATCATGACCACCGACACCTATGCCAAGGTCGCCACCGCGAGCGTCCGGATCGGGGATGCCGAGGTGCGCATCAACGGCATCGCCAAGGGCGCCGGCATGATCGCGCCCGACATGGCGACCATGCTGAGCTTCGTGGCGACCGACGCCCGTATCGCCCCGGACGTGCTCCAGGCGCTCCTCGCACGCGCGGTCGCCCCCAGCTTCAACTCCGTGACGGTGGATTCCGACACCTCGACCTCGGACACGCTTCTCGTGTTCGCGACGGGGGCGGCCAACAACCCGGAGCCCTCCGGCGCCGACGACCCGGCGCTCGCCGACTTCGCGGCGGCGCTCGATGCGGTTCTTCTCGACCTCGCGCGGCAGGTCGCGCGCGACGGGGAGGGCGCGCGCAAGGAGATCCAGGTGACGGTGGAGGGGGCCAGCGACGCGCGCTCCGCCAAGCGCATCGCGCTCTCGATCGCCAACTCGCCCCTCGTGAAGACGGCCGTCGCCGGCGAGGACGCCAACTGGGGCCGCGTCGTGATGGCGGTCGGCAAGGCGGGCGAGCCGGCCGAGCGGGACTGCCTCGCGATCTGGTTCGGCAACGTGCGCGTGGCGCACGAGGGCGAGCGCGATCCCGCCTACAGCGAAGCGGAGGCGTCCGCCGCGATGCGCGAGGAGGTGATTGCCATTCGCGTCGATCTCGGCCTAGGCTCGGGGCGCTGGACGGTCTACAGCTGCGATCTCACAAAAGAATACGTCGCGATCAATGGCGACTACCGGAGCTGACGGGGCTCCGAGCCTGACCACGGTCCGCCGCCTCGAGGCGGCGGGCTTTCGCGCGTGGCCGGCCTCGAGCACCTTCTACGACGGGACCTGGGCGGTCCGGCTGACGCCCAGCTTCCCGGCCAAGCGCCTGAACTCGGTCAACCCGCTCGATCCCGGCGACGAGGCCAACATCGCCGCGCGCATCACGGATGCGCGTCAGCGCTTCGTGGCGGCCGGGCGCACCCTCCTGTTCCGGCAGTCGCCGCTCTGCCCGCCGGCCCTTATCCGCCATCTCGACGAGAGCGGCTGGCAAAGCTTCGGCGAGTCCGTCGTCTTCACCGCGGACCTTGCCGCGCTCGACCTCAACGACGCGATCGACCGCATCCCGATCCGCGACGGGCGGCGCTATCTCGACGCCTCGCTCCACGTCCACCGGCGCCCGGCCGAGATGCGGGCTGGGCTCGACGAGGTCCTGTCGTCGATCCGACCGCCGGCCGCCTTCTTCGTTCGCGAGAGCGAGGGGGGCGAGCCGATCGGCGTGGCGCTCGCCATCACCGACAACGACCTCGCCGGCATCCTCGATGTCGCGGTCGCGCCCGAGGCGCGTCGGCAGGGTATCGGCATCGACCTCGTGGCGACGGCCCTGCGCCATACCCAGCATAAGGGGGCGCGCACCGGCTGGCTCCAGGTCGAGGCGGACAATGCGGCCGGGCTCGCGCTCTACCGGCGGCTCGGCTTTCGCGAGGCCTATCGCTACTGCTACCGCGCGCCGCCCGGCGCCGCCACCGCCTGAGGACGCCGGATGCCCGCACCCCGCATGCTGCTCGTGACCGCCTGCGCGCTGATCGACGCCGACCGCCGCATCCTCGTGACCGAGCGCCCGGCCGGAAAGTCGCTCGCCGGGCTCTGGGAGTTTCCGGGCGGGAAGGTCGAGCCGGGCGAGACGCCCGAGGAGTCGCTGATCCGCGAGCTGCGCGAGGAGCTCGGCGTCGAGACCAAGGCCGATTGCCTCGCGCCGCTCACCTTTGCGAGCCACACCTACGAGGACTTCCACCTTCTGATGCCGCTCTACGTCTGCCGGCGCTACGAGGGCATCCCGCGCTCGATGGAGGGACAGCGCCTGCGTTGGGTGCGCGCGAGGGACCTGCGCGACCTCGCGATGCCGCCCGCCGACCTGCCGCTCATCCCCTTCCTGATCGATCTCGTCTGAGCGCACCGCTCCCGCGTTAAGCACGATCCTTAAGCGCGACTTCACCTCTCTCGTGCGACGGTTCCCATCGGACGGTCGTCGCCGTCCCGTCGTCAGGGACGCCGGAGGGCATGTTGCGCACAGGGCCGGGCCACCATCGTCATCGCCGGGGCGGGCAAACCGTCCGGGCGCTTCTGCGTGCATCGCTCCTAGCGGGGCCGCTCGCCGCAGCTCTCGTGCTGACGCTGGCTTCCGCTCCCGGCCGGCAGGAAGATCGCCCGATCGCGCTCGACGCGCCAGACGGGCTCGATGCCACCCTGACCGGATCCATCGTGCGGCCGAGCGTCTCGTATCCGGCCGGCGGCCCGCTCAGCCTGCCGAACGGAGGGCCCTGCCTGCGCCTTCCCGACGGCTCGCAGCGCGGGGCCTGCCGATGACCATCTGGGCCGCCTTCCGCCGCGACAGATCCGGCGCGACCGCCATCGAATATGGATTGCTCGTAGCCCTGATTGCGATGGCCATCGTCGGTGCGCTAACCGCGACTGGAACCTCCGTCGAGGATCAATGGCGTGGGTTGAGTACCGCCGTCGTCGATGTGCTTTCCCCCAAAACCTGAAAGTCGCAGCGGCGATCTCAAGCCTTCGGCGTCAGCGCCTCGGCGAGACTTGCCTTCGCGCTGCCCGGCCGCAGCGGCTTCTGCTGGCTGTCGTGCGGGCGCCAGCCCGACACGTAGACGACGTCGAACGTCGCGCGGATGCGCCCGTCCGCGTCGGCGAACCGCTCCGCATAGAGTTCGGCGGCTCGCAGGAAGAGCCGCCGCGATACGGGCCGGCGCGAGCGCGCGTTGAGGACGCTGGTCATGCCCATGGCCTGGAGGTCCGCCATCAGCTCGAACATCGATCCGTAGCGCACCGTGAGCCGGTCCTGATCGATCACCGGCAGGGCGAACCCCGCGCGCTGGAGGAGGCTTCCGACGTCGCGAAGGTCCGGAAAGGGGGAGACGCGGGGCGAGGCGCCGCCCTCGAGCTCGGCCTCCGCCGAAAGAAGCGAGGCGCGAAGCTCGTTCAGCGTCTCGCCGCCCAGAAGCGCGGCAAGAAACAACCCGTCCGGCCGCAGGGCCCGGCGCACCTGGACGAAGACGCCCGGCGTGTCGTTGGTGAGATGGAGTGAGAGGGCCGACGCGACGAGATCGAGGCTCTCGTCGCGGAACGGAAGCGCTTCCTCGTCGGCGACGACGCCGCTCTCGCCGGACAGGAGGTCGAGGCTGCCCTCCATGCGCACGAGGTGACCGATCTGGCCGCCGGCGCGAAGGCGCGCGGACAACTCGCCGCCCGACCCGCCGAGATCCGCACCGGTCTCGAAGCGGCGCTGCACCAGCGACAGGCGCTCAGAGAGTTCCGCCGCGACGCTTCCCGCAAGGAATTCGGCGCCCGTCCCGCCGCGCCGCGCCGCGCGGCGGCGGCGCGACAGGAGAAGCGCGCGATCGAAGGGGGCCTGTTCTGCCATGGGATCCTTCAGGGGTCTCTTGGGGACGGCCGGAGCCGGACCCTTGTAGCTGCGGTGCGGGCCGGTATCGTCAAGCCGGCGGGACGGTCGAGGGCGATGGCGACACACGATGGAACGGCGCATCAACTTCGCCGGCTCGGGGGAGCGCTGCTCTCGCTCGTCTATCCACCGGTCTGTGCCGGCTGCGCAACCGCCGTCTCGACCACTCCGGCTGTCTGCGCCGCGTGCTGGCGCGATCTGCGCTTCCTGGAGCCTCCGTTCTGCGAAGTGCTGGGCCTGCCCTTCGCGGCCGATCCGGGGCCGGGCCAGGTCTCGCCCGAGGCCATCGCCAACCCGCCGCCCTTCGCGCGCCTGCGCGGCGCCGTTCTCTACCAGGGTCTCGGCTCGCGGCTCGTGGCCTCGCTGAAATACGGCGATCGCACCGACCTCGTGCCCCTCATGGCCGGCTGGATGGGGCGGGCAGGCGCGGAGCTTCTGGCCGGGGCCGACCTGGTGATGCCGGTCCCGCTCCACTCGCGACGCCTCCTGCGGCGTCGCTTCAACCAGTCGGCGGAACTGGCGCGCCATCTGGCGCGGACGCACGACCGCCGGTTCGAGCCGCTGATGCTGCGGCGTGTTCGCGCGACGCGTTCGCAGGTGGGGCTGTCCGCCTCCGAGCGCGAGCGCAACCTCAGGGGTGCCTTCGCGCTCGGCGCCGGCCGGGCGGCCGGTCTCGAGGGCCGGCGCGTGCTTCTGATCGACGACGTTTACACGACGGGCGCCACGGTTTCGGCCGCGACGCGCACGCTCCTGCGGGGCGGTGCCCGCGCGGTCGACGTTCTCGTCTTCGCGAGGGTTGCGGCGGGCGGCTCCTGATCGCATATCG
>NZ_BBWK01000055.1 GCF_001463765.1 Aureimonas sp. AU4 | reverse complement strand
CTCCTGATCGCATATCGTGTGCCACCGTTTTCCCGCCGCGAGACAGCCCATGCCCCCCGTCGTCATCTACACGCGCCCCGCCTGCGGCTACTGCAGCCACGCCAAGCAGCTCCTGCGCTCCAAGGGCGTCGAGTTCGAGGAGAAGGACGCGGGCGTCGATCCGAGCTTCCGGGGCGAGATGCTGGCGCGCGCGAACGGGCGCACGACGTTTCCGCAGATCTTCATCGGCTCGCGGCACATCGGGGGTTGCGACGACCTCGTGGCGCTCGACCGCTCCGGCGGGCTCGACCCCCTCCTGGCCGCCTGAGGACACGCCGCGATGACCGTCTTCAAGGCCGCCGTGGTCCAGATGCGCTCGACGCCCGACCCCGCCCGCAACGCCCAAGACATGGAACGCCTCGTCGGCGAAGCCGCCGGCCGGGGCGCGACCTACGTGCAGACGCCGGAGATGACCGGGATTCTGGCGCGTGACCGCTCGGTGTTCCAGGCCGCGCTGCGGGACGAGGCGGACGATCCCGTGGTCGCGGCGGCGCGCGGGCTGGCCGCGCGGCACGGCATCGTCCTGCATCTGGGCTCGACGGCGATCCGCGCGCCCGGCGGCATGGCCGCCAACCGCTCCTTCGTCTTCGGACCGGACGGCGCGACGCTCGCGACCTACGACAAGATCCACATGTTCGACGTCGACCTCGACAACGGCGAGAGCTGGCGCGAGTCGGCGACCTATGCGCCGGGCGAGCGCGCAGGTCTTGCCGACGTGCCGGCGGGCGAGGGAACCGCCCGCCTCGGGCTGGCGGTGTGCTACGACATGCGCTTTCCCGAGCTCTTCCGCGCCCAGGCTCTGGCGGGCGCCGAGGTGCTGACGGCGCCGGCCGCCTTCACGCGCCAGACCGGCGAGGCGCACTGGCACATCCTCCTGCGGGCGAGGGCGATCGAGAACAACAGCTTCGTGGTCGCCGCCGCGCAAGGAGGACGCCACGAGGACGGACGCGAGACCTTCGGCCATTCCATCGTGATCGACCCATGGGGCCGGATCCTCGCCGAGGTGAAGGGCGACGAGCCGGGCGTGGCCGTGGCCGAGATCGACACCGCGCTGGTCGCCTCGGTGCGGGCCAAGATTCCGAACCTTCGCAACCGGCGCCCGTTCGCGGAACCGGCGGTGGAGGGTGTGCCGTGATCCGTTTCGCCCTTCGCTGCACCGAGGGCGGGCACGAGTTCGAAGGCTGGTTCCGCTCTAACGAGGACTTCGACCGGCAGGCCGCGCGCGACCTCCTGTCGTGCCCCGTGTGCGGCTCGGCCAAGGTCGGCAAGGCGCTGATGCGCCCTGCCGTCGCGCAGCGGGCCGACCGCGACGGACCCGCCGCCCCGGTCGGGCCCCATGCCAACGGGGCGCCGCCCGAACTTCTCGAGGCGATGCGACGGATGCAGGAACTCGCACGGAAGGTCCGCGCCGAGGCCGA
Organism: Aureimonas sp. AU4; assembly: GCF_001463765.1. GTDB lineage: Bacteria > Pseudomonadota > Alphaproteobacteria > Rhizobiales > Rhizobiaceae > Aureimonas. Next base: position 24,255 of record NZ_BBWK01000055.1, on the reverse strand, counting down.
TTATGTCGGACGGGGCTTTGCGGAGGAGGCGCGGCGCATCCATTACGGCGATGTCGAGGAGCGGCGCATCTATGGCGAGGCCTCGGGCGAGGAGGTCCGTTCGCTGCTGGACGAGGGCATCACCGCGATGCCGCTTCCCCCGCTTCCCGAAGACGCGAATTGAGCGAAGACGCGAGCTGAAGGGTTCGGGATGGCGAAGACCTGGGCGAAGGCCCCCAGTCCCTGCATCGACGTGTGCAAGTTCCGGGACCGTGGACACTGCATCGGCTGCACGATGACGAAGGACGAGAAGAAGCGCTTCAAACGGCTCGACGGCAAGGAAGAGAAGCGCGCCTTCTTTCTCGTGCTGATCGAGCGGCTGGAGGAGCGGGGCCGGCTCGACTACTGGACGCGCATGTATCGCCGGCGGTGCGAACGCAAGGAGCGCCCGTGCGTCCTCGACAAGGACAAGATGGAGGTCGGGCGGCAGGCGCGGAAGGAAGCGGCATGAGCGTTCCCGACGAGGTCTGGGCGCAGGCGCCGAGCCCCTGCGTCGACGTCTGCAAGTACAAGCGCGCCGGGCGCTGCGTCGGCTGCATGATGACCAAGGCCGAGAAGGACTCGTTTCCGCGCTCCGGCAGCGGCGAGGCCAAGCGCCGCTTCTTCGAGACGCTGTTCGAGCGGCTGCGCTCCGAGCACAAGAACCCGGCCTTCTGGGCGATCAGCTACCGCCGCAAGTGCGAGCGCGAGGGCGTGCCTTGTCCGCTCGACGAGACGGCGGACGCCGACTGATCGAACGAAAAAGGCCCGCCGGATCGCTCCGGCGGGCCTTTTTTCATGTAACGGGTCGAGGGCTCAGCTAGCGGTCGACTTCAGGTGGGCGCGCAGCATCCAGGCGAACTTGTCGTGCTTCTCGATGCGGTTGGTGGCCATGTCGTTGGTCGCCCAGTCGCCGTGCTGCTCGGCGACCTGCGCGAGCGAAGAGAGGGTCGAGGAGAGCGTCTCCTGGTCCTTCATGAGGACTTCGACCATCGTCTTGGCGTCCGTGCGGCCGTCATGCTCCTCGACCGCCGAGCGCTCGAGGAACAGCGAGTAGCGGCCTTCCGCATGGGCGTCGAAGGCCTTGATGCGCTCGGCGAGGAAATCCTGCGCCTCGAAATGGTCCTCGTAGATCTCCTGGAACAGCTCGTGCAGCGAGCCGAAGCTCATGCCGGTCACGTTCCAGTGGAAGTTCTGGGCCTTCATGGTCTCGACGGTGGTCTCGGCCAGCGCCTGGGTCAGACCGTTGACGATCTCCTCCTTGGCGGTCGGCTCGATCTTCGCGGCTACCAGTCCCATGGCTTTTCCCTTCCCGGATGGCGGGCGCGCGACGCACGCACCCTTGTTTAGAGTGATTCCAAACTAGCCGCGAAGAGCGGCGAGTTCAAGAGTTTAGAACGCTTCTAAACTGTTTCCTCCAGCGCCGCCGCGATGCGCGCCGACAGGAAGCGCATCCAGCGCCGCGCCTGCGGCCGCACGCGCCAGGACACGAGGGCCGCCGCCAGCCGCTCCTCGCCCGCGCGCCAGCTCTCGATCAGGCGCAGGAGCCACAGCTCGTCGTCGCTCGCCGTGCGCGCGCCAGGCCGGTAGATCGTCATCTCGGAAGAAGCGTTGTCGCACAGGCCGCGAAAGAAGGCGGTGGTCGTGCGCTCCAGCGAGGCCGCCGGGTCGCCGGCCAGGACGTAGCAGGCCGCCTCGAAGTCGGGCTTGGGGCGAAGCTGCGCGCGCATCGCGAGCCAGCGCAGGCGGTCGAGGTCGATGCGCTGGCGCCCGGTCAGCTGCTGGGAGGCGGCGAGCCGTCCCGCCGTCGGACAGGAGCGGGGAAAGGGCAGGACCTGGGAGGTCTCGTGCTGAAGACGAATCGCTGGGGATGCCGGCATGCCTGATCCTCGGGTTGCCGGCCGCGACGCCTCGGGGCGACGAGGCCGACAAAACATGACTGCGTTCTGAAGCATTCCCTATCAGGCCGCGGCGGCGGCCGGAAGGGGCATCGCTCAGACGGCCGTGCTCCCGGTGCGCCGGAACAGCATCATGTAGTTGACGTCCGTGTCGCGAGAGAGGCGCCATTCGTCGGCGAGCGGATGGTAGACGACGCCCCGGCGCTCCAGCTCCTCCAGCCCCTCGTGCGTGACCGGCGCCGCGATCTCCTCGGGGCGAACGAGCTTGTCGTACTCGTGGGTTCCGCGCGGCAGCCAGCGCAACACCACCTCGGCGCCGAAGATCGCGAGGAGCTGGGCCTTGCGCGTGCGGTTGATCGTGGCGACGAGCAGGAGCCCGCCGTGCTTCACCATGCGCGCGGCCGAGCGCAGGAAGAGATCGACGTCGGAGACGTGCTCGACCACCTCGAGCGCCAGCACGACGTCGAAGCGCTCGCCGGCCCGGTCCAGCGCCTCGGCGGTCTCGGCCCGGTAGTCCACCGGAACGCCGCTCTGCTCGGCGTGGAGCCTGGCGACCTCGATATTGGTGGCGGCGGCGTCGACGCCCACGACCTCGGCCCCGAGCCGGGCAAGCGGCTCGGCGATCAGGCCCCCGCCGCAGCCGATGTCGAGGATGCGCAGGCCCCGGAAGGGCTCGAGCGAGCGCATGTCGCAGCCGTAGTTCAGCGAAACCTGCTCGCGAATGTAGGCGAGGCGGACCGGGTTGAACTTGTGGAGCGGCTTGAACTTGCCGGTCGGGTTCCACCACTCGGCGGCCAGCCGGGAGAAGCGGTCCACCTCGCCGGCGTCCACCGTCGTGCGCTCTGCCGCTGAGGTCATGGTCGTCTTCCCTGAAAGCTCGTGCCCGCAAAGGGCGGTGAAGGCGGCATGTTTGAAGCGCGCCCTTCAAGTCAAGCCGCGCGACCCTTTGCCTTGCGCAACCCGCCCCGTTCCGTTAACTCGGCGCGCCCGCTGCGGGCATCCTCCGGAACATTCCAGGCTTTGCCACGAGCGGACCGGATCCGCGCGGCGTCGACGAATTATGGGTGGCCGTCTCCCGCGGCCCCGGCAGGCTGGATCCGAATGGCGCGTCTCGTTTTGAAATTCGGTGGCACCTCCGTTGCCGACATCAACCGCATCCGGAACGTCGCGCGGCACGTGAAGCGCGAGGTCGACGCCGGCCATCAGGTGGCGGTCGTCGTGTCGGCCATGTCGGGCAAGACCAACGAGCTCGTCGCCTGGTGCACGGAGGCCTCGCCCCTGCACGACGCGCGCGAGTACGACGCCGTCGTGGCGAGCGGCGAGCAGGTGACGGCGGGGCTTCTCGCCATCACGCTCCAGGGCATGGGCATCAACGCCCGGTCCTGGGCCGGCTGGCAGATCCCGATTCGCACCGACGGTCAGCACGGGGCGGCGCGCATCCAGGAGATCGAGGGCTCGGAACTCGTGCGCCGCTTCGGCGACGGGCAGGTCGCCGTGATCGCGGGCTTCCAGGGCATCGCGCCCGACAACCGCATCGCGACCCTCGGGCGCGGCGGCTCCGACACATCGGCCGTGGCCGTGGCCGCGGCCCTCAAGGCCGACCGCTGCGACATCTACACGGATGTCGACGGCGTCTACACCACCGACCCGCGCATCGAGCCCAAGGCTCGGCGCATGAACCGCATCGCCTTCGAGGAGATGCTGGAGATGGCCTCGCTCGGCGCCAAGGTCCTCCAGGTTCGCTCGGTCGAGCTCGCCATGGTCCACAAGGTGCGCACCTTCGTGCGCTCCTCCTTTGAGGACCCCGACGCGCCGGGCATGGGCGACTTCCTGAACCCGCCGGGCACACTCATTTGCGACGAGGATGAAATCGTGGAACAGCAGGTCGTCACCGGCATCGCCTACGCCAAGGACGAGGCGCAGATCTCGCTGCGCCGCGTCGCCGACCGCCCGGGCGTGGCGGGCGCCATCTTCGGGCCGCTGGCGGATGCCGGCGTCAACGTCGACATGATCGTCCAGAACATCTCCGAGGACGGCACGCGCACCGACATGACCTTCACGGTGCCGGTGGGCGACCTGCGTAAGGCCACGGGCGTGCTCGAGGCCGCCAAGGACGAGATGGGCTTCGACGTGGTGCAGGCTGAGCAGGGCCTCGCCAAGGTCTCGGTGATCGGGGTCGGCATGCGCTCGCACACGGGCGTCGCCGCCACCGCCTTCAAGGCGCTCGCCGCGCGCGGCATCAACATCCGCGCCATCACCACCTCCGAGATCAAGATCTCGATCCTGATCGACGCCGAGTACACCGAACTCGCCGTGCGGAGCTTGCATTCCGTCTACGGTCTCGACAAAGCTTGAGGGCAAGGGGGCGGGCGCGGGGGCGCCCGCCGCTTCCATGCCTGCCCCGGAGTTCTTCCGGGGCACATCTTTTCGCGGCGGGACGTCTCTGATGCGAAGCGACTCATCGGGACCGCGCATTCTCATGCGTCGGATCAGGGAACTGATGGCCGAGCCGCTGGAGCCCCAGGCCCGGCTTGACGAGATCGTTCGCCAGATCGCCGCCAACATGGTGGCCGAGGTCTGCTCGCTCTACGTGCTGCGGGCGGACGGCGTGCTCGAGCTCTACGCGACGCAGGGCCTGAACCCCGGCTCGGTGCATCTGGCGCAGCTGCGGCTGGGCGAGGGGCTGGTGGGCACGATCGCGGCCACCGCCCGCGCCCTGAACCTGCAGGACGCGCAGAAGCACCCCGCCTTCACCTACCTGCCCGAAACGGGCGAGGAGATCTTCCAGAGCTTCCTCGGCGTGCCGATCCTGCGCGCGGGGCGAACGCTCGGCGTACTCGTCGTCCAGAACAAGGAGCGGCGCGTCTACCGCGACGAGGAGATCGAGGCGCTGGAGACGGTCGCCATGGTGGTGGCCGAGATGATCGCGGCCGGGAGCCTTGCCGGCCTCTCGCGCCCCGGCGTCGTGCTCGACCTCTCGCGCCCCGTCCACTTCGACGGGCTGGCGCTCGCCGACGGCATCGGGCTCGGCTACGTCGTGCTGCACGAGCCTCGCGTCGTCGTCACCAATCTCTTCAACGAGGACGCCGAGGCCGAGACCGCGCGGCTCGAGAAGGCCGTGTCGAGCCTTCGCATCTCGATCGAGGACATGCTGCAGCGCCGCGACATCGCCGCCGAGGGCGAGCACCGCGCCGTGCTCGAGGCCTATCGCATGTTCGCCTACGACCGGGGCTGGGTGCGCCGGCTTGAGGAAGCCGTGCGCAACGGGCTGACGGCGGAGGCCTCGGTCGAGAAGGTGCAGAACGACATGCGCGCGCGCATGATGCACATGACCGACCCGTTCCTGCGCGAGCGGCTCCACGACTTCGACGACCTCGCCAACCGTCTCCTTCGCGAACTGATGGGGCGCGGCGGCGACCCGATCGGCGCCGACGCGGCGGGCGACGCCATCATCGTGGCGCGCTCCATGGGCGCGGCCGACCTTCTCGACTATCGGCGCGACCAGATCCGGGGCCTCGTCCTCGAGGAGGGCGGGCAGACCAGCCACGTCTCGATCGTCGCCCGCGCCCTCGGCATTCCCGTGGTCGGCCAGGCCAAGGGCGTCGTCTCCATGGCGGAGAAGGGCGACGCCATCATCGTCGACGGCGAGGAGGGGGTCGTTCACCTGCGCCCGCCCGCCGACGTCGAGCGCGTGTTCGCCGATCGCGTCCAGTTCCGCGCCCGCCGGCAGGAGCGCTACCGCGCGCTGCGCGACGTGCCGGCCCGCACGCGCGACGGCCAGGACATCGACCTCCTGATGAACGCCGGCCTTCTCGTGGACCTGCCGCAGCTGGCCGAGGCGGGCGCGGCCGGCATCGGGCTGTTCCGCACCGAGCTGCAGTTCATGATCGCCTCCACCATGCCCAAGACGAGCGAGCAGGAGCGGCTCTACGCGGCCGTGCTCGACGCGGCCGACGGGCGCCCGGTGACCTTCCGCACGCTCGACGTCGGCGGCGACAAGGTCCTGCCGTACCTTCACCAGAGCCCGGAGGAGAACCCGGCGCTCGGCTACCGCGCGCTGCGTCTTGCTCTCGACCGGCCGGGCCTCATGCGCACCCAGCTTCGCGCGCTCCTCAAGGCGGCGGCGGGGCGCGAGCTGCGCGTCATGTTCCCGATGGTCACCGACCTCGACGAGCTTCGAAAGGCGCGCGATCTCATCTCGCGCGAGTTCAAGCACCTGACGCGCTTCGCCCACGTCATGCCGCGCCGCCTGAAGCTCGGCGCCATGATCGAGGTGCCCTCGCTCCTTTATCAGCTGGACGAGCTGATGCAGCTGGTCGACTTCGTATCGATCGGCTCCAACGACCTGTTCCAGTTCTTCTCCGCGGTGGACCGGGGCAACGCGCAGATCTCGGGGCGGTTCGACGACCTGTCGACGCCCTTCATGCGCGCGCTGAAGGACATTCTCGACGCGGGCGCACGCAACTCCGTCTCGGTCACGCTCTGCGGCGAGATGGCCGGGCGGCCGATCTCGGCCATGGCGTTGATCGGCCTCGGCTTCCGGTCCATATCCATGACGTCGTCGGCGATCGGTCCCGTGAAGGCGATGCTTCTGGACCTCGATGCCGGCGAGCTCCACCGCACCGTGATGGCGCATCTTGCCGATCGTCATCCGCGCCAGACCTTCCGGCAGGTCCTCGAGGACTTTGCCGAGCGCCACGCGATCTCGCTCTAGCGGCGTCCGCCGCCGAGACCGTCGCGCATTCCGCAGAAAGCTTCGTTTCGCATGGCCATTCTTCCCGCCGACACGATGAACGAGATCCTCCGGCGCACCGACCAGATCCACGCGGAGATGGCGTCCGGCCCCGATCACGAAACCTACGCGAGGCTCGCAGCCGAATACTCGTCCCTGGAAGACGTCGCGGGCGCGATCCGGCGCTATCATTCGACGGAAGCCGAGATCGCGGGCCTTCGCGAGATCCTGGCCGATCCCTCCAGCGACCGCGAGATGCGGGATATGGCGGCGGGCGAGTTGTCCGACCTCGAGGAACAGCTCGAGACGCTGTCGCGCGAGGTACTGGTGCTGCTCCTGCCCAAGGACGCGGCGGACGCCAAGGGTGCGATCCTCGAGATCCGCGCGGGCACCGGCGGCTCGGAGGCGGGTCTCTTTGCGGGCGACCTCTTTCGCATGTACCAGCGCTACGCCGAAAGCCGGGGCTGGCGCGTCGAGGTGCTGGAAGCCTCGGAGGGCGAGGTCGGGGGCTATCGCGAGGTCGTGGCCTCGGTGAAGGGGGCCGGCGTCTTCTCGCGCCTCAAGTTCGAATCGGGCGTCCACCGCGTCCAGCGCGTTCCCGCAACGGAAGCGCAGGGACGCATCCATACGTCGGCCGCGACCGTCGCCGTCCTGCCGGAAGCCGAGGAGATCGACATCGCGATCCGCGCCGAGGACATCCGGATCGACACGATGCGCTCGTCGGGCGCGGGCGGCCAGCACGTCAACACGACCGACTCGGCGGTGCGCATCACCCACCTGCCGACCGGCATCGTGGTGACCTCCTCCGAGAAGTCGCAGCACCAGAACCGGGCCCGCGCCATGCAGGTTCTGCGCGCCCGCCTGTTCGACATGGAGCGCGCGCAGGCCGATGCCGAGCGTTCCGCCGACCGGCGCGCGCAGATCGGCTCGGGCGACCGTTCGGAGCGCATCCGCACCTACAACTTCCCGCAAGGGCGCGTGACGGACCACCGCATCAACCTCACCCTCTACAAGCTCGACCGCGTGATCGAGGGCGACATGGACGAACTCGTCGAGGCGCTGGTCGCCGACGACCAAGCCACGCGGCTCGCCTCGATGGGAGCCTCGGCCTGACCAGCGAGCACGCGACGACGGGAGAGGCGCTCGCGCAGGCGCGCGCGCGCCTGCGCGAGGCCGGTCTGCCGGAGGCCGATCTCGATGCACGCCTCCTGGTCGGCTGGTCGACCGGTCTGGACGCCACCGGACTGTTCCTTCGCGAGCGCGAGCCGGTCGACCCGAACGCCTCCGCGCGCCTGGACGCCGCGCTCGATCGGCGTCTGGCGGGCGAGCCGGTGCATCGCATCGTCGGCCGGCGCGCCTTTTTCGATCACGAGTTTCATCTCTCGCGCGAAACGCTGGAGCCGCGCCCCGACACCGAGGCGCTCGTGCATCTGGCCTCGCGCGCCCTCTCGCAAGGGCCGGCCGAGCCGCTGATCGCGGACGTCGGCACGGGTACGGGCATCCTCGCCGTGTCGCTCCTTGCCCTCCATCCCGAAGCGCTCTGCGTGGCCACGGACCTTTCGGAAGGCGCGCTCGCCACCGCCGGGCGCAACGCACATGAGGCCGGCGTCGCGGAGCGCTTTCTGCCGCTGCGCGCCGACTTCCTCGCGCCGTTCGCCGATGGAAGCCTCGACGTCGTCGTGTCGAACCCGCCCTACATTCCGACCGGCGATCTCGCCAGGCTCTCGCGGGAGGTGCGCGAGCACGACCCGGTTCTCGCGCTCGACGGAGGAGCGGACGGGCTCGTCGCCTACCGCGCGATCGTCGGCGAGGCGGAGCGCGTCCTGCGCCCGGCAGGCGAACTTCTGCTCGAGATCGGAATCGGCCAGGAAGGGGACGTGGCACGGATCGCTGCGACTCACGGCTTCCGGCTCGTCGCCCGGGAGCGCGACCTTTCCGGCATCGTGCGCGCCCTGCGCTTCGCCCGAGCGGCACCCGAAAGCCACAAAGACGGGGAAAACCGCATGGAAACCATTGGTTGAGCCCGCTGCCCCTTGTGATGGAGCTTCGAACTCACTACACCATTCTCACCGGGCGGAAATCGAGGGAGTGGACTCCCGGGCCCGAGGCCTGCCGACCGTTTCGCAGGATATGCGAGACAGGGCAGCCGAACCTTCCGCCTTCAATCCGATGCGACGGCGACCGGAAACGCCCGACGGACCACTATCATCCACGACGAGTTCGGAAGCCGGATCGAACGGATCCTTCCGGCCAGGCTCGCGGCGGAGATCAAAGCGCAGCCTGACCGCTGCCGCCATGAAGGCCCCATCCGGCGGAAGGCCGGAGATCCAGAAGACAGGAAGAGCATGAGGCCAGGACAGCAGCAGAACAAGCGCATGCGCGGCCGCGGCGGACGCAAGGGCCCCAACCCGCTTTCGCGCTCGTTTGAGTCGAACGGTCCCGACGTGAAGATTCGCGGGACGGCCCAGCACATCGCCGACAAGTACACGACGCTGGCGCGCGACGCCGCCGCCTCGGGCGACCGGATCATGGCGGAGAACTATCTCCAGCACGCCGAGCATTACGGACGCATCGTCGCCGCCGCGCAGGGGCAGTACATGCCGCCCCAGGTCGAGCGCGACTTCGGCGACGAGGACGAGATGGACGGCGAGGAGGGCGGGGGCGACTTCGCCGCGCCGGTCCAGAACGACCAGCGCCAGCCCTACAACGATCGCCAGCCCTACAACGATCGTCAGAACTACCAGGACCGTCCGTCCTTCCGCGAGAATCGCGACAACGGGCGCGAGGGTGGCCAGAACCGCGAGGGCGGCCAGCGGGACTTCAACCGCGACGGGCAGAACGGACGCGACAACCAGAACCGCGACCAGAACCGCTTCGACCGCAACGATCGCGGCGATCGGCGTGATCGCAACGACCGGCCCTACCGCGACCGCAACGACCGTCAGCCCTACGGCGACCGCCAGAACAACGGCGAGCGTCCCGCCCATGCCGACCGGCAGACCGGCGGCGACCAGGGCCAGAACCGGGGCGAGGAGCGCGGCGAGCGCGTTCAGGCCGCCGGCACCGGCCCGCAGCCCGAGGTGACGGAAGGCGGCGAGGCGAACCGGCACGAGCAGCGCCGCGAGAATCGCCGTGATCGCCAGCGCCTTCAGGACCGTAGCGGCGAGCGCCGCTTCGAGGAGCGCTTCGGACGCGGGCCCGCCGAGGGCGAGCGCGAGGATGCCCCGACGGCCGACGCCGCGCCCGAGACGGCGCGCCCCGTCCAGCCTGAGCCGACCGTCGCCGAGGCGGTTGCCGCGCCGGCCATGCCCGGCGAGGCCGCCGCACCGGTGACGGCGCCGGTCGAGGCCGATGCGGACTCCGCCGAGCCGCGCCGCCGTGGACGCCCGCGCCGGGAGCGCGCCGGAGGGGAGACGGGTGCCGAGGCGCCGGCCGCGGCTGCCGAGAGCGCGCCGGCCGAGACCGCGCCCGTCGCGCCAGAGGCCGAAGCGGCCCCCGCCAAGCGTCGCCCGGGTCGCCCGCGCAAGAAGAAGGGCGAGGGCGAGGGTGGTGAAGGCGAGGGCGAGGGGCACCTCCCGGCTTTCCTCCTGGCCTCCAACGGCTGAACCAAGGGCGGCGACATGTTCGCCCCATGAAACAAGAGAAGGCCCGGCGGGACGATCCCGCCGGGCCTTCTTTCGTCATGGAACGGAGCGATCAGGCCGAAAGGCGCACAGGCTCCGGGCGCGCGTCGACCACCGACTTCCGGGCGGCAAGAGAATGCACCGTCGCGGCCTCCTGCCGGCTGTTCTCCTCCGCGTGGTTTGAGCCCTCGCATGACGGCTCGCCGGTCAGCCGGAAGAAGCCGGCGCGTTCCTCGAGGCGACCCGCCTCGACCGAGAGCTGTTCGGCGGTCGCCGCCATCTCGTTGGCGGCACTGGCATTCTGCTGCGTCACCTGATCAAGCTGAACGATCGCGCCGTTGATCTGCTCGATGCCCACGGCCTGTTCCCGGCAGGCCGCCGAAATCTCGGCCACGAGCTCCGCGGTGCGGCGGATATCGGGAAGCAAGGTCTCGAAGAGACGGCCGGCCTCGGTGGAAACCTGAAGACTCTCGCCGGACAGCTCGCTGATCTCCGTGGCGGCCGACTGGGATCGCTCGGCGAGCTTGCGCACCTCCGAGGCCACCACCGCGAAGCCCTTGCCGTGGGAGCCGGCGCGCGCCGCCTCGATCGCGGCGTTGAGTGCGAGGAGGTCGGTCTGACGTGCGATCTCCTGCACCACGGTGATCTTCTGCGCGATCTGGTTCATGGCCTGGACGGAACTGGCGACGGCCTCTGCCGAGCGGGCCGCGGCTTCCGCGGCCTTGCTGGCGACGCGCTCGGTCTGCGAGGCGTTGTCGGCGTTCTGTCGAACGTTGGCCGTCATCTGCTCGACCGCGGCCGACGCTTCTTCCGAGGCGGAGGCCTGCTCCGTCGAGCCCGACGAGAGTTGCTCGGCGGTCGTGGCCGACTGGGTCGAGCCCGAGAGAACCTGTGCCGAGGACGCGCGAACCTCCGCCATGATGCTGGAGAGCTTGCCACTCATCGCGTTCATGGCGCGCTCGAGGTCAGCGATCTCGTCGCTCGCCCGCGTTGCGACGGAACCCGTGAGATCGCCCGAGCCGATGGCCTCGGCATAGGCCACCGAGCCCTTCAGACGCTTGGTGACACCGCGTGCCAGGAACCAGCCGGACAGGGCCAGGAGGGCCACCATGCCGCCGAGCCACGCCAGCCCGTTCATGACGCGTGCTTCTACGGCGGCGTCGATGTCCTCGACGAAGGCGCCGGTCGCGAGCACCCAGTCCCAGGGCGCGAAGTAACGGGAATAGGACATCTTCGGCACCAGGGCATCCTGGTTCAGGCGGTTCGACGCATATTGCAGGTAGCCGCCGCCGTCCTTGGCGAGCCGGATCTGCTCCTGCGTCGACTTGACGCCCAACGGATCGGTCGAGTCCCAGGCGTTCTGTCCCAGTTTGTCGGCGCTGGGATGGACCGTGCGGAGTCCCTTGGAGTCGTAGCCGAACAGGTAGTCGTTGGCCGCGCCATAGCGGATGGCGCCGATCGCGACGCGAGCCTGCTCCTGCGCCTGGTCCAGGGTGAGGCTGCCGGCCTGCACGCGCTTGTCGAGCTCGGTGACGATCGACATCGCGCTGTCGACTTCGGATCGCAGGAGTTCGCGCCTGTCGCTCCAGATCTGGTCGCGAAGCGAGAGGAGCTGGGCGGCGATCGCGGCCGTCGAGATGACGATCGACAGCGCCACCATCATTGCGATCTTGTGGCCAATTCTGATGCGCAGTTTCATGCCGTCCTCGGTTGGTCCCGGATGGGTTTCGGTTCGCCCAGAAACACCGAGACTTCGTAAGGAAGGCTTCGCAAGGTTGGTTGAGACTTCAAGAATTCCGTGTGTCATCGCGGTCCGGTTCCTGCGGCGCGTGTGCGGAGCTTCTTCTCAACCGCCGAGGCGTCCCGTATGGCGCCGGATGCCGGGGCGCGCTTTTGCTTCGGGTGACTGACCGGTCGCCGAGTTCAGCACCTTTCACGCGCCGGTCTTCCGCCAAGCCGAAGCAAAGAAAAGCCCCGGCGAACAGCGTCCGCCGGGGCCTCCGAATTCTCCCGACCGTTCCGATCAGGCGGCGCGCCGCTGCCGCGTCCAAGTGGCGGCCTCGACGGAACGACTGTCCGTGCGCGCTGGCGTCGCGGGGCCCGAAACCTCGTCCGCCGCCGAGCCGCCGTTCGTTTCGCCGTCCGACAAGCGGAAGAAGCCGGCCTGTGTTTCGAGGCGCTCGGCCTCGCCGGACAGGTTCTCGGCGGTCGCGGACATGGCGTTGGCCGCGCCGGCATTGGTCTGGGTCACTTGGTCCAGCTGGACGATGGCCTGGTTGATCTGCTCGATGCCCACGGCCTGCTCGCGGCAGGCCGCCGAGATTTCCGACACGAGCTCGGCGGTGCGGCGGATGTCGGGCAGGAGGGTCTCGAAGAGGCGGCCCGCGTCGGCCGAGATCTTCAGCGTTTCCCCGGAGAGGTCGCCGATCTCCTGCGCGGCCTGCGCCGAGCGCTCGGCGAGCTTGCGCACCTCCGAGGCGACCACCGCGAAGCCCTTGCCGTGGGAGCCCGCGCGCGCCGCCTCGATCGCGGCGTTCAGCGCCAGGAGATCGGTCTGGCGCGCGATCTCCTGCACCACGGTGATGCGCTCGGCGATCTGGTTCATGGCGCGCACCGAGCCTGCCACCGCCTCGGCGGACAGGTTGGCCGCCTCCGACGCCTTGGCTGCGACGCGCTCGGTCTGCGAGGCGTTGTCGGCGTTCTGGCGCACGTTCGCCGTCATCTGCTCGACGGCGGCCGAGGCCTCCTCGGAGGCCGCCGCCTGTTCGGTCGACCCCGACGACAGCTGGACCGCCGCGCTCGACGATTCCAGCGCGCCCGAGGTGACGAGGCGTGCCGAGGAGCGGACCTCCGACACGACGTTGCGCAGGTTGCGCGCCATCTCCGCCATCGCCAGCTGCAGTTCGCCGATCTCGTCGCTGCGCTTCGAGACCGCCGCGACCGTCGTCAGGTCGCCGTCTCCCACCGCCTTCGCGGTATCGACGACCTGGCGAAGCGGCCGGACGATGCCGCGCGTCGTCCACCATGCGCCGAGCGTGATGAGGAGCGCCGCAGCCGCGATGCAGGCCAGCATGGCGAGCACCCGCTCGCGCACCGCCGCGTCGATGTCGTCGGTGTAGACGCCGCTCGCGACGATCCAGTCCCAGTCGGCCAGATAGGTCGAGTAGGAGATCTTCGGCACCAGCGCGTCCTGGCCGATGCGGGTGGTCGCGTAATGGGTGAAGCCGCCGCCGTCCTTGGCGCGGGCGATCATCTCCTGCGTGAGCTTGACGCCCGTCGGATCGGTCTTCTCCCAGACGTTCTGACCTTCCTCCTCCGCCTTGTAGTAGACCTGCCGAACGCCCTTCGAGTCGTAGACGAAGACGTAGTCGCTGCCGTTGTAGCGGATCGAGCGGATCGCCTCGCGGGCCTGCGACCGGGCATCGCCGGCGGACAGGGTGCCGGCCTGGACGCGGGCCTGGAGCCCCTTCACGATCGCGACCGAGCTGTCGACCTGGGACTGCACGAGGGCCTGTCGGTCGCGCCACATCTGGTCGCGGATCGCCACGAGCCCGAAGGTGGCGACGCCGGCAAGGACCAGAAGGGCGAAGGTCGTAAGGAGCGTCAGCTTACGGCCGATGGTCAGACGCATGGAAAACTCTCGCGGTAGGGCGGTTCGGGCAAATGGGTACGGACGCGATGAAACCCCGGCTGGCTTAACATTCCGCGTCGCGGCACCACCTCGGCAGCCGGGTCGGACCCCGGCGTCCCGCCCTTTTCCGCCGCATGGTTGACGTTTCCTGCCGCGAACAAGCGTCCTCCGCGCTCCCGGCGAGCGACCTCGTCCACGCGTGACGGCGCCTCTTCAACAGCTCGCGGGCGCTTCCCATATCTTGCGCAGCGGCTGGCCGACCGGCGGCCGACTCCCAATCTTTGGTCCCCATGCCGCCCATGCGGGTGGGGCGCCGAAAGGAGACACACGACATGGATATGGAACGCTATACGGAGCGGGTGCGCGGCTTCATCCAGGCGGCGCAGACACTGGCCCTTTCGCGCGACCACCAGCAGTTTCTGCCCGAGCACCTGTTGAAGGTGCTCGTCGACGACAACGAGGGCCTGGCTTCTGGCCTGATCGACCGCGCGGGTGGCCGCTCGGCTGACGTGCGCCTCGGCGTCGAGGCCGCGCTAGATGCGCTGCCGCGCGTCTCGGGCGGCAACGGGCAGATCTATCTCGCCGCGCCCACCGCGAAGGTCTTCGCGACCGCCGAGGAAATCGCCAAGAAGGCGGGCGACAGCTTCGTCACCGTCGAGCGCCTCCTTTTGGCGCTGGCGCTGGAGAAGAGCGCCAAGACCGCCGACATCCTTGCCCGCGCCGGCGTGACGCCGCAAACGCTGAACACGGCCATCGAAAGCCTGCGCAAGGGACGCACGGCCGACTCGGCCTCTGCCGAGCAGGGCTACGACGCGCTCAAGAAGTATGCGCGTGACCTGACGAAGGACGCCCGCGAGGGCCGTCTCGACCCGGTGATCGGGCGCGACGACGAGATCCGCCGCACGATCCAGGTCCTGTCGCGCCGGACTAAGAACAACCCGGTTCTGATCGGCGAGCCCGGCGTCGGCAAGACGGCGATCGCGGAAGGCCTGTCGCTTCGCCTCGTCAACGGCGACGTGCCGGAATCCCTGCGCGACAAGCAGCTGATGGCGCTCGACATGGGCGCGCTGATCGCCGGCGCGAAGTATCGCGGCGAGTTCGAGGAGCGGCTGAAGGCGGTTCTCGCCGAGGTGACGGCTGCGGAAGGGGGCATCATCCTCTTCATCGACGAGATGCACACGCTGGTCGGCGCGGGCAAGGCGGACGGGGCGATGGATGCCTCCAACCTCCTGAAGCCGGCGCTGGCGCGAGGCGAGCTGCACTGCGTCGGCGCGACCACGCTCGACGAGTACCGCAAGCATGTCGAGAAGGACCCCGCGCTTGCACGCCGGTTCCAGCCGGTCTTCGTGTCGGAGCCGACCGTCGAGGATACGATCTCGATCCTGCGCGGGCTGAAGGAGAAGTACGAGCAGCACCACAAGGTGCGCATCTCGGACTCCGCCCTCGTCGCTGCCGCGCAGCTCTCGAACCGCTACATCACCGACCGCTTCCTGCCCGACAAGGCGATCGACCTCGTGGACGAGGGCGCCGCGCGCCTGCGCATGGCCGTCGATTCCAAGCCCGAGGCGCTCGACGAGATCGACCGCCGCGTCGTGCAGCTGAAGATCGAGCGCGAGGCGCTGAAGAAGGAGAACGACGACGGCGCGCGTTCGCGTTTGGAGCGCCTGGAGGCGGAGCTTGCCAACCTCGAGGAGGAGTCCGACCGGCTCACCACCTCCTGGCAGGCCGAGAAGCGCAAGCTCGGTCAGGCGGCCGACCTCAAGAAGAGCCTCGACGAGGCGCGCAACGAGCTCGCCATCGCCCAGCGCAAGGGCGAGTTCCAGCGGGCCGGCGAACTGGCCTATGGTGAGATCCCGCGCCTGGAGCGCGAGCTGGCCGAGGCGGAAAGCGTGGAGAATCGCGGGTCGATGGTCGAGGAGACCGTCACGGCCGACCACGTGGCGCAGGTCGTCTCGCGCTGGACCGGCATTCCGGTGGATCGGATGATGCAGGGCGAGCGCGAGAAGCTCCTGCGCATGGAGGACGTGATCGGGGCGCGGGTCGTCGGGCAGGGCGAGGCGGTTCAGGCCGTTTCACGTGCGGTGCGCCGCGCGCGCGCCGGGCTGCAGGATCCCAACCGTCCGATCGGCTCCTTCATCTTCCTCGGCCCGACGGGCGTCGGCAAGACGGAGCTGACCAAGGCGCTGGCGAGCTTCCTCTTCGACGAGGAGACGGCGATGGTGCGCATCGACATGTCGGAATACATGGAGAAGCACTCCGTCGCCCGGCTGATCGGCGCGCCTCCCGGCTATGTTGGCTACGAGGAGGGCGGTGCGCTGACGGAAGCGGTGCGGCGTCGGCCCTATCAGGTGATCCTGTTCGACGAGATCGAAAAGGCGCATCCGGATGTCTTCAATGTCCTCCTGCAGGTGCTCGACGACGGGCGGCTGACGGACGGGCAGGGGCGCACGGTCGACTTCCGCAACACGCTGATCGTGATGACCTCGAACCTCGGCGCCGAGTACCTGACGGCGCTGCCCGACGGGGCCGACGTCGAGACCGTGCGCGGCAACGTCATGGACGTCGTGCGTTCGGCCTTCCGGCCGGAATTCCTGAACCGGGTCGACGAGATCATCCTCTTCCAGCGGCTGCACCGCTCGGAGATGGGCGCGATCGTCGATATCCAGATGGAGCGGCTGGAAAAGCTCCTCACGGATCGCAAGATCACCGTGGAGCTCGAGCCCTCGGCGCGCGAGTGGCTGGCCGACAAGGGCTACGATCCGGCCTACGGGGCGCGTCCGCTAAAGCGCGTCATCCAGCGCGAGGTGCAGGACCCGTTGGCCGAGAAGATCCTGCTCGGCGACGTGCGGGACGAAAGCCACGTGAAGGTGTCGGGCGGAACCGACCATCTGCGCTTCTTCGTGGTCGGCTCGAAGACCGGCGCGGAGGGCGACCGGGTCGCCGCCTGACGTCCGCATCAATCGACCAAAAGCGCGAAGGGGCGGCACCGCGGGTGCCGCCCCTTCTTCGTCTCCGGCAGCGCGGTCAGTAGGCCACGCCGTAGTAGTCGTTGACGCGCCGGCCGTAGTCGCTGGTCGCCCAGTCCGGCCTTGCATCGGCGCCGTAGCGTGGCGCGCTCTGAAGCTGGTCGATCGTGATGCCGACGACGTAGCCGCCCTGCCGCTCGTCGTACTTCAGCACCTCCCAGGGAAGGGGATGGTATTCCTCGCCGATGCCGAGAAACCCGCCGAAGCTCATGATCGCGTACTTCACGCGCCCGTCGCGCTTGCCGATCACGACGTCGTAGATGTGGCCGAGGTGATCGCCCTCGGTGTTGTAGACGGCCGTGCCGTTGACCCGGCTCGCCTCGATCGCGTCGGCGCCGACCTCGACCTCACCGACCGGTCCGGTTCCCATGGTGGAAGACATGCGGTCCACTCCCTTGCTGCTGCGGGTTCCCGGACGAAACGACGCGGGTCGCCAGCCGTTCCCCCTTTCTCAAAGACCCTGCTCCCTTAGCTTTGCCGCGACGAGGAACGGTTGCGGGCGGACGCGATGGCGGATCGAGCTACGGTACGATTCAGGGACGGCGCGGAGGTGCCGAGCCTCGGGCAGGGCACGTGGATGATGGGTGAGCGCTCCTCGAACCGCGCCACGGAGGCCGACGCGCTGCGGGCGGGCCTGGACCTCGGCCTCACTGTGATCGATACGGCGGAAATCTATGCCGACGGAGGATCGGAGGAGGTGGTCGCGAACGCGATCGAGGGGCG
The DNA here is from genome assembly GCF_001463765.1 of Aureimonas sp. AU4. Lineage (GTDB taxonomy): Bacteria > Pseudomonadota > Alphaproteobacteria > Rhizobiales > Rhizobiaceae > Aureimonas. The sequence continues at coordinate 6,604 of NZ_BBWK01000055.1, read as the reverse complement.
GCGGGACGAGGTTTTCCTCGTCTCCAAGGTCGCCCCTTCCAACGCTTCGCACGCCGGGACGCGGGCCGCCTGCGAGGCGAGCCTCAGCCGGCTCGGCACCGATCGCCTCGACCTTTATCTCCTGCACTGGCGGGGCCGCCATCCGCTCGCCGAGACCGTGGCGGGCATGAACGACCTGATGGAGACCGGGCGCATCCGGCGCTGGGGCGTGTCGAACTTCGACGTGGACGACATGGAGGAGCTTTGGCGCGTGCCGGGCGGCGACCAATGCGCGGCCAACCAGATCCTCTACAACCTCGACAGCCGGGGGCCGGAATTCGATCTCCTGCCCTGGCTCGACCGCCACGGTGTCGTCGCCATAGCCTATTCGCCGCTCGGCCAGGGCGGAGAACTCCTGCGGCATCCCGCGCTCGGCGAGATCGCAGCCCGCCACAACGCGACGGCGGCCCAGGTCGCGCTCGCCTTCTCCCTCATCCGCCCGAACGTCCTGTCGATCCCGAAGGCGGCGACGTGTCGCCATCTCGACGACAACGCGGCGGCACGCGACCTTCGCCTCGATGAGCAAGACCGCGCGGCGCTCGACCGCGCCTTCCCGCCGCCGACGAAAAAGCGCGCGCTCGAGATGATCTGAACGACGCAGCGGAAGCCGACCGGACATCTTCATGCCAGGTTCATTCACCAATGCGTAACCATATGGGACGCAGAGTCGCGACCCCGTCGCACCCTTCGGCGTTGACGGGACAGGCGCGAAACCGGAGGGGCGAGGCGATGACTGGTGGAACGATCTGGAAGCGCTTGATCCTGGCGCTGCCGCTCGCCGTCGCGCCCTTCACCCCGGCCGGCGCACAAGGGGTGGACCCCTACTACCAGGACTACGGACCGGGCACCGAAAGCTTCGTCGACGACAACGGCAACATCGTCACGGTGGACGGCTACGGGCGCGTGATCGCGGTGGAGCGCCCGCGCGAGCGCCGCAACGCCGCGCGCAACAGACAGGACCCGCTCGTTCTCGAAGGGCGTCGGGGCGAGGTTCCGCCGGGCGTCGAGTACGGCGTTCCGGGCGACGACTATCAATACGGTGCAGACACGTTCGACCAGCCCGTCGCCCGTCAGGCCCTACCGGCGCCCGGCAGCTTCCCGGACGGGACCACGACCGGCTCGATCGAGACCGAACCCTTCCCCGGCGATGGCGGCTATCGGCCCTCGGTTCCGGCCACGCGCGATGGAACGACGATCCCCGAGAACAATCCCGCGCCCAAGGTCGCGGGTCCCCGCGGCAAGAACGCCAAGGCCGAGATCGCCGCGCTGCAGGTCATCCTCGACCGCACCGGCATCTCGCCCGGTGTGATCGACGGCCGCCTGGGTGCGAATGTCGACAAGGCCGTGGCCGCCTATACGGAGATGACCGGCCGCACGATCGACACGACCAACCCGCAGGCGCTCCTGGAGGAGCTCGACGTGACCGGCGGGCCGGCGGTGATGAGCTACGAGATCACCAACGAGGACCTGAACGGGCCCTACGTCGCCTCGATCCCCGACGACTACGGGCACAAGGCTCTGCTCCCGGCCATGAGCTACACGCGCGTGACCGAGATGCTCGCCGAGCGCTTCCACATGGACGAGGACTACCTGAAGGAGATCAACCCGGGCGCCGACTTCAACCGGCCCGGCACGATCCTGAAGGTCATGAACACGGGCACCAACGTGACCGGGGCGCAGGTGACCCGCATCATCGCCGACAAGGGTCGCGAGCAGGTGCGTGCCTACGATGCGACGGGTCATCTCGTGGTCGCCTACCCCTCCTCGATCGGCTCGACCTCAACGCCCTCGCCCTCGGGCACGGTCGAGGTCGCGCGCATCGCCTTCGACCCGAACTATACCTACAACCCGAAGCTCAACTTCAAGCAGGGCGAGAACGACAAGGTCCTGACCATCCCGCCCGGCCCGAACGGACCGGTCGGCACGATCTGGATCGCGTTGTCGAAGCCGACCTACGGCATTCACGGCACGCCCGAGCCCTCCAAGATCGGAAAGACCAACAGCCACGGCTGCGTGCGCCTGACCAACTGGGACGCGACGGAACTGGCGAAGCTCGTGACGCCCGGCGTGACCGTCGAGTTCGTGGAGTAGGTCGATGCGCGGGCTTGGCCGGACGCTTGCCACCCTCCTGTGCTGCGTCAGCGTGAGCGCCCTCGCGCAGGGTGTCGCCGTGCCCAGCGCGCCGCCGGCCGATACGCCGGCGACCGCCGCGGGGGAGGGGACTAGACCGGAGGCGCAGGCCGCGCCGAAACTGCCGGAAGCCGGGCCCGTTCCCGAGGCGCGCCCCGAGCCGGCTTCGCCTCCCGCCCCCGGCGATGTCACGTCGCCGCCGCCTTCCGCACCCGAGCCTGCGCCCGCTCCGGACCAGGCCGCTGCGCCGGCCGCCCCTTCGCCCGCCTATGTTCCGCCGGAGAAGGCGCGCACGACCCCCGAGCCCGGCGCGCCGGAGACGCCGCCGATCGAGGTGACGCCGAGCGAGAGCGTCGAGGCGGCCGCGGCCGTGGAGGATGCGCAGGCCTGCGAGGGAGAGCTTCACGCGCGCGGGGCGCGCTTCGAGGTGCGCCCGACGATCTCGGAGGGCGACTGCGGGGTCCTGCAGCCGGTCGAGCTGACCGAGTTCAGCAACGGCGTGAAGCTTGCGGGCAAGACGCAGTTCCTCTGCCGCACGGCACTTGCGCTCGATATCTGGGTCGCGGACGGCGTCGCCCCGGCGGCCGCGAAGGAGCTCGGAGACCGCAAGGTCGTCGCGCTGTCCGACATCTCGACCTACCAGTGCCGCGCGCGGGCAAGCGAGTCCCGAATCTCCGAGCATTCGCGCGGCAGCGCGATCGACATCGGCGCCATCACGCTGTCGGACGACAAGGTCCTGCGCGTCGAGACGAAGGCGCCGGGAACCGCCGAGGACCGTTTCCTCGCCGATATCCGCCGCGCGGCCTGCGGACCCTTCCGCACCGTTCTCGGCCCCGGCACCGACAGCGACCACGGCACGCATCTCCATCTCGACATCGCCGCACGGACCAACGAGGCGACCTACTGCCGATGAGGCCCGGCCACGGGACCGGCCCGCTTTCGTAAGGATGCCGATCCTCCTATAGGGACCGGTGCGGCTCGTGCCGCCCTCATGCCTCGGGAGAGACCGCTTGCCCTATACCGCCGCCGACCAACGCTATACCGACGTCGCCTATCGCCGCTGCGGGCGGTCGGGCATCGATCTGCCCCCGATCTCGCTGGGGCTCTGGCAGAACTTCGGCGGGACCGACGTCTTCGAGACGGGACGCGCCATCCTGCGCCGTGCCTTCGACCGCGGCGTCAACCACTTCGATCTCGCCAACAACTACGGCCCACCCTACGGCTCGGCCGAAGAGAATTTCGGCCGCTGGATGGACCTCGACTTCCGGCCCTATCGCGACGAGCTTCTCATCTCGTCCAAGGCGGGCTGGGACATGTGGCCGGGGCCCTACGGCAACTTCGGGTCGCGCAAGTACCTCGTCGCCAGCCTCGACCAGAGCCTGAAGCGCATGGGGCTCGACTACGTCGACATCTTCTACCACCACCGGCCCGATCCCCGGACGCCGCTGGAGGAGACGATGGGTGCGCTCGACCATATCGTGCGCTCGGGCAAGGCGCTCTATGTCGGCGTATCGTCCTATTCGCCGGAGCTGACGCGCCGTGCCCACTCGATCCTGACCGAGCTCGGCACGCCGCTCCTCATCCACCAGCCCTCCTACTCCATGCTCAACCGCTGGACCGAGGACGGACTGCTCGACACGCTGACCGAACTCGGCGTCGGCTGCATCGCCTTCTCGCCGCTCGCGCAGGGACTTCTCTCGAACAAGTACCTGAACGGCGTTCCCGAGGATTCGCGCGCCGCGCGCAACGGCTCCTTCTCCTCGCGCCTCGTCACGCCCGACAACATTCAGCGCATCCAGGCCCTGAACGCGCTGGCGCAGCGTCGCGGCCAATCGCTCGCGCAGATGGCGATCGCCTGGGTGCTGCGGAACGAGCGGGTGACGTCGGCCCTGATCGGCGCGCGCACGGTGGAGCAGCTCGACAGCTCGCTCGATGCCCTCGCCAATACCAGCTTCAGCGACGACGAACTGAAGGAGGTCGATCGCTACGCCACCGAGGGCGGCATCGACCTCTGGCGCCAGCAGTCCGCCATCCAGCCTTCGTAAGAGGGCGAGCCGCTTAGACTGCCAAGACCAGGATGCGCGTCGTCACCGACCGGCGACGCGCATCTCGTCGATCCCATCCTGAAGAAGCTTGTCGATGCGCTGGCGCTCGATCCGGAAGGCGTCCAGCACCTCGCCGCCGAGCTGACGACCGTTGGGAAGGCGGATGCGCAGCGGATCGACACGTGTTCCGTTCACGCTCACCTCGTAATGGAGGTGGTTGCCGGTGGAGAGTCCGGTCGAGCCGACATAGCCGATGATCTGGCCCTGGCGCACGCGCGCGCCGGGAACGACGCCCTTGGCGATCTGGCTCTGATGCGAATAGCTCGTCTCGTAGCCGTTCGCATGCTTGATGACGGTCTGCTGCCCGTTGCCCGTGGTCCAGCCCGCGTGCTCCACGACGCCGGCACCCGAGGCCAGGATCGGCGTTCCGCGTGGAGCGGCCCAGTCGACGCCCCAATGCATGCGGGAATAACCAAGGATCGGGTGGCGACGAGACCCGAAGGGCGATGAGAAGCGCCCCTTGGGCACGGGATTGCGAAGAAGGAACTGGCGGGCGCTGCGACCGTCCTCGTCGTAGTAGTCGGTCTGGTCGTCATCCGTGGTGTGGAAGCGGTAGTAGCGCCGCGTCGTATCGCCGAACTTCGCCTCGACGAAGAGGATCTGGGAATCGGCGCTCGGGGCGTCGGCTCCCTCCTTCATAGAATAGAGGAGGGTCAGCCTATCGGTCGGATCGAGGCGCGCCTGATAGTCGACGTCGGGCGCGAGGATGCGGATGAGCTTCTGGCACAGCCTGTCGTCGAGCCCGTAGGCGAGGGCGGCCTGATAGATGCCGTCATAGACGGTCGGCATATTCTGGCGGAGCGGCGCCTCGGTGGCGTTCTCGTCGAAGGCTTCGGCGACGGAGTGGCTGAGGGCCGGCTCCGGACCTGCCGCAAAGCGCTCGGTGTCCGTGACGGCGACCGTCGCCAGATGCTGCGTGCCGCGGTAGGCCGACAGGCGGATGATGCGCGAGCCGGCCGGGTCGGGCGCGAGCCCCAGGCGCAGCACTTCCCCGGCATCGAGCGTGTCACGACCCAACACGGCGACGAGGCTTTCCGCCGCCGGCCCGACGCCGACGTGATCCGTCTCGCCGAGAGCTTCCAGGATGGACCGCGTCTCGCGGAACGGAACAATCTCCTCGAAGTAGCGCGGAGCGCGCTCGGTCGCCCCTTCGGCCGGCGACAGCGACACGTTCTCCTGCGTCACGCGAACGGCGGAGCCCGGCACGTATTCCCGGAAATCCGCCATGGTCTGGCCGCCGAAGCGCGAAGGGTCGACGGGTTCGATCGCGGCGACCTGAACCGGGCGCGTGTCGAGGCGCGGCGAGGCCGCGCGCACCAGCGCCTCGGCTTCGCGCGCTTCGATGTCCGGCGCATCGTCGAGCTTGGCGGCCTCGAAGGCGAAGGGCTCCATCGCAACATCGACGTCGGCTTCGACCTTGGCGCCGTAGATCTGCGGCGTCTCGTTCGCGGGCTCGGTCGTCTCTCCCTCTTCCGCGAACACATCCATGGCGTCGAACGTGGGATAGCTCTGCGTCGTGGGGTGACGCGCGCCCAGCAGCATCGATGCATAGGCGAAGGGCAAGGAGCGGATGACGTCGCGCCCTCCCTCCCGCACCATGGTCGAGACCTCGATCGTGGAACGGTTGCGGTCGATGGGAATGGGCGTCGCGAAGACCCGCTCGCCCTTCTCCGTCAGGTCCTCGGATAAGGCCGCGACCGGATCGACGAGGGCGGGGGAGACGAAGACGCGGTCGCCATCATAGGCCGCCGAAAGGGCGATGCCCATCATCGTCGTGGAGGTGATGCCCGTCAGCAGGGTTCCCGCCAGCCATCGCAGCGAAACCTGACGCCGGTCGGGCTTGCGTCGGCGATCAGCGACGAGCGCGGGCACATCTCCGAAGTCCGGTTTGGCGTACCGCTCGTGGTTCATTCACATCCTGTCCGTTTGTTCCGCTCTCCCGCCGGAGTGCGGCGCAAGGGCGGCGAACGGCCTCAACCGGCCACAAGCAAGAAAGGCTGTCACCGGACGGCAACAGGCATAGATGGGAGCACCGATAGAGCGGATGGCTTCACGCTATGTCAACCATTGCCCACGGCCCGCCCACAGGCGTCGCAGGGACTGGGGGCGTCGCGATCTCTCCAGCGACCTTTCCGGAAACATCGCGATCACCGCCGCCGCATCGAAGGGTCGGCCGTTTGGACGCGGGATGCGCAGCCCGCAACGCCATCGGCACGTCCCACATGGTCCCGCGGTGCAACGTCTCTCGCGGCACCGACCGTCTCATGCCAAACGCGTTTTTCCAGCCCACACCGACGCTTGGGCGGGTTTGCGACGTTTTTTGCGATTTT
>NZ_BBWK01000054.1 GCF_001463765.1 Aureimonas sp. AU4 | reverse complement strand
CGCTCGGACGGCGCTGCGGCCGGACGCAGCGACACGGCCTCGACCGGCGGGGCGACCGGGGCGCTCTCGCGGCGGCGGACCGGCGCGGCGGGCTCGGCCTCGGGCGGCGCGGAGCGGCCCGTCGCCATGGCGACGAGAACCTGGACGCCCTCCATGATCCGGGCGCCCGCGTAGGCTGCGGCCTCGCGCCCGGTGGCGCAGGCGGCGGGCGAACGGTCGCAGAAGCTGCCGAGATCCGAGATCGCCTGCGTCGCCCCGTAGAACAGGACCACCGGCGAGAGCGCGGGCTCCCCCGGATGGCCGTCGCGGTTCTCGCGCGGCACGAAGAAGGCCACCACCGCGATCAGAAGCGCCAGCTTGAAGAGTGTTCGTATCATCGCCGTCCGTTACGCCCTGGCCGCGTCGTCGTTGAGCCGCCCATCATGCCCCGTCAATGGTTTCCGAAACACCGCCCGGTCCTCGCTGATCCACAAGGATCGGCCCGGTTTAACCATGCGGAAGGATTTTCTCCGGGCTGTGGCGCCCGCGATCTGTCGAAAATCCGCAGGCCTGCTTTCGGCGTCCCGCTTATGCCTTCCTTAAACGCTCGGCGCCAAGATCGGGGCCGCGAGCGCGAAGAGCCGGCACCATGAGGGGGCCATCGACGCGCTCGCAGGAGATGGAATAGCGATGCTTCATCAGAGCGCCGATACTCGGGGCCGCGCGCCGAACCCGCGCGACGGCTCGCCGCTTCCGCGCGGCGCGGCGATGCTGCGCGGCGGCGGATCGGACCTTGCATCGCGCCTCGACGCGCTCGTTTCTCCCCGCGTCCGTGATCCCGCCACCCGGCGCGCCCACGCGCGCCGCATGGGCGGCCTCGTGGGCGGGGCTCTTCTTCTCGCGCTCTGCGCCCCGGTCCTGACGCTGGCGGGCGCGAGCCTTCTCACGACCCTTGCGGTCGCCACGCTGGCCGGTCTCCTGCTTCTTTCGGCCGCCGCCCTGGCGGGCACGGGCGAGGACGACCTGACGCTCGCCATTCTGTTCACCGCCGGCGCCGTCGCGCTGGGTGCGCTGGCGCTGCGCCTCGACAGTCTCTGGCCTTTGGCGCTGCTGCTCACCGGTCCCGCCGAAGCCTTCGTCGCAGGCCGCCGCCCGCTCGCGCGCCTCATGCTGCCGGCGGTTCTGGCGGCCTTCGGCCTGACCGGCTTCCTGTCGCTACACGGCATCGGCCCGACCTCGGACGGCTTTGCCGGCTGGCAGGCGGCGCTCCCGGTGCTCTGCGTCTATGCCACGACGCTTGTCTTCCGCCGCACCGCCCGCCAGCCCCGGCCCGAGGCCCACCCCTTCGCCACGCTCTCGGCGGAGGGTGTCGACGCGCGCACCGGGGCGAGCTTCGGCCAGCGCCTCCACCTTCTCGACCGCATCCTGTTCCTGAAGGCGATGGACGAGCTGCGCGAGGGCGGCGAGGCGCGCGAACTGACGCTGCGCCTTCTCAGCGGCGACGGTCGCGCGGAGGAGGCGGTGCTGCGTTTCGTGCCCGTGCGCGCGGGGCGCGGATTGCAGGCCGTGCGCCTGTTCCGCGAGGATGCGATCGCGCTTCCAGCCGCCGAGGCGCCGAGCGCGCCCGCGCGCGACCAGGCGGCGTTTCTTGCCACGGTGAGCCACGAGCTGCGCACGCCGCTCAACGCCATCGTCGGATTTTCCGACATGCTCGACGGCGAGGTCTTCGGGCCCTTCGCCGATCCGCGCCAGAAGGAATATGTCGGGCTGATCCGCCGCTCGTCGGAGCACCTCCTGTCGCTGGTGAACGGCCTTCTCGACATGTCGAAGATCGAGGCGGGGCGCTACGAGATCCTGCGCGAGCGCTTCGCCGTCGCCGAGGTCGCGGAAGGCGCCGCGGCGATGATGCGCTGCGAGGCCGAGCGCAAGGGCCTGCGCTTCGTCCTGCGCACGGGCGAGAGCGGCGAGACCGCGGTCGCCGACCGCCGCGCCTGCCAGCAGATCCTCCTGAACCTTTTGGCCAATGCCGTGAAGTTCACCGACCGGGGCACGGTGACGCTGTCCGCCGCGATCGACGGACCCTGGCTCGACATCACGGTCTGCGACACGGGCATCGGCATTGCCGAAAGCGACATCGCCCGGCTCGGCCAGCCCTTCGTGCAGCTCAGCCAGGGGCTCGCCCGGCGCTACGAGGGAACCGGCCTCGGCCTGTCGCTCGTGCGCGGCCTCGCCGAACTCCATCACGGCACCATGACCATCCGCTCCACGGAGGGGCGCGGCACCACCGTCTGCGTTCGCCTCCCGGCCGAGGGGGTGGACGCCCGTTCCGACCTTTCCGAAAACATCGTAGCGTTGACCGATGCCCGCCAGAAAACCAGCAGCCCGTCCGTCGTCTTCCCGCCGCGCCGCCACTCGGCCTAGCGTGACGGCGCTGGCGGCGCAGGGTCTTGCGCGCGGCGCGGCGCGCGGGGCCGGCACGTGCCTCGGCATCATCGCCGCCCGGCCGGTGCTCTTCGGCTCCGTCGCGCTGTTCGGCGCGCTGGCCGGGCTCGTCGGCGACAATGCGCTGAACCGGCAGGCCGGGCGTCATCCCCACCCGATGCTCGTGACCCGGCCCGCGGCCGGCGCGCCGGCGCAACGCGCGAGCACGCAGGCCGCGCCCGCCGCCTCTCGCGTCGCCAGCGCGCCGCGCATCGAGAACGATCCGCGCATCATCGCCTTTCCGCTGGTGAGCGACGTCCAGACGCTTCTGGCGGAGGCCGGCTACTACAAGCTGCCGGTGGACGGGCGCGCGGGCCAGGCGACGGACCTCGCGATCCGCGCCTTCCAGCGCGACCACGGCCTGCGCGTCGACGGCATGGCGACGCCGCTGCTCCTGTCGCAGCTGCGCCAGGCCGACACGCTGCAGCCCGACCAGGCCACGGACCAGGTGGCGAGCCTGATCGAGGGCACCGATCCGGCGGCGACCGGCGCGGTGGTCTCGGACGCGAGCCCGGGCTCCACGGAGGGCGAACTCGTTCGCCGCATCCAGGACCGCCTTGCGAAGGCCCGCATCGCCGACGTCCAGCCGGACGGCATCCTGGGCGAGCGCACGCGCGCGGCGATCCGCACCTTCGAGGCGCTTCAGGGCATGGAGCCGACCGGCGAGCCCAGCCCCGAGATCCTGCGCCGGCTCGAAAAGGCGAGCCGTTGATAGGCGGGACAGAGCACGCATGCGCCTGACCAGCGAGATCTTCGCCGCCGCGCTCACGCGGCGCGTCTTTGCCGACGGCGGCTTCGCGGCGGTCGTGCGGCGCGGGGCGGAGGCGGCGGGCGCGGTGTTCGTGACGGTGCGCGGGCGCGACGGCTCCTTGCGCTTCTATGCGCCCGCGCCCCAGACCCTGGCCGAGCCCGACGGCGAGCGCCGCTTCACGCTGGAGCCAGAGAGCGACGACGAGGCGCTCGACGCGCGCCTTCGCCGCGAAGCGCGCTTCGATCCGGACTTCTGGATGATCGACATCGAGACCGACACGCCGGAGCGCTATCTCGCGATCGTCTGAGCGGCGGCGGGATCAGCCCTTGGCGCTGCGCCCGTCCGGGCGATCGGCTCGGCGGCCGAAGGTCGAGCGGGGCTCGGCGACCGGTTCGATGCGCGGGCGCGCGGGGGCGCGTGCGGCAGGGGCGGCGGGCGCCTGCGCGGTCCCCACCAGACGGCGGCAGTCTTCGGATCGAAGCTGCGCGTAGTAGCGGCCGATCGCGTCGAAGGCCGCGACGTCGTGGCCGATGCGCGGCTTCATCAGGAGAAGCACGCTCATCGCGTCGGCGGGGCGCATCTCCAGCGCCTTGAGCGCGACGGCGAGGCGTTCGCCCGTGGCATCCGCCTCGATCAGCGCCAGCGTCTCGGCGTCGATGCGCAGCATCGCCGCCAAACGGTCGGCGAACAGCGCGCCGTCGCGCTCCATGGCCGCCTGGATGAGGTCCGCCGGCGAGAGGCGGGCGGCGGCCGCGCGAGAGCCCAGCACCATTCGGCGCAGCGTCTCGCGCACGCCCGCAGCGCTGGCCGTGATCTCGGCGGTACCCAGCGCCACCGGCCGCGCCGGCTGGACGGGCCCGGCCTCGCCCGAAAGGTCGAAAGGCGCGAGCGGCGGTGCCTCGATGTCGGGCCGGCTCGGGGGAGGGGGCGCGTCCGCCTCGCGCGCGGCGCGCGACGTGGCGAGGCGGCGGACGCGCTCGTCCGGCGAGGCGGCTAGGCGGGCGAGGTCCTCCTCGGTCAAAAGCTGGCTCGAGACGAGGAACGGCGCGGACACCTCGATCGGCGCCGCGACCAGACGTTCCACGACGCTGCGCGGAACGCGCTCCGAATGCGACAGCGAGGCCGCGCAGTTGCGCAACGTGTCGCCGGACACGCGGTCCCAGAGGGGTAGGACGAGCCGGGCGAGGTCGTCGCACTGGCGGGGGGTCGGCCGGCGCAGGGCGGCGAAGGCGGCGACGGCGGCGGTCACCACGTCGTCGAAGTCGGGCCCGCCCTGTCGCTCGAGGGACCGGAAGACCTTGGGGCTGGCGTCCTTCATGGAACTCCCGGCATGCGCTCGAAACCGACGATGCATCCCGGTCACACCGGGCGCATCGATCAATTTGCGCCCAACTCCTTATGAAGCTGTTAACCCTGGCTTTGATCTGATCGGTATCGCGCTCGCGAGATTGTGCGCACACAACCACGCCGGTTTCGGGAAAGCCGACGCTGGCATGACAGACCCGACATCAGGGGCGGCGAGGTCGTGCGTGACGCCGCCCAGCGCAGACCGAGCGCCGGTTCGGACCCCGACAGGGCGTCCGCATCGGCGGCCATAAGGATCGCCGGACCCTTGCCGGGCGCTTGCGCGATCCATTGTCAGAACCTGGAAGAGCCGGCTTGCCGCGGCATATCGTTCGGGCAGGCCAGCGGGGACACGAAGACCATGGCAGTCGTTCATCGCCTGGAGACCGCTCCGGGAAAAACCCGGGAAAGACCTCAACCGGCCCCGCGCGGACCGGCGGAGATCGTCATCCTGCCCTGCATCCGCCGCGAGCCGCTGGCAGCCGCGCCCGCCTCGGCGTCCTGACGCGTCAGGGCGACGCGGTTGCGGCCTGGCCCGACTCCTCGGGGCTGGCGGGACGGCAGGCGACCGACCGCGCGAAGCGGTCGACGAAGGGACGCTCGCTTTCGGCCCGCACCAGCGCCCGTACCGTGACGTAGCCCTCGCCTGCGGGAAGCTCGACCGGGATCGCCGTGTCGTCGCTCTCGGTTCCCTCGGCTCGCGCGAGGTCGAGCTGCTCGCGCGTTCCGATCAGGAGGTCGAGGCGGCCCTCGAGCGCGACGCGCTCCGAGATGGAATACAGGTTGTCGCCGTTGCGCGCGTAGATCGACGCGCTCCAGAAGCCGGTCCGCTCGCCTGCCCGAACGCGCGCGGGCGCGTCCGACAGGTCGAAGCGGCAGGCGACGTCGATGAAGGCGGGATCCACGAAGACGAAGTCGGCGCCCGGCGTCGGGTCGGCGCCCTGCGCCGGGACGCTGGTGATCTGAACGGTCGAGAACAGGGGGCCGAGGCGCGACAGGCGGCTCCAGCTGTCGTTCTGGGCCAGACCGGGGATGGCGAAGATCACCGCGATATGGACGATCGCGGCGCCGACCAGCCCGATCAGGATCGCCAGCAGGAACTTACCCATCGGCGAGGCATCCCGTGCGCACGATCAGCGGCATGGCGACCGGCGCCGCTCCGCTGTCGGTCGAAACCGGCGTGTCGTAGAAGGTGAGGGCGAGCACGAAGGGACCGGTGCCGGCATTGGCGAGCCAGTTGCCCGGACGCGCCTCGCGGCCGATCGAGATCAAGGCGGAGTTGTCGTCCTCGCGCATCAGGTTGAGCGAGACGAGGTGGCGGGGGCGCCCGCCGTCGCCCCCGATCAGCCGGCCGCCGTTGTCGAAGGCGGCGAGCGTCCACACGCGGGCCGGCGGATAGGCGCCCTCCAAACGGTAGGCGCATTCGCGCCGTAGCTCGCGGTTCGCCGTGTCGACGCGCGCCTGGAAGGCGACGCCTTCGCCGAGCCCCAGCGTCAGGTTGCCGGAGCGCGCGAGGCGCGCCTTGGCGTAGGGGTCGGCGGTGGGCGAGCCCGTCGTGCGGTCGGCATGCCAGGGCCCGACCACCAGAGCGTCCGCGCCTTCGAAGCGCTCCAGCATGAAGACGACCGAGGCCGTGCCGAGGCCGAGCGCGATGGCCACCGCGAGAACGGTCAGGAAAAGGAATCGCATGGGCTGCCTGGCGGTCCCGTCAGCGGCGCGCGAGCGCTTCGTCGCTCGCGCCGGCGGTGGCCGCGAACTTCTCGGGCGCGGCGGCGACCGGCGCGCTGTCGAAGAGGTTCGCGATGTCGGCCAGGACCTTCTGCGCCGAGTTGTTGACGAGGGTGGGTCGCGCGAGCACCGGCTGGCCGTCCGCCCCTTCCGCCTGCGCCACCTTGACCGAGCCGGGCTTGGGCAGCGGGTTGTCGATATAGGGCAAGGGGCGCAGCTCGATGCCCTGGTGCGCCGCTTCCATGAAGCGCTGCCAGGTCATGGCCGGCAGGCCGCCGCCGGTCAGCTTGTTGGTGGGCTTGTAGCTGTCGTTGCCGAACCAGACGGCGGCGGTGAAGTTGCCGGTGTAGCCGACGAACCAGGCGTCGCGGTAGCTCTGGGTGGTTCCGGTCTTGCCGGCGGCGCGCGTCATGGAAAGCTGGGCGCGGCGGGCCGTGCCGACCTCCGGGATGCGCACCATCATCTCGATCATGCTCTTCGACGCCTGCTCCGACAGGACGCGGTGGCGCGGGGGCATGTCGCGGTCGGCGTTCCACAGGACGTGGCCATCGCCGTCGGTGAGCTCCTCGATCGCGTGGCGATGGGAACTGAGGCCCCCCGACGGGAAGACCGAATAGCCGGTCGCTTGGTCGAGAACCGTCACCTCGTTGGTTCCGAGCGCGATGGTCTTGTCGCCGCGCAGCGGGGTCTCGACGCCGAAACTCTTGGCGAGCGCCGCGACACGGCCGGGCCCGACACCCTTCTCCTGGCTGAGCTGGACGGCGACCGTGTTCAGGGAGCGCGCCATGGCGTCCTGGATCTGGATGCGGCCGGCGAACGAGTTGCCGTAGTTCTGCGGGCTCCAGTTGCCGACCGTGATGGGACGGTCGATCACGTAGTCGGTCGGCTTGTGCCCGTTCTCCATGGCCGCGGCATACACGTACGCCTTGAACGAGGAGCCCGGCTGGCGGAGCGCGCGGGTCGCGCGGTTGAACTGCGACAGGCCGTAGTCGCGCCCGCCGACGATGGCGACGAGCCCGCCATTGTCGTCAAGCACGGCCATCGCGCCCTCTTCCACGCCGTAGGTCTTGCCGAACTGGCGCAGGTGGAAGTCGACCGATTCGTCGGCGAGCTTCTGCAGGCCCATGTCGATCGTGGTGCGGGCGACGAAGGTGCGCTGGGGCAGGTTGGCCGCGATGCGCTGCACCTCGTCGAAGGCGAAGTCGAGGAAGTAGTCCGGCGACTGGATCACCGAGCGGTCGACGGCGGTCGCGGGATGGCGGCGCGCGGCGACGACCTGGCCCTCGGTCATGAAACCCGAATCCACCATGGCCGAGAGCACCACGTTGGCGCGGGCGCGGGCGGCGGGAAGGTTGACGTGCGGGGCGTACTGGGTCGGCGCCTTGAAGAGGCCGGCGAGCATGGCCGACTCGGCGAGGTTCACGTCGCGGATGTTCTTGCCGAAGTAGAACTGCGCGGCGGCCGCCGCGCCGTTCGTGCCGCCGCCCATGTAGGCGCGGTCGAGATACATGCCGAGGATCTCGCGCTTGGTGAGGTTGGCCTCCAGCCAGAGCGCGAGGAAGGCCTCGTTGACCTTGCGCTCCAGCGAGCGCTCGTTCGACAGGAAGACGTTCTTGGCGAGCTGCTGGGTGAGGGTCGACCCGCCCTGGACGACGCCCCCGGCGCGCGCGTTGGTGGAGAGCGCGCGGGCAAGGCCCAGGAAGTCGATGCCCCAGTGCTCGAAGAAGCGGCGGTCCTCGGTGGCGAGCACGGCCTTCACGAAGTGGTCGGGCAACTCGTCGATCGGCACGGCGTTGGCCTTGAGGATGCCGCGCCGCCCGATCTCGTTGCCGTGCCGGTCGAGGAAGAGGACGGAATAGTCCGCCTGCTGCGGCAGGCCGTTCACGGTCATCTTCATGGCCGACTGGCTGAGGAGCAGGAGCACCACGAAGCCGGCCACGCCGAGTGTCATCGCCTCGCCGGTGAGCTCCGTCACCCAGCGGCTGAAGCCGCGCACGCGCATGCGGCGCGACACAATCGTGACGCCTTCCCAGAAGCGCGAAAGACCATGAAAAAGACGCCACAGGCTGGTATCCAGCCAGGCGTCGACCTCGATCAGCCGAGACGGGCCGCCGCGGGACTTCCCCTTGCGTTCCAACATCTTCGGCACCGCACCCACCATTCCAGGGCGCACCCCACCAGTGCGCCAGCCTCTATTCTACAGCAAGACATGGCCGAGACAACGCGTGGAGCCCGATCCATCCCCCGTTCGCCGCAGGACGGGGCGTCCGCCGAGGCGCTTTCGAACGGCTTCGAGGCGCCGGGCGAGCCGCTGCCCTTCTGGCGCACGAAGACGCTGGAGGAGATGAGCGGCGAGGAGTGGGAATCGCTGTGCGACGGCTGCGGCCGGTGCTGCCTCAACAAGCTCGAGGACTGGGACACCGGCGAGATCATCTGGACCGATCTCGCCTGCCGCCTGTTCGACGGCGAGACCTGCCGCTGCAAGGACTACGAGAACCGGCTCGATACCGTGCCCGACTGCGTCGGCCTCGACGCCGAGACGGTTCGGACGATCTCCTGGCTGCCGCCGAGCTGTGCCTACCGCCTCGTGGCCGAAGGGCGGGACCTGCGCTGGTGGCACCACCTCCTGTCGGGCGACCGCGAGACGGTGCATCTCGCCGGTGCATCGGCGACGGGACGTACGATGAGCGAGGAGGGCATCGAGCCGGAAGAGTACGAGGAGCACCTCGCCGCATGGCCCGGCGAGGATCCGGACGAGCGGCCCTGAACGGCAAAAATTCCTACAAATAGGAAAATAGTCATTGACACCGTGACGGTGCAACGGTAGGGTTTGTCCACGGTCGAGATAGTGCGGGTTGCGCCAGGGGCGCTCGCTTCCGGAAACGGAAGGGGCGCCCTTTTTCGTGTCCGCCGTGCGGAAGGGGGAAAGCGATCATGGGCGAGACGAAGACGACCCGGGTGCCGCCGCCGCGCCTTTCGGAACGGCTGCTGCGGGCGCTGACGCAGGAGATCGAGCTCCTGGAAAGCGAAGGCGGCGAGGGGGCGAGCGGCAAGGCGCGGGTCGAGGCGATCTCGCTTCTGGCGCGCACGCTCGAGAAGCTTCTCGACCTGTCGCGCCTGGAGCGCGAGCCGGGCGCGGAGGCGGCGGCGGGCGACGGCGAGCAGCTGCGCAAGGAACTGATGCGGCGCCTGCGCGCGCTCCACCGCCGCGAGGCGGGCGGGGAGGCGCTGGCGTGAGCACGCCGGGGGAGGCCGCGACGGCGGATGCGTTCTGGCGGGAGCTGGAGCGAAGCCTCCGCGATCTGCCGCCCGTCGTCCTGCGCGGGGCCATGCCGCCCTGGGCCGCGATCGCGCGGCCCTCGCAACGCCCGCCGGCCGGATCGTGGCGGCAGTGGCTGCTGATGGGCGGTCGCGGTTCGGGCAAGACGCGGGCTGGGGCTGAGTGGATCCGGGCGCAGGCGCTGAGCGAGGCGCCCTTCGCGGGGCGGCCCTGCGGCCGGATCGCACTGGTGGCCGAGACGCTGGGCGACGCGCGCGAGGTGATGGTGGAGGGCGAGAGCGGCCTGCGGTCTCTGGACTACGGCGAGCGCCCGGTCTTCGAGGCGACGCGCCGCCGGCTCGTCTTCTCCAACGGGGCGGTGGCGCAGATCTTCTCCTCCGAAGACCCCGACAGCCTGCGGGGCTACCAGTTCGACGCGGCCTGGGGCGACGAGCTCGCCAAGTGGACGCATGACGAGGCGACCTTCGACAACCTGCAGCTGGGACTGCGCCTCGGCGAGGACCCCCGCATGGTGCTCACCACGACGCCGCGACCGGTGCCTCTCGTGAAACGGCTGCTCGCCGAGGAGGGCACGGCGGTGACGCGCATGCCGACGGCGGAAAACCGCGAGAACCTCGCGGGCGGCTTCATCGCGGCGATGGAGCGGCGCTACGGCGGCTCGCGGCTCGGGCGCCAGGAACTCGACGGCGAGCTGGTGGAGGGGCGCGAGGACGCGCTGTTCCGCCGCGAGCGGATCGACGCCGGGCGGCTGCGCGTCGCACCCGAGATGCGGCGCATCGTGGTGGCGGTCGACCCGCCGGCCTCGGCGACGCGGCGCTCCGACGCCTGCGGCATCGTGGCCGCGGGGCGCGGGGTGGACGGCATCATCCACGTCCTCGCCGACCGCTCGCGGCGCGGCCTCTCGCCGCCGCAATGGGCCGAGCGGGCGGTGACGCTGTTTCGCGAGCTCGAGGCCGACCGGATCGTCGCCGAGGTGAACCAGGGCGGCGACATGGTGGAGGCCGTGATCCGGGCGGTGGCGCCGGGGGTGCCGGTATCCGGCGTGCGGGCGACGCGCGGCAAGTGGCTGCGCGCCGAGCCGGTGGCCGCGCTCTACGAGCAGGGTCTGGTGCACCACGTCGGGAGCTTTCCCGAACTCGAGGACGAGATGGCCGACTTCGGCCCCGACGGCCTGTCGAACGGCCGCTCGCCGGACCGGCTCGACGCGCTGGTCTGGGCGGTGACGGCGCTGGGCGGCCCGGTGATCGAGCCGCGCGTTCGGACGATCTGAGGAGACATCGATGGTGGGACCAGTGGAGAGGCTGCGTGCCTGGGCGCGCGGGCCGGCGGGCGCGCGTGCGCCCGAGCGCAAGGAAGGCGGGTTCGCCGGCGGCTCGCTCGTGTTCGCGGGCGGGCAGACGGACGGGGCGAGCTGGAGCGAGCGGGGCTACGTGTCGGCGGCGCGCGAGGGCTTCATGCGCAACCCGGTCGCCTATCGCTGCGTGCGGCTTCTGGCCGAAAGCACGGCGGCGGTGCCGCTTCTCCTCTACGACGGCGCCCGCGAGGTGGCCGAGCACCCGATGCTCGGGCTGCTGCGCCGGCCGAACGGGGCGCAGGACGGGGCGGCGCTGGTGGAGGCGCTGTGCGGGCACCTTCTTCTTTCGGGGGCGGCGCACCTTGAGGCGGTGATGCTCGACGGCGAGCCGCGCCTTCTTCATGCGCTGCGGCCCGACACGGTGCGCACGCTGGCCGGGAACGACGGCTGGCCGGCGGCGGTCGAGCTGCGGCATGGCGCGAGCGTGCGTCGCCTGAGTCTCGAAGGCGAGGGCGGACGGCCGCCCCAGGTCCTCGCGATCCGGCTCTTTCATCCGCTCGGCGAGGCGGACGGCTTCGCCCCGCTGGAGGCCGCGCGCACGGCGCTCGACCTCCACAACGCCGCGACGCGCTGGAACAAGGCGCTTCTCGACAACTCGGCGCGGCCGAGCGGTGCGCTGGTCTACCAGCCGGGCGACGGTTCGAACCTTTCGCCCGACCAGTTCGACCGGCTGAAGAGCGAGCTGGAGAACGGCTATGTCGGCGCGGCGCGCGCCGGGCGGCCGATGCTGCTGGAAGGCGGGCTCGACTGGAAGACCATGGCGCTTTCCCCCCGCGACATGGACTTCGTGGAGGCGCGCAACGGCGCGGCCCGCGACATCGCGGTCGCCTTCGGCGTGCCGCCCATGCTGCTCGGCATCCCGGGCGACGCGACCTACGCGAACTACGCCGAAGCCAACCGGGCGCTGTTCCGGCTGACGGTCCTGCCGCTCGTGTCGCGTCTCTGCGCGGCGGTGGGCGACTGGCTGGCCGCGCTTCACGGCGAACCGGCCTTGAGGCTCGGCTTCGACGCCGACCGGATCGAGGGCCTGGCGCTGGAGCGCGAGGCGCTGTGGCGACGGCTCGGGGGAGCGGAGTTCCTGTCCGAGGACGAGAAGCGCGAGGCGGTCGGCTACGGCCCGCGCGCGGGCGTGCGCTGAACTTTCACATCCACTGATGGAGGCAAGCCATGGATACGACGGTGGCCGGGGACGTCGCGTCCCCGCTCGCGCTGCTCGGCGCCAAATGCGTCGGGGCGATCGGCGGCTCGGTGATCTCGATCGCCTATCTCCTGCCGGAGGGACGGCGCGAGGCGGCGACCCGCTTCCTGATCGGGCTCGCGACCGGGCTGGTCTTCGGCGGCCCGGCGGGGCTGCTTCTGGCCGACCATCTCGGCTTCGGGCAGGCGCTGGGCGCCACCGAGACGGCGGTGATGGGCTCGGCGGCGGCGAGCCTTTCGGCCTGGTGGGCGCTGGGAGCGCTGGGGCGCTTTGCGGACGGGCTGTTCCGCCAGCGCCGCCGGGGAGGCCAGCCGTGAGCGCGGCGCAGCCCGCGCGGCTGGACGCGGACGGCACCGTGAGGGGCTATGCCAGCCTTTTCGACCGGCCCGACAACGGCGGCGACCGTGTCGAGCGCGGCGCCTTCCGCCGATCGCTCCTGCGGCGCGGGGCGGCGGGCATCCGCATGCTCTGGCAGCACGACCCGGCTCGGCCGATCGGCGTCTGGACGCGGCTCGCCGAGGATCAGGTCGGGCTCTTCGCGGAAGGACGGCTGGCGCTTCAGTCGGGCGCAGGGCGCGAGGCCTTCGAGCTCCTGCGCGCCGGGGCGATCGACGGGCTGTCGATCGGCTTCCACACGCGGCGCTCGGCGCCCGTGCACGACGGGCGGGCGCGGCGCAGCCTCGTCGAGCTCGATCTCTGGGAGATCTCGATCGTCACCTTCCCGATGCAGGAGGCCGCGCGCGTGACGCAGACGCGCTCGCGCACGCTGCCGGCCCGCGACCTTTCCCTGCGCCTCGTCGAGGCGGCGCGGCGGCTGCTCCTGCCGCCGCTGGCGCCGCCGCTCGCGGCGCGCTGACCCCTTCACCCCGAAAGCCAACAAGGATCGACCCGATGCACACCATCCCCATGCCGTCGCACGAGACCAAGGCAGCAGACGCGCCGCGCAACGGCGAGACGGCGGACGCCTTCGACGAGTTCATGCGCGCCTTCGAGGGCTTCCGCGAGGCGAACGACGAGCGCTTGAGCCAGATCGAGCGGCGCATGAGCGCCGATACGGTGACGCAGGAAAAGGCGGACCGCATCTCGCGTGCGGTGGACGAGCAGGAGCGGCGCCTCGAGCGTCTCGTCCTGAAGGGCCTGCGGCCGCCGCTGGGCGGGGGCGCGGAGGGCATGTCGGCCGAGCCGAGCGAGCACCGTTCCGCCTTCGAGAGTTACGTGCGCGGCGGCGACGAGGGGCGCATCCGTCGCCTCGAGGAGAAGGCGATGTCGGGCCTGTCGGGCCAGGACGGCGGCTTCCTCGTGCCGCCCGAGACAGAGACGGAGATCGGGCGGCGTCTCGCCAGCGTCTCGCCGATCCGCTCGATCGCAAGCGTTCGCGCCGTGTCTTCGGCCGTTCTGCGCAAGCCCTTCGCGGTGAACGGCGCGCAGACAGGCTGGGTGGGCGAGGCCGACGCGAGGCCGCAGACGAATGCGCCGCAGCTCTCGGAGCTGAGCTTCCCGACCATGGAGCTCTACGCCATGCCGGCGGCGACCTCGGCGCTTCTCGACGACGCGGCGGTGGATCTCGACCGCTGGCTCGGCGAGGAAGTGGAGCAGGCCTTCGCCGGCCAGGAGGGCGCGGCCTTCGTGACGGGCGACGGGGTCGCCAAGCCCAAGGGCTTCATGACCTACCCGACCGCAGCCGAGGCCGACTGGGCCTGGGGCAAGATCGGGACGGTAGCGACCGGGGCCAACGGCGGTTTCCTGCCGGGGCTCGGCGGCGACGCGCTGATCGACCTCGTCTACGCGCTGAAGGGCAGCTACCGGCAGAACGCCACGTTCGTGATGAACCGCCGCACGCAGAGCGCGGTGAGGAAGCTCAAGGACGCGGACGGAAACTACCTCTGGGCGCCGCCGAGCGTGGCGGGCGGACGCGCTAGCTTGATGGGCTTCCCCGTGGTCGAGGCCGAGGCCATGCCCGACATCGCGAACGGGGCGAAGGCCATCGCCTTCGGCGACTTCGGGCGCTTCTACCTCGTGGTGGACCGCCAGGGCGTGCGCGTCCTGCGCGATCCCTATTCCGCCAAGCCCTACGTCCTCTTCTACACGACCAAGCGCGTGGGCGGCGGCGTGCAGGACTTCGACGCGGCGAAGCTTCTCGCCTTCAACGCCTGACCGGGCGGGCCGGGCGGTTTCTCGCCCGGCCCTCACTCTTCCCCATCAGCCGAGGTTTGCACCCATGATCTGGATCGAGACCAGCGCGCCGGCCGAGGAGCCGGTGGGCGTGGCGGAGCTTCGCGCCTTCCTGCGGCTGGACCGCGAGGACGAGGACGCGCTGCTCGGGCGCCTCCTGCGGGCGGCGCGCGAGGACGTGGAGCGGCGCACGGGGCTGCTCGTCGCCGAACGCACGGGCCGCCTCGTCGTGGAGGCGGCGGTCGGGACGCTCGCGCTTGGCTTCCGGCCGGTGACGACAATCCTCGGCGTGACGCTGTTCGACGAGGACGGCGCGACCCGTCTGGGCGATCTGGCCGACCTGCGCTTCGAGAACTCGCCGTTGCACACGCGGCTTCACTGGCGCCGCCCGGTGGTGGCCGCCGGCGGGGCGGAACTGGAACTGCGCGCCGGCCTGCCGCCCGAACTCGTGCCGGAATCGCTGCGGCTCGCCATGCTAAGGCTGGCGGCGACAGCCTACGAGACGCGCACGCTGCTCGCCCCGGCGCTGCAGCCCGACACGATCCCGCCGCTCGTCGGCAGCCTCCTGTCGCCCTACCGGAGCCTGGCGATCTGATGTCGACTCTGTTTCTGGATGCAGGGCTCTTGCGGCACCGCGCGCTGATCGAGCGCAACGAGCCGGTGCCCGACGCCATGGGCGGGGCGACCGAACGCTGGCGCGAGGTGGGCGAGACGTCGGTGCGGGTGGAGCCCGCCCGCGTCGAGGTCGGGCCGGAGGCGGGACAGCGGATCGCGAACGTCACGCATCGCGTGACGCTGCGCCGCCGCGCCGGGCTGGAGCGCGGCATGGCCTTTCGTCTCGGCGCGCGGCGGCTGGTGATCCGTACGATGCACGACCCGGACGAGACGGGTCGCTACCTCGTGTGCCGTTGCGAGGAGGAGGCGTGAGGGCGCTTGTGAGGCGACCGGCCGGCGCGAAGCTGCGGGCGCTGATGCTGCGACGGCTGCGCGAGCGGCTGGCCCGCGAGGCGGAGCTGCGGCTGGACGGAGCATCGTCGGGCGGTGGAAAGCCGTTCGAAGGTGAGGAAAAGTTAACGGATCGGCTGGACGCGCGTGCCTGATCACGCCACATTTCAATGCATATCATCCGTGACACGCATATCGTGAAACAGGGAGATCACCGGCCATGATGCAGGCCAGCGCCGAACTTCAGACCACGATCGTCTCCGCGCTGATGGGCGACCCGGCGCTGACCGCGATGCTGGGCGGGCCCAAGGTCTTCGACCGGCAGCCGGAGCGCGCCGCCTTTCCCTACCTGACGCTTGGGCGCACCGCGGTGGTGGACTGGTCCACCGGCTCGGAGGACGGCTCCGAGCACATTCTCACGCTTCACGTCTGGGGACGCGGCGGCTCGAAGCAGGAGACCTACGCGATCATGGACAAGGTGACGAACAGGCTTCACGACGCGACGCTGCCGATGGATGGCCACCGGCTCGTCAACCTGCGCCTCCAGTTCGCCGAGGCCCGGCAGGAGCCGGACTCGCCTGCCTATCACGGCATCCTGCGCTTCCGGGCGGTGACCGAACCGCTCGCCTGACGGCATTCCAGCCATCCACGCCATCGCAAGGGGCGGTCCGAAGGGACCGCCCCTTTTTCGTTTCACGATCGGGGATCGCCAACCATGGGCGCGCAGCGCGGCAAGGACCTTCTTCTCAAGATCTCGCTGGACGGCGCGCCGTTCCAGACCGTCGCCGGCCTGCGCACGCGCCGGCTGGCCATGAACGCCGAGATCGTGGACGTGACCGACGGCGAGAGCGCCGGGCGCTGGCGCGAGCTTCTGGGCGGGGCGGGCGTGCAGCGTGCCTCGCTCTCGGGCGCCGGCCTCTTCAAGGACGCGGCCTCCGACGCGGCGCTCCGCCGGGTGTTCTTCGAGGGGCGCCCCGTGCCCTTCCAGGCCGTGGTGCCGGACTTCGGCACGGTGACCGGTCCGTTCCAGGTGACGGCGCTGGAATACGGCGGCGAGCACGACGGCGAGGTGTCATTCGAGATGACGCTGGAATCGGCCGGCGCGCTCGTCTTCGAGGCGCTGTGATGGCGGCGAACCGGCGGCGCGGCGAGGTCTCGGCCGTGATCGGGGGCGAGGAGCGGCGGCTTTGCCTGACGCTCGGGGCGCTGGCCGAGCTGGAGGACGCCTTCGCGCTGGAGGACCTCGGACAGCTCGCCGCGCGCTTCGGCTCGGGGCACCTGTCGGCGCGCGACCTGACGCGCATCCTCGGCGCGGGCCTGCGGGGCGCCGGCGCCTGCGTCAGCGACGCGGAATTGGCAAACCTTCCCATCGAGGGCGGGGTGGCGGGCGCGGCACGGGTTGCGGCCGAGCTTCTGGATGCGGCCTTCGGGGGAGCCGGCGGGGAAACGCCCGCTCGCCCTTGAGCGCCGCCGCGCCCGACGCGGCGGGCGCGGCGGCCTTTCCCTGGGACCGGGCGATGCGCGCCGCGCTCGCGCTTGGCCTTGCGCCCGCCGAGTTCTGGCGCCTCGCGCCGCGCGAGCTCGCCGCCCTTCTCGAGGCGCACGCACCCGAACGGCTCGGCCATCCCGGCCGCGCTGCGCTCGACGCGCTGATGCAACGCTTTCCCGACGGAGGATGACATGGCGCAGGACGGCGCGGATACGATGCGCATCGCGGTGGAGGCCGACACACGCGGCTTCGACCGGGCGATGGGCGACCTGCAGCTGCGGGCGGGGGCGCTGGGCTCGGCCTTCACGAGCGCCTTCCGCAACGCGTCCGGCGGCGGCAAGTCGCTGGAAGGGGTCCTGAAGCAGCTGGCGACCCGCATCAGCGGGATCGCGCTCGACAGCGCGCTGCGGCCGGTCGGGACTCTGGCGGGCAACCTCCTGAACGGGCTCATCGGCAGCCTCGGTGGGGCGCTCGGCGGCGGCGCGGCGGGTGCGGCCGCACCGCAGCGCGTCGTGCCCTTCGCCAAGGGCGGCGTCGTGCGGGCGCCAAGCTTCTTTCCGATGGGCGGCGCGGCCGGCTTGATGGGCGAGGCGGGGGCGGAGGCGATCCTGCCGCTCCGGCGTGGCAGCGACGGAAGCCTCGGCGTGGCGACCAGCGGCGGCGGCGCGCGGGGCGGGCCCACGACGGTGGTGTTCAACGTCTCGACACCGGACGCGCCGAGCTTTCGCCGCGCCGAGGGGCAGATCCAGGCCATGCTGGCGCGCGCGGCGCTGCGCGGACAGCGGGGGCTTTGACGATGCGGATCGCCTCCTTCTGCGACGAGCGCTTTCCCTTGCGGCTCAGTCTCAACACGAGCGGCGGCCCGGAGCGGCGTACCGATATCGTGCGCCTGTCGACGGGCTTCGAGAACCGCAACCAGCGCGCGCGACACTCGGCCCGGCGCTACGACGCGGGCTCGGGCGTGAAGGCCCTGGCCGACCTTGCGATCGTGCTCGACTTCTTCGAGGCCCGACGCGGGCGGCTCGTCGCCTTCCGCTTCCGCGACCCGTTCGATCACTCCTCGGCGCGCTTCGGCTTGGCCGTGACGGCCTTCGACCAGGTGCTGGGCATCGGCGACGGGGAGCAGGCAGCGTTCCAGCTCGTGAAGCGCTACGGCATGGGCGAGGGCGGCTACGAGCGGCCGATCGCAAAGCCCGTGGCCGACACGCTGCGCGTCGCCGTCGCGGGCTCGGAGATCGCGTCCGGCTTCATGCTCGACGCCTCGAGCGGCCTGCTGCGCTTCGACGCGGCGCCCGCAGCCGGCGCCGCCGTGACGGCAGGCTTCCTGTTCGACGTGCCGGTGCGCTTCGATATCGACCATCTCGCGATCAACCTCGCGGCCTTCGAGGCCGGCGAGATTCCGACCATCCCGCTTGTCGAGGTGCGCGCATGAGAGAGCTCCCCGCAGGACTGGCCGAGCGGCTGCGCGAGCCGGCGACGACGCTGGCCAGCGCTTGGCGCCTGACGCGGCGCGACGGCGCGGTGCTGGGTTTCACCGACCACGACGCGGATCTTCGCTTCGATGGGACGCTGTTTCATGCCGCGAGCGGCTGGACGGCTGGCGAGGCGGAAGGGACGGCCGGGCTTGTCGCCGGCACGGCGGCGGTGGGGGGGGCGCTGTCCTGCGATGCGCTGAGCGAGGAGGACATTGCGGCCGGGGGCTTCGACGGGGCGCGGATCGAGGTGTTTCGCGTCGACTGGAGCGAGCCGGCGCTGCACGTCCTCGTCGACGTCGCCGAACTCGGACCCATCCGGCGCGCGGGGGGCGGATTCTCGGCGGAACTGCGCGGGCTGGCCGCGCGGCTCGACGACGTGCACGGGCGCACCTACCGGCGCCGCTGCGATGCCGTGCTCGGCGACCGGCGCTGCGGCGTCGACCTGACGGCGGCGGCGTGGCGCCGCGATGGCACGCTCGTCGAAGGCGGCGAGGGCCGGCTCGTGGCGCGGCTCGGACCCGGGATCGACGCGGCGCTCTTTGGGCTCGGTCGCGTGGTGCTCGGCAACGAGACGCTGTTTCTCGCCGGGCTTACCGAAACGGAAACGCCCGGCGACTGGCGGCTGGCCCTGGCCGAGCCGGAGGCGCGGGTGCGCGCCGTGCCAGGTGCGGCGCTGCGCCTTCTGGCAGGCTGCGACCGGTCGTTCGCGACCTGCCGCGACCGCTTCCGCAACGCGCTCAACTTTCGCGGTTTCCCGCACATGCCGGGCAACGACGCGGCGCTCGGGGTCGCCAAGCGCGACGGGGCGCATGACGGCTCGCCGGTGGTGCCGTGACGGGCGACCGACGCGTGGCCGCGCTGCACGAGGCGCGCCGCTTTCTCGGCACGCCCTACCGCCACCAGGGCAGCCGCGCGGGCGTCGGCTGCGACTGTCTGGGCCTCGTGCGCGGCGTGTGGCGCAGGCTCTACGGCGGGGAGCCCGAGGCGCTGCCGGCCTATGCGGCGGACTGGGCGGAGCTTTCCGCCGGCGACCCCCTGTCGGAGGCGGCCCGGCGGCACTTCGCGGCCCTGCCGCCGAGCGAGGCGCGGCCGGGCGATCTCGTGCTCTTTCGCTGGCGCGACGGCCGGCCGGCGCGGCACTGCGCGATCCTCGACGAGCCGGACGCGGCTGGCCCGCGCATCCTCCATGCGCTGGAGGGCGCGGCGGTGGTGTCCTCGCCGCTGGCGGGCGCCTGGGCACGGCGCATCTGCGGCAGCTTTCTTTTTCCGTGAGGTCTCATGGCGACGATCCTTCTCCAGGCTGCGGGCGGTGTGGCGGGCGGTCTCGTCGGCGGCCCGTTCGGGGCGATGGCGGGCCGCGCGCTCGGGGCGCTCGGCGGCGCGGCAATCGACAAGCGGCTGTTCGGCGGGGCGGCGCGGCGCGAGGGGCCGCGCCTCGGGGCCGCGCGCATTCTCGAGGCCGACGAGGGAGCGGGGGTGCCCCGGCTCTATGGCACGGCGCGCATCGCCGGACAGGTGATCTGGACGACGCGCTTCGAGGAGGTCGCGACCACCGAGCGGCAGGGCGGCAAGGGCGGGCGCGGCGGCGGCGCCGAAAGCATGAGCTACAGCTACTTCGGCAATGTCGCGATCGGGCTGTGCGAGGGACCGGTGGCAAGCGTGCGCCGCATATGGGCGGACGGCGAGGAGATGGATCTCTCGCTCGTCAACTGGCGCCTCCACCCCGGTGACGAGGGCCAAGCGCCCGACCCGCTGATCGAGGCGCGGCAGGGACGCGGCAACGCGCCGGCCTATCGCGGCCTCGCCTATGTCGTGTTCGAGCGCCTGGCCCTGGAGCGCTGGGGCAACCGCATCCCCCAGATCGCCTGCGAGGTCGTGCGCCCGGTCGGCGCGCTGGAGGCGAACATCCGCGCCGTGACGGTGATTCCCGGCGCGAGCGAGCACGGACTCGACCCGGTCGTGGTGCGCGAACGCATCGGGCTCGGCGAGGACCGTCTCGCGAACCGGCACGTCCTGCACGGAGCGAGCGACTGGACCGCCTCGATCGACGAGCTTGCGGCGCTCTGCCCGAGGCTCGAGCGCGCGGCGCTGGTGGTCGCCTGGTTCGCGGACGACCTGCGCGTGGGGCGGGCGCAGGTGCGGCCGGGCGTCGAGACGGCGGTGCGGGACGAGACGGAAGCGTGGCGCGTCGGTGAGACCGGACGGGACGGGGCCTACCTCGTCAGCCAGGCGGACGGTGGACCGGCCTATGGCGGGACGCCCTCGGACGCGGGCGTCGTGCGCGCGATCCTCGATCTCAGGGCGCGCGGACTGAAGGTCACGCTCTATCCCTTTCTCCTGATGGACGTGCCGGCCGGCAACGCGCTGGCGGATCCCTATGGCGAGGCGGCGCAGGCCAGCTATCCCTGGCGCGGGCGCATGACGCTGGACGTCGCGCCCGGACGACCGGGTTCGGCGGACCGGACCGCCGGGGCGAGGACCGAGGTCGAGCGCTTCGTCGGTCGCGCCGCGCCCTCAGACTTCCGGCTAGAGGCCGGGCGCGTGCGCTACCGCGGGCCCGCCGAGTGGAGCCTGCGGCGCATGGTGCTGCATCAAGCCCATCTGGCGCGGCTGGCGGGCGGTGTGGACGCCTTCGTGATCGGCTCGGAGATGGTGGGCCTCACGCGGCTTCGCGACGAGCGCGACCGCTTTCCCTTCGTGTAGGCGATGGTGGCGCTGGCGCGCGACGTGAAGGCGGTTCTGCCGGAGGCGACCGTGACCTATGCGGCGGACTGGAGCGAGTATTTCGGCTTCCAGCCGGCGGACGGCTTGGGCGACGTCTTCTTCAACCTCGACCCGCTCTGGGCCGATCCGGCGATCGGGGCGGTCGGCATCGACAACTACCTCCCGCTTCTCGACTGGCGTGACGAGGACGCGGAGGGCACCTCGCCCGACGGGGCGGCCTCGGCGCTGGACGAGGCGGCGCTCGGCGAAGGCATCGCGGCGGGCGAGTGGTTCGATTGGTTCTACCGCGACGAGGCCGACCGGCGCGCGCGTCGGCGCACGGCGATCACGGACGGCCTCGGCAAGCCCTGGGTGTTTCGCGCCAAGGACATCCGCTCGTGGTGGGAGAACCGACATCGTGAACGGCGCGGCGGGCAGGAGATGGCCGCCGACACGGCCTGGATGCCGCGCTCGAAGCCCATCTGGTTCACCGAGCTCGGTTGCCCGGCGATCGAACGGGGCGCGAACCGGCCGAACGTGTTCCTGGACCCCAAGTCGGCGGAAAGCGCTTTCCCCTGGTTTTCGGCCGGGCACCGCGACGACGCGGCGCAGCGCGCCTTTCTGGACGCTCACCTCCGGCGCTGGGACCCGGCCGCGCCGGGCTTTCGCGAGAGCGACAATCCCCTCTCGCCGCTCACCGGCGAGCGCATGGTGCCACCGGACGCGATCCATCTCTGGTGCTGGGACGCGCGACCCTATCCCGCCTTCCCGGCGGCCCGGGACGTATGGCGCGACGGCGCGAACTGGGAGCGGGGGCACTGGCTGAGCGGGCGGCTCGGCGCCGCACCCTTGCGCGAACTTCTGGTCGCGCTTCTCGCCGACCATGGCGTGACGACGGTGGACGCCTCCGGTGTCGAGGGGGTGGTCGGCGGCTTCCTGCTGGCCACGCCCGGCAGCGCGCGCGCGCAGATCGAGGAGCTGATGCGCGTATGCGGCGTCGAGGCGGCGCAGGTGGACGGCGTGCTGCGCCTTCGCTCGGTGGACCGCGTGCGTGCCGTTCACGAGATCGACGCGGTCGCGGAGGAGGACGGGGGGCCGCTCGTTGAGCGGCGGCGCGCGGAGGAGCGCGACCGGCCCGGCGAACTCGTCCTCGCCTACAGCGATCCGGCGCGCGCCTATCAGCCGGGCGTCGCCGACGCCGTGCGCGGAGAGGCGGACCGGCCCCGGCAGGAGATGGTGGAACTGCCGCTGACGCTGGGCGAGGACGCGGCGCGACGGCTCGCCGCCGGGCTCCTGCGTCGCTTGGCCGGAACCGGCGAGACCGCGAGCTTCGCGCTCTCTCCCGCCCGCCTCGAGGTCGTGCCGGGCGACGAGCTGCGCATCGCGGGCGAGGCGGGCGTCTGGAGCGTCGAGCGGATCGAGGACGAGCTGATGCGGCGCGTCGAGGCGCGGCGAGCGGCGTTCGCCCCGGCGCTCGGCGACGGCGGGGGGCGGATGCCCCCGGCGGGACCCGTGTCAGGCGGGCCGGCCTTTCCCTCGCGCCCGCTTGCCGCCTTCCTCGATCTTCCCACGCTCGGCCTCCTGCCGGACGGCGAAGGGCCGCGCGTCGCTCTCGCGGCCCGGCCCTTCGTGCCCTGCGAGGTACTCGTCTCGCGCGGCGGCGGCGACATGCGCCCGCGCCTTCGCGTGTCGCAGCCGGCCGCGATGGGACGGCTGGTCGAGCCGCTGGGCGCCGGCGGCGAGAGCTGTCTCGACCGGACGAACCGCATCCTCGTGGATCTGGCGGGCGGCGCGCTCCAGTCGATCGACGCGGCGCGGCTCCTGGCGGGCGCGAACCTTGCCGCCGTGGAGAGCGCCGAGGGGCGCTGGGAAGTGCTGCAGTTCCGCGAGGCGGAGGAGGTGGCGCCGAATCGCTTCCGTCTGGCGGGCCTCGTGCGTGGGCGCGGCGCCACCGGCGGATCCGCGGCGGCAGCCGGCGCGCGCTTCGTGCTTCTCGACGAGCGCTGCGTGCCGGTTCCGCTCGCCGAAAGCGAGACCGGCGCGGCGCTCGACTGGCTCGTCGCCCCGGCGGGGCGCGCGCTCGACGACGGGGCGGTGGTTCGCGAAACCCTCGCGCTCGGCCGTCGCGCGCTTCTGCCGCTCGCGCCGGTTCACCTGCGCGCCCGAAGACAGGCGGGAGGCCTTTCCGTCCGCTGGATCCGCCGCAGCCGCGCCCCGCTCGATCCCTTCGACGAGGAGATCGCGCTCGGCGAGGCGACGGAGCGCTATCGCGTGCGCCTTCTCACGCCAGGCGGCCGGGAGATGGTCGTGGAGACCACAACGCCCGCCCGCGTCGTCGCACGGGAGGAGATCGAGGCGGGGCTGGGTGCGGAAGCGTCCGGCCGCCTCGCGGTATCGGTCGCGCAGATCGGCGCGGCGGTCGGTCCGGGCGAGGCCCGGACCGTGGAGGTGGGGGCGGCATGACGCCGCTCCGCGAACGAGGATGGAGACGGGTATGGACGAGAAGGACTGGTGGAAATCCCGGAAGGTCTGGGGCGCGGTCGTGGCTCTCGCGGGCGCGCTCGCCGGCATGACGGGCGTTCATCTGGATGCCGCCTCCAGCGAGGAGGCCGTCGGCGCCCTGACGGCGCTGGCGGGCGCGGCGGGCGCGCTGGTCGCGATCTGGGGCCGGTTTGCCGCGCGCGAGACGCTGCGCTAGGTCACGGCTGCGTCAGGAGGGCGGGCGTTCCCGGGCGGAACGCCCGCCATTCATTGGACATTCAGCGACGGGTTGCTAGCGTTCGGGGGACTGCTGGAATGGATCACCGATGACGCGCCCCTCGACCTCTCGCCCGCTCGCGCTCGCCGCGCTGCTCCTGATGCCGGCGACCGCGGCAGAGGCTCTGCATGTCGGTCCTCGAGGGATGGACGAGGCGGTTCCCGGCCGCGAGATCGGCATTCAGGTGGCGCAAGGAGGCTGCTCGGGTGCCGCTCGCGAGGCGGCCCAGCAGTCCGGCGGACAGGTCCTGTCGGTCCAGACCGCCAACCGGGGCGGCCGGACGGTCTGCGTCGTGACCGTCCTGATACCCGCACAGGACGGCAACCGGCCGCGCCGTCAGACCATCACGATCGAGCAGTAACGCTCCCGCGCGAGACCCTGAAGGGCGGACCCGTTTCATGCGCATCCTGATCGTCGAGGACGACCCGAACCTCAACCGCCAGCTGGCCGAGGCGCTGGAAGGCGCCGGCTATGTCGTCGACCGCGCGGGCGACGGCGAGGAGGGGCACTTCCTCGGCGACACCGAGCCCTACGACGCCGTGGTGCTCGACGTCGGCCTGCCGAAGATGGACGGCATCAGCGTCCTGGAGCGCTGGCGCCGCGAGGGACGCGCGATGCCCGTCCTCCTGCTCACGGCGCGCGACCGCTGGAGCGACAAGGTGGCCGGCATCGACGCGGGCGCGGACGACTACGTCGCCAAGCCCTTCCACATGGAGGAGGTGCTGGCGCGCCTGCGCGCCCTGATTCGCCGCGCGGCCGGGCACGCTTCGTCGGAGATCCTGTGCGGACCGCTGCGGCTCGACACGCGCACCTCGCGCGCCACGCTGAACGGGCAGGTGCTGAAGCTCACCTCGCACGAGTACCGTCTCCTCAGCTACCTCATGCACCACCAGGGCGAGATCGTGTCGCGCTCGGAGCTGACCGAGCACATGTACGACCAGGACTTCGACCGCGATTCCAACACGATCGAGGTCTTCGTCGGCCGGCTGCGCCGCAAGATCGGCCTCGATCTCATCGAGACCGTGCGCGGCCTCGGCTACCGCATGAACGGGGGTGCGGACGCCTCGTGATCGGGCCGACGCGCTTCCGTCCGACCGAGAGCCTGGCGGCCCGCGTCATCGGCCTGTCGAGCCTCTGGGCGATCGCCGCCTTCCTCGTCGTCGGCACGCTCATCTCCTCGCTCTACGAGCGCACCGCGCAGTCGGGCTTCCAGGCCGTGGTGCGCGCGCAGCTCTTCAACCTCATCAACGCCGTGACCGTGAACGAGGACGGCGGGCTGGTGGGCGTGCCCGACCTCGGCGACCTCGAATACTCGCAGCCCCTCTCGGGCTGGTACTGGGAGGTACTGCCCGCCAGCGCCAACACGGACGGGCGCCTCTCGTCCTTCTCGCTCGGGCCGGGCCGGATCGAGGCCCCGAGCGAGCGCGAGCGCCCGTTCGACGGCCAGTACCGGCGCGACTACCGCACCACGGGCCTCAACGGCGAGATGCTCTACGTCGAGGAGGCGGAGGTCGTGCTCGACGGCGACAACCACGCCGCGCGCTTCCGCGTCATGGGCAATGCCAGCGTCGTGGACGGCGACGTCGCCGCCTTCAACCGGCGGCTCGGCCTTTATCTCGGCGTGTTCGGTCTCGGCTCGATCGTCATCAACGCGCTCGCGATCCTCACCGGCCTTCATCCGCTGATCGGCGTGCGCCGGTCGCTCGCCGAGGTGCGCGAGGGACGGGCTGACCGGTTGCCGGGATCGTTTCCCGCCGAGATCAGGCCGCTGGCGACCGAGATGAACCTCCTGATCGATTCCAACCGTCGCATCGTGGAGCGGGCGCGCACGCAGGTCGGCAACCTCGCGCATTCGCTGAAGACGCCGATCGCGGTCCTGCGCAACGAGGCGGACGCCATCGGCGGCGAGCGCGGACGCCTCGTCGCCGAGCAGACCGAGGCGATGCGCCTCCAGGTGCAGCACTATCTCGACCGGGCTCGCGTGGCCGCCCTTGCGGGGCTCGCCGTGGCGCGAACGCCCGCGCTTCCCGTTCTGGAGCGCTCGATGCGCGTCATCGCACGCCTTTCGCCGGGTACCGAGGTCGAGCTCGACGCGGAGGGCGCCGGCCGCGCGGTCTTCGCCGGCGAGGCGCAGGACCTCGAGGAGATCGTCGGCAACCTCTTGGAGAACGCCGCGAAATACGGCCGCAGCCGAATTCGCGCGGAGCTCCGGCTGCTCGACGCCGACCACCTCCTGATCGCGATCGAGGACGACGGTCCCGGCCTGTCGGAGCCGCAGCGGGCCGAGGCGCTGCGGCGCGGCGCGCGGCTCGACGAGCGCGTGGCGGGAAGCGGGCTCGGACTGTCGATCGTGACTGATACCGTTCTGCAATACCGCGGCGACTTTCGCCTCGCGCGCGCCGAAATCGGGGGATTGCGCGCGGAGGTCGTCTTGCCTCGCGCGCCCGACACGCCGATGTCCTGAGGGTTGTTCAAGGGCGCCACGGCCAGAGCTCGCGGCGCCGCAGCGGTCCGGTTTCATGCGCCTTGCCCGTTCAATGATCCTCCTTCTGGTTCCGTTGATGCTGGCGGGCTGCGCGAACGCGAACCTCACCTCGCTTCCGCGCCT
The DNA here is from genome assembly GCF_001463765.1 of Aureimonas sp. AU4. Taxonomy (GTDB): domain Bacteria; phylum Pseudomonadota; class Alphaproteobacteria; order Rhizobiales; family Rhizobiaceae; genus Aureimonas. The sequence goes on along the minus strand of NZ_BBWK01000054.1, from coordinate 40,258 downwards.
GACCGGCTCTCAGCCCGTGGCGCTGCCGGCCGGGGCGGCCTCGCTGCGCGGCTCGATCGCATCGACCCAGCGCATCAAGCTATCCTCCGCGGCCGAGGAACGGGCGATCCTCGCCGAGTACCAGGCGCTCCAGTTCGGGCCGGTCGGCCAGCCCGTGAGCTGGGAGGCCGACGGCTTCCGGGGGCAGTTCGTGCCGACCCAGCTCTATCGCGTCGGATCGCAGGACTGCCGTGGCTTCACCCATACGATCACGCGCGGCGACAACACGGTGCGCCAGGTCGGCACCGCCTGCCGGCAGGGCGAGGACCAGTGGACCCCCGTCGCCTGACGCGTGCGTGACCGGCTCACCAGACCGTTCGCCTTGATGTCGCCGCCCCGAAAGGGCAGACGGGCGGCCTGACCCTTCGGACCGTTCATGCTCTTCTGGCTCCTCGCCGCGCTTCTCACGCTGATTGTCACCGCCGCGATCGTCCTTCCGCTCCTGCGCCGGACGCCCGACGGCGCACAGGCCGACACGCGCGAGGCCTACGACCGCGAGGTGTTCCGCGCGCAGCTGCGCGAGCTGGCGGGAGATGTCGAGCGGGGCGCGATCGCGCCGGCCGACGCGGCCGGCGCACGGGCCGAGATCGGCCGCCGGCTCCTGCGTGCCGAGACGGCCGCCGCCAAGCCCGCCATCGCCTCGCGGCGTCCGGTTCTGGCTGCCCTCGTCGTGGCGCTGCTCCTGCCGCTCGGCGCGTTCGTGTTCTACGACCGCACCGGCACCCCGGAGATCGGCGACCAGCCGCTCGCCTCGCGCGACCTTGAAGCCAAGCGGCCGAGCGTGGCCGCGATCGTCGGCCTGATCGAGCAGCGCCTCGCCGATCGGCCGGACGACGCGGAGGGCTGGAGCGTCGTGGCGCCCGTGTATCTGCGCATGGGCGAGGGGGCCAAGGCCGCCAACGCCTATCGCAACGTGATCCGCCTTTCCGGCGAGACGCCGCAGAACCAGGCCGGCCTTGGCGAGGCGATGGTGCAGGCGGCGGGCGGCGAGGTCTCGCCTGAGGCGCAGGCGACCTTCCGCCGCGCGCTGGAGCTCCAGCCGGGCCTGCCGGCCGCGCGCTTCTATCTCGCCCTCGCGCTATCCCAGAGCGGCCAGAATGCCGAAGCCGCCGTCGCCTGGGATGCGCTGCTGGCGGATGCGCCGGCCGACGCGCCGTTCCGGCCTGTCGCGGAAGCGGCGCTCGCCGATGCGCGAGCCGCGTCGTCCGCTCCCTCGAGCGGGCCGACCGCTGCCGATGTCGAGGCGGCGGCCTCGCTGTCGACGCAGGATAGTGGCGCGATGATCGAAGGCATGGTGGCGCAGCTCGCCAGCCGCCTCGAATCCACGCCCGACGACCCCGATGGCTGGGCCCGGCTCATGCGCTCCTACGTGGTTCTCGGCCAGCGCGAGCGCGCCGGCGCGGCGCTGCGGCGCGCGCTCGACGTCTTTCCGCAAGGGTCGCCCGGGCGTATGACGGTGGCCGAGGCCGCATCAGCGCTCGGCCTCGACGCCTCCGGACCGGTATCGACGCCATGACCCGCAAACAGAAGCGCGCCCTCTCGCTCGCCGCCATCCTCGCCGTCGTCGGAGCGGCCGGCGGGCTGGTGCTGACCGCGCTGTCCGACAGCGTCGCCTATTTCGCTTCGCCGACCGACATCCTCTCGCACCAGCCGGGCTCCGGCCAGCGGCTGCGGCTCGGCGGGATCGTCGAGGCGGGCTCGGTCGCCCGCGCCGACGGCGCTCCGGTGCGCTTCCGCGTGACCGACACGGTGGAAAGCGTCGAGGTGACCTATGCCGGGCTGCTGCCGGACCTCTTCCGCGAGGGGCAGGGCGTCGTGGCGGAGGGGACGGTCGGGGCGGACCACGTCTTCCGGGCCGACACCGTGCTCGCCAAGCACGACGAAACCTACATGCCCAAGGAGGTCGTCGACGACATGAAGCGTCGCGGCATCTGGAAGGAGGGCGAGGTCATGGCGGGCGCCAACGCGCCGACCGCGCCGAACGGAGCGGGCATGTGAGCGTCGAGATCGGCCACTTCGCGCTGGTGCTCGCGCTGGCGCTCTCGCTCGTTCAGTCAGTCCTGCCGCCCGTGGGCGCGCGGTTGAGGGACGAGCGTCTGATGGCGACGGGGTCGGCGAGCTCGGTGGCGGGCTTCCTGCTTCTGGCGCTGAGCTTCGCGGCGCTGACCCACGCCTATGTCGTATCCGACTTCTCGGTCGTGAACGTCGTCGAGAACAGCCATTCGCTGAAGCCGCTCCTCTACAAGATCACCGGCGTCTGGGGGAACCACGAGGGCTCCATGCTCCTCTGGGTGCTCATCCTGTCGCTCTTCGGCTCGACGGTGGCCCTCTTCGGCCGCGACCTGCCGCCGACGCTGAAGGCCAACGTGCTCGGCGTCCAGGCTTGGATCCAGACGGCCTTCCTCCTCTTCATCCTGCTGACCTCGAACCCCTTCCTGCGCTCGGTTCCGGCGCCGCCGGAGGGCAACGACCTCAACCCGATCCTCCAGGACATCGGGCTCGCGATCCACCCGCCGCTTCTCTACCTCGGCTATGTCGGCTTCTCGATCTCGTTCTCCTTCGCGGTCGCGGCGCTGATCGACGGGCGCATCGATGCAGCCTGGGCGCGCTGGGTGCGGCCTTGGACCCTGCTCGCCTGGGCCTTCCTCACGGCGGGCATCGCAATGGGTTCCTACTGGGCCTATTACGAGCTCGGCTGGGGCGGCTGGTGGTTCTGGGACCCGGTCGAGAACGCCTCCTTCATGCCCTGGCTCTCAGGCACGGCGCTGCTTCACTCGGCGCTCGTCATGGAGAAGCGCTCGGCGCTGAAGATCTGGACCGTGCTTCTGGCGATCCTGACCTTCTCGCTCTCGTTGCTCGGGACGTTCCTCGTGCGCTCCGGCGTTCTGACCTCGGTCCATGCCTTCGCGGTGGACCCCGAGCGCGGCGTCTTCATCCTCGGCATCCTGTGCGTCTTCATCGGCGGCTCGCTGTCGCTCTTCGCCTGGCGGGCGCAGGCGCTGGAGGCTGGCTCGATCTTCGCGCCGATCAGCCGAGAGGGCGCGCTGGTCTTCAACAACCTGTTCCTGTCGACCGCCGCCGCCACGGTTCTCGTCGGCACGCTCTACCCGCTGGCGCTGGAGGTGGTGACCGGCACCAAGATCTCGGTCGGCGCGCCCTTCTTCAACCTGACCTTCGGCCCCCTCATGGTGCCGCTGCTGCTGGCGGTGCCCTTCGGGCCGTTCCTCGCCTGGAAGCGCGGGGACCTTCTGGCCGCCGCGCAGCGCCTCTATGTGGCGGTCGGCATGGCGATGGCGGCGATGCTCGCGGTTCTCGCCGTCACGCAGGGACTGCGCATCCTGGCCGCGCTGGGCTTCGGCCTCGCGGTCTGGGTGATCGCGGGAAGCCTCGTCGATCTCGCGAGCCGCGCGGGCCTTGGCCGCGTGCCTCTCGGCACCGCGTGGTCGCGCTTTCGCGGCCTGCCGCGCTCGGCTTTCGGCACGGCTCTCGCCCATGCCGGCCTCGGCGCGACGATGCTCGGCGTCGTGGCGGTGAACAGCTTCGAGACCGAGACGGTGACGACCATGGTGCCCGGTGCGAGCGTCGTGGCGGACGGCATCACCGTGCGCTTCGAGGGCATGACCCCGCGCGAGGGACCGAACTACCGCGAGGATGTCGGGCGCTTCACCCTGATCCGCCCGAACGGCGAGGTGACCGCGCTGGAGACGGCGCGACGCTTCTATCCCGTGCGCCAGATGCCGACCACCGAAGCCGGCATCCACACCCGCTTCTTCAGCCAGGTCTACATCGCGCTCGGCGACAGCGCGGCGAACGGCGGGGCGACCGTGGTCCGCATCTGGACCAAGCCGCTGATCACGCTGATCTGGCTCGGCGCCGTTCTGATGGCGCTCGGCGGCTTCGCCTCGCTCAGCGATCGCCGCCTGCGCGTCGGCGCGCCGGCCCGCTCGCGCCGCCCGCCCGCACCGGTGCCGGCGGAGTAGGGCGCGGACATGCGTCGCCGCCTTGCCGCACTCGCGCTTGCTGTTGCACTCGGCGGCCCCGCGCTCGCGGTCCAGCCCGACGAGATCCTGCCCGACCCGGCGCTGGAGGCGCGGGCGCGCACGATCTCGGCCGAGCTGCGCTGCATGGTCTGCCAGAACCAGTCGATCGACGATTCCGACGCGCCCCTTGCCAAGGACCTGCGCGTCCTCGTGCGCCAGCGGCTCCAGGCGGGCGACAGCGACGAGGGCGTGCGCGACTATCTCGTCGCGCGCTACGGCCAGTTCGTGCTGCTACGCCCGCGCCTCGAATGGGAGACGATCGCGCTCTGGGGCACGCCGGCGGTGCTTCTCGTCTTCGGCGGCGTCCTCGCCTGGAGCGCGCGGCGTCGCGCGAGGGCGATGGAGACGGAACCCTTGAGCGAAGCCGAGGAGCGCGAACTCCGGCGCCTGACGGCTGAGGACGCCTGACGACCGCCTCGTGCGACAAACGCCGGGCGTCTGATCGGGATCAAGGCCGGGCGCCGCCCGCTTCCTAGCGTCGGCAGCTGCAGGCCACGGCGAGGCTTCCCATTCCATGCCCGCCGTCGCGGCCCGCATCGGGCGTTCGCGATGTCGGTCACACATGCGCTACGATGGCCGGACACCCAGGCCGAAAAGTCCGCCCAAGGGCCGCTCGCTTGGTTGCGCAGGCGCATGGGCTGGATCGTGGCCCTCGTCCTCGTGGGCGGCGGCATCGCCTATTTCACCGTTCCCTGGTTCCTGGGCCCCGTCGTCCCGGTCACGACGGTCGTGCGCCGGGACATCGTCCAGACCGTTGTCACAAGCGGCCTCGTGCAGACGCCGTTCCGGATCGACGTCGGCTCGAAGATCATCGGCGTCGTGGCCGGCGTGCCGGTGGAGGAGGGGCAGGCCGTGAAGGCCGGCGATCTCCTGATCCAGCTGGACGACGCGCAGGCCCGAACGGCCGTCGCCACCGCCGGGACGGCGGTCGCGCAGGCGCAAGCGAAGCTCGAGCAACTGCGCAACGTGGCCGCGCCGCTCGCGGAGGAGGCAAGGCGTCAGGCCGAGGCGGCGCTGGTCAACGCCGAGGCCACCTATCGTCGGACGCTCGACCTTTCGCGCCACGGCGTCGCCACCACCGCGACCCTCGACGACGACAAGCGCGCTCTCGACGTCGCTGGCTCCCAGTTGCGCGCCGCCGAGCTTCAGGTCGAGACCAACCGGCCGGGCGGCATGGACTTCCGCGTCGCGCAGAGCCTCGTCGAGCAGATGAAGGCGCAGCTCGAGGCGGCGCGGACCGTGCTGCGCGACAGCCAGATCCGGGCCTCGCGCGACGGCACGCTGATCACCCGCAATGTCGAGCTGGGGGACACGGTGCAGCCGGGCGAGACGCTGATGGTGCTTGCGCCCGCCGGCGAGACGCAGATCGTGGTGCAGATCGACGAGCAGAACCTCGGCCTTCTCCGGCTCGGCGAGACCGCCGCCATCGCGGCCGACGCCTATCCGGCACAGGTCTTCGCGGCGACGGTCGGCTACATCAACCCTGCGGTGAACGCCCAGAGCGGTTCGGTTCTCGTCAAGCTCGACGTGCCGAACCCGCCCGCCTACCTCCGGCAGGACATGACCGTCTCGGCCGAGATCGAGACGAATCGCAAGACCGACGCCGTCACGGTCGATCTCGGCGATGTCCACGACGTCGCGGGGCCGAACCCGTGGGTGCTGGTGGCGCAGGACGGGGTGCTCCACCGCCGCACGATACGGCCGGGCCTGAGGGGCGACGCGGCGCTGGAGGTGCTTGGCGGCCTCGCGCCCGGCGAAACGGTCGTCCGAGGGCTTGGCACGAACCTTGCCGACGGCCAGCGCTTGCGGGTGCGGACCGGTGCGTGAGCATCTTCCCTTCGAGCTCATCGCCGCCGTGCGCTTCCTGCGCGAGGGGCTCGTCCAGACGCTGCTGATCGTCGTCGGCGTCGCGGTCGGCGTCGGCGTCATCGTGTTCATGTCGGCGCTGCTGGCCGGCGTTCAGGCGAACTTCCTGAACCGTGTCCTGAGCACGCAGGCCCAGGTCGTCGTCCTGCCCCAGAAGGACGCGTCCCGGCCCGTCAGGACGAAGGATGGCGTCCGCTTCGTGCGCCTCGTCCAGAGCCGGCCGCAGCGCCACATCACCGTCGACCAGTGGCGCAAGCTGGCCGCGCTCCTGCGCGCGACGCCGGGCGTCGACGTCATCTCGCCGATGGCGTCGGGCTCCGTCTTCGTGATCCGGGGCGCGGCCTCGCGCACCGTCACCTTCCAGGGTGTCGAGCCGGATCAGTATTTCCGCTTCGTGACCATGCCCGATCAGATGGTCGTGGGCACCGCGCACCTGACGAGCCGCGACATGCTGATCGGCAAGGACCTGTCGGAGGACCTCGGCATCCGGGTGGCCGACAAGGTGCTCCTGCGCACGGCGGAGGGTATGGCCGAGACCCTGAATGTCGCCGGCATCTTCGACCTTGGCAACAAGGGCTTCAACGAGCGCATCGTGATCGGCACGCTGAACACGGCGCAGGGTCTTCTGGGCCTGGTGGGCGAGGTGTCCAGCATCGACCTGACGCTCAAGGACCCCTACGTGGCCAACGGGATCGCCGACGAGCTCGCCGCCGTCCGGCCCGTCCAGGCGGACAGCTGGATCCGCACCAACAGCCAGTTCTTCACCGCCATCCGCAGCCAGAACGTGTCGAGCGCGACGATCAGGGCCTCGGTCGCGCTCTCGGTGGCGCTCGGCATCGCGAGCGTGCTGGTCGTCTCCGTCGTGCAGCGCTCGCGCGAGATCGGCATCCTGCGCGCCATGGGCGCCTCGCGCGGGCAGATCATGCGCGTCTTTCTCGTCCAGGGCGGCCTGCTCGGCCTGGCGGGCTCTTTCTTCGGATCGGCCCTGGCGCGGCTCTTCCTGAGCGTCTGGCAGATCCTTGCCCGAAACCCCGACGGGACGCCGTTCTTCTCGATCGACATCCAGACGAGCCTTTTTGCGATGGCCAGCCTTCTCGCGACCGTCTGCGGCGTGCTCGCGGCGATGGTGCCGGCCCTGCGCGCGGCGCGTCTCGATCCGGTGGTGGCGATCCGTGGCTGAGGCCGTTCTCCTTCTTCAAGGCATCCGCAAGGCCTACAACGTCGGAACGCCGTCCGAGACGGAGGTTCTGCACGGAATCGACATCACGGTCGCGACGGGCGAGTTCTGCGCCGTGATCGGCCCGAGCGGTTCGGGCAAGAGCACGCTCCTCAACATCATCGGCCTGCTCGACCGCCCGAGCGGCGGCTCGCTGCGCATCGACGGGCAGGACACCGGCGGTCTCGACGAGGCCGCCTTGACCACCCTTCGCGGGCAAAGCATCGGCTTCGTCTTCCAGTACCATCACCTCATCTCGGCCTTCACGGCGCTGGAGAACGTCATGTTGCCGCTTCTCGTCCGGCGCGGCTTCGCCAACAGCGAGATGCGCCGGACCGCCGAGCGGCTCATCGACCAGGTGCAGCTTTCCCCGTTTGCGGACAGCCGGGCGAACACCATGTCGGGCGGGCAGCAGCAGCGTGTCGCCATCGCTCGCGCGCTCGCGGTCGATCCCGCCATCGTCCTGGCCGACGAGCCGACCGGCAATCTCGACACGAAGTCGGCCGAGGGCGTCTTCGAGCTCATGCGCTCGGTCAACAAGGAGCGGGGCACGACCTTTCTCCTCGTGACCCACAACATGGATCTGGCGCGCCGCTGCGACCGCACGATCCAGATCGTGGACGGCCGAGTCGTGCCGTAAACGCGGTTATCGGGCACCTTACCAAGGTTTCATGCCATCGAAGGATTGCCGTAAGGTGACGATCCCTACGTTCCGGGTCACGGACAGAGCGGCACCCCGCCCGACCGAACCCATCGAACGAGGTCATCATGAGCATCCAGACCCTATCCAAGACGAAGCGCCGCCTTTCCGCCGCAGCGCTCGCGGCCGGCGTCGCGGGCCTCGCCTTCTCCGGCGGCGTCGTCGCCACGACCGCCCCGAGCTTTGCCCAGGCCGTCCAGGTGGCGCCCGCCGCCGAAAGCTTCGGCTTCGCCAACGTCGTCGAGAAGGTGTCGCCCGCCGTCGTGTCGGTGCGCGTGAAGGAGGCCGTGCGGCCCGCCGCCGACGACGGCAACAGCGGCGCCTCGCCCTTCGACTCGCTGCCCGAGGGCCATCCGCTCCGCCGCTTCTTCGAGGGCCCGAACGGCCAAGGGCAGCCGGGCCAGCGCGGTCCCCAGCGCCGCACGCCGCGTGACGGCGGCATGGCTCAGGGGTCGGGCTTCTTCATCTCCGACGACGGCTACGTCGTGACCAACAACCACGTGGTCGACGGCGGAACGCAGTACACGGTCGTCCTGAACGACGGCACCGAGTACGACGCCAAGCTGATCGGCACCGACCCGCGCACCGATCTCGCGCTTCTGAAGGTCGACGCCAAGAACCAGAAGTTCACCTATGTGAGCTTTGCGGACGACGCCAAGGTGCGGGTCGGCGACTGGGTGATCGCGGTCGGCAATCCCTTCGGCCTCGGCGGCTCTGTGACGGCGGGCATCGTCTCGGCGCGCGGCCGCGACATCGGCGCGGGCCCCTACGATGACTTCATCCAGATCGACGCGCCGGTGAACCGCGGCAACTCGGGCGGCCCCGCCTTCAACCAGCAGGGTCAGGTGATCGGCATCAACACGGCGATCTTCTCGCCCTCGGGCGGCTCGGTCGGCATCGGCTTCGCCATCCCCGCCTCGACCGCCCAGTCCGTGGTGCAGTCGCTGCGCGAGAACGGCAACGTCCAGCGCGGCTGGCTCGGCGTCCAGATCGCTCCGGTGACCAAGGACATCGCGGAAGCCGTGGGCCTCGCCAACGAGAAGGGCGCCATCGTCACGCTGCCCGACAACGAGACGCCCGCCACCAAGGCCGGCATCCAGACCGGCGACGTCATCACCGCCGTCAACGGCGAGACGGTGGACGGACCGCGCGACCTCGCCCGCAAGGTGGCGGCCTACCGTCCCGGCACGACGATCGACGTCACGCTCTGGCGCTCGGGGTCGGCCAAGGACGTCAAGGTCGCGCTCGGCAATATCGCCTCGCTCGACGAGGCCTCGAACGCGAGCAATGGCAACAGCCGCGTGCCGGTGAACCCGTCCTCGCTGCAGGGCTACGGCCTGACGCTGACGCCCTCCGACGAGGGCAACGGGGTGGTCGTCACCGACGTCGACCCGGACTCCGAGGCCGCCACGCGCGGCGTCTCGGCCGGCGACACGATCGTGGCCGTGAACGGCAAGAGCGTGAACTCGCAGCGCGAGGTGCAGGACGCCATCAAGGCCGCCAAGGACTCGGGCCGCAAGGCCGCCCTGTTCCAGCTGCGCCAGGGCGACCAGAACCGCTTCGTCGCGCTGCCTATCGCCGGCAGCTGATCGGACGACGATCCCGCGCCGGTCGAGGGCGCGGGATCCCCCGAAGGTGTCGGGGCGGCGAGCCGGTGGGTTCGCCGCCCCTTTTTTGAGATCCAGTCCCTCGAACGCCGGAGGATCAGATGACGCTGGCCGCCGTTTCCCCTACATCCTCAGCCATGCGCATCCTCATCATCGAAGACGACCGGGAAGCCGCTTCCTACCTCGTGAAGGCCTTCAAGGAGGCCGGGCATCAGGCCGACCATGCGGCCGACGGCGAGACCGGCTTCCACATGGCCGATACGCAGAACTACGACGTGCTCGTGGTCGACCGGATGCTGCCGGAACGCGACGGCCTGTCGGTGATCGCGGGCCTGCGCGAAAAGAAGAACGCGACGCCCGCGCTGATCCTCTCGGCGCTCGGGCAGGTGGACGACCGTGTCACCGGCCTTCGCGCCGGCGGCGACGACTATCTCTCCAAGCCCTATGCGATGTCGGAGCTTCTCGCGCGCGTCGAGGTGCTGGGCCGGCGGCGGGGCTCTCGCGACGTCGAGATGCAGTACCAGGTCGGCGACCTCGAGCTCGACCGTCTCAGCCACGAGGTGCGCCGCGCGGGCAAGAGCATCCTCCTCCAGCCGCGCGAGTTCCGGCTTCTCGAATACCTGATGAAGCACGCGGGTCAGGTCGTCACGCGCACCATGCTGCTCGAGAACGTCTGGGACTACCACTTCGACCCGCAGACCAACGTCATCGACGTCCACATCTCGCGCCTGCGCTCCAAGATCGAGCGCGACTTCGGCGAGCCGCTGCTCCACACCGTGCGGGGTTCCGGCTACATCATGAAGGCCGGCGAGGGGGCGTGACCGGGCGACCGGGCGCCGGACCATGACGCGGCTGCGCGACCTGATGCGGATCACCGCCGTCCGGCTTTCGGCGGTGTTCCTCCTGCTCTTCGCCGTGTTCGCGGCGGTTCTGCTTCTCTACGTGACCTCGACGGCGCAGACGCTCCTGCAGTCGCAGAGCCGCGCGACGATCGCCGAGGAGATCACCGAGCTCAACCAGATCTACGAGGGCGCGGGCATCGTCGGGCTCGTGCGATCGATCGACCGCCGCTCGCGCCGGCCCGGCGCCTCGCTCTATCTCGTGTCCGACGCGTCGGGCCGCATCCTGGCCGGCAACGTCGAGAGCATCCAGCCGGGCACGCTCGACGATCCCGGCTTCACCCAGCGCGCCTTCGGCTATGCCCGCTATTCCGAGAACGAGACGGACCGCGTCCACACGGCCGTCGCAGAGGTGCTGACGCTGTCGAACGGGATGCGCGTCCTTGTCGGCCGCGACGTCTCGGACCTCGAGCGCATCCGCCTCGTGGTGCGCAACGCGGTCATCCTGGCGCTCGTCCTCATGACGGTGGGCGCGCTCGCGGCCTGGGTCCTCGTCGGCCGCACGGCCCTGCGGCGCCTGAACCGCATGTCGGCCTCGACCGCCCGCATCATGGCCGGAGATCTCCACGAGCGCCTGCCGGTGGACGGCTCGGGCGACGAGTTCGACCGGCTTTCAGCCAACCTCAACATGATGCTGGCCCGTATCGCGCTCCTTCAGGAAGGGCTGCGGCAGGTTTCCGACAATATCGCCCACGACCTGAAGACGCCGCTGACGCGCCTGAGAAACCGGGTCGAGGCCGGCCTCTCGGGTGGCGCCGACGAGCGTCAGTCGCGACAGGCGCTGGAAGGCGCGATGGCGGAGGCCGACAACATGATCCGCACGTTCGACGCGCTCCTGATGATCAGCCGCGTCGAGGCAGGCTCGCATCCCGCGATCAAGAATCGGGTCGATCTGGCGGAGCTCGTGGCCGGCGTGGCGGAACTCTACGAGCCCCTGGTGGAGGATGACGGGGGACGCCTCGACGTGGAGGCGATCAGCCCGCTGCCGGCCGTGGTGAGCCGCGAGCTGATCGCGCAGGCCGTCTCCAATCTCATCGACAACGCGCTGAAATACGGCGAGACGGCGGAGCGTCCGCTGGAGGTGCGCGTGCGCGTGCGTCGGCTGGGCGAGCGCGTCGAGCTGTCGGTCGCCGACAACGGGCCGGGCATTCCGGAGGACAAGCGCGATCGCGTGCTGGAGCGCTTCTACCGGCTCGACGAAAGCCGCACGAAGCCCGGTTCCGGCCTCGGCCTGTCCCTTGTGCAGGCCATCGCGCGCATCCATGACGGGACCATGAGCTTGAGCGACGCGGGGCCCGGCCTCGTGGTGACGCTGAGCTTTCCGGCTGGCGAGGGCGAGGGATCAGATGGAGATGGCGAGCGGGGCAGCGCCTAGCCTGCGGATCGGCGGCACGCTGCCGCTGGACGCTCTCGACGCGGATCTGGCCGCGCGGCGAGGCGCCGAGCTCGCCGAGCGCGCCGGCGAGGCGGGATGCGAACGTCTGGCGGCGTGGCTGCGGTCGAAGCGCTGCGACCCCCGCCTTGCGGCCGTTTGGTCGCTCTCGCCCCATCTCTTCTCGATCGCGCTGGCCCATCCCGAATGGTTGGATCTTCTCTTCGAAGAGGAGGCCGGCGCGCGCGTGCGGGCCATCGTCGGGAACCTGAACGCGCCGGTCGGCGACGGCGCAAGCGAGGGCGAGGTCATGGCGCACCTTCGCCGTGCCAAGGCGGAAGGGGCGCTCCTCGTCGCGCTTCGCGATCTTTTCGGCGCGGCGACGCCCGACGAGACCTGCCGCGATCTCTCGGCGCTTGCCGATGCGACCGTCGGCCATGCGGTGCGCTTCCTCGCGCTCGACCTCGACCGGCGCGGCGCGTTGCGGCTTCCCGACCGGGCCGATCCGGAGCAGGGGCTCGGCCTCTTCGTGCTCGGCATGGGCAAGCTCGGCGGGGGGGAGCTGAACTACTCCTCGGATATCGACCTCATTCTCTTCTTCGACCCCGGCGCGCCGGCCGTCCTCGACACGTCGGAAAGCGTCGAGACCTTCGGAAAGCTCGCGCGCCGCCTCGTGCGCATGATCGGCGAGCGCACGCGCGAGGGCTACGTCTTCCGCACCGATCTGCGGCTGCGGCCCGACCCCTCCGCCATGCCGCTCGCCATCCCGCTGCCGGCCGCGCTCGTCTACTACGAGGGCTCCGGCCGCGACTGGGAGCGCGCCGCGATGATCAAGGCGCGCGTCGTCGCCGGCGACCGCGAGGCGGGCGAGGGGTTCCTGCGCGAGGTGACGCCCTTCGTCTGGCGGCGCTATCTCGACTTCGTGGCGATCCGCGACATCCGTCACATGAAGGCGCGCATCGACCAGCATCGCGGCTTCACCGGCATCGAGGTCGCCGGCCACAACCTGAAGCTCGGACGCGGCGGCATCCGCGAGATCGAATTCTTCGCGCAGGCCCAGCAGCTGATCGCGGGCGGCCGGTCGCCGCGCCTGCGCATGCGGCGCACCGACGAGGCGCTGGCGCAGCTGGCGGCGAGCGACTGGATCGACGCCGAGGTCGCTGAGGAGATGACCCGCGCCTACTGGTTCCTGCGCCGCGCCGAACACGCCGTGCAGATGATCGCCGACGAGCAGACCCATACGCTGCCCGAGAGCGCTCAGGGGCTCGAGACCGTCGCGCGTCTCTGCAACCATCCCGATGCCGCGAGCTTCTCGGCGGAGCTCACCAACCACCTGCGGCGTGTCGAATGGCGCTTCTCGGCGCTGTTCTCGGACGGGCGCGAGGACGAGGCGACGGAGAGCTACGGCGACGACGAGCGGACGCGCGAGCGGCTGGCCGGGCTCGGGTATCGCCGACCGGCCGACATGGCGCGCATCCTCGGCGGCTGGACGGAGGGGCGTCTGCGCGCGACGCGCTCGGAAGCGGCGCGCGAGCCGCTGGCCCAGGTCCTGCCGCGTCTCCTCGAGAGCTTCGCGGCGGCACCCGACCCGGACGCCGCGCTCGCAGAGTTCGATCGCTTCCTTGCCGCACTTCCCGCCGGGCTCCAGTTCTTCTCGCTGATCGCCTCCAACCCGCGCCTTCTCGACCTACTGGCGCTGATTGTGACCTCGGCCCCCGAGCTTGGCCGCACCATCACCGCGCGGCCCCACGTCTTCGACGCCCTGCTCGAACCCGCCTTCTTCCGCGACATGCCGAGCGCGGAGGCGCGACGCGCGCAACTCCATGCCTTTCTCGCCGAGGCGACCTCGCTCGAGGATCGCCTCGTACGCCTGCGCATCTTCGCCTCCGAGGGGCGGTTCCTGATCGGCGTCCGGCTTCTGTCGGGCGCGATCGAGGGTCCCGCGGCGGGCGCGGCCTTCACGGTTCTGGCGGAAGTGGTGATCGAGGCGGTCCTCGAAGCCGTGCAGGCCGAGTTCGCGCGGGTTCACGGCAAGGTTCCGGGCGGGCGGGTCGCGGTTCTCGGCCTCGGCCGGCTCGGCTCGCGCGAGCTGACGGCCAGCTCCGACATCGACCTGATGCTCCTCTACGACCACGACGAGGGCGCCGATGAGAGCGACGGCGAGCGCCCGCTCGCGGTCTCGACCTACTACATGCGCCTCACCCAACGGCTCATCGCCGCGCTCTCGGCGCCCATGGCCGAAGGCGTGCTCTACGCGGTCGACTTCCGCCTTCGCCCGTCCGGCAACAAGGGCCCGCTCGCGACCCATGTCGATGCCTTCCGGCGCTATCAGGCCGAGGCCTGGACCTGGGAGCGCATGGCGCTCACGCGCTCGCACCCGGTGGCCGGCGACGCGGCGCTCGCGGCGGAGATCGTGGCCGCCGTGCGCGAGGCGATCGAGACCCACCGCGCAGACCCGCTCCTCTCGGACGACGTGGCCGACATGCGCGCCCGGCTCGACGTGCAGAAGCCCCCGCGCGGCGTCCTCGATCTCAAGCGCCTCGCCGGAGGGCTGACGGACCTCGAATTCCTCGCGCAATGGGCGATCCTGACGGGGCGCGCGCCGCTGGAGGCCATCGGACGCCCGACGGCGGAGGTGCTGCGCCATCTGCGGCCGGAGGACCGCGCCGGGCTCGGCCTCGACCCGAGCGACGCGATGGACCGCATGACGCGGCTGATGCAGCTTCTGCGACTGGGAACGGGAACCGCGAACCGGGTGGCGGACCTGCCGCTCGGCCTTGCGCGGCGCATCGCTTCTGCGCTCGACCTGGCCGAACCGGCCGCTATCGAGACCGAGGTCGGCGACACGGCGCGGGCGGTGCGCGAGATGTTTTCCGCGCTCCTGCCGTTCGACCCGAAGCTCGGCTAGGCCGCGCGGCGGATCTCGGCGGGCGTCGCGCAGTCGGCCGCCGCGCATGGGAGGCGGAGCGACACGACCGTGCCCTTGCCGGGCTCGGAGGCGATGCGCAGCGCGCCGCCCTGCAGCTCGATCAGCGAGCGGGCGATGGCAAGGCCGAGGCCCGTACCCTTGTTGGTGCGCGTCAGCTCGTTCTCGACCTGCTCGAACGGACGCCCGAGGCTGCGCAGCGCCTGTCGCGGGATGCCGATGCCGTTGTCGCGGATCGTCACCAGCGCGCGGTCGCCGACCTGGCGCAGGCGCAGGTCCACCATGCCGCCGGGGTTCGTGAACTTCACCGCGTTGGCGATGAGGTTGAGAAGGATCTGCTTCGTGGCCCGGCGATCACCGGCCAAGGGCAGGTCGTGTGCGCAATGGACCCGCATGGTGATGCGCTTCCGCTCGGCCATGACCTCGACGATCTTGGTGGTCTCGTGGACGATGGCGGGCAGGTCGACGCGCTCGTTGGCGAGCACCATGCGACCCGCCTCGATCTTCGACATGTCGAGAATGTCGTTGATGAGCTTCAGGAGGTAGTGGCCGCTCTGGTGGATATCGGCGGCGTATTCGGTGTACTTGCCGTTGCCGATCGGGCCGAACGAGCCGTCGCGCATGATCTCCGAGAAGCCGATGATGGCGTTGAGCGGCGTGCGCAGCTCGTGGCTCATGTTGGCGAGGAAGGTCGTCTTGGCCTGGTTGGCGCTCTCGGCCCGCTCCTTCTCGATCAGGAAGTTGCGGTTGAGCTCGGTCAGCTGGCGGGCCTTGGCCTCGGCGTCGCGGCGGGCGCTGGAGAGGTCGGCGATCGTCACCATCAGACGTCGCTCGGAATCCGACAGGCGCTCCTGGTGGACCTTGAGCTGGGTGATGTCGGTGCCGATCGACACGTGGCTGCCGTCGGCGAGCGTGCGCTCGGAGACCTGAAGCCAGCGGCCGTCGGCCAGACGCGTCTCGGTGGCGCGCTCGCCGAGCACGAAGGAGGGCGAGGTCAGCTTGCGCTCCTCGATCGGGCGCCGCGCCTTGGCGCGCACCTCGCCGAAGACCGTGCCGGGCCGCACGTCCGCGTCGGTCAGCCCGAAGACCTCCTGGTACTTCGAGTTGCACAGGACCAGCCGGTGGTCGGCGTCCCACAGAACGAAGCTCTCGGAGATGTTCTCGACCGCGTTCTGTAGGCGGGTCGTCGCCTCGTCGGTCATCTGCGCGAGGATGTGGTTCTCGCTGACGTCGACCGCGACGCCGATCAGGTGGATCTCGTTGTTGTTGTTGCGCACGATCTCGGCGCGGGCGCGCAGCCAGAGGAACTGGCCGTCGGCGCGGCGCATGCGGAAGGAGCGTTCGATATTGCCGCCCTGCGCGGTCGCGACCTGCCGGGCGAACTCGAAGAACGAGCCGTCCTCGGGATGAAGGAGGGCCGCGACCTCGCCGAAGGACAGGACGTCGTCGCGTGGCTCCATGCCGAGGATCTCGTACATGGAGCGCGACCAGTACATGCGCCCGCGCGCCAGATCCCAGTCCCAGAGGCCGCAGCGACCGCGCGAGAGCGCGGTGTCGACGCGCTGGTGCTGGTCCATCAGGAGGCGGCTCGCCTGGCTCGCCTGCGTCGCCTGCCGGAAGTAGGCGACCAGGATGGCCAGCAAGACGAGGCTCGTCAGGCAGTAGAGCGTGACGCTGATCGAGACGGAGCGGCGCCAGCCGCCGTAGAGCGAAGCCTCGTCGCGCAGGAGAAGCACGCTGCCGAGCGTGCCGCCGAGGCGGGCGGCGGCGGCCATCGCCGGTTCGCGCTCGAAGAGCACGGGCAGAACGCCGGCGCGCTCGCCGAACACCATGAGCGGCTGGGAGTTGCCGACCAGCCGGTCGACGTCCTCGCCGATCATCCGCTCGGCGTCCGGCGTCGCCGACAGGACCCGGCCGGTCGGGTCGAGCACGAGACCCATCATGCGCCTGTCGTGGAGGAAGCTCGACAGGACGTTGGCCATCAGCGCGTCGGCACGCTCGGCCGCCGGTAGGCCGTCGGCAAGGGCCGCGTCCTCGGCCCGCACGAGGCTGGCGGCAAGGCGCAGCTCGGCCTGCGCGCGATCCTCGATCGCACCGCGCTCCTCGACGAGGGCGACGACCCAGCTCAGCGCCAGCACGCCGAGAAACAGCACCACGAAATAGGGAAGAGCCAAGCGGAGCATCGGCTCGAACTCGCCGAGCCGGGCCGTGTCCAGCCGGAACCGGGACATTCGCCGCTCATCGGTCCCCGCCGAACGACCGGAAAAAAGCGACGACGTCGCCCGTCCCGGAACGCGTGCCGCGTCCAGCCCCATTCACCGACCCCTCGAATGTCGATCATTGGCATCGGGCGCCGCCACCCGAAACCTTAACAACATTCAACCAGTCGGCGACTCAGTTGTCCAGCAAGCCGGGGTCACGCAAACCGTCCCCGCGCAAGCCGCGAGGGGGCCTGTTGCAAGGCTTACACACCGTTTTTCCACGTGTTTCGCGGATCAAGGTGAACGAAGGGTAAACGTAAAAATTTATCGGTTCGCCCTTATCAATTCAGGCTCCGCGCGACGATGTCGGCAAGATCGCGCGAGAGACCGGAGGCCCCCGCCAGATCCTCCAGCGCGGCGCGGGCATGGGCCTGCCGCGTCGGCTCGAAGGCCCGCCAGGATCGGAACGCCGTGGCAAGGCGCGCCGCCGTCTGCGGGTTGACCGGGTCGAGCCGGCGAAGCTGCTCCGCCACCCAGCGATAGCCCGCGCCGTCGGCCCGGTTGAAGGCCCGCTGGTTGCCGGTGGCGAAGCCGCCGATCAGCGCGCGGGCCCGGTTCGGGTTGGCAAGACGGAACAGCGGATGGCGGGCGAGGGCCTCGACCCGCTCCAGCGTCTCGGGACGGGGCACGGTCGCCAGCAGCAGGAACCACTTGTCCATGACGAGCGCGTCGCCCTCGAAGCGTCGGAAGAAGCCGTCCACCGCGGCGTCGGCCTCGGCGCTTTCGGGAAAGACGTGAGCCAGAATCGTCAGCGCCGCGAGACGGTCGGTCATGTTGTCGGCTTCGGTGAAGCGGCGCGCGGCCCGCGCGGGCGAAGCGTCGGCCAGCGAGAGCGGCAGAAGCAGCGCGTTTCGCAGGGCGCGCCGCCCGGCGTTGGCGGCGTCCGGCGAGAAGGCGGCATCGCCCCCGAGCGTCGCCTCGACGCGCGCGAGCCGCTCGGCACCGACGCGCGCGATCTCGCGCAGCACCGCCTCGCGCACGGCATGGACGCGTTCGGGATCGACATCGCGCCCGATCAGCCGCGCGATCTCGGCCTCGCCGGGAAGCTGCATCATCTGCGCCCGGAGGGCCGGCTCCAGCCGCTCGTCCTCGGCGCTGCGGACCAGCGTCTCGACGATGGCCGGATCCACTGCGGTCGCGCCCGCCGCACCGCCCGCCTTGGCCGCGTCGCGCAGGCGCTCGCCCACCAGATCGGTCAGCGCGCGCCAGCGCCCGAACGGATCGGGATCGAGCCGCGCCAGCGCCAGTCGGTCCGCCTCGGCCTGCGGGTAGCTGAGCGTGACGGGGGCCGAGAAGCCGCGCAGGACCGACACGAGCGGCCGCTCCGGCAGGTTTGCGAAGACGACGCTCGCGCGCGCCTCGGTGAGGAGGATGACGTCGCCCTCCACATCGGCGCTGCCGGCCTCCGGCACCGCCTGCATGTCGCGTCCGCTTCCGTCCACCAGACCGAAGCGGATCGGGATGACGAGGGGCGCTGTGCCGGTTCCGGCCGAGCCCGGCACGAGCGTCTGCGCGAGGTCGAGCGTCAGCCGGCCGTCCTCGAAGCTCTCGCGAATTTCCAGTGTCGGCGTGCCGGCCTGGGCGTACCAGCGCGAGAACTGCGACAGGTCCGTCTCGCCCGCCTCCTCGAAGCAGCGGACGAAGTCCTCGATCGTCGCCGCGTCGCCGTCGTGCCGTTCGAAGTAGAGGTCCATGCCGGCGCGAAAGCGCGTCTCGCCGAGGATCGTCGCGATCATGCGCACCAGCTCCGCGCCCTTCTCGTAGACGGTCGCGGTGTAGAAGTTGTTGATCTCGCGGTAGCGCGTCGGGCGCACCGGGTGCTGCAGCGGCCCCTGGTCCTCCGGGAATTGGTGCGACTTCAGCGTATGCACCGAGGCGATGCGCTTGACGGGCCGCGAGCGCTCGTCGCTCGTGAACTCCTGGTCGCGAAAGACCGTCAGCCCTTCCTTCAGGCAGAGCTGGAACCAGTCGCGGCAGGTGATGCGATTGCCGGTCCAGTTATGGAAGTACTCGTGGGCGATCACGGTCTCGACGCCCTGGTAGTCGGCGTCGGTCGCGGTGTCGGGGTCGAGCAGCACGTACTTGTGGTTGAAGACGTTGAGACCCTTGTTCTCCATCGCCCCCATGTTGAAGTCGCCGACCGCGACGATGTTGAAGACGTCGAGGTCGTACTCGCGCCCGAAGCGCCGCTCGTCCCAGACCATGGAGCGCCGGAGCGCGTCCATCGCGTAGCCGGCGCGGTCCGACAGGCCCTTCTCGGTGTAAATGGCGAGCCTCACCTCGCGACCCGACTGGGTGCGGAACGGCTCCTCGATATGGTCGAGGTCGCCCGCCACCAGCGCGAAGAGGTAGGAGGGCTTGGGGAAGGGGTCGTCCCAAACAGTGAAGTGGCGGCCGTTGTCCGTGACGCCCGCCTCGACCGGATTGCCGTTGGACAGGAGAATCGGGGCGGCGCGCCGGTCGGCCTCGACGCGGACGCGGTAGGTCGCGAGTACGTCCGGCCGGTCGAGGAAGTAGGTGATGCGGCGGAAGCCCTCCGCCTCGCATTGCGTGCACCAGACGCCGTTGGAGCGGTAGAGCCCCATGAGCTGGGTGTTCTCCTCCGGCCGCAGGCGGGTGCGGACGGCCAGGCGCACGGATTGCGCGGGCGTTGCCTCGGGGAGGTGGATGGTCAGGCGGTCGGGTGACGCCTCAAGGCGGCCCGCCTCTATTTCGCGCCCGTCCAGCGTCGCCGATACGAAGTCGAGCGCGTCGCCGTCGAGGACGAGCGGGCGCGCCGGGTCGGTTCCCTCGCGCCGGCGGAGCGTCGAGACCGTTTCCACCAGCGCCTCGCCCTCGAAGAGCTCGAAGCGCATCTCGACATGTTCGATCAGGAAGTCGGTCGGGCGGTAGTCTTCCAGCCGGACAACCTGTCCATCGTCGCTGCGCGCCATCAAAGCTCTCCTCGTTGGGCCCGGGTTCGGCCGTCCGTAACCGGTCCGCGCGCCGGACGCCAACCGCGCGGCCCCGGTTCACGATCACGGGTCGTGTCCCATGCTAACCATAAGTTTCACGGATGATGCCAGAAGGTGGGTCGACCCGCCGGAACGGTGGGCGTAAGCGGGGCCGACCTCCCGCTCCCGTTTCCACTCGCCGGATGCCATGGCCCTCGCGATCGACTCCGACACCACGAGCCCGATGCTGGGCATCGCGCTCAAGGTCGTCTCGGTGGTGGTCTTCGTGGGCATGCAGACCGCGCTGAAGGCCACCGGCGACGCCTTTCCGGCGGGTCAGCTCGTCTTCTTCCGCTCATTCTTCGCGCTCGTCCCGGTGGTCGCCTACCTGATCTGGCTGGGGGACCTGCGCGGCTCGCTGCGCACCGACGATATCGGCGGGCACTTCCTGCGCGGCGTGATCGGCGTGTCGTCCATGGGCTGCGGCTTCTACGCGCTCGGACGGCTGCCCTATCCCGAATGGATCGCGGTGTCCTACGCTTCGCCGCTGCTGACGGTGGTGGCGGCGGCCGTGTTCCTGCGCGAGACGGTCCGGGCCTATCGCTGGGCGGCCGTGCTGGTCGGGCTGACGGGCGTCGTCGTCGTGGTCGCGCCGAACTTCACGCTGAGTGCCGACAGCATCGACGCCTCGCAGACGGCGGGCATCCTCGCGTCTCTTGCGGGCGCGGCGATCGCGGCGGTCGCGATGATCCAGATCCGGCGGCTCGTGCGCACGGAGAAGACAGCGACGATCGTGATCTACTTCTCGCTGACCTCGACGATCATCTCCGCGACGACGGCGGTGTTCGGCTGGACGTGGCCGACGTGGCCGCAGGCCGTGCTCCTGGTTCTGGCGGGCCTTTGCGGCGGGGTGGGGCAGCTCCTCCTCACCGCCTCCTATCGGCATGCCGACACCTCCACCATCGCGCCCTTCGAGTACACCTCGATGATCCTGGCGGTGGCGGTCGGCTACTTCCTGTTCGGGGAGGAGGCGAGCGGGACGACGCTGGCGGGCGCCGGCATCGTGATCAGCGCCGGCGTCTTCATCATCTTCCGCGAGCACCGGCTCGGTCTGGAGCGGCGCGCGGCCAAGCGCGTCAGCCCCGGCACGGGGGGCTGACGCTGGGGCTCACGGCTCAGTAGCCGTAGGCCGAGTTCCGGTCGTTCGGGCTGTAGTTGTAGATCGCCGCATCCGAGCCCGGAACGGCCAGCGGATCGACGACCTTGCCCTCCCGCGCCACGGTCGGCGAGTCGCCGGAACTCAGCGGACGGCGGTTCGGCGCGCCGTAGGTCGCCGCGGTCGTCGTGCGCATGGCCGTGTGATGCCTGACCGGCGCGCGATGCTTCATCACGGCGTGGTGCACGGGCTTGCGGTGATGCACCATCGGCTCGGCGGCTGAAGCGGCACCGGTGGCCAGCGTACCCAGAACCAGACTGGCGAGAATCAAACGGGTCTTCATTAGAATGCCTCCCAAAAGGCGTTTCCGCTGGGAGCGCCCGGCCCCTGCCGGGCGGCGCGGCGGACATTACGCATCCTAGAATGCACGACATCGTGATCGGGTTCGGGCGGAACCGTCAGCTTGCCAAGGTTTAATGTGCACTGCGCTTCAGGCCATTTCGCGGCGCAGCGACTCCGGCGTGGTGAGGGGCGCGGTCGGGAGCGAGGGAGCGTCGGACCGCTCTGCCGGCGGGACCACGTCCGGTCGGCGCGCCATGCGCCAGGCCGCATAAGTCGCGAAGCTCGCATGGGACGCGCCGGTCGCCAAAAACAGACCGCGCGGGCCGATCGTCTCCATGAGCCACGCGGCCAGCATCGGGCCCGCCATCGTGCCGAAGCCGTAGAGGATCAGGAGCCCGCCGGAAATCTTCACGAAGTCGGTCGGGCGGGCGAAGTCGTTGGCATGGGCCACTGCCAGCGAGTAGGCGGGATAGATCACGCCGCCGATCACGAAGGCGATGGCGAAGAGCGGCAGGTGGCCGCTGCCCCAGACGAGCAGCCCCGCGAGCGCGGCCGAAAGGCCGATCAGCCCCGCCAGAACCATGACGAGGCGGCGGTCGATCCGGTCCGACAGGCGGCCGAGCGGGAACTGGAAGACGAGCCCGCCGCCCATCGTGGCGACGAGCAGCGTCGAGATCTCGGCGGTGGACAGGCCGACGCGCTGGCCGAAGACGGGCGCCATGTTGGTCCAGGCCCCCGACAGGACGCCCGACAGCGTCACGCAGACCACCGCCGCCGGCGAGTTGCGCCAGATCATCCGAAGGTCGAGGCTGGCCTGGACGAGGGGCTTGGGGCTGGGGGCGCGCGAGAGCGCGTTGGGAATGACGGCCAGCGCGTAGAAGATCGCGCACAGCATGAAGGCGGCGGGAACGCCTTCGCCGACGACCGGCAGCGAGAACTGCCCGCCCATCATCGCGGCCATCGACACCGCCATGTAGAGCGAGAAGACGAGGCCGCGCGTCTCGTTGGTGACGCGCTCGTTGAGCCAGCTCTCGATCACCATGTAGGCGCCCGCGATCGCGAAGCCCGACAGGGCGCGCACCGGAATCCAGCCGATCGGTGAGACCCAGAGCCCGTTCAGGAGAACGCAGACGGCGAGCAGAGCGGCAAGGCTCGAGAAGGTGCGGATGTGGCCTGCGCTTTTGACGAGGCGCGGCGCGACGAGGCACCCGATCGTGAAGGCGATGGCGTAGGCCGTGCCCATGAGGCCGATCTCGTAGGCGTTCCAGCCTTCGCTCGCAGCCCGCACGGGCATGAGGATGCCCTGGAGGCCGATGCCGACCAGGAGGAAGAAGGTCGACGTCAGAAGCGCGACGATCGGAAGAAGTTGGGCGCCCATGCGACGGCTCGACACTGACAGAATCGCCGTCTCGCTACCCTATGAGGGAAGGCGGCGCGAGCGTCCTATCGCCGTTTCATGTCGGCGATTCGACATGGGTCTCATGCACCGGTCTCGTCGAGCTTCGCCTTGAGTGCGAGAAGGTCGCGCCAGGCAAGTCGCTTATGGGCGGGCTGGCGCAGGAGATAGGCGGGATGGAGCATCGCCATGGCCGGAATCTCCGTCCCGTCGGCAAGGCGCAGGCTCGACCAGCGGCCCCGCGCGCGCATGATGCCCTCCTCGATATGGAGAAGGGCCTTGGCCGACGGGGAGCCGAGGCAGATCAGGACGCGCGGTCGAACCAGCTCGATATGACGCAGCGTGAAGGGCAGGCAGGTCTCGGTCTCGGCGGGCGTCGGCGTTCGGTTGCCGGGCGGACGCCAGAACACGGTGTTGGTGATGCGCACGGCGTCGCGCTCCAGCCCGATCGCCGCGAGCATCCGGTTGAGAAGCTGGCCGGAGCGCCCGGTGAAGGGCTCGCCCATAAGGTCCTCGTCGCGGCCCGGCGCCTCGCCCACCATCATGAGCCGCGCATCCGGCCGGCCGCTGGCGAAGACGAGCGAGCGGGCCGAGGCGCGCAGGGCGCAACCCTCGAACTCGCGCAAGGTGGCTTCCAGCTCCTCCAGCGTCTTCGCCCGCCGCGCGCGGGCTCGGGCGTCGTCGGCCGCCGCATCGTCGCTCTCGAAGGCAAGCGCCGGTCGCACGGGCGCCGCCGGCGGCTCGGCGCTCGGCGAGGGGCGCCGGTCGACCGGCTGGGGAGCGGCGGCCTCCGCCGCGCGCACGGCAGGCGTCGCGGACGCAGCAGCGCGCAGGGGCGCCGTTTCCGCGAAGCGGTCGCGCGGCACCTCGCCGGCGAAGTCGCGCAGGCCGACCGTCTCGTACCAGGCGAGAAGGCCCGCAATGATCTCGGCCGGTTGGGATGCGACGCTCATGGGGCGCTTCTAGCACGAAGCGGTGCGCCCCGCATGCGCAGGCGGAAATCGGGGCGACACTTTGACGTTTACGTAAGAATGATCGGCGGCGAGGGTGTCGTCGCGGCGCTCCGACCTGTAAGACCGAAGGCCAGAACGGAACGATTCCAGACGGGGCGGGCGTGCCTCGCGCGGCACGAGCGGAGGAACGGCATTTGAGCGACTTGGCGTCCGAACACGAAGCGCTTCCCGAGCGCGAGTCGATGGAGTTCGACGTCGTGATCGTGGGGGCGGGCCCCGCCGGGCTTTCGGCGGCGATCCGGCTGAAGCAGGTGAACCCCCAACTGTCGGTCGTCGTCCTCGAGAAGGGGGCCGAGGTCGGCGCGCACATCCTGTCGGGCTGCGTCCTCGACCCGTCCTCGCTCGACACCCTGCTGCCCGAATGGCGCTCGGAAGAGACGCCGATCCGCCAGCCCGTGACCGCCGACCGCTTCTACTTCTACGGACCGGAAGGGGCGGTGCGGCTGCCCAACGCGCTGATGCCGAAGCTGATGAGCAACGAGGGCAACTTCGTGGTCTCGCTCGGCGCAGTCTGCCGCTGGCTGGGCGCGAAGGCGGAAGGTCTCGGCGTCGAGATCTATCCGGGCTTCGCGGCGACCGAGCTTCTGACCGACGACAACGACAATGTCGTGGGCGTCGCGACCGGCGATATGGGTGTGACGCGCGGAGGCGAGCCGGGCGGCGCGTTCCAGCGCGGCATGGCCCTGATTGGAAAGTACGTGCTCGTCGGCGAGGGCGTGCGCGGCTCGCTCGCCAAGGAGATCGTGGAGCGATACGGCCTCGCCCACGGCGCCGAGCCGCAGAAATACGGCCTCGGCATCAAGGAGCTGTGGGAGATCGATCCGGCCAAGGCCCAGCCCGGCCTCGTGCAGCACTCGTTCGGCTGGCCGCTGGATCTGGCCACCGGGGGCGGGTCCTTTCTCTACCATCTGGAGGGCAACCGCGTTTACGTCGGCTTCGTGGTCCACCTCAACTACAAGAACCCGTATCTGTCGCCCTTCGAGGAGTTCCAGCGCTTCAAGCGTCACCCCGACATCGCGTCGCTGCTTGAGGGCGGCAAGCGCATCGCCTACGGCGCGCGCGCGATCTCGGAAGGCGGCTGGCAGTCGGTGCCCAAGCTCGCCTTCCCGGGCGGTGCGCTGATCGGCTGCTCGGCGGGCTTCGTGAACGTGCCGCGCATCAAGGGCGTCCACAACGCCATCACCAGCGGGATGATGGCCGCGGAGGCGGCGGCGGAAGCGATCGCGGCGGGCCGCTCGGCCGATCGCCTGTCGGCTTACGAGGACGGCTGGCGTGCCTCGCCGATCGGGCGCGACCTCGAGCCCGTGCGCAACGTCAAGCCGCTCTGGTCGCGCTTCGGCACGGGGCTCGGCGTCATCCTCGGCGGCATCGACATGTGGACCAACCAGCTTCTCGGACTCTCGTTCTTCGGGACGCTCGGCCACGGCAAGACCGACGCCGAATCCACGGAAGCGGCACAGAAGCACCGGCCGATCGACTACCCGCGCCCGGACGGCAAGCTGACCTTCGACCGGACATCCTCGGTCTTCCTGTCCAACACCAATCACGAGGAGGACCAGCCGGTGCATCTCGTGGTGAAGGACATGGCGCTGCAAAAGCGATCCGAGCACGACGTCTATGCGGGCCTCAGCCAGCGCTACTGCCCCGCCGCCGTCTATGAATGGGACGAGACCGATCCGGCCGCGCCTCGCTACGTGATCAACGCGCAGAACTGCGTCCACTGCAAGACGTGCGACATCAAGGATCCCAACGGCAACATCCGCTGGGTGCCGCCGCAGGGCGGCGAGGGGCCGGTCTACGCCTCCATGTGACGGGCGGCTCGCGGCCGGCGGGTCACTGCGCCGGCTGGGCCAGCTGCGGGCCGGCGGGCGCGGGAAGCCCGCCGTCGATGACGCCCTCGAAGGTGCGCAGGCGCTTGTAGATCGAGAGCAGCTCCACGATCGTCGTCCAGCTGTTCACGAGAAACTGGAACGAGGACCGCACCTGCTCGAACGCG
Organism: Aureimonas sp. AU4; assembly: GCF_001463765.1. GTDB lineage: Bacteria > Pseudomonadota > Alphaproteobacteria > Rhizobiales > Rhizobiaceae > Aureimonas. The sequence continues at coordinate 14,496 of NZ_BBWK01000054.1, read as the reverse complement.
TTCAGGATCTGGTTCATGATGCCCAGCGTGATGGCGCCGGCGGCGATCGTGGGGGCCAGGATCAGGTAGGCGAAGACCGTGTCGGCGTTCAGGTAGGCGTAGCGCGCGACGTTGAAGTACATGTAGTGGAAATACAGGCGGAAGTAGTTCTGGCGCACATGCGCGAAGAGCTCGCGCACCTCCGGCGGACGCGCCCGGTCGGCCCGGTCCTCGCCGATCACGAGCTCCTTTCGGTAGGCCGCCTCGACCTTCTGGTTCTTGAACTCGAGGCCCGGTAGCTTGATGCCGACGAGCGCCAGCAGCGCCGTGCCGACGACCGACCAGAGGATCGCCGCCAGCACCAGGGCATAGGGCACGTCGCCGATCAGCGGCAGCCGCGTGATCGCCGCCGAAAGGCCGAGAAGGATCGGCAGGAAGGCGATCAGGGTCATCACGGAGTCGATCAGGCGCACGCCCAGCGTCTCCATCGTGGTGGAGAAGCGCATCGTGTCCTCCTGCACGCGCTGCGAGGCGCCTTCCACGTGTCGCAGCTTGGGCCAGTGCGACATGTAGAAGTCGTTCATCGCCTGCCGCCACCGGAAGATGTAGTGGCTGACGAAGAAGGCGTTCAGGACGCTGACCGTCGCGCCGACCAGCGCGAGGCCGCCGAAGATGTAGGTGATGCTCGCGACGATCTCGCCCGGCTCGACCGGGCGGGACTTGGATAGGGCGGCCTGGATGATGTCGTAGAACGGCGCGTACCAGTTGTTGATGGCGACCGTGATCTCGACCTGGAAGTAGGTCACGAACAGGATCAGCGCCGAGCCGAGGATCGACCAGTTCTGCCAGGGGTGGTTCGCGATGGCCCGCCACGCGGCATAGAAGATCGCGACCGCCAGCGCGAAATAGAGGTAGAACCAGAGGAACGAGCCCGACCAGAAGGTCTGGATGCCCACCTCGCCCTCCGCCGGCGGCGTGAAGCCGAGGTTCACGCCGAGCCCGCGCCCGAAGCCGTACCAGAGCGCGACGCAGACGAGTGTCCAGCCCGCGACGGACAGGAAGAAGGCGCGCGGACGCGGAAAGAACGAGACGAACATCGGCTAACGGTCTCCGGGAAGCGCGCGCATCATGGCAGCGCCCGACCGGCGCCGCATGTTAATTCGCGTTCACGCGCGCGGCGACGGAGGGGGCGTCCGGTGCGGCCGAGGGGCCCGCCTCGACCGAGAAGCGAACAAGCACGGGCAGGTGATCCGAGCCCGTCGGCGCCAGCGTTTCGGCCTCCAGCACCCGCACGTCGGCGGAGGCGAGGACGTTGTCGATCGGCAGTCCGAAGACATGGGCGGGAATGCGGCGCAGGTCGGCCAGCATGAAGCTCGGGCCGATGCCCTTCACCACGCGCCAACCGCCGTCCGCGGCGACCGTTCCGACCGCCGCGCTCCAGGGCGCGGCGTTGAAGTCGCCCGCGAGGATGGCGGGCTTCGGGAGCTTGGGCAGAATGGGCTCGAGCCTTCGAACCTGGCCCCAGTGGTGTCTCGGCCAGGGCCAGTCGAGGTGCAGCGCGGCGATCGTGACGACGCGCCCGTTGAAGTCGACGCCGCGCGCGGCGAAGCCGTCCTCGATGCGGCAGACCGAGGTTTCCGGATCGGTCGCGAAGGGTCGGCGCGACAGGACCGCCGTGCCGCCTTTGCCGTAGGTGCCGCAATAGTGCTGGTAGGGATAGGCGCTCTCCAGCGCCTCGAAGCGGGCGCGCCAGCTTTCGGTCACCTCGTCCAGCGTCACGACGTCGGGCCGCAGCTCTGCGACCAGCTGCACCGCCGGGTCCTGTTCGGGGGCGTCGTAGCGCAGGTTCATCTGCAGCAGCGTGTAGCTCGCCCCGGCGGCTTCGGCGCTCGGTTGCGGCAGAACGAAGGGCAGCGTCGTCGCCAGGCCGACGACGGCGCCGACGGTCGCGACGCCCGCGCCGATCCACCGCCGGAAGAAAAGCGCTCCCAGGCCGATCAGCACGAGGGCGACGGCGATGTGCAGCCGGAAATGCCCGACGCTGTCGAACGGGTGAAGCTCGCCCCCCGCGAAGGAGACAAGGACGGCGCCCGCGCCGAGTACCGAGCCGAGCGTGATAAGCCCGCCCAGGAGGCGGGCGGCGGCATGCCGATGCGACACGATCGATCGTCCTACTGGAACGCGGTCTCGAAGAAGGACCGCAGCTTGCGCGAATGGAGGCGCTCGTGGGGCATGTCGGCCAGGCTCTGCATGGCGCGGATGCCGATCTCGAGATGCTGCGATACCTGGCGCTTGTAGAAGTCCGTCGCCATGCCCGGAAGCTTGAGCTCGCCGTGCAGCGGCTTGTCGGACACGCAGAGCAGCGTGCCGTAGGGCACGCGGAAGCGGTAGCCGTTGGCCGCGATCGTGGCCGACTCCATGTCGAGCGCGACCGCTCGCGACTTCGATAGCCGCTCCACCGGCTCGCGCTGGTCGCGCAGCTCCCAGTTCCGGTTGTCGATGGTGGCGACCGTGCCCGTGCGCATGATGCGCTTGAGATCGTAGCCCGACAGGCCGGTGACGGAGGCGACGGCCTCCTCCAGCGCGACCTGCACCTCGGCGAGCGCGGGGATCGGCACCCAGACCGGAAGGTCGGCGTCCAGCACGTGGTCCTCGCGCACATAGGCGTGGGCGAGCACGTAGTCGCCAAGCGCCTGCGTGTTGCGTAGCCCCGCGCAGTGGCCGAGCATCAGCCAGGCATGCGGGCGCAGCACCGCCACGTGGTCGGTGATGGTCTTGGCGTTGGACGGACCGACGCCAATGTTGACGAGCGTGATGCCGGACTGTCCGCCGCGCGTCAGGTGGTAGGCCGGCATCTGCGGCAGGCGCGGAACCGCAAGCCCGCTCTCGGCATGCGAGGCGCCCGCCCGCGTCACGACGTTGCCGGGCTCCACGAAGCTCTCGTAGCCGTGACCCCCTTCCGCCATCCAGCGCCGCGCCAGCGCGCAGAACTCGTCGACATAGAAGCCGTAATTGGTGAAGAGCACGAAGTTCTGGAAGTGGCGGGGGCTCGTCGCGGTGTAGTGCGCGAGGCGGTGGAGCGAGTAGTCGACGCGCTGCGCGGTGAAGGGCGCGAGCGGCATGGGTCCGCCCGGCACCGGCTCGAAGTTGCCGTTGACGATCCGGTCGTCGGTCGCGTCGAGGTCGGGCACGTCGAAGATGTCGCGCAGCGGCTTGTCGAGCCGGTCCGCCGAGGCGCCGTCGACATGGCTGCCCTCGGGCAGCGCGAAGTGGAGCGGAATGGGCGTCTCGGACGCGCCGACCTCGACCGGCTGGCCGTGGTTGCGGATGAGAAGGTCGAGCTGCTCGGTGAGATAGGTCTCGAAGAGGTCGGGCCGCGTGACGGTGGTCGAGTAGAGGCCCGGCCCCGGCACGAAGCCGAAGGAAAGGCGCGAGTCGACGCGGGCATGGCCGACGGTCCGCACCGAGACCTGCGGGTAGAAGACGCGATAGCGCCGGCTCGTGTCGCCCGTGCGCAGGACCTCGCGGAAGCTCTCCACCAGGAAATGCGTCGCGGCGTCGTAGAGGCGTCGCAGCTCGCCGACCGCCTCGCGCGCGTCGAAGAAGACGCGGACAGGCGAGGGGGGCGGCGAGACGATCGCCGGGATGGCCAGGGTGTCGGGGTGGCGGGCGGCCAGCGAGAGCTCGTTCATGGCCCCTTCTACCCCATCCCGCACGGCGCGGGAAACGGCTTCAGAGACCGACGCGTGCCTTGCGCGGCGCGCAGACGAGACCGGTGTCGAGGCAGTCGCCCTTGGCGAACACGGGGCCGCTCGACGGCCGCTCGATGCGGACCAGGGACGAGAAGCCGACCGCAAAGAGCGCCATCAGGGCGGTGAGAACGGAGAGGCGTATGATCATGGCGGCTCGTCTCCTCCTCAAGCCCCGATTGCGATGGGCGACCATGGCACGGCGAGGCTGAACCCGGCCTTGCGTCCGCCTTCAAGCTGCGTTCAGGAAGGGCGCGGCCGGCGAACGGTGGCGGCCGGCCCTTGCCGCGCTAGCTCCCGGCCCGACAGGCAAGACAGGAGCCCGCGATGGCACAGCGCCCGATCGAACTGCATTACTGGCCGACCCCGAACGGCTGGAAGATCAGCATCATGCTGGAGGAACTGGACGTGCCCTACGAGCTGAAGCTCGTGAACATCGGGGCGGGCGACCAGTTCAAGCCGGAGTTTCTCGCGATCGCGCCCAACAACCGCATGCCCGCCATCGTCGATCCCGACGGTCCGGGCGGCGAACCGATCTCGGTCTTCGAGTCGGGCGCGATCCTGCAGTATCTCGGCCGCAAGTTCGCGCGCTTCTATCCGACGGATGAGCGCGCCCGCGTCGCCTGCGAGGAGTGGCTCTTCTGGCAGGTCGGCGGGCTCGGGCCCATGGCGGGCCAGGCGCACCACTTCCGCCAGTACGCGCCCGAGAAGATCCCCTACGGCATCGACCGCTACACCAACGAGTGCAACCGCCTCTACGGCGTGATGAACCGGCGGCTCGAGGGGCGGGAGTACCTGGCCGGTGACTATTCGATCGCCGACATGGCCAGCGTCGGCTGGATCGTGCCGCACGCCAACCAGGGCCAGAACCTCGACGACTTCCCCCACCTCAAGGCGTGGTTCGAGCGCATGAACGCGCGTCCCGCCGTCCGGCGCGGGCTCGAGGTTGGCAAGGCCGAGCGCGAGCGCCTGAACCTTGCGCAGGACAAGAACGCGCAGGGCGTCCTGTTCAACCAGCGCGCCCGCTAGGTCTTGAAGAGGAACACGGCGGCCACCGCAACGTAGACGGCGGCGTAGATCCCGGCCCCGCGCGCGAGCGCTTGGGGCCGGGCGGCGTCGAGCCGGGCCCGCAGGCGGCGGTAGATCGCCAGATCGAGAAGTCCGAGCGGAACCGACACGAGGAGCGACAGCGCGACGGCCGCGAACCAGAGGGCGAGGGGCGGGGCTTCGAAGCTCCGCATCACCACCAGCACCACGGGCACGTGGCAGAGATAGAGCGCGTAGCTCCAGTCGCCGAGCCGCGTCGCGCCGCGCGCGATCCAGCCGTCCGGTCCCGCACGGGGGGCGGCCGAGAGGGCGAGGCCGACCAGGATCACCCCGACCAGCGAGGCGAGGAGCCGGCCCGCCGTGAAGCCGAAGCCGAGGAGCAGCATGGCGAGCCCCGCCGCCACCGCGCCGAGCGCCGGCTGGAACACGCCGCGCCGCACGAGCTCCGGCACGAGAAGGCCGCCCGCGAAGGCGGCGTTCGCCGCCAGGAACGGCAGGTCGACGATGGTGGGAACGAGCGTCGCCTGCCGCAGCTCCGGCAGCCAGGCCGCCGCCGCGAGGATCACCGCCAGCCAGCCGAGCGCGAAAAGGCGCAGGAGGCGCGCGCCGCCGAGGGCCGCCAGCCCCGTCAGCGCCATGTAGTAGAAGAGCTCGAAGATCAGCGTCCACTCGACGCGCAGCCGATAGGAGCCGTTGTCGCCCACCGGCACGAGCGAGAGCGCGCGCAGGTCGATCGACAGCCGGCCCGTGAGAAACGGCGGCAGGAGGAGCGAGGCGACGAGAAAGGCGGGATAAAGCCGGGCGATGCGATGCAGCAGGAAGAGCGGCGGCGCGGTGCGCGGCAGAATCTCGGCCATCAGCGCGCCGGAGATGGCGAAGAAGATCGCGACGCCCAGAAGTCCGAACTCGCCGCCGAAGATCGCCGCCATGGAACCGTCGCCGCGCTCTGCGGCAAGGTAATGGGAGGCGTGATAGAGCAGCACCATCAGGGCCGCCGCCGCGCGCAGCCACTGGACGTTGCGGTTGCGCGGCAGGGGCGCGGGGGTGGGCGGCACGCGGCTCAGCGCGTCCAGGTCTGCGACCGGCAGAAGACCTTCGCCACGCAGCCCGTCAGGACCAGCCGGTCGCCCGACACCTCGGCGCGGCCCTCATAGGTCTTGTCGGTGGAGGGGTCGGTGACGGTGCCGGTATAGTTTCGGCCCGAACCGCTCATTCGCCCGACGCTCTTGCCCCTGTATCGCCCGCTCTCGACCCGGCCGCAGAAGGCGCCGCCGCAGGGCGCGTAGACCACGCGCTCGCCGTTGGAGACCCTCCATTCTCCCAGGATCGCCTCCGCCCGCGCGAGGGACAGCGTTCCAAGCATCATCGCGATAACGAGAAGAAGATGGGTCATGCGCGGCCTTCAGCGGATCGGGCGCCCGTTCTGCCCGATCCGCGAGCCGCGTCAACCTCAGATGCGCGTGAGGGATTGCGAGCGGCAGATCAGCCCGCCTAGAACGCAGCCCGACACTGAAAGCGTGTCGCCGCTCAGCTTGCCCTTGCCGGTGAACTCCTTGCCGCCGCGCGTATAGTCCGTGACCGTGCCCTCGTAGGCGCCGCTCCCGGTGGCGCGCATCCGGCCGAAGGTCTTTCCCTTGTTGGGACCGTTCACGTAGGTCAGGCAGAAGTCGCCGCCGCAGGCGGCGATCGTCGCGTCCGAACCGGACGGCATCTTCCAGCGCCCCTCGATCGGGTCCGCCATCGCCGCGCCCGTGGCGGCCAGAAGGGTCATCGCGGCGAGCGCCGCCGCGATCGGGTTCGTCATGCGCATCGGGTCGTTCCTCCGGGTGCGGCGCCACGCTTCGTCGTGTCGGGTCGCCATTGACGAAGACGTAAGCGGAAAGCCCGCGGCTCGGCAAGGGCGGGAGGCGAAGCGTCCCGTCGTTCCGAACGCCCGAATCGAAAGCCATCCGAACAAGGCTGTGGAAAACCCGAACATCGTCCGGCGATCCGCCGCGCCCCGAACGCCACAGCCTGGACGCGAACCCTGCCGCATAGGGCTTTGCGCACAAGCGGCTCCCGAACTTGCCGAAACGTGAACGTCCGCTTCAGCTTCGGTTAGCCAAGCCCCTTAAATTGCAGTCAAATCTTACGCGTCACTCTTCAACCAACGCCCGAACAACAAAGGGCAAAGGATCAGGAGAGCGACAACCATGGCACGGTTCGACATTCCGCATGCAGACTTCGGCACCGCCCTCGTGGCCCCGATGCCGATCGGCGAGACCTTGATGGAGCGGGGCCTCGCCGCCGCCGCCGGTCGCGAGGGTCCGGTCGATCTCGTTTCCGCGCACATGTACTTCAACCTCGCCGACCAGTTGGGCGCCGAGGACGCGGCCTACCACCGCGCCGAGATCGCCGCCTCGCTGACCAAGGTCGAGCTCGGGCGGGCCCTGCGGCAGGCGCGCGAGTGGCTCGTCCGCCACTGAAGGGCGTCAGCTGCGCGCGGCTTCGAGCGAACGGCCCAGCGCCTGCGCGAACATCTCGAGTTCGTCGTCGCGGCCGACCGTCACGCGGATCAGCCGATCGAGCGGTGCGACGCCCGGCATGCGGATGAAGACGCCCTCGGCCAGGACGCCTTCTAGGACGCGCCGGGCGAAGTCGCCGTCGCGGCCGCAGTCGATCGCGACGAAGTTCGTCGCCGACGGCAGGGGCTCGAGGCCCGCGCCGCGCGCGATGTCGCCAAGAATGCCCCGCGCCCGCACGATGCGGGACACGACCTCGGCGAGGTAGCCCTCGTCGGCCATGGCTGCGAGCGCGCCGGCCTGCGCCATGCGCGAGACGCCGAAATGGTTGCGCACCTTGTCGAACTGGCGGACCGTCTCGGGTTCGCCGAAGACGTAGGCGACGCGCACGCCCGCCATGCCGTGGGCCTTGGAGAAGGTGCGGAAGCGCAGGACGTTGGGCGAAAGCCAGTCGTTCGGCGGCAGCGCCTCGGCGGGTGCGAGATCGCTATAGGCCTCGTCGAGGACGACGAGCGTTTCGGGCGGCACGCCTTGCGCGAAGGCGCGGATCTCGTCCGCCGTGTGCCAGCTTCCGGTCGGATTGTCGGGATTGGCGAGATAGACGAGCTTCGGGCGGAGCGTTCTCGCTCGCTCGGCCAGCGCGTCGAGGTCCTCGCGATCGTCGCGGTAGGGCACGAAGTCAAGGCATCCGCCATGGCCCGAGACATGGTAGTTGAAGGTCGGATAGGCGCCGAGCGAGGTGACGACCGCGTCGCCGGGGTCGAGCGTCAGCTGCGCCAGGAGGCCGAACAGGCCGTCGATGCCTTCGCCGACCGTCACATGGGCGGCGGTCAGGCCGAGCTTGGCCGCGATCGCCTCGCGCAGCGCGTGCTGTTCCGGGTCGCCGTAGGCCCAGCTTCCGTGCGCGGCCTCGGCCATCGCCTCCAGAACGCGCGGCGAGGGGCCGAAAACGCTTTCGTTCGCGCCGAGCCGCGCCCGGAACGGGCGTCCGAGCCGCCGCTCCAGCGCCTCGGGGCCGACGAAGGGGACGGTGGCGGGCAACGACTGGGTGCGAGGGGTGAAGAACACGAGCGGCCATGCCTCCGTTTCGGACCGCTTCGTCATAGGCACTTCGCGCGGCGAACGAAACGGGCTTGCGGTGGGCGGACCGGCGGGGCGAAAAGCGTGGGACAACCGTCGCTCGGCGCGCCGCCGCCCTTGAAGCGCCGCATCCGTCTCCTCACACCCTGTCCCATGTCCCGCGTTCGCTTCTCCCGATCATGATCCGTTTCCTCCACACGGCCGACTGGCAGATCGACAAGCCCTTCGGCGGCTATGCGCCCGAGGTCGCCTTCGCGCTGAAGGAGGCGCGCTTTGCCGCGGTGGAGCGCCTGGCTCGTCTGGCGGCCGAGAGGCGGGCCGACTTCGTTCTGGTGGCGGGCGACGTCTTCGACGCCAATACGGCGTCGGACCGCGCCATCCAGCGCACGCTCGACGCGATGGCGCTTTATCCCGGCGACTGGGTGCTGCTTCCCGGCAACCACGACGCCGCCGTCTCCGTGTCTGTCTGGACGCGGCTTGATCGCTTCCGGCACGGCGCGCGGGTGCGGGTCGCCGATCGGCCCGAGCCCGTCGTCCTGTGCGAGGGGCGCGTCGTCGTCCTGCCAGCGCCGCTGCGGCGCCGACACGAGGGCGCCGACGTCACCGCGTGGTTCGACGCGGCGGAAACGGCGCCCGGCGCGATCCGCATCGGTCTGGCGCATGGCGCCGTCGCGAACCGCCTGCCGGCCAGCGCCGAAAGCGAGAATCCGATCGCCGACGACCGCGCGAACCGCGCCCGACTCGACTACCTGGCGCTTGGCGACTGGCACGGCTTCCTCCAGATCGCACCCCGCACCTTCTACGCGGGCACACCCGAACCCGACCGCTACCCTGCCAACGAGCCGGGCTTCGCGGCGCTGGTCGAGATCGACGGACCGGGCGCGGCGCCGCGCGTCGAGAAGGTGGCGACGGCCCGCTTTCGCTGGACGAGCCTCGACGTGGAACTTCACGGCGAGATCGGCGCGCTGGACGCCGCGCTGGACGCGCTCGGGCCCACCGGCGCGACGCTGCTGGACCTCAGACTGCGCGGCACTTTGCCGATCCGCGAGCGCGTCGCGCTGGAAGAGCGCCTCGACGAATGGCGTGCGCGCTTTCATGATCTTCGCATCCACGATGCCGGTCTCGTGGACGAACCGGATGTCGACGACCTCGACGCGATCGATCTGTCGGGCTTCGTGCGCGTGGCGGTGGAGAGGCTGCGCCGAAAGGCGGCGGACCCGGCCGACCCCGAGCGCGAGGCCGCCGCGCTCGCGCTGCGCATGGCCTTCGTGGACCACGCCCGCCCGGCCAAGGGAGGCTGACCCGATGTTCCTTCGCTCGCTTTCCTTGCGCAACTTCGCCGGCTCCGAAACGCGCGACCTCGACGGCCTCCAGCCGGGGCTCAACGTGGTGGTCGGCGACAACGAGGCCGGCAAGTCGACGCTTCTTCTGGCGCTGCGCTCCGCGTTCTTCCAGCGCCACCGGGCGCAGACGGAGGTCGTTCGTCTCTTCGCGCCCTACGGGCGTCAGGTTCGCCCGGAGGTCACCGTCGAATTCGAGACGGGCGGCGAGAGCTATCGCCTGCGCAAGGGCTTCCTCCAGAAGCCCGACGCGGAGCTGACCTGGGCGACCGGCAGCCTGACCGGCGAGGCCGTCGAGGAGCGGCTGGCCGAGATCTTCCGCTTCAACCATTCGGGCGCCCGCAAGGTGAAGGAAGGCGACTATCCCGGCGCCTTCGGCCTGCTCTGGGCCGACCAGGGCCGCGCCTTCCAGGGGCTCGACCTCGGGCAGGGTCGCGACGCGGTCGCCGCCTCGCTGGAGGGCGAGGTCGCGCAGGTGCTCGGCGGCGACCGGGGCCGCTCGCTGCTGGCCCTCGCGAAGGCGCGCCACGATCGCTTCTTCACCGATCGCGGGCGTGTCTCGGTCAACTCGCCGCTGAAGGCCGTCGAGGACCGGCTGGCCGATCTCGGCCGCGAGCTGAACGAGCGCGAGGCGCTGGCACGGGGCTACCAGGAGAAGATCGAGCGCCTCCATCGCCAGCGCGACCGGCTGCGCGGCTACGAGCGCGACGATGTCGTGCGGCAGGCCGAGCGGGCGCTGCGGGCAGCCGAGGAGACGCTGGCCGGGCTCGGCGCGCTGCAGCGCGAGGCGGGCGAGGCCCAGCGCGCCCTGCGTCAGGCCGAGATGGCGCGCGAGACTAGTGCCGAACGTCTCAAGGCGCGGGACACCGCAAGCGAAGCGCTTCGCGGCGCGCAGGCGCGCGCGGGCGAGACGGCCGAACGCCTCAGTGAGGGCGAGGCGCGACTGGCGCGCGAGGTCGAGGTGTCGACCCGCGTCGGGGCACGGCTCGAAGCGGCGAGGGCGGCCGAGGAGCGGCTGGCCGCGCAGGCCGGACAGGCCGCGCGACGCGCCGAGGCCCGGCAACTGGCGGCCGAGCTCGCAGCCGATGACGCGCGGCACGCGCGGGCCATTGCGCTCGTGCAGGAGCGCGATGCCGTCGCGCAGCCCGAGCCCGGCCTCGATGCCGCGCTTCTGAAGACGCTGGATGCGCTGGAGCGGGCTGCGCGCGAGGCGGCGATCCGTCTCGAAGGCGCGAGCCCCGTTCTGCGGCTCTATCCTCTCGACGGCCGAACCGCGCGAACCGCCGACGCTCCGGTCATGCCCGGCGAGGTGCTGCGGATCGGCCGGCTGACGCGGCTCGAGCTCGAGGGCTTCGGCGCGATCGAGATCGAGCCGGGCGGCGACGGCGAGGCTTTGGGACGCGAGGCGGACCGCACCAGGAGAGCGCTGGCCGACAAGCTTCGGACGATCGGCGCAAGCGACGTCGACGAGGCGCGGCGGCGCGTTCGCGAGAGCGAGGAACGCGCGCGTGCGCGAGAGCGGCTGGACGCACAGATCCGCCTGCTCGTGCCGGAAGGGCTGGCGGCGCTGGCCGGGCGCATGGCGGCCCGCCGCGCGCAACTGGCGCGGACCGACGAGCCCGAGCCGGTGGAGGGCGCGGCGGGGAGCTGGGACGAGGCGCGGCGCGAGCTGGCCGAGGCGGAACGCGCCATGGCCAGCGCCGGGCGTACCCTGTCGCAGGCGCGCGAGGCGCTGGGCGCCCTGCGCAGCGAGGCCGCCCACGCCGAGGCCGAGGCGCGGCGGCGCGGAGCCGAATTGGCGGAGGCCGAGCGCGACCGCCCCCGTGCCGCCCTTCTTGCGGATCTGGCGGCCGCCGACACGGAGCGCGCTGGCCGCGCGCTCGCCTTCACGCAGCGCCGCGAGGCTCTGGAGGCGGCCGATCCCGACACTGCGCGCCGCACGATGGAGGCGCGCCAGCGCGCGTTGGCCGCCGTGCGCGAGGACCAGACCCGCCTTCAGGCGGAGGTCGCGACGCTCGAGGGCGAACTCGGCGCGCAGGGGCTCGTCTCCCTTCATTCCGAGATCGAGCGCCTGCAGGGCGAGATCGCCGCGGCCGAGATGCAGCGCCAGCGTCTGTCGCTCGAGGCCGAGGCATCGCGGCTTCTCCATCAGACCCTTCTCGACGCCCAGCGCGAGGCTCGCGAAAGCTGGCTCGGACCGATCAAGCAGCGGGTCGCTCCCTACCTGCGGCTCCTCCATTCCGAAAGCGACGTCGAGTTCGACGAGTCGACGCTGGAGATCGCGGCCCTTCGCCGTCGCGGCACGGAGGAGCGCTTCGATCGCCTGTCGATGGGCGCGCGCGAGCAGGTGGCCGTGGTAACGCGGCTGGCGTTGGCCGAGGTGCTCAAGCGCGGCGGCCATCCGGCGGCGGTCATCCTCGACGACGCGCTCGTCAACACCGACGAGGTTCGCCTCCAGCGCATGCACATGGCGCTGCAGCGGGCGGCCGACACGGGGTTGCAGGTGATCGTGCTCACCTGCCGCGAGCGCGACTTCCGCGATCTCGGCGCGCCGATCATCCGGCTGTGAACCACGCTCAGATGTGACGGCTCGTTCCGAAGGAGACGGTCCGCGTCTCCGGCAGACCGAAGCGGTCCACCGGGCGCTCCGCCGTGTCGAACAGGAAGGTGAAGAGCCGGTCGAGGATGTCGCTCCACGAGCGGATCGTGTCGCTCGGGACCGCGCGGTCCATGGCCGTGAAGTAGATCAGGTCGTCGCACGGGATCTGGTGAGCGCGCAGCACCGGCACCAGCACGGAGGGCAGGTTGAGGCGCTGCATGTAGCCGAAGCCGATGTCCACACGCACGATGTCCTCGGCGATGCGGGTGAAATGCGCGCGGTCGCCGTCCGGCACGCGCGGCTTGTCGACCTGCCGCACCACGCAGACGATCGAGGGCGAGAAGCTGACATCGGCCAGCTTGCGCATGCGCACGAGCGAGAGCGGCGCCGTTTCACCCGTGCGCGTGATGAAGACGGCGGGGCGCGGCAGGCGGCGGCTGCCCGCAAGCCGGCCGGGCAACTCCTTCATCGGCATGGACGCAAGGCGCGACCCGCTGCGAAGCCGCTTCAGGCCGTGGCGCCAGGCCCACATGACGAGCAGCACGACGCCGCCGATCGAGAGCGGCAGGAGACCGCCGTCCAGAAGCTTGGTCAGGTTCGCCGTCGCAAAGGGAAGGTCGAGGCTGAGGAACAAGGCGCCGACCGCAAAGACCAGCCAGCGCGGCACGCGCCAAGCGCGCCCCATCTCGAACACGAAGAGCACCGTGGTCGTGACCATGGCCAGCGCCACCGCGATGCCGTAGGCCGAAGCCAGCCGCTCGGACGAGCCGAAGCTGACGACGACGGCGATCGCCAGGATGCCGATCAGCCAGTTGACGCGCCCGATATAGACATCGGACTCGTTGTGCGCCGAGGTGTTGCGCACCCGCATGGGCGGCAGGAAGCCGAGCTCCACGGCCTGGTTCGCGAGGCTGAAGGCGCCGGTCAGGATCGCCTGCGAGGCGATGATGGTGGCAAGCGTCGCCAGAACCAGCATCGGCAGGCCGAAGGGCGCGGGCACGATCTCGAAGAAGGGATGGCGCACATCGGGGCTGGAGAGAAACAGCGCGCCCTGGCCGTAGTAGTTCATGAGAAGCGCGGGAAGGGCGATCATCGTCCAGGCGTTGCGGATCGTCCGGCGCCCGAACTGGCCGAGATCGGCGTAGAGCGCCTCGCCGCCCGTGACCGCCAGGAAGATCGATCCCATGATCGCCAGCGCCCGGCCGGGCTCCGACACGAGGAGGGAGATGCCGTGCGCGGGGTTCACGGCGGCAAGGATGCCCGGCTGCCCGGCGATCGCGAGGGCGCCGAATAGGCCGAGCGCCGCGAACCAGAGAAGCATGATCGGACCGAAGAAGCGCGCGATCGGCGCGGTTCCCAGGCGCTGGAGCACGAAGACCGCCAGAAGCACGACGACCGTCGCCGGAACGATGAAGCGATCGAAGGAGGGGGCCACGACCCGGATGCCCTCCATGGCCGAGAGCACCGAGATGGCGGGCGTGAGGACGCCGTCGCCGAACAGCATGGCCGCGCCGGTCAGCCCGAGACCCAGAAGGATGAGCTGGCCGCGCCGACGGCCCTGGTGGACACGCAGCAGCGTGACGAGCGCCAGGATGCCGCCCTCGCCGTCGTTGTCGGCCCTCAGGATGAAGGTGACGTATTTCACCGTCACCACGAGAATCAGCGCCCAGGTCACGAGCGACAGGACGCCGAGGATAGCGGCCGGCGCGGCGTTCCCCCCGACGGACGCCGCCCGCACGCCCTCCTGCAGCGCGTAGAGCGGACTGGTGCCGATATCCCCGAAGACGACGCCGAGCGCCCCCACCGCTGCCCAGGCCGTGGCGCGTTCCAGCCTCGTTTCCGCCTCGTTCACCGCCATGCCCGGTGCGCTCCGATTCTTCGATACGCGAACGTGCCCGTCCCGCAACTGGCGCGAAGCTAGCGTCCGAACCCCTTCGAGGCAGGGGTTTGTTCAGGTTCGGGCAAGCGAAATAGGGCCGCACCCCTCACGAACGTGGCATCGCCGCAACAGCGGTGTGACCAACGTGTCTCGGTGGCGGGGGTGTGGCCTTTCGGTGATTGCATCCGGTGCGCCCGTCGATATCCTCACACTCGAAAGACGAAGGGGGACGACCTGAGGCTTTCAACAGGGATGGGGCAGGGAAGGCTGTCCTTCGTAACAAAGGCCCAACCCTAACCTATAACTTGACTGGAGGTCAGGA
>NZ_BBWK01000053.1 GCF_001463765.1 Aureimonas sp. AU4 | reverse complement strand
TCGATCAGCGGTTACGCCCGCTTCCAGGTGAACGTCGCCGGCGACCCCGCCTTCAACCTCGAGGGTGACGACTACCAGGTCAACACCCGCGTTCGCGGTCGCTTGAACTTCGATGCCCGCGAGGAGACCGAGCTCGGCACCCTGCGCGCCTTCGTTCGTCTCCAGGCCACCAACACCTCGGGCGCCGGCAACGGCGTGCAGATCGACCAGGCCTACCTGCAGCTCGGCGGCCTGCTCATGGGTTACCGCGACACGCTGTGGTCGTCGGGCATCGGCGGTCTCGAGGACGGCCTGCTCACCGATACCGACCTCGTGGTGGGTGACTTCAACACCAACCAGGTCAACTACACCTTCGCCTTCGGCGGCCTGTCGGCCACGATCGGCCTCGAAGACGACGCGACCGGCGACGTGGTTCCGGACGTCCACGCCAAGCTCGTCTATTCGGGCGCCTGGGGCGGTGCGTACCTGTCGGCCGTCTATGACGAGACCTTCAACGCCGAGGACGTCGCTGCCGCTTTCGGCACGAACAACTTCCTCGTCGGCAACACCTTCTTCATCCCGGGTCTCGGCCTTCAGCCGACGCTCCTGCAGAACGGCAACAACGACGCCTTCGCTCTGAAGGGCGGCGTGTCGCTGAAGGACCTGCTGGTTGCTGACTCCGAGCTGAAGATCGAAGGTCACTACGCCTTCGACCCGACCGTCTACGCTGCCATCACCGGCATCGCGACGACCGGCACGTTCGCCGCCAACAACCCGAACATCACGAACCCGACCCCGGGCTCGCTGCCGCTGTTCCTCGAGTGGGCCGCCGGTGCGGGCTACGCGCAGGGCTTCGGCAAGCTCGGCATCGCGGTGTCCGGCCAGTACGGCGAGACCTTCGACACGACCTTCGCCACGCTCGTTCGTGCGCCGAACGGCCAGCTCGTCGCCGGTACGCTCACCTCGCAGGGCGACTACTACGCCTTCGTCGGCAACGTCGGCTACGCCATCACCCCGAACTTCAAGTCGCTCGCGGAAGTTTCCTACCGCAACGTCGACTTCAAGGGCCTTGGCGACACCGACCAGGTTTCGGGCTTCCTCCGCTTCCAGCGCGAGTTCTGATCGCACGTCGCGATCGGTTCCCGATCCAAGACCAGAAGGGGTCCGGCGAAAGCCGGGCCCCTTTTTTGTTGCGCGGCGACCCGGGCGTTCGGCGCGAGCGCGTGAGGCGGACCCGTCAGCGCCGGTCCAGCCGCCGCCAGTCCGCCACCTCGTCATCGGCCCGAAGGCCGAGATCCGCACGCGTCGCCCTTGATGGCCTGCGGGGCCGTCGCAACCATGCTTGCCAAACCCGCCGAAGCCACGCCATCTGTTCCTCCCGCCACGAGCTGACACGTCCGGCAGGCATGACAGGCGATCGGAGAGGCGACCAATGAAGTCTCCTCAGCCTCGGTATGACGAAAATCGAACGATGCGCCGCACGCTTCCGCCGCTCGCGGTGATGCAGTCCTTCGTGGATGTCGTGGAGACGATGAGCGTCACGCGAAGCGCCGAGCGGCTCAACCTCACGCAAAGCGCGGTCAGCCATCACATCGCGCGTCTGGAACTCCACGTCGGGGTGCCGCTCTTCGAGCGCTCCGGCCGGGCCATGTGTCCGACCGCCGAGGCGGCGCGGCTGGCGGAGCGCATGACGCGGAGCCTGCGTGACCTGAGCGTCGCGCTGGACGAGGCGGGCAACGCCGCCGCCGAACCCGTCGTGCGGGTGGCGGTTGCACCCGAGGTGCTCGCGCATTGGCTGGCGCCTCGCCTCGAAGCCTTCCGGGCGAACCACCCCGCGATCCGGCTAGAGGTTGGCGCCGACTATCGCCGCGACGTGCTGACGACCGGAGAAGCCGACCTGCAGATCAGGCTGGGCCATCCCGGACCGGGGCAGGGGGGCTTCGTTCTGGCGGAGGATGACGAGCTCGTCGTCTGCTCGCCAGAACTCGGTGCAAGGCTCCCCGAGCGACAGGCCTTCGCGGCCGCGCCCTTCCTGACGGAGGCCGGGCCCTCCGCGACACGGCTCGACTGGGACCGCTGGCTGACCGAGCTCTACGGAAACCGGGGCCTGCCTCTAAGGGACGACAGGCCGGTGCGCACACTGCGGTTCGAGACCTTCGCCGGGATGCTGGAGGCGTGCCGCCGTGGCGAGGGCTTCGCCCTGGTGCGCACCCACGTCGCCGCCGACGATCTGGCCGCCGGCCGTCTCGTCGTCGCCGTCGAGGAGCGGCTGCCGGCCGAGCTTCCGCTCAGCGTCATCCATCCGCTTCGGCCAGCGCCGGGCGTGGCGGCGCGTCAGTTCATGGAGTGGTTGCGCGAGGCGGCCTCGACGTCGCTGGGGTGAGGGGCCTCAGCCCCGTCGCCCCTGCGTCATGTCGCGTTCGATCGAGAAGCCGGCTCCCAGGCGCATGCGGTAGACCTGATAGTTCTCCATGACGCGCTGCACGTAGTTGCGCGTTTCCGTGAACGGAATGAGCTCGATCCAGTCCACGACCTCGTCGACCGACTTGCCGCGCGGATCGCCGAAGCGGCCGATCCACTCGCGCGCCCGGCGCGGACCGGCGTTGTAGGCCGCGAAGGTCAGCACATAGGACCCGTCGAACGAGTCGATCTGCTGGCCAAGATACTGCGAGCCGAGCAGCGCGTTGTAGGACGTGTCGTTCAGGAGGCGCGTGTCGGAGTAGGGAAGCCCCGCCGACTTGGCGAGTCCCTTCGCCGTCGCCGGCATGACCTGCAGGAGGCCGAGCGCGCCGACCGGCGACTTGGCGCGCGGGTTGAAGGCGCTTTCCTGCCGCGCGATGGCGTAGGCCAGCGCCTTGCCCGATGCCGAGATGTTGGCGCTGGCGGGAATGACGCCGACCGGGAAGGCGAGGGCCGGCGCGTCGACGCCGCGCGAATAAGCGGCCTTGCCGACGGTCAGGGCGAGCGCGTGGTCGCCGCGCTTTTCCGCCATGGAGGACAGGAGCGCCAGCTCGCCGGGGCTATCGAGCTGTTCGGCCAGCGCCTTGTAGAGGCTGTCGGCGCGCCAGTTCGAGTCGATCGACTCCAGCCGGCGGATGGCGCGCACGGCCTCGCGGCTCTCGAAGCGCTGGCGTTCGGCGTTCGAGGGCTTGGGATAGCTGATCTCCCCCGGGCTGCGCCCGAGCTTGGCGTTGGCGAGCTGCCCGTAGAAGGTCGCGCCGTAGCGGGCGGCCTGGGCGTAGAGCTGGCTGGCATTGCCCGGACCGCCGGCCTGCGCCGCGCGGCCCATCCAGTAGTAGGCCCGGCTCTGGGTGAGGGGGCGCGAGGAGATCTCGCGGATGCGCGCGAAGTGCTTGGAGGCCGTCGCGGGATCGTTGAGGTAGCGCAGCGCGTACCAGCCCGAATGGAACTCGGCCTCCACCGCCTCGGTGGTGCCCTCGGCGGAATGGTTGGCAACGAGGCGGTAGGCGGCGCGACGGTCTCCCTTCTCGAGGAGCATGCGCGAGATGATGCGCCGCTCGTTCCACCAGGCGTCGGGATCGACCAGCGCGGCCCGGTCGCGCGGCGCCTTCTCGACAAGGGCGGCGGCCTCTTCGATCCGGTCCTTCTTGCGCAGGTTCTCGGCGGCCGTGAAGAGATAGGACGGGTCGGACCGCTGGCTGGCGGGCACCGCCGCCAGGAGCTTGTCGGCGTTCGCCTCGCCCCGGATCGACGCGGCGCGCGCCTGATAGAGCGGCTCGGCGCCCGCAAGCTTGGCCATGCGCTGCGCATCGCTCGCACGGTCGGCATAGAGCAGCATGTCCATGCGCGCCTTGTGGTCCGCGCGGGTCAGCAGCGTGCCGAAATTCTCCAGCATGCGCGCCTCGACGCTCTTGTCGAAGCGCTGGGTGCGCCAGCTCTGGACGATCAGCGCCTTGGCCTTGCCGGCCTGGCCCGTTGCGAGAAGGGCGCGCGCCAGCGCCATGGCGCCCTCGGGTGTCTGCGGGCGGTCGGAGGCGAAGGCGCCGATCACGCTCGCGGGATCGGGCCGCTCGCGGTCGAGCGCACGCTCGAGATTGGCGCGCACCAGATCCATGCCCGGCCACTCGCGCAGCTCGATCGCGGTATGGGCGATCTCGGCGGCGGGCACATCGCTCGTGCCGCGCAACGCGATGGCCCAGGACAGGATGTGGCGGTCGAGCGAGCCCGGAACCATGCCCTCGCGGATCGCAAGCGCGCGCGGCACGTCGCGGTAGGTCGCCTCGAGGCCCGTCTTCAGGTCGCCCCGCATCGGCGCGACGCCCGACAGGCGCCCACCCATGGCGGCAATCGAGGAGGTGAAGGCGGCGGCGTCCGCCGGGGGGCTCGCCGCGGCTCGTCCGGCGACCGAGGGCTGGGTGAGGGGGTTGCGCGAGGGCGTGGGCGCGCCGAAGCGCCCGTTGTCGGGTTCCGCTGGACGGGCCTCGGCGGGGGGCGTCTCGCGCCGGCCGAAGCCGAAGGAGGGCATCTTCACCTTCGGCAGCGACAGGCTCGGCATGGGCAGCCGTTCGAGGAGCGACTGGGCCTGCGCGCCTTCCAGAACCGTGCCCGCCAGCAGAAGGCCGGCCAGCGCGGAGGCGGCGATCTGGGGCGCGCGGGTCGGACGGTTCATGGCAAGCTCCTGCGGCGGCACGTTCGCATGCGGCGGAAATTGCGCCCTATGCTTGCCGGAGTGTCGGCGAACACGATGAACAAGGCGTAAAGCACCCCCGCGCGAGCCGCTGCGAACGGGCCGGTCACCATCGCGGCCGGGCCCGCGCTTCGTTCGCTTGTCTGGCTCCCGTGGCTTCATTATGGTGCCGCGAGTTTCCGGGCGCCAGACGGCTTCGTGCCGCGCTCAGCCGGCCCGCGGAAACGCCGCCCGTCCGCGCATCCACCGTCGGCTCGTCTCGCGGTCTCACGCGCGGCTGGCGACAACGTGACGATGCAGCGGCCGCGACCGGCCGACGGGAGTGGCAAGGCATGACGTTCAAGGGCTCGCTCACCGCGCTGGTGACCCCCTTTCGGGAGGACGGCTCGCTCGACGAGGCGGGTTTCCGCCAGTTCGTGGAGTGGCAGATCGGCGAGGGCACGCACGGTCTCGTGCCGGTCGGCACCACGGGCGAGAGCCCGACCCTGACCCATGCCGAGCACAAGCGCGTCGTGGAGATCTGCATCGAGACGGCGGCCGGCCGCGTGCCGGTGATCGCGGGCGCGGGGTCCAACAACACGGTGGAGGCCATCGACCTCGCGCGCTCGGCGCAGGAGGCCGGCGCCGACGGCGTGCTCGTGGTCACGCCCTACTACAACAAGCCCACCCAGCGCGGCCTCTACGAGCATTTCGCGGCGATCGCCCGCGCCGTGACGCTGCCCATCATCATCTACAACATCCCGCCGCGCTCGGTGATCGATATGAGCCCCGAGACGATGGGGCGGCTCGCGCACGACTTCCGCAACATCGCGGGGGTAAAGGACGCCACCGCCAAGCTCGACCGCGTGCCGGAGCAGCGCATCACCTGCGGACCGGACTTCATCCAGCTCTCGGGCGAGGACGCCACCGCGCTCGGCCACGTCGCCCATGGCGGTCGCGGCTGCATCTCGGTGACGGCCAACGTCGCGCCGCGCCTGTGCTCGGAGTTCCAGACGGCATGCCTGGCCGGCGACTTCGCCAAGGCGCTCGAATACCAGGACCGCCTGATGCCGCTGCACAAGGCGCTATTCCTCGAGCCCGGCGTGTGCGGCACGAAGTACGCGCTCTCGCGCCTCGGCAAGGGCCGCGACGTCATGCGCCTGCCGCTCGTCCCGATCGAGGCCCCGACGCGCTCGGCGATCGATGCCGCGCTGGTTCATGCCGGCCTTCTGAATTGACGGCACGCGCCGCCCTCTCCACCTAAGGAGCCCGTCCCCTCGTCCCCGCCCGCCGGGCGGGGCCCCGCTCCGGAACCGCATCGCGACCATGGCCCCCCAGACCCCCAAGCAGACCGTGGCGGCGGAGAACCGCAAGGCCCGCTTCCACTACGAGATCATCGACACGCTCGAGGCCGGCATCGTCCTGACCGGCACCGAGGTGAAGTCGCTGCGCGGGGGCAAGGCCACGATCGCGGAGTCCTACGCCACCGAGGAGGGCGGGGAGATGTGGCTGATCAACTCCTTCGTGCCGGAATACCTTCAGGCCAACCGCTTCAACCACGAGCCCAAGCGGCGGCGGAAGCTGCTCGTCCACAAGACGCAGCTCAACCGGCTGGCGGGCGCCGTGCAGCGGGACGGCATGACGCTGGTGCCGCTCAAGCTCTACTTCAACGAGCAGGGCCGCGCGAAACTCGAGCTGGCGGTCGCGCGCGGCAAGAACGCGCCCGACAAGCGCGAGACGATGAAGGAGCGCGACTGGAACCGCCAGAAGCAGCGCGTCATGAAGGAAGGCAGTCGCGGCGACTAGTCCCGCCGGCGGAGCCTTCCGGGCCTTGTCCTCGATCAAGCGTCTTGCATCGCGCGACGCCTTGGGAAACCATGCGCTCCCGAGGACGCGTTGGGAGGCGCATTCGCGATGACGAACCTCGAAATTCTGCCCGAAGGTCTGACCCCGCCGATCGACGACGGGGCGGCCAACCATCTGGTCGGGCACCGGCTGCCGCACGTCGCGTTGGCGGCGACCAAGGGCCCGCCGGTCGACCCGGGAGCGTTGCCGGGATGGAGCGTGCTCTACTGCTACCCGATGACGGGACGGCCCGGCGCGCCGTTGCCGGGCGGCTGGAACGAGATTCCCGGCGCGCGGGGCTGCACGCCTCAGGCCTGCTCCTTCCGCAACCATTTCGAGGAACTGCGCGCGCTCGGCGTCCGCTCGGTCTTCGGCATCTCGACCCAGACCACGGCCTACCAGCGAGAGGCGGCCGAGCGGCTGCGGCTGCCGTTCCCGCTCCTGTCGGATGCGGAGGGTGAACTCGCCGACATGCTGGATCTGCCGACCTTCGAGGTGGACGGCGACCGGCTCTTCAAGCGGCTCACCATGATCGCGCGCGACGGCATGATAGAGGGCGTCCTCTACCCGGTCTTCCCGCCCGATCGCAGCGCCGAGGACGTGGTCGACTGGTTCGCCGCGCGCAGGCGGCGCGGCCTCGACTGACGCGTCAGGCCGCGTCCGCCAGCGCGCGGGCCTTGGCGAAGACGTCGTGGAACATGGCTTCCGTCAGGCGCCCCGTGTTCGTGTTGTAGCGCGAGCAATGGTAGGAGGAGACGACGTCGAAGCCGCCGACCTTCGCCGTCGCGCCGTGCCCGAACGGGGCGGCCGAGGGCTTGGCGCCGAGCGCGCGGACGGCCGACTCGTGCGCGATGCGGCCGAGCGTGACGAGGACGCGAAGGGCCGGCATCTCGCCCGGCACCGGCTGGAGGAATCGTCGGCAGGTGTTGATCTCGGCGCCCACCGGCTTGTTCTCGGGCGGCACGCAGCGCACCGAGTTGACGATCGCGGCCTCGGTCAGTTCCAGCGTGTCGTCGGGCCGTGCCTCGAACTCGCCGCGCGCGAAGCCGAAGGCCTTGAGCGTCGCGTAGAGGAGATCGCCCGCGTAGTCGCCCGTGAAGGCGCGCCCCGTGCGGTTCGCGCCGCGAACGCCGGGCGCCAGGCCCACCACGAGCAGTCTCGCCGCGCCGAGCCCCGCGCGCGGGACAAAGACCGGCACGGGCGCGTTGAACCAGTCCGGCTCCCTCGCGCGCCATTCCTCGCGGAAGGCGACGAGGCGGGGGCAGAGGGGGCAGTCGCGGGACGGATCGAGACTCACTCCCCCGCATCCTCGCCCATCGCCTCGGCGCGGCGGGCAAGGCGCGCCTCACGCTCCGCCGCGGAGCGCCCGATCTCGCCCTGGAGCGACTTCAGTTCGATGAAGTTGTCGGCCTGCCGGCGCAGGTCGTCGGCGATCATCGGCGGCTGGGTGGCGAGCGTCGAGACCACCGAAACCTTGCGCCCCTTGCGCTGGAGCGCCTCGACCAGCGAGCGGAAATCGCCGTCGCCCGAGAAGAGGACGAAGTGGTCGACCGTGTCGACGAGCTCCATCGCGTCGATCGCGAGCTCGATGTCCATGTTGCCCTTGATGCGCCGACGCCCCTGGGCATCGGTGAACTCCTTGGCGGGCTTGGTGACGAGCGTGTAGCCGTTGTAGTCGAGCCAGTCGATCAGCGGGCGGATCGGCGAGTATTCCTGATCCTCCAGGAGCGCCGTGTAGTAGTAGGCGCGCAGGAGGTAGCCGCGAGACGAGAAGGCGGCGAGCAGCTTCTTGTAGTCGATGTCGAAGCCGAGCGAGCGGGAGGCCGAATACAGGTTGGCCCCGTCGATGAACAGGGCGATCTTCTCTCGGGAATCGAACATGGGCGGCTCTCGCGGATCGGGCGGCTGGCGCCGGTGGGTGCGCTTTAGACCGGACGGCGGGCCCGATCCAGCGCACAGGCACGGGCATGAGACTTGTATCCGGCTTGTCAAGAGGTTACAGGGAGCGCCAGCCCATCCGAAAACTCGGGACCCTCAAGGAGACAGGCCATGGCCCGCGTCACCGTAGAAGATTGCGTCGATAAGGTCGAGAATCGCTTCGAGCTGGTTCTCCTGGCCAGCCATCGCGCCCGCCAGATCAGCCAGGGCCAGCAGATCACGGTCGACCGCGACAACGACAAGAACCCGGTCGTGGCCCTGCGCGAGATCGCGGACGAGACGCTCTCGCCCGACGACCTCAAGGAGGACCTGATCCACTCGCTGCAGAAGCATGTCGAGGTGGACGAGCCCGAGCCGCAGGCGCCCGCCACGGCCGCGGCGATCGACGAGACGCCCTCGCAGCAGGCGACGATGGCCGCCGGCGACGACGACGACAACGTCGCCTTCGACCGCATGTCGGAGGACGATCTGCTCGCCGGCATCGAGGGTCTGATCCCGCCCGAGAAGAACGACGACTTCTAAAAGCTGAAACAAGGGCTTTCGGCCCTGCCGCATCGCAAACTATATGAAAGGGGTACCGCTTGCGGTGCCCCTTTTTTCGTCCATCGAGAGACAGCAGCCCGTCATGATGCGCCAGTACGAACTCGTGGAGAGCGTCGCGGCCTACAAGCCCGATCTCGACGAGGGGCTCCTGAACCGCGCCTACGTCTACGCCATGCGCAAGCACGGCGAGCAGAAGCGCGTGAACGGGGATCCGTACTTCTCGCATCCGCTCGAGGTCGCCGCGATCCTGACGCGCCTTCATCTCGACGAGGCGACGATCGCGGTGGCGCTGCTCCACGACACGATCGAGGACACCGACGCCACCCGCAAGGAGATCGACCAGATCTTCGGCCAGAAGATCGGCTCGCTGGTGGAGGGGCTGACCAAGCTCAAGCGGCTCGACCTCGTGTCCAAGAAGACCGAGCAGGCCGAGAACCTGCGCAAGCTCCTGCTGGCGGTCGCCGACGACATCCGCGTGCTTCTCGTCAAGCTCGCCGATCGCCTGCACAACATGCGCACGCTTCATCACATGAAGCCCGAGAAGCGCGTGCGTATCGCGCAGGAGACCATGGACATCTATGCCCCGCTTGCCGGGCGCATGGGCATGCAGGACATGCGCGAGGAGCTGGAGAACCTCGCCTTCCGCCATATCAACCCGGAAGCCTACGAGACCGTGACGGCACGTCTCGCCGAGCTTCGCGAGCGGCACGCCTCCACGATCGCGCAGATCGAGACGACGCTCACCGAGCGCCTCGCCGAGAAGGGTATCGAGGCGACCGTCTCGGGGCGACAGAAGAAGCCCTATTCCGTCTTCAACAAGATGCAGCGCAAGGCGCTGTCGCTGGAGCAGCTCTCCGATATCTTCGGCTTCCGCGTGATCGTCGCGACCGAGGAGGACTGCTACCGCACGCTCGGCATCGTCCACCGCACCTGGCCGCTCGTGCCGGGTCGGTTCAAGGACTACATCTCGATCCCCAAGAACAATGACTACCGCTCGATCCACACCACGATCGTCGGTCCCTCGCGCCAGCGCGTCGAGCTGCAGATCCGCACGCGCGAGATGCACCACATCGCCGAGTACGGCATCGCCGCCCACGAGCTCTATAAGGACAACGTGGACGGCACGATCTCGAAGAACTCCAACGCCTATGCCTGGCTGCGGCAGACGATCGAGACGCTGGCGGTCGGCGGCACGCCCGAGGAGTTTCTGGAGAACACCAAGCTCGAGCTCTTCCAGGATCAGGTCTTCTGCTTCACGCCCAAGGGCCGCCTGATCGCGCTGCCGCGCGGGGCGACGCCGATCGACTTCGCCTATGCCGTTCATACCGACGTCGGCGACACCTGCGTCGGCTGCAAGATCGACGGCCGCGTCATGCCGGTCGCGACCGAGCTGACCAACGGCGACGAGGTGGAGATCATCCGCTCCAAGGCCGCGACCCCGCCGGCGAGCTGGGAGGGCGTGGCGGCGACCGGCAAGGCGCGCTCGGCCATCCGCCGCGCGACGCGCCTTGCCATCCGCCGCCAGTATTGCGGCCTCGGTCAGCAGATCCTGGAGCGCAACTTCCAGCGTTCCGGCAAGACCTTCTCGCGCGACGCTCTGAAGCCCTATCTCCAGAAGCTCGGCCAGCGCGACGTGGACGACGTGCTGGCGGCGGTCGGGCGGGGGGAGATCGCCTCAGCCGAAGTCTTCCGCACGGTCCATCCCGACTTCCAGGACACGCGCGCGGCCCGCCCCGCAGCGCGCCCCGAGCAGGACGGCTGGTTCGCGCTCACGAGCGGCACCGGTCTCGTCTTCAAGCTGCCCGAGCCCGCCGCTTCGGCCGGCGCCGCCAACGGCGCCTCGGTCGGGGCGCGGCCGGTGAACCTCGACCTGCCGGTGACCTTCGGTCCCGACGGAGCCGTGCCCGGAGACCGGATCGTCGGCATCCTCGATCCGGGCAAGGGCATCACCGTCTTCCCGATCCAGTCCCCCGCGCTGCAGGCCTATGACGACGAGCCCGACCGGTGGATCGACGTGCGCTGGGAACTCGACGCGCAGATGACGACGCGCTTTCCCGCCCGGATCCGCGTTTCGGCGGTGAACGAGCCGGGCTCGCTCGCCGAGATCGCCGAGACGATCGCGCTCAACGACGCCAACATCCACTCCCTGACCATGGGTGCGACGGCGCGCGACGTCTCGACCATGAACATCGAGCTGGAGGTCTGGGACCTGCAGCATCTGACGCGCACGCTCACGCAGCTGCGCGGAAAGGCTTGCGTGACCGACGTCGTTCGTGTGAACGGCTGAGCGTCTGCGCAAGAGCGGTGGGATCATGGATACGAACGAGGTCATCGGCATCTTCCGGGAGGCGGGCGCCTATCTGGAAGGGCACTTCATCCTGACCTCGGGGCTGCGCTCGCCGGTCTTCCTGCAGAAGGCGCGCGTCTTCATGCACCCGCACTTGACCGAGCGCCTGTGCCGGGCGCTGTCGGACAAGCTGCGCGAGGCGCTGCCGGAGGGGGCGGACTACATCGTCGGTCCGGCCGTCGGGGGCCTCATTCCCGCCTACGAGACCTCGCGCCACTTCGGGGCACCCGCCATCTACGTGGAGCGGGAGAACGGCCAGTTCCGCCTGCGCCGCTTCGCGATCGAGCCGGGCGCGCGCGTCGTGATCGTGGAGGACATCGTGACCACCGGCCTGTCGATCCGCGAGACGGTCGACTGCCTGCAGGCACTGGGCGCCAGGGTCCTGATGGCGGGCTGCATCGTCGACCGCTCGGCCGGCAAGGCCGATGTCGGCGTGCCGCTCGTCTCGCTCGCCCAGTACGAGGTGCCGGCCTATTCGTCCGACGCCCTACCTCCGGAAATTGCCGCAATTGCGCCTATCAAGCCCGGTAGCCGCTCCCTTTGACCTGCCGCTGAAAGTCCACCCGCCATCATGCTGTTCCGGCGCCGCCAGCCTGAAACCTTCGCCCAGAAGCTGCGCGGGGCGCTGTGGCCGCGTCGCTCGTGGCGACGCTCGGCCCGCTACATGCAGCGGCGCGTCCTGCGCCTGCGCGCGACGCCCCACGCGATCGCGGCCGGCATCGCGGCGGGCGTCTTCTCGACGTTCACGCCCTTTCTCGGCTTCCACTTCATCATCGCCTTCGCGCTGGCCTGGATGATCCGGGGGAGCTTGGCTGGCGCCGCGCTCGGCTGCCTTCTCGGCAACCCCGTCACCTTCCCGCTGATCTGGGCCTCCACCTACGAGCTCGGCCGCTACGTGCTCGCAGCCGAAACGCCGGACGGTCACGCGCCCGCCTCGCTAGGCCCCTCGCTCCTCAAGGGCGACCTGTCGGCGATCTGGACGCCCTACCTGAAGCCCATGCTCGTCGGCTCCATTCCGCTCGGTGCCGGCTTCGGGCTTCTGACCTACCTGATCGTGCTCGCCATGGCGCGATCCTTCCAGGAGACGCGGCTGCGCCGGTCGGCGGCCGAGCGGGCGATGGCGGCCGCGCGCGCGGGGCAGCCGACGCTGGGCGGGCCGTTGCCGTGATCGTCGGTATCGGAAGCGACCTCATCGACATCCGACGGGTCGAGCGCACGCTGGAGCGGCACGGCGAGCGCTTCACGCACCGCGTCTTCACCGAAGTGGAGCGCGTGAAGTCCGACCGCCGGGCGCAGCGCGCCGCCTCCTACGCCAAGCGCTTCGCCGCCAAGGAGGCCTGCGCCAAGGCGCTCGGCACGGGTCTGGCGCAGGGCGTCTACTGGCGCGACATGGGCGTCGTGAACCTTCCGGGCGGCAAGCCGACCATGCGACTGACCGGCGGGGCCGCCGAGCGCCTGCGCCGGATCCTGCCGCCGGGCCACCGCGCGGAGATACACCTCACCATCACGGACGATCATCCGCTCGCCCAGGCCTTCGTCATCATCGAGGCGCTGCCCGGCGCGGAAACGTAAACCGTTTTGTAACGATTGCCCCGCCGCGCGCCAGCCGATACTAGGAGCGTTCGAAGCGACGGCCATGAGTCCCGTCCGCGGGCAGGAAAGACGACGTATCATGGCGGATCGGGCCATCGCGAAGGAGAAGGGCGGTTTCGGCGAGACCGTCAAGGTGATCATCCAGGCGCTGCTTCTGGCGCTGGTGATCCGCACGGTCCTGTTCCAGCCCTTCTCAATCCCGTCGGGCTCCATGATGCCGACGCTGCTGATCGGCGACTACCTCTTCGTGTCGAAGTGGAGCTACGGCTTCTCGAAATACTCGATCCCCTTCTCGCCCGACCTGTTCGAGGGCCGCATCCTCGCCTCGGCGCCCGAGCGCGGCGACGTCGTGGTCTTCCGCAAGCCCAACGAGACCGACACGGACTACATCAAGCGCCTTGTCGGCCTGCCGGGCGACCGCATCCAGATGCGTGACGGCGTCCTCTACATCAACGGGCAGGCGGTGCCCAAGGTGCCGGCCGGCACCTTCACCACCGAGACCGGCGTGCCGGTTCCCCAGTTCCGCGAGACGCTGCCCAACGGCGTGACCTACATCACGCTCGACGCGGAGACGAACTCGGTCGGCGACAACACGCGCGAGTTCGTGGTGCCGGAGGGGCACTACTTCATGATGGGCGACAACCGCGACAACTCGCTCGATTCGCGCTTCGACGTCGGCTACGTGCCGTTCGAGAACTTCGTGGGCAAGGCGCAGGTGATCTTCTTCTCGATGGAGAACGACGCCTCGCCGCTCGAGATCTGGCGCTGGCCGAGCGACCTGCGCCCCAGCCGCATCCTGACATGGCTCGGGTGAGGGGACCCTCGCTCGACGAGCTGGAAGAGCGTCTGGGACTCCGCTTCAAGGACCGCGCGCGCCTCGAGCGCGCGCTGACCCATTCCAGTCTCGCCAAGGCCGCCGGCAGCGGCGCGTCCAGCTATGAGCGCCTCGAGTTCCTGGGCGACCGCGTGCTGGGACTCTCGGTCGCCGAGAAGCTGTTCCAGCTCTACCCGAAGGCCGACGAGGGCGACCTGTCGCTGCGCCTCAACTCGCTGGTCAGCGCGGAAGCCTGTGCCGAGATCGCGGACGAGCTCGGCCTGCCTGCCTTCATCCGACACGGCGCGGACCTGAAGCGCGCCGCAGCCAGCCGAAACCGCAACATCCGGGCCGACGTGGTGGAGGCGCTGATCGCCGCCATCTATCTCGACCACGGGCTGGAGGCGGCACGCCGCTTCGTCTTGCGCGTCTGGGGCGACCGGCTGAACCAGTCGGCCAGCGCCCGGCGCGACCCGAAGACGGCGCTTCAGGAATGGGCGCACAAGCGCGCCGGCTCGACGCCGCGCTACGAGCTGGTCGACCGCTTCGGCCCCGACCACGAGCCGGTGTTCCGCGTGCGCGCCGTGATACCCGACGTCGAGCCCGAGGAGGGGCAGGGTCGTTCCAAGCGCATCGCCGAGCAGGAGGCCGCCGAGGCGATCCTGCGTCGCGAAGGCGTCTGGGACGAAGCGTCCTGACGCCGCGAGCCGCTTGCCCGCCGGGCACGGCGGCCCCATTCTCCCTTTCAAGACCCGTGCCGCAAGGCCCCATCAGAGAACCGAATTGACCCAAGAGACCGACGACACCACCGTTCCCGCTCCCGAAGAGGCCGCGCCGACCCGCTCGGGCTTCGTCGCGCTGATCGGCGCGCCGAACGCCGGCAAGTCGACGCTGGTCAACCAGCTGGTCGGCACCAAGGTCTCGATCGTCACCCACAAGGTGCAGACGACGCGTGCGCTGGTGCGCGGCATCGCGATCCGCGACCGCACGCAGATCGTCTTCGTCGACACGCCCGGCGTCTTCGCGCCCAAGCGCCGTCTCGACCGCGCCATGGTGAAGACCGCGTGGGGCGGTGCGAAGGACGCCGACATCGTGCTGCCGATCGTCGATGCCGACCGGGGCATCTCGGATGAGGTCGAGACGATTCTCGAGCGGCTTCGCGATGTGAAGCTGCCCAAGGTCCTGCTCCTCAACAAGGTGGACCGGATGCGCCGCGACCGGCTGCTCGGCCTTACGCAGGAAATCTCGGCCAAGGGCGATTTCGAGCGCGTCTTCATGATCTCGGCGCTCGACGGATCGGGCTGCGACGACCTCATGGCCTTCCTGGCCCAACGCCTGCCGGAAGGCCCCTGGTACTACCCGGAAGACCAGATCACGGACCTGCCGCTGCGCCAGCTCGCGGCCGAGATCACGCGCGAGAAGCTGTTCCTGCGCCTCCATCAGGAGCTGCCTTACGCCTCGACCGTCGAGACCGAGCTGTGGCAGGCGCGCCCCGACGGCTCGGTGCGCGTCGAGCAGACGATCTACGTCGAGCGAGACTCGCAGAAGGCCATCGTTCTCGGCCACAAGGGCGAGACCGTGAAGGCGATCGGACAGGCGGCGCGTCGCGAGATCTCCGAAGCCGCCGAGACCAAGGTCCACCTCTTCCTGTTCGTGAAGGTGCGCGAGAACTGGGGCGACGACCCGGAGCGCTATCGCGAGATGGGTCTAGACTACACGCCCTGATGTCAGAGCGGCGGCGCGGGCGGGACCCGTGCGCGCACCGGTTGAAGCCGAGGGGCGGCGGGCTTACCTCTGTGTTTCCACGGGAGAAACGCCGTTCCATGTCCGCCTGCGATCCCGCCAGCCCGATCGAGCGGCGCTAGCGCTTCCATGGAGTGGCGCGACCGCGGCATCGTTCTGGGCGTCCGCAAGCAGGGCGAAACCAGCGTCGTCCTGGAGCTGATGACGGCCTCGCACGGCCGCCATCTCGGCCTCGTGCGGGGCGGGCGCTCGCGTCGCCTGCGCGCCGTGCTCCAGCTGGGCAATCTCGTCGAGGTCAACTGGCGTGCCCGGCTCGACGAGCATCTCGGCTTCATGACGGTCGAGCCGCTCCTGCTGCGCGCCGGCCTCCTGATGGAGAGCGCCATGGCGCTCCAGGCCGTGCAGCTTCTGGCCGCCCATGTCCGTCTCCTGCCCGAGCGCGACGACAACCCGCGCCTCTTCGCGCTGCTCGACGAGACGATCTCCCATCTCGACGAGCCGCAGCTCGGAGCGATCGGCCTGTTCCGCTTCGAGGTGGCGCTTCTGGAAGAGCTCGGCTTCGGGCTCGACCTCGACAGCTGCGCGGCGGGCGGGAGCGACGACGATCTCGCCTTCGTTTCCCCGCGCACGGGCCGGGCGGTCAGCCGCGAGAAGGGCGAGCCCTTTGCCGACAGGCTCCTGCCCTATCCGGGCCTGCTGCGCGCCCGCCGCAACGCGCTGCCCGATGCCGACGATCTGGCCGAGGCGTTCCGCACGACCGGCTACTTCCTGGCGCGCCACGTCTGGGAGCCGCGCAACCTCGCCGAGCCCGACGCCCGCGCCGGCGTCGTCTCGGCCTTCCGGCGCCAGCAGCCAGCGCTGGTCTAGAGTTCGAGAGGCAGAACGAAGGGCGTGCCGGAAAACGCGTCCTCGCCGCGGCCGATGGAGCGGATCGCCTCCACCATGCGCCCGTCCCGCCCGAGGCGGCGATCGGCCATCTCGACCAGCAGGGGATTGGGCGTGGCCGATGGCGCGCGGCGGCGCAGTTCCCACGCGAGCGCCGCCTCGTCGAGATCGGGATTGATCGCGCAGGCGAGGATATAGGCCGCCGCCGTCGACCGGCTGATGCCGGCCCAGCAGTGGATCGCGAGCGGCTTGGTCCGGTCCCAGGCGAGGCCGAAGCGCAGGAGGTCGTCGAGGTGGTTTTCGCCCGGATGGGTCAGTCCCTCGGCGGGCGCGGCGATGTCGTTCATACCGAGGAAGAGATGGCGCTCCGGCGCGATGCCGCTCGGCCGCTCCACCACCGTGTCGGCGTTGATCAGGGTCACGACGTCGAGCGCGCCGTGGGCGGCGACGGTCGCGGGCAGTTCCGCGAGCGACGAGACGACGAGATAGGTCATGCGGACCGGTTCCTTTGGGTTGCGATGTCGAGTGCCTCGATCTCGCGGAAGCGCTCGACGAAGGTCTGTTCGACGAGATGGGCCGGTTGCGGGACGAAGAGCGCCTCGTCGAGCGCCGAACGCCGCGTCGAGCCGAACAGGGCGCGTGCCTCCAGCGCCGTGAAGCCGGCGAGAAGCTTCGCCTCGTAATGGGCCGACAGCCGGTCCGCGTCCTTGATGCGTTTGGCGACCGGGGCGGGAATGGCGGCGGGCAGACCGAAGCGGCGGTGGATGGCGCCCTGGAGCCGCGCCTCGATCACCCGGTAGTCCGGCCCGAGCACGCTCTTGAAGGGCGAGATCATGTCGCCGATCACGTATTCCGGTCCGTCGTGCAGAAGGGCGGCGAGGCGCCAGCGCGGATCGGGATCGGTGCGCGCGACAATCTCCTCGACGATCAGCGAGTGCTGCGCGACCGAGAAGGCATGGTCGCCCTTCGTCTGCCCGTTCCACCGCGCGACGCGGGCGAGACCGTGCGCAATGTCGGCGATCTCGATGTCGAGCGGCGAGGGGTCGAGGAGGTCGAGCCGCCGCCCCGACAGCATGCGCTGCCAGACGCGCGGCGGCTTGGGCGGCCGGGGCGCGGGCACTGCGGCGTCAGCCTTCCGCCGCGCCGCTCGCCTCGGGCAGCGCGTAGCCCGCCCAGGCCGGCACCTCGGCCTCGACCGGCACACCGTCCGCCGAAAGGGCGCGGCCGGCGGCCAGGGCATCTGCCAGCCGGTCGAGCCGCACCAGCGCGATGCCGATCTCGCCCGAGGCCGAGAGCACGTCGCCGAGCGGCGGCGTGCCCGAGCCTGCCAGAAGCACCGATCCGGGCGTCAGGTGGCCCTCGGCGCGCAGGACCATGAGCCGTCGGCGCGCCGTGCCGCGATGCTGCATGCGCGACACGACCTCCTGCCCGACATAGCACCCCTTGCGGAAGGAAACGCCGCCGTTCTGGTCAAGAAGAACATCATGCGGAAAGACGTCGCTCGCCGGGAAGTCGCGCTCGGCTTCGGCAACGCCGAACGACAGTCTCAGTCGAGCGAAGTCGCCCGCGTCTTCCGGCAAACCCTCCGCCGCCATGCCGTAGAGGCGGAACACCCCGTCCGGAAAGCGCCGGTCGGCGAGCGCCCCAGCCGGCGCCGCGTCGTCGAACACGGCGCCCACCGCCTCGTCGCCCTCCGCCAGCCCGATCCTGGACCGCAGGCGATAGAGCTGGAGCCGCTTCAGGAGCGCCGCCCGAGCGGAGGTGGCGACATCGAGCCGGAACCCGCCGTCGATCCGTCCGACCAGAAAGTCGAACAGGATCTTGCCCTGCGGCGTGAGAAGCGCGCCGGGCCGCACCTCGCCCGCGCCGATCTGTTCGACGTCGTCGGTCACGAGGTTCTGCAGGAAGGCTTCGGCCTCCTCGCCGGTGACGAGAAGCGTGGCGCGGTCGGGAAGTCGGACGGCGGTCATGGGCATGTTCCGGCAGGGCAGGGCGCGGGTCGCGGAAGGGCTTGCGATGGACGCGCCGGTCAGAGCCGGATATCTGCCGGATCACAGACAGGAAGCAAGCTTCGGGAGCCGATATGGCGCAATCCTTCGAGCGCGTGCTGCGCGGCGGCACGGTGGTGAACCAGGACGGCGTCGGCATCCGCGACATCGGCATCCGCGACGGGCGCATTGCCGAGATCGGCTCGATCCCGCAGGGCGCGGGCGGCGAGACGGTCGACTGCACCGGCCTTCACGTCCTGCCGGGCGTGATCGACAGCCAGGTCCACTTCCGCGAGCCCGGTCCGACGCACAAGGAGGATCTCGAGACGGGATCGCTCGCCGCCGTGATGGGCGGGGTCACCTGCGTCTTCGAGATGCCCAACACCGATCCCCTGACGACCGACGAGACGCGGCTCGCCGACAAGATCGCACGCGGCCGCCACAGGATGCACTGCGACTTCGCCTTCTGGGTCGGCGGCACGCGCGAGAACGCGGCTGATGTCGCCGAACTGGAGCGCCTGCCGGGCGCGGCGGGCATCAAGGTCTTCATGGGATCGAGCACCGGGTCGCTCCTGGTCGAGGACGACGAGGGCGTGCGCTCGATTCTTCGCAACACCCGTCGCCGTGCGGCCTTCCATTCGGAGGACGAGTTCCGCCTTCGCGAGCGGCTGGGGGAGAGGATCGAAGGCGATCCGTCCTCGCATCCGGTCTGGCGCGACGTCGAGGCCGCGCTGAACTGCACGCGTCGCCTCGTCGGCATCGCCCGCGAGACCGGAGCGCGCATCCACGTCCTCCACATCTCGACCGCGGAGGAGATCGAGTTGCTGGCCGGCCACAAGGAGGTCGCGAGCTGCGAGGCGACGCCGCACCACCTGACGCTCACGGCCGAGGACTACGCGCGGCTCGGCACCAAGCTGCAGATGAACCCGCCGGTGCGCGAGGCGCGCCACCGCGACGGCGTCTGGCGCGGCGTTGCGCAGGGCATCATCGACGTGCTCGGGTCAGACCACGCGCCCCATACGCTGGAGGAGAAGAGCAAGCCCTATCCCGCCTCGCCCTCCGGCATGACGGGCGTCCAGACACTCGTGCCGGTCATGCTGGATCATGTCGCCAAGGGTCGGCTCTCGATCGAACGCTTCGTGGATCTCACCTCGGCCGGGCCTCAGCGCCTTTTCGGCCTGCGCGCCAAGGGACGGATCGCGGTCGGCTACGACGCCGACCTGACGGTGGTGGACCTCAAGCGTCGCGAGACGATCACGGACGCGTGGATCGCGTCGCGCTCGCAGTGGACGCCGCATGACGGGCGCGAGGTCGTCGGCTGGCCAGTCGGCACGATCGTGCGCGGGCGCCGTGTCATGTGGGAGGGTGCGCTCGACGAGCGGGCACAGGGCGAGCCGGCGCGCTTCGACTGACGGCGCCGGCTTCGCGGGCGGCGCTCAGTCGCCCGCGACGAAGAACTCGAAACGGCCCTCCGGCGAGATGCCGAGCCGGTAGAAGTCGTAGGAGCCGTTGGCCAGCATCCGCTGGTAGTCGCCCGCCGTCACCAGTTCGAACAGCTCGACCAGCTGCGGATTGGTCAGCTTCGACAGATCGACCTGCGTGAAGTAGGGCCAGACATAGATTTCGTCCGCGCCGTCGCCCTCGACATGGACGTGGCCCGCTTCCAGCGTCTCGAGAAGGATCGCCAGCAGCTCGACGCCGTTTCCGTCGCCCGAAGCGTCCTTCAGGATCTGGATCGGGTCGGTGCCGTCGTTTTCCAGCGACAGGGTCGTCGGGTCGGCGCCGGTCTGGATGTAGGGACGCAGCTTCTCGACGTCGCCGCTCTTGGCGATTTCGATCAGCTTGCGGCGCAAATCGCGCACGGGCACCGGCAGCTCGTCCTCGTTGTAGAGGATGCGGGCGGGCGGTACGTCGACGGGCGCTTCCGGCACCGCATCGTCGGCGTCGGGGTCGGGCTCGTTGCCCGGCGTGGCATTCCCGGGAGCGGGCGCGACCGGGGCCGGCGCGACGGGGGACGGTGCCGCAGGCTGCGGCGCGGCTGCAGGAGGGGGCTGGGTGGCTTGTGGCGCGACGGGCGCCGGCTGGCCGGGAACCGGGGGAAGGGGCACGGTGACGATACCCTCGCGCGCGGGTGCGGGGTTCGCATCGTCCGGGATCTGCGAGAAGGCGAAGGCCGGGCCGGGCAGCGCGAGGCAGAGGATCGCGGCGGCGGCGAGGTGCGGCCTGAAACGGGAGCTGTTCGCCACGGTCCTGCTACTGAAGGGCGCGGTCGGCGCGGAACTCACCATACTCGACCCTGCGGCGCAGCGCGTCGAGAAGCTCCAGGACCTCGGTCTCGCCGTGGCGGCGCACAAGTTCCGTCATCGCCGTGGTGATCGCGGTCTCGGCGAGGATCTCGGTCTCGATGCCGTCGGAGATGCCGTCGGCCCAGGCCTCGGCATGGTACTCGGTCGCGACCTGCTTCTTCTCGGCCGCGATCATCTCGTCCAGCTCGGAACCCTGCAGATCGATCATACCGAACTCATCCTCTAGCCGTTCGCCCGAAAGACGGCATGAGCCGCCTGTTCCGGGAGCCTTAACGAAGTTTTAATTCCCGTACCTTGCGCTGATCTCGCGTGAAAGGTTCGCCCCCTCGCGGCGATACCTTTCCACGGCGACCGTCGCCGATGGGGTACACTTGCGATAGGTCGCCGCAAACGAGCGGTAACCCTGGTTGAAACTCGCGACCAGAATGCGCCTGTCCGCCTCGTTGGGCGCCTGCGCATCCAGAAGGGCCGTCATGCGCTGGCGCCAGACCGGCGCGTCCGCGTCGCCGCACAGCGTCCGCAGGAAATGCATCGAGCCGAGGATCGTGGCGAGCCGGCTCATCGGTTGCATGTAGGGCGCATTGGACGGCTGCACCGAAGGAGCCGACGCCTCCGGCGCGGACGTCTCCGACGGCTGGGCGAACGCGAGCGCGGGCGCACCCGCCGCGATCAGCGCCACGGCGAGGATCAGCCGTCTTTGATGAAATTTGCCGTAAAACCCCATAGGCGACGATTGCGATTCGAATAAGGAGATTGCAAGACGAAGACGGGGCCGTCCCATCCGTTCGCCGCCATTAAGGTTGACGTGTGAAGTGGCGTGGCGCGGCGCTGGCCGGCCCAGGCTTCGGCCCCTAGGG
>NZ_BBWK01000052.1 GCF_001463765.1 Aureimonas sp. AU4 | reverse complement strand
CGTCGCCGCCCTCAGCCGAATTTCGCCGCAAGATAGCGAAGATACGGCTCGGGCGTCAGCGCCGAGCCGGTGGCGTCCACGAGAAGCTCGTCGCGCGAGCGCGAGCGACCGTGGCGCCAGACGGCGTCGCGCAGATGGTCCGCCAGGCGTGCGTAGTCGCCGGCCGCCAGGCGCTCGCCGAGCTCGGGATCGCCCGCATGGAGCGATTCCATGAGCTGCGCCGCCATGGCGTTGCCGACCGTGTAGGTCGGGAAGGAGCCGAGATAGCCCGACGACCAGTGGACGTCCTGCAGGCAGCCGCGGCGGTCGTCGGGAACGGTGAGGCCGAGGTCGCGCCGCATCGCCTCGTTCCAGGCGCCGGGCAGGTCGGCGGGCCGGAGCGAGCCGTCCATCAGCTGCCGCTCGATCTCGGCGCGCAGCATGATGTGGAAGTCGTAGGTGAGCTCGTCCGCATCGACCCGGATGAAGCCCGGCTCGACATGGTTCACGGCGCGCGCGAAGCGTTCGGGCGTGACGTCGTCGAGCACGTCGGGGAAACGACCCTGAAGACGCGGGAAGTTGAGGCGCCAGAAGGCGTCCGAGCGCCCGACATGGTTCTCCCACAGGCGCGACTGGGACTCGTGCGCGCCGAAGCTCGTGCCGCCGACCGCGTAGAGAAGGATCAGGTCGGTGGCGAAGACGGTGCGGGTGAGGGCTTCCGCCACGTTCTGTTCGTAGAGCCCGTGGCCCGCCTCGTGCAGCGTGCCGAAGAGCGCGCCCGGCAGGAAGTCCTCGCGGTAGCGCGTCGTGATGCGCACGTCGTTGCGCGTGAACGAGATCTCGAACGGATGCACCGCCGTGTCGAGACGTCCGCGCCCGAAGTCGTAGCCGACGAGCTCGGCCAGCTCGCGGCAGGCCGCGCGCTGCGCTTCCACGGGAAAATGCCGGTCGACCAGCTCGTCGCGCGGGCGGCCCCGCGCCCGGTCGAGGATCGGCAGGAGGCCGGCGCGCAGCTCGTCCAGGAAAGCCTTAATCGAGTCCGCCGTCTCGCCCGGCTCGTAGAGCGCGACCATGGCGCTGTAGGGATGGCCGTCATGGCCCATGGCCTCGGCGCTCTCGCGTGCCAGCGCGACGCTCTCCTCGAGAAACGGCAGGAAGCCGGCGAAGTCTGAGGCGGCGCGCGCCTGCGCCCACGCCGCGCCCGCCACCGGCCCGAGCTCGGCCTGGCGCTGGAGAAGGCGCGGGTCGAGGCGCTCGTGATGCCGGATCGCGGCCATGACTTGGCTCGCCGCGCGTCGCTCGAGGTCGCGCTCCTCGCGCCCCTCGGTCTCGGCAAACGCCCGCTCGGCCGCGCGGCGCATGGCGCCCGACAGGATGCGCTCGCGCGCCAGCCCCTTCAGCGTCGCGATCTGCTGGCCGCGTGTCTCGGCGCCCCCCGCCGGCATCACCGTGCGGTTGTCCCACTGGAGCACCGCCACCGCGCACAGGATGTCGTTGACCGCCGCGACCTCGGTCGCCAGCGTGCTTGCCGTCTCGCTCATGCCGTTCCTCCGGTTCCCCCGTCGTGCAGGTGGCAGGCCGCCTTGTGGCCGCCGGCCGCCTCCTTCAGCTGCGGCACCTCCACACGGCAGCGCGGGCCCGCGTGCGGGCAGCGCGGGTGGAAGGTGCAGCCGGCCGGCGGGTCGATCGGCGAGGGGATTTCGCCCTGGATCGGCCGGAAGCGCGCGCGGCCCGCGCCGATGCGCGGCACGCTCTCGAAGAGCGCCTCCGTGTAGGGATGGAGCGGCTGCCGGTAGATCGCCTCGACCGAGGCGAGTTCCACGATGCGCCCGAGATACATGATCGCGACGCGGTCGCTGACATGGCGCACGACGCCGAGATCGTGGCTGACGAAGAGGGCGGTGAGGCCCAGCGAGGCGCGCAGGTCCTGGAAGAGGTTGAGCACCTGCGCCTGGATCGACACGTCGAGCGAGGCGACCGGCTCGTCCAGGACGAGAAGGTCGGGCCGCATGGCGAGCGCGCGAGCGATCGCGACGCGCTGGCGCTGGCCGCCCGAGAACTGGTGCGGCAGGCGATCGGCATAGTCGGCTCCCAGCCCCACCTGCCGCAGGAGGTCGCGCACGTAGGCACCGACCTCGCGCCGCGACACGAGACCGTGGACCTGCGGGCCTTCGGCGATCGTGTCGCCCACCTTGCGGCGCGGGTTCAGCGAGGCGAAGGGATCCTGGTGGATCATCTGGACGCGCGTCGTGGTCTTGACTACATGGCCGCGCCGCTCGCTCGCCACCGGCGCGCCGTCGAAGGCGAGGCGCCCCGCGCTCGGCACCGTGATGCCCGATACCATGCGCCCGAGCGTGGACTTGCCGCAGCCCGACTCGCCGACGATGCCGACCACCTCGCCTCGGGCGACGTCGAGATCCACCTCGTTCACGGCGCGCACGGTGACGTTTTGCGCGGCCCCGCCGCCGAGCCGCCCGGCGATGCGCTCGGCCAGACCCGGACGGCGCGTGAAGCGCTTGGACGTGCCCGTGAGTTGGAGAAGCGTGCCGGCGCTCATGCGGCGACCTCCAGCGGGTGGTGGCAGAGGACGGACTGCGGGCCGAAGTCGCGGCTCGGCGGCTCCAGGCGGCATGCGTCCGTGCGCCGCGCGCAGCGCGGCTGGAAGGGGCAGCCCTCCGGAAGGTTGGCGAGCGAGGGCGTCGAGCCCGGGATCTGAGGCAGTCGGGCGCCGGGCTCCGTCTCGCCCGGCACCGAGTCGATCAGGCCGCGCGTGTAGGGATGACGCGGGGTCGCGATCACGACCTCGGCGGGCCCTCGCTCCACGATGCGGCCGGCATACATGACGCAGATGTCGTCTGCGAGGCTGGAGA
This sequence comes from Aureimonas sp. AU4, assembly GCF_001463765.1. Taxonomy (GTDB): domain Bacteria; phylum Pseudomonadota; class Alphaproteobacteria; order Rhizobiales; family Rhizobiaceae; genus Aureimonas. The sequence goes on along the minus strand of NZ_BBWK01000052.1, from coordinate 8,805 downwards.
CGACGGCCAGATCATGCGTGATCCAGACGACGGCCGTGCCGGTCTCGTCGGCGAGGCGCCGGATCTCGGCGAGGATCTGGCCCTGGATCGACACGTCGAGCGCCGTGGTCGGCTCGTCGGCGATGATCACGGCGGGCTTGTGGAGAAGCGCGATCGCGATCGCCACGCGCTGGCGCATGCCGCCCGAGAGTTGATGGGGATAGGCGCGCAGGCGCTCCGCCGGCGAGGGGATGCCGACCGTCTCCAGCGCCCGGCGCGCGCGCTCCAGCGCCTCCGCCTTCGACACCTTCGCGTGGGCCTGGACCGCCATGCGCATCTGCTGGCCGACGGTGAGCACCGGGTTCAGCGTCATCATCGGGTCCTGGAAGACCATGGCGACGCGGTTGCCGCGCATGCGGCGCTGCTCGGGCTTGGAGAGCGCGCGCATGTCGACGCCCTCGACCCGCACCTCGCCGCCGGCCACCTCACCCGGCTCGTCCACCAAGCCGAGGATCGAGAAGCCCGTCACGCTCTTGCCCGACCCGCTCTCGCCCACGAGGCCGAGGATGCGGCCGCGCTCGACGCGGAAGCTGACGCCGTTCACGGCCGTCAGCGGCCCCGCGCGCGTGTCGAAGCGGGTGACGAGATCCTGGACGTCGAGGGCGGCGCTCATCGGCGACGCCTCGGGTCGAGGAGATGGCGCACCCGGTCGCCCACGAGGTTGATCGCGACCACCGCGATCATGAGCGCGACGCCGGGATAGATCGACAGCCAGTGGCGGTCGGAATGGATGTACTTGAAGCCATTGGAGATGAGCGAGCCGAGCGAGGGTTCGGTGAGGGGCAGGCCGACGCCGAGGAAGGAGAGCGTCGCCTCCAGCGCGATGGCGCTCGCCACCTGCACGCTCGCCACCACGATCAGCGGCGGCAGGACGTTGGGCAGGAGGTGGCGGAAGAGGACGCGGCTCGTCGGAAGCGGCGTCGAACGCGCGGCCTCGATATAGTCCTTGCGCCGCTCGGCGGTGGCCGCCCCGTGCGTGGTGCGGGCGAAATAGGCGTATTGTGCGATCACCAGCGCGACGATGATCTGCGAAAGGCCCTGTCCGAGCACGGCGACGAGCACCAGGGCCAGGAGGATCGCGGGCATGGAGAGCTGGAGGTCCACGACGCGCATCAAGAGCGCCTCCAGCCGGCCGCCGAAATAGGCGGCGCTGAGGCCCACCACGACGCCGGCGGCCAGCGCCAGGAGATTGGCCGACAGGCCGATCACGAAGCTCGTGCGCAGCCCGTAGAGGATGGCCGACAGCATGTCGCGCCCGACATTGTCGGTGCCGAGCCAGTGCACGTATCCGCCCGAGCCCACCTCTCCCGGCGGCAGGAAGGCGTCCGCCCAGTCGAGCGCGGCCATGTCGTAGGGGTCCTGCGGCGTCAGCCAGGGCGCGCCGAAGGCGGCGACGAGCAGCGCCGCGATCACGAGAAGCGCCAGCACCGCCACCGGCGAGCGGCGGTAGTCGCTCCAGATCTGGCGAAGGCGCAACGCCCGGCTTTCGGCGGGCGGGGCGATGGCGGCGACGCTCATTCGCCCGCTCCCCCGCCCAGCCGCACGCGCGGGTCGAGCCGCGCGTAGACGAGGTCGACGGTGAAGTTGATGAGAACGAAGAGGATCACGACGAGAACGAGATAGGCGACCATCACGGGGCGATCGAGCTGGAGGATGGAGTCGATGATCAGCTTGCCGACGCCCGGCCAGTTGAAGACGCTTTCCGTGACCACCGCGAAGGCAAGCGTCGAGCCGAGCTCGAGGCCGAACACGGTGACCAGCGGAATCGAGATGTTCTTGAGGACGTGCGAGCGCACGATGCGCCCCTCCGACAGTCCCTGCGCGCGGGCGAAGCGTACGTAGTCGGCGCCCATCGCCTCCACCATGCCGGCGCGCGTCAGGCGGATCATCAGGCCCATGTTGAAGAGCGACAGGTTGATCGCCGGCAGGATCACGTGGCTCCAGCCGTCCGCTGTGACGAGCGAGGTGGGGATGCCGAGGAACGAGCCGACCGCGCCGCGTCCGCCCGACGGCAGGACGCCGAGCTCGACCGCAAACGTCATGATGAGGAGCATGCCGATCCAGAAGGTCGGCACGGAGAAGCCGAGCACCGAGAAGGCCATGATCGCCTTGGCGGGCGCGGCGTCGGGCCGATAGCCGGCATAGAGGCCGAGCGGCACGCCGAGGCCGGTCGCGATGGCCACCGAGACGAGGACGAGCTCCAGCGTCGCGGGCAGGCGCGAGAAGATGAGCTCCACAACCGGCACGTTGTAGATGAGGCTGCGGCCGAGGTCGCCGGTGGCGACGCCGCCGAGGAAGTTCGCGTACTGGCGCCAGAGCGGCTGATCGAGGCCGTATTGCGCGATCAGCGCCGCGCGGGTCGCCTGGTCGGCGCCCGGATCGATCAGCACGTCGATCGGATTGCCGATGGCGTAGACGCCCACGAACACGATGATCGACATGGCGAAGACGACGATCACGGCCTGGGCGAGGCGCTGGAGGACGAAGCCGGCCATCGCGGACTTTCTGTCGGGGGAGGGGGAGCCCGGCGCCGCGTGGGGTGCGGCGCCGGGAAGGCCGGGTGCTACTTCGCGGGCTTGATCAGGTAGGCCAGCGTTTCCTGGTCGACGCGCGGCTGGAAGTCGACCGTGTTGGCCTTGGCGGCCCAGACCGTCTGCAGGATCACCGTCGGGATCAGCGCGCGGTCCTCCATGGCGATCTTGGAGGTCTGCTCGAAGATCGAGCGGCGCTTCTCGTCGTCCAGCGTGCGCTGGCCTTCCTCGAAGAGCGTGTCGAACTGCTTGTTGGAGTAGCCCGTGCGGTTGAACGCGCCGAGGCCCAGCTCCTTGTCGGCGGTGTGGACCATCGAGCCGTAGGTGTAGGACGCCTCGCCCGTGATCGTGCCCCAGGCCGACATCTGGACCGAGTAGTCGCCGCGCTGCGAGGCGGGGAAGAAGACCGTGCCGTTGAGCGCGTTGGCGTTCACCTTGAGGCCGGCGCGCGACCACATCTGGGCCAGCGCCTCGCAGACCACCGCGTCGCCCGGCACCCGGTTGTTGGTGCAGGTGAAGTCGAACTCGAAGCCGTTGGGGTAGCCGGCCTCGGCCAGCAGCGCCTTGGCGCCCTTGAGGTCGTACTGGGGCTCCGGCAGCTCGGCCGAGTAGCCGAAGAAGCCTTCCGGCATGAGCTGGTTGGCGGGCTTGCCGAGGCCCTCCAGCACGACGCGCACCAGCGTCTTGCGGTCGATCGCCTTGTCGAGCGCGGTGCGCACCTTGAGGTCGGCGAAGGGGTTGGCGTCGATCGGCTTGCCGTCGACCTTCACCTTCTGGGGCAGGGTCGCACCCTGAACCGGCTGGACGTTCAGGATGTAGAGCGAGTCCGAGATGAAGGTCTGGAGGCTGCCGTCGGCCTTGATCGACTGGTAGTCGCTCGCCGGCACGTAGTTGATGAGGTCGACGCCCCCTGAGCGCAGCGCCGCCACGCGCGCCGCGTCATCGGGGATCTCGCGGCGCACGACGCGCTGCCAGTGGGGCTTCTCGCCCCAGTAGTCCTCGTTGCGCTCGGCCACGAAGTCGCCCTTGGGCGTCCAGGACACGAACTTGTAGGGGCCCGTTCCGATCGCCTTGGCGCCGGAGTTGAACTCGTCGTTCTTCGCCTCGCCGGTGGACTTCGGGACGATGAAGAGGCGGATGAAGTCGTTGGGCAGCGAGGGCGCCGTGCCGTTGGTGACGACGCGCAGCGTATAGGGGTCGACGACCTCCACCGACTTCACGCGCTTGGTGTAGATGGTCGTCGACATGGGGCCGGTGACCCTCGGGATGCGCTCGATCGAGAACTTCACGTCCTCGGCCGTCAGCGGCTCGCCGTTGTGAAACTTGACGCCCTCGCGGATCTTGAACTCCCATGAGTCCTCGCCGGTGGGCTTCCAGGAGGTCGCGATCGCGGGCTGGAGCTGGAGGTTGTTGTCGACGCCCACCAGCGTGTCGAAGACGTGGCGCAGCGTCTCGGCCTGGCTGCCGAGCGTCGACCAGTGCGGGTCGATCGAGTCGGGCCCGGCGCGCACGCCCATGGTGAGGGTCTGGGCGCCGGCCATGGCGGGCACGGCCATGACGAGCGCAAGCGCGGTCATCGTGGCCTTCAGGAACTGACTGGTCATCGCGTCGAAACCCCCTCAAGTGTTATTGTGTTCTGTAACACTAGAAAGAGAGCGAAGCGGCGGTCAAGGCGAAATTGCATGCAATTTCATGCTGCACCTGCACAAATCATGGGCTTTTCGGGTGGCTTGAACGCCGAACCGTAATGGGGCACTGATACGGTCATGAGCGAAGCGGACCCACAGGCCCAGGTGATGGCGCGCATCGCGGCGGCGGTCGACCGCGCGCTGGCGGTGCCCGTCACCGTGCAACTGCGCGGGGCGCTGGAATACGGCATCGCCTCCGGCCTCATCCCCGCCGGCTCGCAGCTCCCCTCCGTCCGCGCGCTCGCGGCTCACCTCAAGGTCTCGCCGGTCACCGTGTCGAACGCCTATGCGGCGCTGCGGGCCTCGGGCCTCATCGAGGGGCGCGTGGGGGCGGGCAGCTTCGTCACGCCCGGCGCCTCGCCGACGGAGAGCGAGCTCGACGTCCACCGCCTCCTTCAGTCCCGGATCGAGGATCTCGTGGAGGCGGCCGAAGCGATCGGCCTCGACCGACGCGAACTCGCCATGCGCGTCGCCAACGCGCGCGGCCGCCGCCGATCCCTTCGCATCCTCATGCTCGGCATTTTTCCCGAGGCGACCGAGAGCTACGCCGCGATCCTGCGCTCGCACCTGCCCGCGCGCGACGAGGTCGTGGCCGCGACGCTCGCCCAGACGCGCGAGGCGCTTCCCGAGGGGATCGATCTCGTGGTGACGCCGCGCAACGTCCAGGCCGAGGCGCAGCGCCTGTTTCCCGCCGTTCCCGTGGTCGGCATGACCTTCATCCCGACCGAGCAGACCCGGATCGAGCTCGCCCGCATCGCGCCCGAGGCGCGCGTCGCCATCGTCTCCTACTTCGCCGACTTCCTGGCGCTGATGCGCGCCGGCATCCTGCGCTTCGCGCCGCATGTGTCGGCGAGCGAGGCCTGCCTTTGGGACGCGCCCGAGGTCGACGCCGTTCTGGCGCGCTGCGACGTCCTGATCTACGCCACCGGCGCCGAGCGGCTGCGCGAGCGCCTGCACGCCGGCCAGGGCGCGATCGAGTATCGCCACACACCCGACCCCCATGCCATCCGCGCCGAACTCCTGCCCGCCGTCGAGGCGCGGCGCGAGGCGCCAACACCTACGAAGGATACGAGCGGTGAAGATAGCCGACAGCAACTGGTTCGAGGTTGAAGAGTACCTCAAGGGCGACGACCGCTGCGTCCTGCCGCTCGGCTCGACCGAGCAGCACGCCTACCTCAGCCTCTCGGTCGACTCGATCCTGGCCGAGCGCATGGCGGCGGAAGCCGCCGAGCCGCTGGGCGTCCCGGTCTTCCCCGTGCTGGCCTACGGCCTGACGCCGTATTTCAACGCCTATCCCGGCACCGTGACGCTGCGCACCGTCACCTACATGAACGTCGTTCGCGATATTCTCGACAGCCTCTACCGCACCGGCTTCCGCCGTGTTCTGATCGTCAACGGCCATGGCGGCAACTCGCCGGTCCAGCCGGTCACCATGGAGTGGATGGACGAGCGCGAGGGGGCGCGCGCGCGCTTCCACAACTGGTGGAACGCGCCCGGCGCCTGGGCCAAGGTGCAGGAGATCGACCCCAAGGCCAGCCACGCCTCGTGGATGGAGAACTTCCCCTGGACGCGCCTGCCCGGCCGCCCGCTTCCCAACCACCAGAAGCCCATGGCCGACTTCGACCGCCTCAAGGACCGCTCGGCGGAAGCCGTGCGCGAGCTGGTGGGCGACGGCAACTACGGCGGCTACTACCAGCGCGACGACGCCGAGATGGAGGCGCTGTGGAAGGTCGGCGTCGAGGAGACGCGCGCGCTTCTGGAAGGGGACTGGCGGTGAGCGCGGACCCGATCCTGATCTGGGGCGCGGGCGCGATCGGAGGGGTCCTCGGCGCCTACTTCCAGCGCGCGGGCCACGACGTCCTCCTGGTGGACGTCGCGGCCGATCATGTGGAGGCGATGAACTGGGACGGGCTCCTGATCGAGGGGCCGGTCGAGGCGTTCCGCCAGAGCGTGCGCGCCGCGCTGCCGGCCGACGTCGAGGGTCGGTTCCGCCGCGTCATCCTTGCCGTGAAGGCCCACCATACGCCGAACGCGCTCGGCATGCTCGTGCCGCATCTGGCCGATGACGGCTTCGTCGTCTCGGCGCAGAACGGCCTCAACGAGAGCGTCATCGCCGACACGATCGGCGCGTCGCGCACGATGGGCTGCTTCGTGAACTTCGGTGCCGACTGGCAGGCGCCGGGCCGCATCCTCTACGGCAACCGCGCGGCGGTGGCGCTGGGCGAGCTCGACGGGCGCATGACGGAGCGCCTGGCCGAGATGCACGCGCTTTTCCGGCTCGTCGAGCCCGACGCGGTGATGACCGACAACATCTGGGGCTATCTCTGGGGCAAGCTCGGCTACGGGGCGCTTCTCTTCGCGACCGCGCTGACCAACGACTCCATGGCCGACGCGCTTGCCCGCGAGCGCTACTTCCCGGTCTACGACGCGCTGGGGCGCGAGGTGATGAGTCTGGCGCGCGCGCAGAATATCCAGCCGCTCGGCTTCAACGGCTTCGACCCGGCCGCGTTCTCAAACGGACCCGGCAGCGAGGCGGCGCGCCGCTCCGTCGCCGCCATGACCGAGCACAACCGCCACACCGCCAAGACCCATTCCGGCATCTGGCGCGATCTCGCCGTGCGCAAGCGGCGCACCGAGGTCGACGCACAGGTCCTGCCGCTCACCGCGATCGGCGCCGAGCACGGCGTTGCGACGCCCGCGCTCTCGCGCCTCGTGGCGCTCGTCCACGATCTGGAAGCGGGACGCCGCGAGCAGTCGCTCGAAACCCTCGACGAGATGCTCAGCGCATGCGCCTGACCCTGGAAGGCCGCCGCTTCGCGGTCACCGGCGCCTCGCAGGGCATCGGCCGCGCCATCGTGCGGGACCTCGTGGCGAGCGGCGCACGCGTCGCGGCTCTCGACATCGACGCCGACGGGCTCCGGGCCCTGGAGGGAAGCGAGGAAACGCTGCCGCGCATATCCGTCGACCTCGGCCGGCGCGAGGACGCGCACCGGGCGCTGGCCGACGCCGCCGCGCGGCTCGGCGGTCTCGACGGGCTGGTGACGGCGGCCGGTGGTGTGCGCGGCCAAGTGGGCCGGCCGCTGGAGGCGGTGGGCGAGGCGGACTTTGCCGCCATCATGGACGCCAACCTCATGGGTGCGCTCTGGTGCGCCCAGGCCGCCACGCCCTACCTCAAGCGCTCGCAGGCGGGGCGCATCGTCACCATCTCGTCGGGCGCGGGCCTCCGGCCCAGCCTCACCGGCATCCAGGCCTATGCCTCGGCCAAGCACGCGCTGGTCGGGCTGACGCGCCAGCTGGCGCTGGAACTCGGCCCCGCCGGCATCACGGTCAACTCGGTCGCGCCGGGCTTCGTCCTGTCCAACCCCTCCACCGAGCGGCAATGGGAGGCCTTCGGCCCCGAGCGCCAGAGGCAGGTGATCGAGGGAACGCACATGCGCCGCCTCGGCACGCCCGAGGACATCTCGGCCGCCGTCCTGTTCCTGCTCAGCGCCGAGGCCGCCTGGATCACGGGCCAGATCCTGTCGGTCGACGGCGGCCGCGCCTGATCCCCTGCTCGAGGAAACGCTGATGACCACGACCTTCGCGCTTGCCGTCCATGGCGGAGCCGGAACGATCCGCCGCTCGGCGCTGACGCCCGAGCTGGAGGCCGCCACCCATGCGGGCCTTCGCCGCGCGCTCGACGCTGGCACCGCCGTCCTGCGCGACGGGGGCGCGGCGCTCGATGCCGTGACCGCCGCGGTCTGCGCGCTGGAGGACGAGCCCCTCTTCAACGCCGGACGCGGCGCGGTCTTCACGAGCGGCGGCCGCCAAGAGATGGACGCCGCCGTGATGAACGGCGCGGACCGGCGCGCCGGGGCGGTGGCCGGGCTGTTCGGGCCGCGCAACCCGGTGCTCGCCGCGCGCGCCGTGATGGAGCGCAGCTCCCATGTCGTGATGATCGGCGCGGGCGCCGAGCGCATCGCGCGCGAGGCGGGCCTCGCCTTCGAGGAGGCGAGCTATTTCTTCACGCAGAAGCGCTGGGACGCACTTCAGGAGATGCTGGCGCTGGCCCAAAAGGGCGAGACCTCGGCCGACCCGGCGGTGCGGCACGGGACGGTGGGCGCCGTCGCCTGCGACCGCAACGGGCACCTTGCGGCCGCCACGTCCACCGGCGGCATGACCGGCAAGGCGCCGGGCCGCGTCGGCGACACGCCGGTGATCGGCGCGGGAACGCTGGCCGACGACCTGTGCGCCATCTCGGGCACGGGCCACGGCGAGGTCTTCATCCGCTTTCAGGCGGCGGCGGAAATCTCGGCCCGCATGCGCTATCTCGGCGAGAGCCTGGAGGCGGCGTCGGAACACGTCGTCCAGCGCGTGCTCGCGCCCAACGACGGCTCGGGCGGCCTGATCGCGGTCGACCGCCATGGCAACGTCGCGCTGCCCTTCAACTCGGAAGGCATGTATCGCGGCTTCGTGCGGGACGGCGCCGAGCCGGTGACCGCAATCTACTGACCGCGGCCCGGCCGGAAACTTCGGTTTTTCTTCGCGGCGGGGGCGCGCAGCCCCGT
>NZ_BBWK01000051.1 GCF_001463765.1 Aureimonas sp. AU4 | reverse complement strand
GCGCAGCCCCGTTCCCGCCGCACTCCGCTTCTAGGTCGCGAGAATATTATCTGAACCTTATGGTCGGGCCTTTTCAGTCCGGCCCCGCCGCCGGGTTCCCGCCATGTTCCGCTTCTTCGAATCCTTCATCGACCCGTTCCGGTCCTACCCGATGCGGGAGCCGCCGCGCGGCCTCGGCGCGTTCTTCTGGCACCACCTGCGGCAGGTCTGGCCAAGCTTCGCCGCGCTCGCGGTGTTCAGCCTTCTGGTCGCGATCATCGAGGTCGCGATCTTCCGCTATATCGGCGCGATCGTCGACATCCTGAGCTCCACCACGCCCGACCGCCTCTGGGCCGAGCACGGCGGCACGTTCCTCTGGATGGGCTTCGTGATCGGGGTGGCGCGCCCGCTCCTCAACGCCGCGCACGACCTCGTCAAGAACCAGACCATCGCGCCGGGCGTCACCAACATGATCCGGTGGCAGAACCACCGGCACGTGCTGCGCCAGTCGATCTCGTTCTTCAACAACGATTTTGCGGGCCGCGTCGCGGCCAAGGTCATCCAGACCGGGCCGGCCCTGCGCGACTCGGCGGTGAAGGTGATCGACGCGCTCTGGTTCGTCGTCGTCTACGTCGTCAGCGCGCTGTTCCTGTTTCTCGAGGCCGACTGGCGCCTGACCCTGCCGCTGGCTGTCTGGCTCGCCGCCTATGTCCTCGTGATGCGCCACTACATCCCGCGCGTGGCGCGCGCGGCGCAGGTCATGAGCGAGGCGCGCTCGACCCTGACGGGCCGCGTCACCGACAGCTACACCAACATGCAGACGGTGAAGCTCTTCGCCCATGCCGAGCGCGAGGACGACTACGCCCGCCATGCGCTGACCGACCACACCGCGAAGTTCTACACCCAGCAGCGCTTCATCAGCGGCATGTCGCTCCTGATCAGCTTCGCCAACTCAGCTCTGATCCTCGCCACCGGCGCGCTCGCCGTCTGGCTCTGGAGCCACGGCCAGGTCAGCGTCGGCGCGATTGCGCTCGCCAGCGGTCTCGTGGTGCGCATCATCAACATGAGCGGCTGGATCATGTGGGAGCTCACCGCGATCTTCGACAACGTGGGTACCGTGCAGGACGGCATCACGACGATCGCGGTCGGCCACACGATCCTCGACCGCGAGGCGGCGCCGGCCCTCGTGGTGTCGGGCGGCGAGATCCGCTTCGAGGACGTGTCGTTCCACTACGGCAAGCGCGGGGGCGCGCTCGACCACCTCAACCTCACGATCCGGCCGGGCGAGAAGATCGGCCTCGTCGGGCCGTCGGGCGCGGGCAAGTCGACGCTGGTCTCGACCTTCCTGCGCCTCTACGACCTGGAGGGCGGGCGCATCACGGTCGACGGGCAGGACATCGCCGGGGTCACGCAGGACTCGCTTCGCGCGGCGGTCGGCGTCGTCACGCAGGACACCTCGCTTCTCCACCGCTCGATCCGCGACAACCTGAAATACGGCCGCCCGCTCGCCACCGACGAGGAGATGATGGCGGCTGTGCGGCGCGCCCGCGCCGACGGCTTCGTCGACACGCTGGTGGACTATCGCGGGCGCAAGGGGTTCGACGCCCATGCCGGCGAGCGCGGTGTGAAGCTGTCGGGCGGCCAGCGCCAGCGCATCGCGATCGCTCGCGTCCTTCTCAAGGACGCGCCGATCCTGATCCTCGACGAGGCGACCTCGGCTCTGGATTCGGAAGCCGAAGCCGCGATCCAGGAGAGCCTGACCGAGCTGATGGAGGGCAAGACGGTGATCGCCATCGCGCACCGCCTGTCCACGATCGCCCGGCTCGACCGGCTCGTGGTGATGGACCGGGGCCGCATCGTCGAGACCGGAACCCATGCCGAGCTCGTCGGGCGCGGCGGGCTCTACGCCCGCCTCTGGCAGCGCCAGACCGGCGGCTTCATGGACGCGGCGGAGTAGGGGCCGGGCGAGCCCCCACTCCCGTTCTTCAGAACTTCGCGGTCATCGGGTCGGGGCCGATGCGGCCGTCCGCGGCGTCGAGCCCGGCGATCGCCGCCAGATCCTCGTCGTCCAGGCGGAAGTCGAAGACCGCGATGTTCTCCGCGATACGGCTCGGCGTCACCGACTTCGGGATCACCACCAGCCTGTTGTCGACGTGCCAGCGGATCACGACCTGCGCCGCCGTCTTGCCGTGCTTCTCGGCGATGCGCGCCAGCACCGGGTCCTTCAGCATGTCGCCGCCCTGGCCGAGCGGGCTCCAGGACTCCGTCACGACGCCGCGCGTCTCCATCGCCTCGCGCAAAGGCCGCTGCTGGAAGCGCGGGTGGAGTTCGATCTGGTTCAGAACCGGCGTGATGCCGGTCTCGGCGACGATCTGGTCGATGTGCTCGGCCGTGAAGTTGGACACGCCGATCGATCTGGCGCGACCCTCTTCGTGAAGGCGCCGGAACGCCTTCCACGTGTCCACGAAGAGGCCGCGCGCGGGCGAGGGCCAGTGGATGAGGTAGAGGTCGACCGCGTCCAGCCCGAGCTTCTCCAGGCTTTCGTCGAAGGCATGGAGCGTCGCGTCGAAGCCTTGGCTCTCGTTCCAGAGCTTGGTGGTGACGAAGACGTCGTCGCGAGGCAGGCCGGCCGCGCGCAGGCCCTCGCCGACGCCGCGCTCGTTCTTGTAGACGGCCGCCGTGTCGACGTGGCGGTAGCCCGCAGCCAGCGCCGTGCGCACGGCGCTGGCTGCGTCCTCGTCGGGCACCTTGAAGACGCCGAGACCCACCTGCGGGATCGTGCGTCCGTCGTTCAGCTTGATATGGGTCTGCTCGCTCACGTCATCGGCTCCGAATGGGGTGTGGAGCCGTCATGTCGGGCGCTGGGCCGGGAAGTCGAGGCGTCTGGCGCCCCGACGTCCCGGGCTACAGCAGCTTGTCGAGCGTGATCGGCAGGTCGCGCACGCGCTTGCCGGTCGCGTTGAACACGGCGTTGGCCACCGCCGCCGCCACGCCCGTGATGCCGATCTCGCCGACGCCATGCGCGCCCATGGGCGTATGCGGGTCGGGAATGTCGGTCCAGATCACCTCGATCGGCGGCACGTCGAGATGCACCGGCACATGGTACTCGGCCAAGCTCGGGTTCATGATGCGGCCTGTGCGCTCGTCGAACTGCGTTTCCTCCATGAGCGCGAGGCCAAGGCCCATGATGATGCCGCCCCGGAACTGGCTGGCGGCGGTCTTGGCGTTCAGGATGCGCCCGCAGTCGTAGGAGCCGAGGACGCGCGAGACGCGCACCTCGCCGGTCACCGCGTTGACGCGCGCCTCGGCGAACAGGGCGCCGTAGGAGTGCATCGACCAGTGCTGCGTCTCGAGCGGCATCGAGCCGTCGGCCTCGGCGCTGACCTCGTCCTGCCCGGCGCGCGACAGGATCGAGGCGTAGCTTTCGAAGCGCTCCGGCTCGTCGAGCTTGGCGAGGCCCCCATCGAGGCCGCCGACCTCCTCGGGGGTCAAGCCGGCGAGCGGCGTGTCGTTGCCGGCGAGCTTCAGGAGTTCGGCCACGAGCTTGCGGTGGGCGGCGATCACGGCCGCGCCGATCGCGGCGGTCTGCTGCGAGCCGCCCGCCAGCACCACGCCCGGCAGGGTCGAGTCGCCATAGGCGAAGCCGACGCTTTCCATCGGCAGGCCGAGGCGCTCGGCCGCGACCTGGGTCTGCACCGTCGCCGTTCCCATGCCCATCTCGTGCGCGGCGATCGCGACATGGGCCGTGCCGTCGCGGCGCAGCGTGATGCGCGCGGCCCCGCCCGGCATGCGGTAGTAGGGATAGGTCGCGGTGGCGCAGCCGAGCCCCACAAGCCATTCGCCCTCGCGGCGTCGGCCCGGCGCCTCCCGCCGACTCCAGCCGAAGCGCTCGGCGCCCGCGCGGTAGGCTTCCACGATATGGCGCGAGGAGAAGGGCGTGCCCTCGAGTGGATCGCGCTCCGGCTCGTTGCGCACGCGCAGCTCGATCGGGTCGATTCCCAGCTCATGCGCCAACTCGTCCACCGCCGACTCCAGCGCGAACGTGCCGACCGCCTCGCCGGGCGCGCGCATGAACGTGTTGGCCACCATGTCGAGGCGCACGGTCTCGACATCGAGCAGGAAGCTCTTCGCCGCGAACGCGCCGCGCGTCGCCAGGATGAAGGGCTCGGGCATGCCGTTGTGCGGGGTGGTCGCGACCGTGCCGGTGTGGATGATGGCGTCGAAGCCGCCGTCGCCCTGCGCGCCGATCGCGACGCGCTGCTCGGTCAAGGTGCGTCCGCCCACGATGCGATAGACACCCTCGCGCGACAGGACGATACGAACGGGCCGCCCCGCCATCTTCGAGGCCGCCGCCGCCAGCGCCTGATGCTCCCAGAGCGTCTTGGAGCCGAAGCCGCCGCCCACGAACGGCGAGGTGACGTGGACCTGCGCCTCGTCGATCCCGAAGATCTGCGCCAGCGACCAGGCGGTATGCGAGACGGCCTGGGTGGCGTCGTGGACGCGCAGGGCGTCGCCGTCCCAATGGACGGTCGCGGCATGAAGCTCGATCGGGTTGTGCGAGTGGCGCGGCGTCGTGTAGCGCGCGTCGACCTTGTGCGGCGCCTTGGCCAGCATCGCCTCGGCGTCGCCCACCTCGACGCGCATCGGCTGGCCCATGAACCGGCCGGGCTCCGTGCCGCGCCCCTTCGCCTCCTCGAACGCGGTGAGCGCGGGCTCGGTCTCGTAACGGACGCGGATCAGCGCGGCGCCGTGGTCGGCCTCCTCCTGCGTCTCGGCCAGGACGAGGGCGATCGGTTGCCCGTTCCAGTGGATGCTGTCGTCCTGCAGGATCGGCAGGTTGTTGCCGCCGTTCGCCTTCTGGCCGGATCCGAAGACCGGCATCGGCTTCAGGCGCGGGGCGTTGCGATGGGTCATCACGAGGACGACGCCGGGCGCCTTTTCGGCCTCGGCCGTGTCGAGCGCTGTGATGCGGCCCTTGGGAACGGCGGCGTAGACGAGCGCCGCATAGGCCAGGCGCTCGGCCGGGACCTCTGCGGCGAAGCGCGCCGCGCCGCGCACCTTCTGGGGACCGTCGAGGCGCGAGACCGGCGCGCCGATCAGCCCGTGCTTCTCGCGCATCAGCGGGTCGGGTACGCCGCCCGGCACCCAGCTGTCCGGGGCCATCTCGATCGCCTTCTTGGCGACGGCCTGCACGGCGCCCTTGGCGCTCTCGATGAGGCTGCTCATGCCCGGTCTCCCGAAAGTCCCAGAAGCGTCGCGGCCAGGGTGCGGCGCGCGAGCTCGATCTTGAAGCCGTTGTCGCGAAGGGGCTTTGCGTCGGCGAGTTCGGCATCGGCCGCCCGCCGCAGGGCGTCCGCGTCGAGCCGCTCGCCGCGCAGCGCGTCCTCCGCGCGCCGCGCCCGCCAGGGCTTGTGGGCGACGCCGCCGAGCGCCAGGCGCAGGTCGCGCACCCGCCCGTCCGGCCCGAGGTCGAGCGCGGCGGCGACCGAGACCAGCGCAAAGGCGTAGGACGCGCGGTCGCGCACCTTGCGATAGGTCGAGCGGGCGGAGAAGGCGAGGGCGGGCAGCTCGACCGCGGCGATTAGCTCGCCGGCCTTGAGTTCCGTTTCCTGGTCCGGCCGCTCGCCCGGCAGGCGGTGGAACCGCTCCAGCGGCAGGGTGCGCGCCCCGTCCGGTCCCGCGAGGTGCAGCACGGCGTCGAGCGCGACCAGCGCCACGCACATGTCGGACGGGTGGGTCGCGACGCACGCCTCGGAGGCGCCGAGGATCGCGTGGATGCGGTTGAAGCCCTCCCGCGCGTCGCAGCCCGCGCCCGGCTCGCGCTTGTTGCAGCGCGCCGCGCCGTCGTAGAAATAGGTGCAGCGCGTGCGCTGGAGGACGTTACCGCCCACGGTCGCCATGTTGCGGATCTGGCCGCTCGCGCCCGACAGGACGGCGCGGGCGAGCGCGGGATAGCGCTCGCGCACCGCGCGATGCTCGGCGAGCGCGGTGTTGCGCACGGCGGCCCCGACGAGGAGCCCGCCGCCCTCCGTTTCCCGGATGTCGCCCTGAAGGCCGGTCACGTCGACGAGGCGCGCGGGGTGCTCGATACCCTCGCGCATCAGGTCCAGGAGGTTGGTGCCCCCGCCCAGATACTTCGCGCCGGCGGCGGCCGCCGCCGCGATCGCGCCCTGCGCATCCGCGGCGCGCTGGAATTCGAACGGGGTCATGCCGCCACCTCTTCGCGCTTTTGCGCGGCGAAGGTCTCGGCCACGGCCTCGACGATGCCGTTATAGGCGCCGCAGCGGCAGAGATTGCCGCTCATGCGCTCGGCGATCTCCTCGCGGGTGAGGGGGATGGCGGCGGCCGCGATGTCGGACGTGACCGCGCTCGGCAGGCCGCGCGCCGCCTCGCCCGCCATGGCGACGGCCGAGACGATCTGCCCCGGCGTGCAGTAGCCGCACTGGAAGCCGTCGTGCTCCACGAAGGCGCGCTGGAGCGGGTGAAGGCCGTCCGCGCCCGCCAGTCCCTCGATCGTGGTGATCTCGCGCCCCTCGAACTGCACCGCCAGCGCCAGGCAGGAGATGATGCGCTCGCCATCCACCAAAACCGTGCAGGCGCCGCAGGCACCCTGGTTGCAGCCCTTCTTGGTTCCGGGCAGCCCGAGCCGGTCGCGCAGTAGATCGAGAAGCGAGACGCGCGGATCGCCGGGCGCCTCCACTCTCTGGCCGTTGATCGTGATGCTCATCGGAACCCCCTGATCTGGACGCGCTCCAAACTAGAAGCGGTCCAGGCTCTCGCCAAGGGCGGATCGTCAGGCGGACTGAGCGCCGCAGGCGCCAGGGTCAGGCGAGAGCCATGATCTCCTGCCACGCCTCGTAGGCCGCCAGCACCGCCTCCATCTGCGCCGCGTGACCCGCCTCGAAGGCCGTACCCCCGATGGTTTCGTCGGGATATTCGGTGACGAGCGTCACGGGAAGGCCGGCGCGCGCTTCGGCCGAGACGAGGCAGGGCCAGCCGTTGCGATAGTTGAACCCGGTCTCGCCGGCGTGGCGTTCGTAAAGCGCGATCTGCCGCCGGTTCTCGGCGACCAGCGCCGGCATCGTGGCGAGATGCCGCGTGACGCGGTCGAGAAGCTGCTCTGTCTCCCGCTCCCAGCCGGGATGGTGGCGCGCGATCAGGAAGAAGCCCTTGGGCAGGGTCCACTGCGCGAAGCCGGCGGGAACGTAGCCCGACAGGGGGCGCGTCCACTCGTGCGCGGGATAGCCGTGAAGGTTGAGGTGAAGGCGCGCGCCGCTCCCCTCCACGGCCATCCGGCGGACTGTTTCCTCGCCGTCGCCCTCGTTCGGCTCCCGGTGTTCGAGATCGTCGCCGAAGCCCGTGTAACGCGCGGCGTGGTGCATGTGGGCTGGGTCGAGAGCGCGCAGCCGGCGGTGGACCTCCGTGCCGTCCGGGTTTTCCAGCGGCGACACCGTGAAATGGGCGCCGGGACGGGCCGCGAGCCGCCGGGCGGCGCGAAGCGCCCCGATCGTGCCGGTGGTCTCGTTGGCGTGCTGGCCGCCGCTGATCAGGACCGCCGCGTCCGAGCCACGGTGGTAGCGGGCCTCGACCGGGCGGCCCGCGCGGCTGAGCGCGAGCATCCGCTCGCCGCCGATCCGCTCCAGCGACCGCGCAACAATCTCGGGCGACAGCGGCTCGCGCGCCGTCTCGACGGACTCCTCTTCGGCGGGGGCGGGCAGCGTCGGCGCGAAGGGGCGAAACTCGATGCGCAGGGTGATGTCGGGCCCCATCGCCACCTCGGGCACGATCTGGCCGGGACGCAGCCGGCGGTCGCCGACCGGGCGGCCGGTACGCCGGCCGAAATGCGCGAGGAGCGAGAAGTAAAGGTCCTCGTGCAGCGCCTCGCGCAGGCTCGACGCCTCGTGGGCGACCCCGAGCGGCTCGTCGGCGGCCGGTAGGGTCACGAGGATGCCGAGTTCCTCGAAGAAGGGCTCGGGGCCGGCGAAGGAATGGTCCGCCACGAGGCGCAGCGCCGCCTCGAAGATCGCCTCGTAGTCCGTCGCGATCCGCGCGCCCTCGATCTCGCCGGCCGGGCGCAGCCAGCCGGTCGGCGACAGGTGGAGCGCGCCGCCCTCGTCCCGGTGGAGGCGGTTCGGCGCGAAGACCTCGCGCTCCTCGATCCCGTCCACCCGGTGCAGGCGCAGCCGATACGTGAGGGTTCCCTCCTCGTGCGGGTTCATGTCGAGCGGCCGGTCGCCGACAAGGGCCGCTAGCGGATAGGCTTCCAGGCGGAAGCGGTTCGACGGTGCCTCGGGGCGGACGGGGTAGCCGAGCTCGATCCGCCGGACGCCCGCGAGGTCGATCTCCTCGCGAAAGGCGTGGACAAGCGGCTTGTAGGCCGAGCGGATACGCGCCGAGACGCCGCGCGCGGCCAGTATCCGCTCCGCGCGAAGCCGGCTTTCGCGGTCGTCGAAGGTCCAGGCCTCAAAGCTCGTGCCCGGCACCGCCTCTCGCACGAGACGATCGAGCGTGCGCTCGAAGCGCCTGTCTCCGATCACGGTCACGATGCATCCGGCTCCAGGCGCGCGATCACCTCGCCCGCCGCAATGCTCGCCCCTTCCGCCACGAGCCGGCGCAGCGTGCCCGCGAGGGGGGCCGCGACCGGCGTCTCCATCTTCATCGCGTCGATCACGGCGAGCGTGTCGCCCATCCCGGCACGCGTGCCGTCCGCGACACGCCATTGCGCGAGCGTTCCGGGCAGCGGCGCGCGGACCTCTGTCGGATCGCCCGGCTCCGGTTCTGCGACGAGCGGTGTCGTGCCAAAAGTGCCCGAACCCAAGAGGCGCAGGAAGGCGCGTGGCAGGCCGATCTCAACCATCCGCCCGTCGATCTCGACCGGCGCGCGCAGGAGCGCGGTGGCAAGCGCTGGGGGCCGGGCGCCGGGCTCGAGGTCGGCGGCGAACTCGCTCTCGATCCAACGCGTGTGGACGGCGAAGCGCTCGCTCGCGAAATCCGGATGGTCGACGACGGCGCGGTGGAAGGGGAGGACCGTCGGCACACCCTCGACCGCGAACTCTGCGAGCGCCCGCCGGGCGCGCGCGAGCGCCTCGGCCCGTGTCGCGCCGGTGACGACGAGCTTGGCGAGAAGCGAGTCGAACCGGGCCGAGACGCGCGACCCGCTCTCGACGCCGCTGTCGAGGCGGATGCCGGGACCGAAGGGGGCGGTAAAGCGCTCGATCAGGCCCGCCGCCGGCAGGAAGCCGCGCCCCGGGTCCTCGGCGTTGATGCGGAACTCGATGGCGTGGCCGCGCGGCGCGGGCGTCCCGCGCAAGGCGAGCGGCTTCCCTTCCGCGATGCGGAACTGCTCCACCACGAGGTCTATGCCCGCGGTCTCCTCGGTGACGGGGTGCTCGACCTGGAGGCGCGTGTTCACCTCGAGAAACGAGATCGTGCCGTCTGCGCCGACCAGGAACTCGACCGTGCCCGCGCCGACATAGCCGGCTTCGCGGCAGATGCGGCGGGCCGCCGTCTCGATCGCCTCGCGCTGGTCCGGCGCGAGGAAGGGCGCGGGCGCCTCCTCGACGAGCTTCTGGTTGCGGCGCTGGAGCGAGCAGTCGCGCGTGCCCAGCACTACGACATGGCCGTGCCGGTCGGCCAGGATCTGCGCCTCCACGTGGCGCGGGCGCTCGATGAAGCGTTCCACGAAGCATTCGCCGCGCCCGAAGGCGCCCTCGGCCTCGCGCACGGCCGAGCGGAAGAAGTCCTCGACCTCGCCGAACTCGCGCGCGATCTTGAGTCCGCGCCCGCCGCCGCCATGGGCCGCCTTGATAGCGACCGGCAGGCCGAAGCGCCGCGCGAAATCGAGCGCTTCCGAGGGTCCGGCGAGCGGCCCCTCGCTGCCCTCCGCCAGCGGCGCGCCCACGCGGCGCGCGATGCGCCGCGCCTCGACCTTGTCGCCCAGCGCCTCGATCACGGCCGGGTCCGGTCCGATCCAGGTCAGCCCCTCGGCAAGAACGCGCCGGGCGAACTCCGCGCGCTCCGACAGGAAGCCGTAGCCCGGATGCAACGCGTCGGCGCCCGAGCGGCGGGCGGCCTCGATGAGCTTGTCCATGTCGAGATAGGTCTCGGCGGCCGTCGCCCCGCGCAGCGCATGGGCCTCGTCCGCCATGCGCACGAAGGGCGCGTCGGCGTCGTCGTCGGCATAGACGGCGACCGAGCCGAGGCCGTGGTCGCGGCAGGCCCGGATGACGCGTACGGCGATCTCGCCGCGATTGGCGACCAGAACCCGCCTCATGCGTCGTCTCCGGTGATGTGGACCGGCGCGAAGGGCCTTGCCGCGCGAAAGCGGATGCGGGCGCCGGGCGGGATCTGGCCGGCGAGGTCGAGATGGTGGTCAAGAAGCGTCGCGATCACGGGATATCCGCCGGTGAGAGGGTGGTCGGTGAGGAACAGGACGGGCAGGCCGCTCGGGGGTACCTGTACGCTGCCGTGGAGCGTCGCCTCGCTTGGCAGCTCGCCTGCGATCCGCCGCTCCAGCGACGCGCCCTGGAGGCGCAGGCCGACGCGGCTCGACTGGATCGAGACGAGCCACTCCTGCGCGAGGAAGCGCTCCAAAGCCTGTAAGGTGAACCAGTCCGCGCGAGGCCCGAGCGCGACGTCGAGCGTCACGCACTCGCCGGCGCGCGGCAGCGCGAAGGGCGGGGGATCGTCCAGCGCGACCGGCGCAAGCGGCCGCAGGCGGCCGGCCGCCAGCCTGTCGCCCACGCGCGGCGGTTCCGGCCCGATCTCGGCCAGCGTGTCGCGCGAGGCGCTGCCGAGCGCGGTGGGAGCGTCGAACCCGCCGCGCAGGGCAAGGTAGGTGCGCAGGCCCGCATCGGGTGCGCCGATCGAGATCGTATCGCCGTCCTCCAGCGCGATCGCGCGGCTGCGCGGCGCCTCGATGCCCGACCCGTCGCGCGCCCGGATATCCATCGGCGCGGTCGCCCCGGCGAGCGCCATCGTCAGGCGGCCGTGCGCGCGCAGCCGAAGCCCGCCCAGCGTCACCTCCAGGGCGGCGGCCCCCGGCGGATTGCCGACGAGCCGGTTGGCGAGCACAAGGCTCGCGCGGTCCGCCGCCCCGGCCCGGCCAACCCCTTGCGCGGCGAGACGCGGGCGGCCGAGGTCCTGCACCAGAACCGGCAGGCCGATGGCGAGCACCTCCAGCGCGGCGTCCGCCGGGTCTCTCGCCGAGCGCGGCGTCGCGGGATCCGGCGGCGAGACGGCGGGCATGGCGGCAAGCTCCGTAAAGCGCACGCGGTCGCCCGGCTGGAGCAGGGCGGCAGGATCACGGGCGAGATCGAACAGCACGAGCGGCGTGCGCCCGATCTGCTGCCAGCCGCCGGGACTCGCCTTCGGATAAACGCCGCTGAACGGGCCGGCGAGGCCGAGCGCGCCGGCCGGAACGCGCGTGCGGGGACTCGCGCGACGCGGCACCGCGAGGCGCGGGTCGCCCCCCGTCAGGTAGCCGAATCCCGGCGCGAAGCCCGTGAAGGCGACCGTATAGGTCGCCGCGCGATGGGCGCGGACCACCTCGGCGGCGGTCAGGCCGGTCAGGCGCGATACCTCGCCGAGGTCCTCGCCGTCGTAGACCACCGGAATCTCGACGAGGCGGCCACCCGCCCCGGCGTCCGCATCCATGGCGTGACGCTCGCGCAGCGCTGCTATCAACGCATCGAGGCTCAAAACCGCCTCGTCGAAGCGCACGAACAGCGTGCGCGCGGCCGGCAGGAGTTCGCTCACCCCCGCAACGGGCCGCGCGTGGAACGCCGCCAGGAGGCGGAGCGTCGCTTCCAGATCGAGCAGTTCCACCAGCGCCGCGCCCTCGCGCAGCGGAAAGACGCGCAGGCGAGGGCCGTCTCGGCCCGGTGCCGTCATGCCGCCGCGAAGGGGCGGATCGCGACGCCGTCTTGCTCCAGCGCGTCGCGCAGGCACCGGGCGATCTCGACCGCCGCCGGGTTGTCGCCGTGGACGCAGATCGTCCGGGCCTCGACGCGCACGCGCGTTCCGTCCGTGGCCTCGACCGCGCCCTCGCGCACGAGCGTCAGCATGCGGCGCGCGACCAGCGCGGCGTCGTGGATCACCGCGCCCGGCTCCCCGCGCGGGGCGAGCCGGCCGTCCGGTGTGTAGGCCCGGTCGGCGAAGGCTTCCGCGACGACGGGGAGCCCCGCCGCGCTGGCCTGCCCCACCAGCGGAGAGCCGGCCAGCGCGACGAGCGGCAGCGTGGGGTCCACGGTCCGCATCGCCGCGATGATGTCGGCGGCCTGCCGGCCGCCTTGCGCGATCGTGTTGTAGAGCGCCCCGTGCGGCTTGACATAGGCGACCCGCGTGCCGGCGGCGCGGGCGAGCCCCTCGAGCGCACCGATCTGGTAGATCACGTCGCCCACCAGCTCCTCGCTCGACGGGTCCATGGTGCGCCGGCCGAAGCCCGCGAGGTCGCGGTAGCCGACATGGGCGCCGACGGCCACGCCGCGTCCGACCGCCGCGCGCAGCGTGCGCAGGATGCCCGCCGGGTCTCCCGCATGGAAGCCGCAGGCGACGTTGGCGCTGGAGACGATCGCGAGCATGGCCTCGTCGTCGCCCATGCGCCATGCGCCGAAGCTTTCGCCAAGGTCGCTGTTGAGATCGATCGAAAGAGACACAGGCGGCGAAGCTCCTTCCAGGCCGACGCGAAGGCTAGAAGGTGTGGCGGAACAAGGATAGGGCCCAGGATCAGGACCCACTGAATCGATGCGTTCTGTCTGAGCTGGACTCCGTCCGACGGGACTGGACATGAGTGGCCTATCCTGGCTGACGGACGAGCAGACGGAGCAGCTTCGTCCGTTCTCTCGCAAGAGCCATGGCAGTCGGCGCCGATCCCGGGACCGTCATGATCGACGCGACCGACCGGAGGGCGCACCGCACGGCATCAAGCCTTGGCGGTCAAAGGGGGACTGGCCGCCTGATCAGTCGCACTCGGGGGCGGCATGAACACCAAGCTCCATGCTGTCGCCGATGCGAACGGTCGTCCGCTGAGCTTCTTCCTGACCGCCGGACAGATCAGCGACACCACCGGGGCAGCCGCGCTTCTGGACGATCTGCCCAAGGCTCAGTGCCAGCTGGGGGATCGGGGCACCGATGCCGCCTGGTTCCGGGACGCCGTGCAAGCGAAGGGCATCAAACCCTGCATTCCAGGATGGAAGTCTTGCAACGCGCCCGTCGGACACGACAAACACCGCTCCGTCAGACGCAACCGCATCGAGATCATGTTTGGCCGCCTCAAGGACCGGCGGCGGGGCACGACCCGCTACGATAGCGGTCCAACCGTCTTCTCCGCCATCGCGCTCGCAGCCACCGCGCTCTTCTGGCTCTAAGCATGAGTCCTGAGTTTGGCGGGTCTGCCATCCGCGAGCCCACGCATGGAGGAAGCCGTCGTCGGCACGGTGGAACACCTTCGCCTTTCGGAACGTCTTTCCAGGATCCAATGGGAGAGTTTCATGAAGCGTCTTGCTCTCGCGATCGTCACATGCCTCGCCGCCTCGCTTCCAGCCGCTGCGCAATCGGGTGGAGGCTCCGGCGGCGGCGGCGGTTCCGGAAGTTCGTCCGCAGGAAGTACGGTCGGAGGTAGCTCAGCGACCGCAGGCACATCCGCCGTGACGAACTCCACGGTGGGTGTTGGCTCCGGTCGGTCGGCTCCTGTCGGAACTTACGTCAACAGCTCGTCCCAGGCAGAAAGTCGAGCCGTGCCATCGACAGCATCGGGGAGCATCGCATCCGGCTCGGTCGGGTCTGCGAGAAGCGACGCTTCCGGACAGGGTGGGGCTTCGGAAACCATGGCCCCGAGCGGCAACGGGATGACGTGGAAGCCCGTCGAGGACCCTGGTACCCTGACGGGCCGGCCCTCGAAGTGACACGAGGTTAGCGGCCGGGCCAACGGTCGTTGTATGAAGGCGAGGATACCTGCCTCGGTCTCGCTCGGCTATCGTCCCGGCCGGGCGAACCGGCCTTCGATCGCCCCCCGTAGGTGCGCGGCCGACATGACGGGGCCTGCCCGACGTTTTGAACAACACGAACGGGCCGACGCGTCGGCCGCGAGCCGGCCCGCCTCTTATCCACTCTTATCCACTCTGCCGCAGCCCACAGTGCGAAATCCGCAAGGCTCGTGTGACATGGTTTGATCGTGCCTTTGGCGAAGTGAGCCACGGCTCTCCCGTGCTGAAACCGAGCCTCCCGCGATGCAGGACTCTTCCGCGCATCGAAACAACGAAGGTTGTCGCACGCCCCGAGCCCTGGACGTGCGACGTGCCAGGGCGTCCGCTTCTCAGCCGAGGGGCAGGCGGCTGCGCTCGGTGGCCTGACGCTCGGCCTCCTGCGCGGCCTTCAGCATGGCGCGCGTGTACATGAGCGCGTGGGAGGCGAGGTCTCGGCTGTCCTCCCACAGGTTTCGCCAGATGCCGAGAATGCCTTCCAGCGGCTGGCCGACAACGCGCGAGGAGAAGCTTTCGAAGGCGATCGGTCCCTCATAGCGCGCCCGCACCAAGGCCCGGAACACGGCGGTCAGGTCGATCGAGCCCGATCCCATGTAGCCGCGATGCGAGTCGCCCGTGTGGAAGTAGCCGATGTGGGGGCCGGCATCGACGATGGCCTGGGCGATGTCGGATTCCTCGATGTTCATGTGATAGACGTCGAGATGCACCTTCACGTTCGGCGCGCCGACGAGCCGAACCATCTCCACCCCTTGGGCGGCGGTGTTGCAGATGTTGGTCTCGTAACGGTTCACCACTTCGAGGGCGAGCGTGATGTCGCTGCGCGCCGCGATTTCGGCAACCCTTGCCAACGTCTCCGCCGACTGCCGGATGCCCTCGCGCGTCGGCGGCACGGCATATTTGCCGAAGCCCGAGTAGAGGATGCCTCCGATCGTGCGGCCGCCGCAGTCGCGGCACACGCGCACGGCGTCCTCGAGCTTGCGCCGGCCGCGCTCGCGCTTCTCCGGGTCGCCCGACGAGATGTCGCTGTCGAAGTCGAGCCCGAGCGAGAACGAGACGCCGATGCCCGCCGTCTCGAGTTCGCGGCGCGTGAACTCGGGTCGATCAGGCTCGGATCGAGCGCCGGCACCTCGATGAAGTCGTAGCCGATCTCCGCCGTGTTGCGAATGGCGCGCGCGCATTCCTCGTGGCTCCAGCCCGCCTCCCAGACGAGCGCATGAACACCGAGCTTGTTCATCGAACTTCTCCTCCCCTTGCCGACGCCGTTGCGGCCTCGTGCCTACCCCCCATGCGTCCGCGCACTATACGAAAGCTTATAGGAATCGACACAGGCCCGCGATGCGGGGGCGCTAGATCGGACCAGGGGCGCGAACCGGGCGTCCGGAGGCCGTTGCCATGCGCTCGCTCGCCAACCGCGTCACAGCCGTCACCCTGCCCGCCGTACTGCTGGTCGCCGCCTGGGCCGGCATCCAGTACGGGACCGGCAACGTCCATCAGGTCGCGCCCGGCCTCTACCGCTCCGGTCAGCTGACCGCCGAGCGCCTCGACGGCCTGATCCGCTCCGCCGGCATCCGCTCCGTCCTGAACCTGCGCGGCGCCCATCCCGAAGCGTCCTGGTGGCGGGACGAGGCGGCGGTGGCCGCGCGCCACGGGGTCGACTACCGCTCGCTCGCCATCTCGGCCCGCAGCGAGCCGGACGACGCCACGATGGACGAAGTCGCCGCGCTGGTCGCCCGGATGCCCAAGCCCCTTCTCGTCCACTGCCAGGGCGGATCGGACCGCAGCGGCCTCGCCTCGGCCGTCTACGAGCTGACGGTCGCGGGCGAGAGCCCGGAGGAGGCGGGCGAGCAGCTCTCGCTGCTCTACGGCCACTTCCCCTTCGCCGGGAGCCCGACGCGCGCGATGGACACCGCCTTCGTCCGCTTCGCCACGCGCCACGAGGCGGCGCGCGAGCGCGTAGCCGGGGATCTCTCGCCCCGTCCGTGACCGCCCGCCTTCCACCGGCGATAGGGGGCAGAGACGTGAAGGGCGGGCCGCGATAGGCTAACGGTCGCCCCGCGATCCGCCATTCTCCGACCTCATGCCCGCCAGCAGCTCCGCCGCACCGACCCGCAAGATCATCCATATCGACATGGACGCCTTCTATGCGTCGGTGGAGCAGCGCGACGATCCTTCGCTTCGCGGGCGGCCCGTGGCGGTGGGCGGCTCGGCCGAGCGCGGCGTGGTGGCCGCCGCCAGCTACGAGGCGAGGGCGTTCGGCGTGCGCTCCGCCATGCCCTCGGTGACCGCGCGCCGCCGCTGCCCCGACCTCGTCTTCGTCAAGCCCCGCTTCGACGTCTACAAGGCGATCTCGGCCGAGATCCGCACCGTCTTCGCCGAACATACCGACGCGATCGAGCCGCTCTCGCTGGACGAGGCCTATCTCGACGTCACCGAGAACAAGGGCGGGATCATTTCGGCGACGCACATCGCCGAAATGATCCGCGCCCGCATCCGCGAGCGGACCGGGCTCACCGCCTCGGCCGGCGTGTCCTACAACAAGTTCCTCGCCAAGCTCGCCTCCGACCACCGCAAGCCCGACGGGCTCTTCGTGGTGACGCCCCAGATGGGCGCGGCGTTCGTCGCGGATCTGCCCGTCGCGCGCTTCCATGGCGTCGGCCCGGCCACGGCGGCCAAGATGGAGCGGCTCGGCATCCGGACGGGCCGGGACCTGCGCGAGCGGAGCGTCGCCTTTCTCACCGAGCATTTCGGCAAGATCGGACCCTACTACCATGGCATCGCGCGCGGCATCGACGAGCGGCCCGTGCGCGCCAACCGCATCCGCAAGTCGGTGGGCGCCGAGAACACGTTCGGTCGCGACATCCACGACAAGGCGGAGATGCGCGAGGCGCTCGGCCCCATCCTCGACAAGGTCTGGCGCCACTGCGAGGCGACGGGCACGCGCGGTCGCACCGTGACGCTGAAGGTGAAATACGCCGACTTCCGGCAGATCACCCGCGCCCTGTCCGGCCCGCGTCCGGTCGACAGCCGCGCCGCGCTGGAGGCCCAGGCCTTCCGGCTTCTGGCGGACCTTGCGCCCGACCCGCGCGGCGTGCGCCTTCTCGGCGTCACGCTGTCGGCGCTGGCCGGTCCCGCTTCGGACGGCGAGGAGTTTGCGGGCGGCCAGTTCGCCCTGCCCTTCTAGGGTCAGGGCTCCTGCTCGGAGCCAGAAGGGAATGGTGGCTTCAAGCGCTGTGGGGAAGAAGACGGTCGGGCATCGGCCGCAGCGGTACCGTCGCTTGCGGAAATGGTTTGAGACGCGTTGAAGCGCTGATTGAGCTTGATCGTGCTTCTCTGAGCCTAGGCCAAACGACGCGTTGGGACGCTTCACCCGGCGCTTCCCGCGCTCGGGCAGATGTCGGCGACCGCGCACGCGCCGCAGCGGGGCGCGCGGTGGTGGCAGACGCGCTGGCCGTGCAGCATCAGGATCTCGTGGTTGTCGTAGAGCGTCTGGGCGTCCCAGTCGGCGGGAAGCTGGGCGCGCAGGATCGCGTGGCTCGGGCCGACCGCCACCTTCGCGCCGATCAGGCCGAGCCGCTGCGCGACACGGTGGTGATGGCTGTCGACCGGCAGGGCGGGCATGCGCAGACGCGAGAAGGACAGCACCGCCGCGCTGGTCTTGGGACCGATGCCGGACAGCTCCTCCAGCCACGCGCGCGCCCGGTCGACACCCATCTCGGCGAGGAAGTCGAGCTCGAGATCGCCGACGCGCGCGAGCACCTGCGCCAGGATCTCCTGGATGCGCGGCGCCTTGAGCTCGGGCCAGCGCACGCCGCGGATCGCTTCCTCCACCTCGGCGGTCGGCGCCTCGATCACCTCCTCCCATGTGGAGAAGCGCTCGCGCAGCCGCTTGAAGGCCGCGCCCGAGTCCGCGTTGCGCGTTCGGTGCGACAGGAGCGAGGAGACGAGCTCGCTGACCGGGTCGAGGTCGTGAAAGTAGCCGATCGGGCAATGGTACTCGGCGCACAGGCGCTTGTGCACGAGAAGGGCCTTGGCGCGAAGCGCGGCATCGGGATCGGCGGACGGCTTCGCGCCCGTGCGGGCGGGCTCGCGCGGGCGGGCCCTGCGCCGATCCGGGACGGGCGAAGGGGCGAGGGGCGCGGCGGGGCCGCCAAGAGGTAGCTGGGCCATGAAAGCGCCAATCGTTAACGAATTCGCCCGGTTCCATCCGCTTGCCGCCTGCGGCGATTTGGTGCCGGGCCGATCGCTCCCCATCTGACGCCCGACGCCACGGCCTTGACTTCCCGAGGCCCGAGACACGAAGGTGGCGCCGCGCCCGGCCGGGGGAGGATCCGGCTTTCCGCCAGAAAGTGCCTGCGATGCTGACCCGCCCCGACGCCGCCCCCGTGATCGTTCTCAACCCCGACGACGACGTGGCGGTCGCGCGGCGCGTGGTGGCGGCCGGCGAGCCGCTCGGCGTCGAGGCGATCGCGGCGCGCGCCGAGATCCCGAGCGGCCACAAGGTCGCCATCCGCGCGGTTCCGGCCGGCGGCCGGGTCCTGAAATACGGGCAGGTGATCGGCCTCGCCACCGCCGACATCGCGCCCGGCGACCATGTCCACCTGCACAACCTCGCCATGCAGGACAGCGCCGTGCGGCACGAGTTCTGCGCCGACGCGCGCCCGACGCCGCTCCTGCCGGAAGCCGAGCGCCGGACGTTCCAAGGCTATGCGCGCGCCGACGGGCAGGTCGGAACGCGCAACTACATCGGCATCGTCTCCTCGGTGAACTGCTCGGCCACGGTCGCCAAGGCCGTCGCCGACCACTTCAACAACAAGGGCGGCCTAGAGGGTTTTCCCAACGTCGACGGCGTGGTCGCGCTGACCCACGGGCAGGGCTGCGCCCTGTCGGTGAAGTCGGAGGCCTACGACTACCTGACGCGCACGCTCTCGGGCTATGCGCGCCATCCGAACTTCGCGGGCATCCTGATGATCGGGCTCGGCTGCGAGTCGAACCAGATCTCCTTCATCCAGCGCCGCTACGGGCTGGAGGAGAGCGCGCGCCTGCGCACCATGACGATCCAGGATCGCGGCGGCACGCGGCGCACGATCGAGGAGGCCATCGCGATCATCCGGGGCATGCTGCCCGAGGCCAACGCCGCGCAGCGCACCCCCCAGCCGCTCTCGGGGCTGAAGCTCGCGCTCGAATGCGGAGGCTCGGACGGCTACAGCGGCATCTCGGCCAACCCGGCGCTGGGCTACGCCTCGGACCTTCTGGTGCGCCATGGCGGCACGACGTGCCTCGCCGAGACGCCCGAGATCTACGGCGCCGAGCATCTCCTGACGCGCCGCGCGGCGACGCCCGCCGTCGCGCAGAAGCTGATCGACCGCATCGAGTGGTGGCAGTCCTACACCGAGCGCCACGGGGCGGAGCTGAACAACAACCCCTCGCACGGCAACAAGGCCGGCGGGCTGACCACGATCCTGGAAAAATCGCTCGGCGCGGTGGCCAAGGGCGGCTCGATGCCGCTGGAGGCGGTCTACGAATATGCCGAGCCCATCGACGCGCAGGGCTTCGTCTTCATGGACACGCCGGGCTACGACCCGGTGGCGGTGACGGGTCAGGTGGCGGGCGGCTGCAACGTCCTCGTCTTCACCACGGGGCGCGGCTCGGTGTCGGGCTGGAAGCCGGTGCCGACCATCAAGGTCGCGACCAACACGCCCATGTTCGAGCACATGAGCGAGGACATGGACTTCGACTGCGGGGGCATCGTCACGGGCGCCGAGACGATCGAGGCGGCGGGCCGGCGCATGTTCGAGCAAATCCTGGCCACGGCTTCGGGCGAGCGCACCCGAAGCGAGATCTACGACTACGGCGACAACGAGTTCGTGCCCTGGCAGCTCGGCGCGATCACCTGAGCGCCAGAGGGG
Organism: Aureimonas sp. AU4; assembly: GCF_001463765.1. Taxonomy (GTDB): domain Bacteria; phylum Pseudomonadota; class Alphaproteobacteria; order Rhizobiales; family Rhizobiaceae; genus Aureimonas. Next base: position 64,073 of record NZ_BBWK01000051.1, on the reverse strand, counting down.
GAGGGCTCAGCCCTCCTCCGCGTCGTCCTTGAGATAGGGCTCGACGGGGCCGCGCAGCTTCAGGAGCAGCGGCTTGCCCTTGCGGTCGCGCGCGGTTCCGGCCGCCACGCGGATCCAGCCCTCGCTGACGCAGTATTCCTCGACATTAGTCTTTTCCGCGCCCTTGAAGCGGATGCCGATGCCGCGCTGGAGAAGGTCGGCATCGTGATAGGGGCTGTCGGGGTCGATCGCGAGGCGATCGGGCAGGGCGACGGACTTCGGATCGCTCATGGCGGGCTCCTTTCGGGTTCGGAGCCCCCTCTAGCGGAAGCCGGGCCGCCCTGCCAACGGGCTCTAGCGAACGCGGCGGCGCTCGGAGGCCGGCTGGAAGGCCAGGCGCGCGTGGTAGGCGCAGTAGGGCGAGGCATCGCGCGAGTGGTTGCCGCAGAAGCGGAACTCGTTGCTGAGCGGATCGCCGAGCGGCCACTTGCAGGTGCGCTCCGACAGCTGGATCAGCGTCAGGTTGCGCGTGGCGGGCGCCGCCTCCACGAGGCCCGTCGACACGCGGGTCTCCCCGACCGTATCGAGCGCCAAGCCCTCGGGCTCGGGCATCTCGATGGCGGGGGCGACGAAGCGGGGTGCGGGCGCGGCCGCCGCCGGGGCGGGCGTCGACACCACGAGGCGCGGGAGCGCCGGGGCGGCGGGCGGGGCGACCGGCGCCGGGGCGGCCGGCATCACCGCGCCTTCCAGAAGCGCTTCGCGCTTCAGGGCGTCGGCGGGCGGCTTGATGCGGCTCTCGAGCTTCAGGCGATGCACCTTGCCGATCACCGCGTTGCGGCTGACGCCGCCGAGCTGCGAGGCGATCTGGCTGGCGCTCAGCCCGTCGCCCCATAGGCGCTTCAGGGAATCGATCCGTTCGTCGGTCCAACTCATGCGGTCGAACACTCCTTGCAACTGCCGGGCGCGTGGGAGCGGCCCGAGGAGGAATGCGGGCGTCGGAAGCGTCGGGGACATCAGGTCCCGCGCCCGGCTCGTCCTTGAAACGCAAGGCCGTTCGCCACGCCCGCCGGGTGTTGCCTTGTCTGTTAGCGTGGTGGCGCTTCGCAAGGCAAGGTTGCGGCAAGCTCCAGGGCTCCGGCCGGTCGCTTATCAACAGGACAGAAGGCGGGCGCGACGGGGCCGCGGCGCCCGCCCGGCGCCCGCCCTTGATTGACAATGCGCCGCTCGGCCGTGGTATAGCCGGGGCTCGCGCTCCGTCGAGGCCCGTCCTCCCGCCCGATCCGCCGCCACGGCCGCGAGCCTCGCCCTTCCCGTTCCTCCCCAAGCCGAAGCCCCGTCATGCACCAGGCCGACGATCCGCTGTTTTCGACCTTCGCCAGAGCGAACCTCAGCGTCGAGCGAGGCGAGGGCGTCTGGCTGATCGACACCGAGGGGCGACGCTATCTCGATCTCACCGGCGGCATCGCGGTGAACTCGCTCGGCCACGCCCATCCGCACCTGGCGAAGGCGCTGGCCGATCAGGCGGCCAAGCTGTGGCACGTCTCGAACCTCTTCGAGATCCCCGAGCAGCGGCGCCTCGGCCAGCGGCTGGTGGACGCCACCTTCGCCGACAAGGCCTTCTTCACCAATTCCGGCGCGGAAGCGCTGGAATGCGCGATCAAGACCGCGCGGCGCTACCACTACGTCTCGGGCCGGCCCGAGCGCTATCGCATCCTTACCTTCGCGGGCGCCTTCCACGGCCGCACGCTCGCCACCATCGCGGCCGGCGGGCAGGCCAAGTACCTGGAAGGCTTCGGCCCGAAGGTCGAGGGCTTCGACCAGGTGCCCTTCGGCGACCACGAGGCGCTGCGCACCGCCCTCACGCCCGAGACCGCCGCGATCCTCGTCGAGCCGATCCAGGGCGAGGGCGGCATCCGCGCCGTGCCCGACGTCTGCCTTCGCGGTCTGCGCGAGCTCTGCGACAAGGAGGGCATCCTCCTGATCTACGACGAGGTGCAGACCGGCGTCGGGCGCACCGGCACCTTCTTCGCCTACGAGCGTTCGGGCGCCGCGCCCGACATCCTCGCCTCCGCCAAGGGCATCGGCGGCGGCTTCCCGATGGGCGTGTGCCTTGCCACCGCCGAGGCCGCCAAGGGCATGACGCCGGGCACGCACGGCACGACCTTCGGCGGCAACCCGCTCGCCATGGCGGTCGGCAACGCGGTGCTCGACGTGGTCCTGGCCGACGGCTTCCTCGAGGAGGTGCGCCGCACCGCCTCGCTCCTGCGCCAGGGCCTCGCCTCGCTGCAGGACCGCTACCCCGACATGGTGGAGGCGGTGCGCGGCGAGGGGCTGCTGATCGGCCTCAAGCCCACCGTGCCGAACGGCGAGCTGATCGGCGCCCTGCGCGATAAGAGCCTCTTGGCGGCGCCCGCCGGCGACAACGTCGTGCGCTTCCTGCCGCCCCTCACGATCACGGCGGACGAGGTGCGCGAGGCGGTCTCGCGCATCGACGACGCGCTCGCGACGCTGCGCGACAAGGCGAGGGGAGCGGCGGCATGAGCGCGCTTCGGGAAACCCGGACGACCGGCCGGGACGCGCCGCGCCACTTCCTCGACCTTTCGGCCGTTTCGGCGGCCGACCTTCGCGCCATCCTCGACGACGCGGGCGCGCGCAAGCGCGAGGGCCGCGCCGGCCCCCGCCCGCTCGAGGGGCGCACGCTCGCCATGATCTTCGAGAAGCCGTCCACGCGCACGCGCGTCTCGTTCGACGTCGCCATGCGCCAGCTCGGTGGCGAGACGCTGTTCCTGTCGGGCTCGGAGATGCAGCTCGGCCGCGCCGAGACGATCGCCGACACGGCGCGCGTCCTGTCGCGCTACGTCGATGCCATCATGATCCGCACGACCGTGCATTCGCGGCTTCTGGAGATGGCGGAAAGCGCCACCGTGCCGGTGATCAACGCACTGACCGACGACACACATCCCTGCCAGATCATGGCCGACATCCTAACCTTCGAGGAGCATCGCGGCCCCGTGAAGGGGCGCACCTTCGCCTGGACCGGCGACGGCAACAACGTCCTGAACTCCCTGATCGAGGCGGCGGGCTGCTTCGACTTCACGCTGCGCATCGCGACGCCCGAGGGCTCGGAGCCCGACCCGCGCTTCGTCGAGCGGGCAAGGGCGGCCGGCACGCGCCTCCATCTGACGCACGATGCCGTTGAGGCCGTCAGCGGCGCGGATTGCGTCGTCACCGACACGTGGGTCTCGATGGGCCGCGAGGACCAGGCGCGCGGCCACAACGTCTTCCAGCCCTACCAGGTGAACGAGCGCCTCATGGCCGAGGCCGCGCCGGACGCCCTGTTCATGCACTGCCTGCCGGCCCATCGCGGCGAGGAGGTCACCGACGCGGTGATCGACGGGCCGCAGTCGGTCGTCTTCGACGAGGCGGAGAACCGCCTCCATGCCCAGAAGTCGATCCTGGCCTGGGCCTTCGGCGAGGTCGCGTCGCGTGGCTGAGGGCGTGCGGGAACTCGGGCAATTCGGCTTTGCCGGCGACGACGCGGTGGTGCCCTTCGCGGTCGAGGCGCTCGACGCGCGCGGGCGTGCCGTGCAGCTCGGCACGATGGTGGACGCGATCCTCGCGCGCCACGACTATCCCGCGCCCGTCTCGCAGCTTCTGGCCGAGATGGTGGCGCTGACTGTTCTGCTCGGAACCTCGCTGAAGTTCAGCGGCAAGTTCTCGGCCCAGACCCAGACCGACGGGCCCGTCGACCTTCTGGTGGTGGACTTCACGACGCCCTCCTCGGTGCGCGCCTACGCGCGCTTCGACGCCGAGCTCCTGGCCGCGGCCGAGGCCGAGGGGCGCCTGCAGGCGCCCGATCTCCTGGGGCGCGGCATCATGGCCCTCACCATCGACCAGGGGCCGCACACCCAGCGCTACCAGGGCATCGTCGAGCTCGACGGCGCCTCGCTGGAACAGGTCGCCGAGACCTACTTCCGCCAGAGCGAGCAGATCCCGACCGTGGTGCGCCTCGCCGTCGCGCGCATCGCGCGGCGCATCGAGGGCGAGGGCTTCCGCGAGACCTGGCGCGCGGGCGGCCTGATCGCCCAGTTCCTGCCCGAGGCGCCCGAGCGCCTGCGCGTCATCGACCTGCCGGGCGGCGACGCGCCCGAGGGTACGGAGATCGCCGCTCCGCTCGAGGACGACAGCTGGACCGAGGTTCAGGCGCTGGTCGGCACGGTCGAGCCGTCCGAGCTCGCCGACCCGGAAGTCGGCGTGGAGCGCCTCCTGTTCCGCCTCTTCCACGAGCGCGGCGTGCGCGTCTTCGAGCCCGTCCCCGTGCGCGACGACTGCTCCTGCACGCGCGAGAAGATCCGCGGCGTCTTGGCCGGCTTCTCCGCCGAGGAGATCGACGAGAGCGTCGAGAACGGCCGGATCGACGTGAAGTGCGAATTCTGCGGCGAGAGCTACAGCTTCTCGCCCGAGGAGTTCGAGCCGAAGGCCTGACGAGCCGATGGCTTGAAACCGGACGGAGCGATGAGGAACGAGGGCGGGCCGCTGGCCATCGCGGCGGCGCTGGGAACCGGCGCGCTCCTGACCATCATGGTCCAGTTCAACGGCGCGCTCGGGGCGGCGGCGGGCCCGGTCTTCTCGTCCTGGGCGGCGCACGGCACGGGAACGCTCGCCGCCACCGCGCTTCTCCTTGCCCTTCGCGGCCGGCGCCGCCGGGCCCCCGCTCCGGAGGCGGTCGGTGCGCCGCGCTTGCGGGCGCCCCTCTGGGCCTATGCCGGCGGCCTGTCGGGCGCGCTCACCGTGATCATCACCTCGCAGGCCGTGAACAGCGGCCTGGGACTTGCCGGGACGCTGGCGCTCGGGCTTCTCGGCCAGGTCGTCTTCGCGCTCCTGGCGGACCGCTTCGGCTGGTTCGGCCTGCCGTCGCGCCGGCCCGACCGGCGCGACGGCGCGGCGCTTCTCCTGATCCTGTCGGGCAGCGCGCTGATCATCCTGTTTGCCGGCGCCGAGCCGTGACCTTCCTCGTCCTCGCAACCCTCGCCGGCGTCCTGGTCGGGCTCAGCCGGCAGCTGAACGGCCGCCTCAGCCTCTCGACCTCGCCGCTCACGGCCTCGTTCTGGAACCACGCGGTCGGCTTCGGAGCGCTGACGCTGCTCGGGCTGGTCGTGGGCGGACTTCTCGTGCCGGGCGCGCGTCTCGCGCCCTGGTGGAGCTATCTCGGCGGGCCGGTCGGCGTCGTCTTCGTGGCGGCGGGAAGCTGGGTGATCGCCCGGCTCGGCGCCGCGCGCACCGCGCTCCTGATGATCGCCGGCCAGATGGTGTCGGGCGTCGCGCTCGACTGGGCGACGGGCCGCCCCTTGCGCCTCTGGGCGGCGATGCTGGGCGTGGCGCTGATCCTCGCCGGCGCCGCCCTCACGCGTCGCCCCCGCCCCTCAACGAGCGTTGCGCCGCGAGACGCCTGAGCGCGGACGCCTGTCGCACCCTTCGCGTGACGAACGTCACAGCGCATCGCTCTGCCTGGGCGCATACCGATGACCGGCATGCAGGCGGAGGCGACGATGCGCGATACGGACGAGGCTCTGGAGACCCTGGAAGGTCTCTCAGGCATCCAGGGGCTGCGATGGGACGGGAACGGCCAGGTCGAACTGGTCTTCCAGCGGCGGTGGTCGGTCGTGGTCGTGCGGGTCGATGCCGCGCGTCTCGAACTTCTCTCGGAAATCCCGCAGCTTGGTACGGACCTCCCGCGCGAGGCGCTGGTCCAGCTCCTCACCGCCAACTACCTGGGCGAGGCGACCGGCACGGGCCGCATCTCGCTCGATCCGCGCGACGGGGTGGTGACCTTTGGCCTAGGCCTCGACGTGACGCGGCTCGATGCCCGCGCGCTGGAGGCCGCCTTCGCCGATTTCCTGCGCTACCTCGCCTTCTGGACGTCCCCGGATGCCGCGGGAATCGTCCAGGCGAGGGGGCCGGGCGACATGGCCGCCGCGCCTGCCGACGCCGATCGCATGATCCGCATCTGATCTTCCGCACCATCGTCTTCCTGAAGGAGCGCTTCCATGTCCATGACGCGAGTGGGAAACAACGCTGTTCCCCAGCAGGTCGCTCACGCGGCGCCGTCCAAGGCGGCCGAGGGCTCGGGTCCCTTCTTCGACGTGGATCTCGGCAGCGCTGCCCGACCTGCCGCCCGCACCGCCCTGAAGGACGCGGTCTCCAGCTTCTTCACGAAGATCGCCTTCGGCGGCTCGGTCGCCGTGGGTTTGTTGAAGGAGGGTCTCCAGCGAGCCGATCAGGCCGTCCTGCAACCCATCGAGAAGGCGATGGCAAGCGCCTGGAAGGCCGTCTCCAGCGTTCCGGGACGGATCGCCGACGGTTTTCACGCCCTGCGAGCCGAGAGGCCCGCGAGCGGGGCCGGCACGGCGGTCCAGACCGCGGCTGCCGTCGCCGCGCCCGAGCGGGCGCCCACCCGCACGATCGGCGAGATGGCCCTGGCCGCTCATGCCGTGGTTCTGCAGCAGGAGGCGACGTTCCAGCCGGGAGGGGGCGGTTCCACGCTGCGGGGCGGTGAGCTCAAGGAGTCCGACGAAGCCTTGAGAGGGATGGTGGACGCCACGTTCGGTCCGGAGCTTCAGTCCTTCCGGGACAGCCTGGGCGGCACCGAACTTGCGACCTTCCGAGGAAACCCCGAAAGCGTTTCGGCCTCGGATGCCCTGCGCACCGACAGCGAGATCGACGCATCGGTGGATCGCTTCATCGACAACATGGAGCGCTTGAACGACATGATCTTCGGCGACGGGAGCGATGCCGCGATACGGAGGACGGCCGAACGCTTGCCGATGGACGCCTGCACGCTCGTGGCCGCCCGCCACGACGCCGTCGATCAGACGAACCAGACCGCCTCGTTCAAGACCGCGCTCAAGAACCTTCTGAGCGGGCAGGAAGGGTCCCTTCGAACCTTCGGACCTCTCCTGGTGCAGGGTGCCGATCGCGATTCCCTCCAGGGTCTCAATGCGATCGCCGTGACGACCTTCTTTCAGCACTGCACCAAGGCCGAGGCCGCCCGGGGCGAGCTGCCCAAGGCCACCCAGGCGGGCGTCATTCCCGATAGCCGGCGGCCTCAACTGGAAGCGCTGGCCACCCGCACGCACGACAATCTGATGCGCCTCGGCGCGGCGATGGCGGAGCGCGGTCATGCCGCGTTCCAGGCCCTCAGTCTCGAAAACCTGATGGCGACCGAGGAGATGTCGAGCTTCGTCCGCTGACGTGGGCAAGCACGCCGAGCCCGGGCGTGCGCTTCAAAACCTTGGCCGGTCCTGCTCCGGCCGAAGCGTCCTAGTTCAGGGTGCGCGGCCGGTCGCTGGGCACGTCCAGCGAGAAGGCCGGTACCTCGACCTCGAAATAGGTGCCGTCCACGCCCTGCATGCGGAAGCGCCCGCGCATGATGCCGGACGGCGTGCCGAGCGGGCAGCCCGACGTGTAGGTGAAGCTGTCGCCGGGCGACAGGATCGGCTCCTCGCCCACCACGCCCGGCCCCTGCACCTCCTCGACATGGCCGTGCGCGTCGGTGATGTGCCAGTAGCGCGAGCGCAGCTGCACGGTCTCGCGCGAGCCGTTCTCGATCTCGATCCGGTAGGCGAAGACCCAGCGGTTCTCGTCCGGCTCGGACTGGTCGGGCAGGTAGCTCGGGGTCACGCTGACGGTGATGTGGCGCGTGGTGGCCGTGTACATGGCGTCTCGGGTCTTTGGCACTCGCGCCCGGGAACAAAGGGCGTCCAAACGCTTGTCGCCCGGACGCCCCGAAAGGTCAAATCGGCCGGGACCGCCGGCCTTCAGGCGAGGCGCAGCGCCCGCTCGAAGTCCTCCAGAAGATCCTCGCCGTCCTCGATCCCCGCCGACAGGCGCAGGAGCCCCGGCCCGATGCCGAGCTCGGCGCGCGCCTCCTCGGTCAGGCTCTTGTGCGTGGTCGTGGCGGGATGCGTGATCAGGCTCTTGGCGTCGCCCAGATTGTTGGAGATCTTCACGATCCGCAGCGCGTTGGAAAGGCGGAAGGCGGCCTCCTTGCCGCCGGCGAGCTCGAAGGCCACCAGCGTCGAGCCGCCCTTCATCTGGCGCGCGATGACGGCGGCGTCCGGATGGTCGGCGCGGCCGGGGTAGAGAACGCGCGCGACCTTGGGCGAGGCGGCGAGGAAGTCGGCGAGCCTGGCGGCGTTCGCGCTCTGCTGCGCGACGCGCAGCGGCAGCGTCTCCAGGCCCTTCAGGAGCGTCCAGGCGTTGAAGGGCGAGAGCGAGGGGCCGGTGTGGCGGAAGAAGTCCTGCAGCGTCTCGTCGATCCAGGTCTGGTTCGACAGGATCACGCCGCCCAGACACCGGCCCTGGCCGTCGATGTGCTTGGTGGCGGAATAGACCACGACGTCGGCGCCGAGCTCCAGCGGCTTCTGCTGGAGGGGCGTCGCGAAGACGTTGTCGACGATCAGGATCGCGCCGGCCGCATGCGCGATCTCGGCCACCGCCGCGATATCCACCACCTCCAGCGTCGGGTTGGTGGGCGACTCCAGGAAGAACACCTTGGTCTCGGGCCGCACCGCCGCGCGCCATTGGTCGAGGTCGCGCCCGTCCACCAGCGTGGACGCGACGCCCGCGCGGCCGAGCACGGTCTCGATGATGTAGCGACACGAGCCGAACAGCGCGCGCGCGGCCACCACGTGGTCGCCGGCCTTGACCGAGCACTGAAGCGCGGCCGAGACGGCGGCCATGCCGCTGGCGGTGGCGCGCGCGTCCTCGGCGCCTTCCAGCGCGATCATGCGCTCCTCGAACATGCGCGTCGTCGGGTTGGCGTAGCGCGAGTAGACGAAGCCGGGCTCCTCGCCCTTGAAGCGCCGCTCGGCCGCCTCGGCCGTCTCGTAGACGAAGCCTTGCGTCAGGAAGAGCGCCTCGGAGGTCTCGCCGAAGGGCGAGCGCATGGTGCCGCCGTGGACGAGGCTGGTCGCGGGCCGCAAGGGGCGGTGTTCGTCGTTGGTGGTCAGCATGGACAGACGCTCCGAGGCCGGCTTCGAGGATCGAGAACTCGAGCAAAGGCGCGCGCAATCGGGCGGAAAGCGGCTCTTAGCGAGTTGTTTTACGTGGCTGCAAGCCGGCCGGCCAAAATCACCACGGGATGGCGGAGAGGCATAATCCTCCGCCCGCGCGATGGCAACCGGCGGCCCCGCGCTTTAACCTTGCGGAAGTCAGGCTTGTGGGAGAAGGAGGACCATGACCGCCGGCATCCTTCCCGACCGCGAGATCGCGCGCCTCCACCAGTCCGGCGCGATCGCGAGTCCGCGCCCGCTCGATCCCGACCAGATCCAGCCGGCGAGCCTCGACCTGCGGCTCGGTCCCAAGGCCTACCGGGTGCGCGCCAGCTTCCTGCCGGGGCGCGGGCGCACGGTCGCCGAGAAGCTGGAGCGCTTCTCGATGCACGAGATCGACCTTTCCACCGGGGCGGTCCTGGAGACGGGCTGCGTCTATGTCGTGCCGCTCCTGGAGAGCCTCGCGCTTCCCGCCGACCTTCGGGCTGCGACCAACCCCAAGAGTTCCACCGGCCGGCTCGACATCTTCACGCGCGTCCTCACCGACGGGGCGCCGGAATTCGACAAGGTGGCCGCCGGCTACCGGGGACCGCTGTTCATCGAGATCTCCCCGCGCACCTTTCCGATCGTCGCGCGGGAGGGTTCGCGCCTCAGCCAGATCCGCTTCCGCTCCGGCGACGCGATCTTGAGCGGCGACGAGCTGGCCGCGCTGCACGCGAGCGAGCGGCTGACCAGCGCCGCGCGGCCCGACATCTCCAACATGGGCATCGCGGTCTCGATCGACCTTCGCGGCGACGAGAGCGGCCTCGTCGGCTATCGCGGCAAGCGCCATACGGGCGTCGTCGACGTTGACCGGCGCGCCGCGCACGACGTCCTCGACTACTGGGAGCCGATCCGGCGCTCGGGCACGGGCGAACTCGTGCTCGACCCCGACGAGTTCTATATCCTCGTATCGGAGGAGGCGGTCCACGTGCCGCCCGACTATGCGGCCGAGATGACGCCCTTCGACCCGCTGGTGGGCGAGTTCCGCGTGCACTACGCCGGCTTCTTCGACCCGGGCTTCGGCCACGGGCGGGCGGGCGGCACCGGCAGCCGCGCCGTCCTCGAGGTGCGCTCGCACGACGTGCCCTTCATCCTGGAGCACGGCCAGACGGTCGGCCGCCTCGTCTACGAGCCGATGTCGGCCCGCCCGGACCGCCTCTACGGCCTCGATCTCGCCTCGAACTACCAGGCGCAGGGCCTGAAGCTGTCGAAGCATTTCCGGTAGACGCTTGCGATTGGGCGCGCCTTCCCGGGACCGCGATCGCCCGGGCATCACCACCGCGCGCATGGAGGCGCATCCGCTTCTCGCATTCACTCGCCTGTCGCGATTCGACGGCCGGCGCGACAACAACTTCACGCTGATCCGCCTCGTCTTCTCGCTGCTGGTCCTATGGGGGCATGCCTGGCCACTCACGGGGTCGGGCTTCGATCCCGTTTCCCGCCTCATGATGCCCGGCACCTGGATCGGGGCCATCGCCGTGACCGGCTTCTTCGCGATCAGCGGCTTTCTCGTGACGGCGAGTTTCGAGAACCGCCCCTGGCGGGACTTCGTCGTCAGCAGGGTCCTGCGGCTCTACCCGGCCGCGCTCGCCTTCTTTGCGCTGATGCTTCTGGTTCTCGGACCGATGCTTTCGACGCTCGGCGCACGCGAGTTCTTCCGCTCGCCTCAGACATGGTCCTTCGCCATGGGCGCCTTGTTGCTGGATCTGCGGACGCAGCTGCCCGGCGTCTTCGCGGACCGGCCCTTCAGCGATTCCGTCAACGGTTCGCTTTGGACCGTGATCCTGGAACTTCGCTGCTATGTCGCCGTACTCGCCTTCGGGCTCATGGGCGGCTTTCGACGACGAGCCATCGCCAACACGGCGCTGGGCGCCATTCTGGTCGCCGGCTACGTCCTGCAGTCCTACCTGCCGATGCTCGGTATCGCGTCCAATCATAACCGGCAGTTCGCTTATTTCGTGATCGGCGCCCTGTTCTGGATCAATCGGGACCGTGTGCCACTGAACGGGGCGGTGGCCGTCCTCGCCGTTCTCCTGCCCTGGCCGTTCTGGGGCACGGCACTCTTTCCCGTCGTCCTTTCCGTTTGTCTCGTCTACGCGATCTTCGCCGTCGCCTACCTCGCGCCGCATGCGGATTTGGATCGCATCGGGGACTTCTCCTACGGGATCTACATCTATGCCTGGCCCGTCCAGCAGGCGATCTGGCGACCGGGCCAGACACCCTGGGAAAACGCGCTTCTGGCAACCGTCATCGTCGTGCCGCTGAGCGTCGCGTCCTGGTATGCGATCGAGAAGCCCGCCCTTTCCTGGAGAAAGCGCCCATCGGCTTCCGCCACCCGCTAGAACAGAAGCCAGAGCACCAGGAGCGCCAGCCAGAGGACGCTTGAAAGCATCAGGCCGAGGATGAGGCCGGAGGCCGGGCGGAGGGGTTCGGGCGTAGGGCGCGGGGACGGGGCGGCATGGCTCGCCTCGATCCTCTCCGCCTGTCGTCTTGTCGCTTCTACCGTCATCGAAGCAGCCTCCCGTCCGCACAACCGAAAATAGAGTGCCGGCGCGCATTCGTCATGCGACCAAACGATCGCTCACGAAGGCGTGAGGTCAGCTTTGCGCCCCTCGCCCTACAACGGCACCACCATCGGCGTGCCAGCGACCGGGTCGGCCAGAACGCGGGCCGAAAGGCCGAAGGCGCGCAAAAGGTTCGCTTCGGTGAGGACATCGACGGGCGAACCCGCGGCGACCAGCCCTTCGTCGCCCAGAAGCACCAGATGGTGGAAGAAGCGCGCCGCGAGGTTGAGGTCGTGGAGAACGCTGACGACGGTCGTGCCCGCCTTCTCGTTGCGCGTGCGAAGAAGGCGCAGAACCTCCAGTTGGTGCGGCAGGTCGAGCCAGGTCGTCGGCTCGTCGAGGAGCAGAACCGGCGTGTCCTGCGCGAGCGCCAGCGCCAGCCAGACGCGCTGGCGCTGGCCGCCCGACAGCTCGTCCACCGGCCGGTCGGCGAGCGCGCTCATCGAGACGGCTTCCAGCGCGCCGCGCACGGCCAGGGTGTCGGCCTCGCTCCAGGGCGCGAGGAAGGCACGCCAGGGCGCGCGGCCCCGGCCCACGAGCTCGCGCACCGTGATGCCGCCCGGCGCCAGCGGCGCCTGGGGCAGGATCGCGAGGCGACGCGCGAGGCGGCGCGTGTTCTCGCGGCGCAGGTCCGCCCCGTTGAGCGTCACGCGGCCCGACAGGGGCTCGATGAGGCGGGCCAGCGCCCGCAGGAGCGTGGACTTGCCGCAGCCGTTCGGCCCGAGGATCGCGGTCATGCGGCGGGGCGGCAGGTCGAGCGACAGGTTCTCGACGACGCGGCGCGCGCCGTAGCCGAGCGACAGCTCCTCGGCGCGCAGGATCATCTCGCTCACAGCTCCCCCCGGTCCATCTCGCGCGCGAGGCGCCACAGAAGATAGGGCGCGCCCATCACGCCCACCGTGACGCCGACCGGGAGCTGGATGCCCGGCAGCGCCGCGCGTCCGGCAAGGTCCGCCAGCGCCATGACGAGCGCGCCGCCGCCGGCGGCCGACAGGAGGCGACCCGCCGTGCCGCGCGCGCCCGTGACACGCCGGCCGAGGGGGAGGGCCATGAGGGCGACGAAGGCGACCGGTCCCGCCACCGCGACGCCGGCGGCCGCGAGCAGCACGGCCGTGCCGACGAGCGCGAGGCGTGCCCCCTCGACCCGCAGCCCGAGGCCGCGCGCCAGCTCCGGGCCGAGTTCCAGGAGCTGGAGCGAGCGGACCTGCACCGCCAGAATCGCGCCGAGCGCAAGGCCGGGTACCCAGACCTGCAGCGCATGGCCCCCGTTGCGCGCGGCGAGCGATCCCGCGACCCAGCGCTGGGCTTCGGCGGCCTGCGTCACCGGCAAGCGGAGCGACAGGAGGCTCGTCACGGCGGTCAGCGTGAAGCCGACGCCGAGCCCGACCAGGACGAGGATCAGCGTCGCGTCGCCCCGGCCCGGGCGATGGGCGAGAAGGGTCACGAGAAGCGCGCTCGCGATGCCGCCGAGGGCCGCGACGAGCGGCGGCGGCAGCGTCCAGCCGAGCGCGATCGACGCGACCACGGCCAGGCCCGCGCCCGCGTTGAAGCCGAGAATGTCGGGCGAGGCGAGGGGATTGCGCAGGAGCGTCTGGAGCACGGCGCCCGACAGGCCGAGCGCCGCGCCGGCCCCGAGCGCGGTGACGAGGCGCGGACCCCGGATGACGCGCACGGCCAGCGCGCCCGGTCCCTCGCCATGCCAGACCCCGCGCCAGAGCGCGCCCGGCCCGATCAGGGTCTCCCCGACCGCAAGCGACAGGAGAGCGGCGGCGAGAAGGAGTGCCAGGAGGCCGAGCGCGCCCCTCATGCGCGGGACCCGAGCGAAAGGCGGCGCACGAGGAGGACGAAGATCGGCCCCCCGACGAGCGCCGTCACGAGGCCGACGCGCAGCTCGGCCGGGGCGATCACGAGGCGGCCGAGCGTGTCGGCGAGAAGCAGCAGCGTCGCGCTCAGAAGCGCGGAGGCGAGAAGCTCGGCGCGAAGGGCGTGGCCCGCGAGGCGCCGGGCGAGCGGGGGCACCATCAGCCCGAGAAAGGCGACCGGGCCCGCCACCGCGACCGAGGCGCCGGTGAGGAGCGTGACGACGAGGAGCGCGGTCCCTTGCGCGCGCAGGAGGCGCGTGCCGAGCCCCCGCGCCACGGCGTTGCCCAGCGACAGGGTCTCGAGCGTCGGCGCGACCGCCAAGGCGAGGAGCGCGCCGCCGAGCGCCACCGCCGCCATCGAGGCGAGCGGGCGCTCGCCCGCCTGCGCCAGCGAGCCGTTGACCCAGAAGCGGAAGACCTCGAGCGAGTCGGAGCGCGTCAGCACCACGGCGGAGACGAGCGACAGGAGAAGGGCGTTCAGCGCCGCGCCGGCCAGAACGAGACGCACCGGGCCGGCGTCGCCCCGCAGCGCGCCGCCCAGCGCGAAGACCGCGACCGCCGCCAGCGCCGCGCCCGGAAAGGCCAGAAGCGCAAGGAAGCCGCTGTCGGCGCGCGCCAGAAACAGGGAGCCGAGCACGACCGCGAGCGCCGAGCCGGCGCTGACGCCGAGGATGCCGGGATCGGCAAGCGGGTTGCGCGTCAACGCCTGCATCACCGAGCCCGCGATGCCGAGGCCCGCGCCCGCGACCAGCGCCGCCGCCACGCGCGGCAGGCGCACGAGGCGCACCGCGACGTGGCCGGGGTCCTGTGGGTCGAAGCCGGCGAGCGCCTGCCAGACCTCGGCGAGGCCGAGCGGGCGCGCGCCGAGCGAGAGCGCCAGAAACACCGCCAGGGCGAGGAGCGCTGCGGCGAGCAGCAGCCTCAAGGCGCGAGGCCCGCGCGCACCGCCGAGGGCACGGCGGTCGCCGGGTCGCCGTCGAGCGCCAGCGCCATGTCGCCCTCCAGCTGCGCCAGCGCGAAGGGCAGGGACAGGACGCTGCCGAAGGACAGGGCCCCGGCCGTCAGCGCCCCGGCGAAGACCTCGCGCCCCTCTCGGTGCGCACCGAGGAGCCGGCGCATGGGGAGGGCGGCGAGATCGGGCGCCGCGTCGAGCGACGAGACCCAGACGAGGAGATCCGCGTCGAGCGGCGACAGGTCCTCGGGCGAGAGGCCGGCGTAGAAGTGGCCTCCGCCCAGCCGCTCGATCTCTTGCGGGATTTGGAAGCCGAGTTCGCTCAGGAAGCGGCCGCGCGTGTCCTCGGCCGTGAAGGCGCCCGTCTCGCCGCCGAAATGGTAGGCCGCCGCCGCGCTCCGGCCCTCCCAGTCGGGATGGCGCGCCCGGGCCTCGGCGAAGAGCCGGCGCGTTTCCGCGATGCGCTCCTCGGCCAGGGCATCGCGGCCGAGCGCGCGGCCGAGGAGGCGCGTCGTCTCGTCCCACGGCAGGGCGTAGGTCGCGGCCCCCGGCGGCTGCATGAGGGTCGGCGCAATCTGCGACAGGATCGCGTATTCGTCCTGCGTGATGCCGGAGCCGATGGCGACGATGAGATCGGGTCGGAGCGAGGCCACGGTCTCCATCGCGACCTCGCCCGCGATCACGGCGGGCGCCTCGCCCCGGAGATAGGGCTGGGCCCAGGGCCAGATCGAGGCGGGCTGGTCACCGAACCAGGCGCGCACCGCGACCGGCTGGACGCCGAGCGCAAGGAGGGGATCCTGCGTGGTGAAGCCGAGCGAGACGATGCGCACGGCGGGCTTGGCAAGGACCGTCTCGCCGAACACGTGCCGGAAGCGGATCTCCGCCTGCGCCCACGCGGGCCGGGCGAACAGCGCGCAGGCGAGGCCGCCGAGCACCGTGCGCCGCGTCGGGCCGGGGCTCTCGCGGGAAGCCGTGAGCCGGCCGGGAAGGTGGAACGGGATCATGCAAGGCAACTCGCGGCGGGCGGCGGACCGGCCGGAGGTCGCAAACTTGATGGCATGAGTCAACTATTGGAGCGCTGCGCGGGATGGCCGAACCAGGGGCGACATGCTGGCGCGCCCGGCGGCTTTCCCGTAAAGCCGGACCTTTCCAGTCTCGCGGGGGCTTCGCTTCCGCCCGATCCTGTGAGCCAGGAGCCGCCATGCCCGCCGGGCCCCGACCCTTTTCCATCCCGCCCGAACCTCTTGTCGCGGAGCGCGGAGCATGAGCGAGGCGACGCCCGAGACCGAGGCGGCTGCCGCGCGCGAGGCCGCGCGCCTGGAATCGGCGCGCCTGTTCTTTGCCCGCCCCTGGGTCTTCATCCGGGGCGTTCCGTCCATGAAGTTCCTGCCGCCCGAGGGTCCGCCCGAGGTCGCGTTCGCGGGGCGCTCCAACGTCGGCAAGTCGTCGCTGATCAACGGGCTGGTCGGGCAGAAGGGGCTGGCGCGCACCTCCAACACGCCGGGGCGCACGCAGGAGCTGAACTACTTCGTGCCGGACGGCTATTCCGGCGAAGCGGGAGACCTGCCGCCGCTCGCGCTCGTCGACATGCCGGGCTACGGCTACGCCAAGGCACCCAAGGACCAGGTCGACGCCTGGACCAAGCTCGTCTTCGACTACCTGCGGGGGCGCGCGACGCTGAAGCGCGTCTTCGTGCTGATCGACGCGCGCCACGGCATCAAGGGCAACGACATCGAGGTGCTCCAGCTCCTCGACAAGGCCGCCGTGTCCTACCAGATCGTGCTGACCAAGGCCGACAAGATCTCGAACCTCGCGCTGCCGAAGCTGGAGGCGGCGACGCGCGAGCTGATCCGCAAGCGGCCCGCCGCCTATCCCGCCATTCTGTCCACCTCGTCCGAGAAGGGCTGGGGCATGGCCGAGGTCCAGGCCGCGATCGCCGACTTCGCCACGCCCGGGCGTTGAGGCGCGAGCGGGCGGCGGGGGCGTTCAGTCCCGCCGGTCCGGCCCGTAGGCCGCCATGAAGACGCGCACGGCCGCGTCGACGATGCGGTCGCGCTCGGACGCCGACAGGGGCGGGGCCTGGTCGTCGAAGAAGCGGCGGCGCAGGACGCCGGCGGTCGCCAGCTCGATGAACTGCGAGGCGGCGAGCTCGTGATCCTCGACCTTGAGCGTGCCGAGCTCGCTGGCGCGCCGGATGAATTCGGCGACCAGCGCCAGGCCGCGCATCGGGCCGCGCCGGTAGAACTCGCGCCCGAGCTCGGGCATGCGGCTCGCCACCGCGATCACGGTGCGCTTGGCGGTCATGGCCTCGGGCGAGAGCATCAGGTCGAACAGGCGCTGCGCGAAGCGGCGCAGCGTGACGTCGGGCCGCCCGGCATCGACCAGGAGTTCCTCGATATCGGCGAAGTAGGCCTCGCGCTCCTCCGCGATCAGGGCGTGGAAGAGCTCCTCCTTCGAGCGGAAGTAGACGTAGAGGGTCGACTTCGACACGCCGCTCTCGCGCGTGATGTCGTTCATCGAGGCCGCGTCGAAGCCCGTCGACACGAAGACCCGCTTGGCGCCTTCCAGGATCTGGCGCCGCTTCGCCGGGTCCTCGCCGGCCGCGCTGCGACCTTCGGCCGGGCAGATCCGCGCCATGGTCTCGCTCAAGGAAGCCTCCCGATTCAAACGGTTTTCACGGTAAGGTGAACTTTCTTTTTGCAGTGCACCTTGACCCGCTTGAAATGCGCGAGGCGACGCGTTAGGTCAAGATCGAACTGAACGGTTCGGTTCGATTTTTCCCGAGGTTGTCATGTCCCAGTCCGTCACCGAGAAGGTCGGAGAGCCCGGCGAGCGCGCGCAGCCCCGTCTCGAGGTCGTTGGTCGCAAGACGTCCGAGACCGCGCCGGTCGCAGCGCCCGCGCAGGCGGCCGCACCGCCCAAGCGGAAGGGCGGGGGCCTGCGCAAGCTTCTCCTGTCGGGCGTTCTCCTGGCGGCAGTGGCGGGCGGCGCCTGGTTCGGCCACCAGTGGTGGATCGACGGGCGCTTCATGGTGACGACCGACGACGCCTACGTCTCAGCCGACATGGCGATCATGACGCCCAAGATCACGGGCTATATCGCGAGCGTCCCGGTGGTGGAGAACCAGACCGTGAAGGCGGGCGACCCGATCGTCGAGATCGACCCGGGCGACTACCAGCTCGCCTTGCGCTCGGCCGAGGCCAAGCTCGCCACCCAGAACGCCACGATCGACAGCGTGCGCGCCCAGCGCGAAGCCGCCCAGCGGCAGGTGGGCGAGGCGCAGGCCAACCGCGCCGCGCTCCAGAGCACGGCGGACCAGGCCGCGCTCGACCTCCAGCGCGCCCAGCGCCTCGTCCAGTCCGGCGCGGGCACGCAGGTCGTGCTCGACCAGGCCCGCTCCGCCAAGGCCGCGGCCGATGCGCGCCTCGGTGGCGCCGATGCCACGATCAGCGCCGCCGAGGCGCAGGTCGGCGTGCTGGATGCCCAGATCAAGGAAGGCGAGAGCAAGACCGGCGAGCTCACGGTCGCCCGCGACCAGGCGGCGCGCGACCTCTCCTTCACCACGCTGCGCGCGCCCTATGACGGGATCGTCGGCAACCTCGCGGCCCAGCCGGGCGACCTCGTCTCGCCGAGCCGGCGCCTCGCCGCGATCGTGCCGCTCGACAAGGTCTTCGTCGATGCGAACTTCAAGGAAACGCAGCTCGGCGAGATCGTCGCGGGCGAGCGGGCGCGCATCGAGGTCGATGCGCTGCCGGGCGTCGAGGTGACGGGCACGGTGGAGTCGGTCTCGCCGGCCTCGGGCTCGGTCTTCTCGCTGCTGCCGGCCGACAACGCGACCGGCAACTTCACCAAGATCGTGCAGCGCGTGCCGGTTCGGATCGCGATCGATCCGGCCGACGCCCATTCCGGCAAGCTGCGGCCGGGCCTCTCGGTCACCGTGTCGGTGGACCGGCGCACCGCGCCGGGCGCCACCGGGGCCGCCAACCGCTAAGCCTCAGCCGATTCCTCTCGCGAAAGGCGGGATCGCATGTCCTCGACGACCCTGACCGCCGGCGGCCCGCCGCGCGCCGCCGCGCCGCCCGCCGCCCCCGATGCCGTGCCGCTGCGCCGGATGCTCGCCTTCATGGCGATGGTGTTCGGCATGTTCATGGCGATCCTGGACATCCAGATCGTCTCGGCCTCGCTGGCCGAGATCCAGGCGGGCCTGTCGGCCTCGACCGACGAGATCGCCTGGGTCCAGACCGCCTACCTGATCGCCGAGGTGATCATGATCCCCTTGTCCGGGTTCCTCGCCCGGATGCTGTCGACGCGCGTCCTGTTCACGCTGGCGGCGGCCGGTTTCACGGCGTCCTCGGCGCTGTGCGCCACGGCCACCAACATCGACCAGATGATCATCTACCGCGCGCTGCAGGGCTTCATCGGCGGCGGCATGATCCCGAGCGTGTTCGCGGCGGCCTTCACGATCTTCCCGCCCTCCAAGCGCGCCGTGGTCTCGCCCATGATCGGCCTCGTGGCGACGCTCGCCCCCACGATCGGCCCGACCGTCGGCGGCTACCTCAGCCATGCGCTGTCGTGGCACTGGCTGTTTCTCGTCAACGTGCCCTTCGGCATCGTGGTCGCGATCTCGGTCTGGAACCTCGTCGACTTCGACAAGCCGAACCTCGCGCTCTTCAAGAACTTCGACTGGTTCGGGCTTCTCGGCATGGCCGCCTTCCTCGGCTCGCTCGAATACGTCCTGGAGGAGGGGCCGCTCGACGACTGGTTCGACGACCAGGTGATCGTCGTCATGACCGTGATCCTGGTGCTGGGCGCGCTCCTGTTCCTCTACCGCGCCTTCACGGCCAAGGAGCCGATCGTCGACCTGACGGCGTTCACGAACCGCAACTTCGCCTTCGGCTCGCTCTTCTCCTTCATCATGGGCGTCGGGCTCTACGGCCTGACCTATCTCTACCCCGTCTATCTCGGCCGCATCCGGGGCTACGATTCGCTGATGATCGGCGAGACCATGTTCGTCTCGGGCCTCGCCATGTTCGCGACCGCCCCGATCTCGGGCAAGCTTTCCACCAAGCTCGATCCGCGCGTCATGATGCTGATGGGCTTCACCTCGTTCGCGCTCGGCACGTGGCTGATGAGCGGCATCACCCACGACTGGGACTTCCGCGAGCTCTTCATCCCGCAGATCCTGCGCGGCTTCGGGCTGATGATGGCCATGGTGCCGATCAACAACGTGGCGCTGGGAACGCTGACCCCGGACAAGATGAAGGGCGCCTCCGGCCTCTACAACCTGACGCGTAACCTCGGCGGCGCGGTGGGCCTTGCGATCATCAACACGATGATCAACGACCGCACGGCGCTGCACTACGACCGTCTGGCCGAGCGCGTGCGCTGGGGTTCGCAGATCGCCGAGGACCGCCTGTCGCAGATGGCGGCCAGCCTTTCGGCGGGCGGGCTCGATGGCCCCAACGCGGCGATCGGCCAGCTCGTCGGCCTCGTGCGGCGCGAGGCGAGCGTCATGGCCTTCTCGGACGTCTTCCTGTTCCTGACCGCGCTCTTCGCCGGCCTGTGCGTCATGACCGTCTTCATCGCCAAGCCGCGCGCCGGCGTGAAGGCCGACGCGCACTAGACCGGCGGGCGCCGGCGTTCGCCGAACTCGGTAAGGCGCCGGCGCATGCGCCGGTAGAGGTCGCGATAGGCGTCGAGGATCTGGTCGCGGCTGCCGTTGACGGCGGAGGGATCGGGCATGGGCCAGAACTCGACCGCGGTGGCGTCGGCGCCCGTCGCGTCCATCACCGCGTGATGGGCCTCGGGCGAGAGCGTGACGACGAGATCGAAATAGCCGTCCGCGAGATCCTCGACCGTCTGCGGCCTGCGGTCGCCGAGTGTCAGGCCTTCTTCCGCCAGCACGACGTCCACGAACGGGTCGCGCTCGCCGCCCTTCACCCCGGCCGATGCGACGTAGGTGCCCGGCAGGACGGCCCGAGCGATGGCCTCGGCCATGGGCGAGCGGATCGAGTTCTGCCCGCAGACGAACAGGATCGAGCCGGGCGCGCCGCCTGCCGGGGTGCCGCTCATCTCGTCCCTTCCCCGCTCACTCCGATCATCCTCCCTCACGCGCGCCGATGCAGCACGCAGATCAGCGTGAAGAGGCGGCGCGCCGTGTCCTTGTCGAGGGCGATCTTGCCCTCGAGCCGCTCGCGCAGGAGGTCGGACCCGTCGTTGTGGATGCCGCGCCGGCCCATGTCGATCGCCTCGATCTGCGAGGGCGTGGCGGTGCGGATCGCCTCCTGGTAGCTGTCGCAGATCAGGAAATAGTCGCGGATCACGCGACGAAAGGGCGTCAGCGACAGGATGTGGGTCACGAGCGCCTGATCGCCTTCGGAGCGGATGTCGAAGACGAGCCGACGGTCGGCGAGCGAGAGCCGCAGCCGCAACGGCCCTTCGGGCGCGCCGACCGGCTCGAAGCGGTTCTCCTCCAGGAGGTCGACGATCGCGACGCGCCGCTCGTGCTCGACGTCGGGCGGGGCGCGGCCCACCGAGGCGTCGAGCTCCACCGCGACGAGGCGACCGCCACCCACCGTCAGGCGCCCGGATTGAGCCGGATGGCGACCGAGCGCGCGTGCGCGTCGAGTCCTTCCACGCGTGCCAGCTCGATCGCGGCCGGTGCCAGCGCGCGCAAGGTCTCGGCCGAGAGCTTGAGGATCGAGGTGCGCTTCACGAAGTCGAGCACCGAAAGGCCCGAGGAGAAGCGCGCCGAGCGCGCCGTCGGCAGGACGTGGTTGGAGCCGCCGACATAGTCGCCGATCACCTCGGGCGTGTGGCGCCCGAGGAAGGCCGCGCCGGCGTTGCGGATGCGCCCGAACAGCGCGTCGGGGTCGTCGGTGGCGATCTCGAGATGCTCGGCCGCGATGCGGTCGGCGAGCGCGGGCGCCTCGTCGAGCGAGCGCACCACGATCACGGCGCCGAACGTCTCCCAGCTCTCGCGGGCCGTGGCCGAGCGGTTGAGCGTGGCGAGCTGGCGCTCCACCGCCCGCTCCACGGCATCGGCCAGCTCGGCGCTGTCGGTGAGGAGGATCGACTGCGCGGCCGCGTCGTGCTCGGCCTGCGCCAGGAGGTCGGCGGCCAGCCAGTCCGGGTCGTTCTCGCCGTCGGCGATCACGAGGACCTCGGAGGGGCCCGCCACCATGTCGATGCCGACGCTTCCGAAGACCTGCCGTTTGGCGCTCGCCACATAGGCGTTGCCGGGGCCGACGATCTTGGCGACGGCGGGAATCGAGTGCGTGCCGTAGGCAAGCGCGCCGATCGCCTGCGCGCCGCCCACCCGGTAGATCTCGGACACGCCGGCGACCGAGGCGGCGGCCAGAACGAGCGGGTTCAGCGCGCCGCGCATGGCCGGCACCACCATGGCGATGCGCCGGACGCCCGCGACCTTGGCGGGCACCGCGTTCATCAGCACCGAGGAGGGGTAGCTCGCCGCTCCGCCCGGCACGTAGAGCCCGACCGATTCCACCGCCGTCCAGCGGTGGCCGAGCTCGGCGCCGAGCGAGTCCGTGTAGCGCTCGTCGGCGGGGCGCTGGCGCGCGTGGTGGCTGCGGATGCGCTCGTGCGCGAAGCGCAGCGCCTCCAGCGTCGTCTCCGGGGTCGCCTCCAGCGCCGCCTGGATCTCGTCCGGCGAGACGCGCAGCGTTTCGGGCGTCAGCTCCAGGGCGTCGAAGCGACGCGTGTAGTCGATCAGGGCGTCGTCGCCCCGCGCGCGCACGTCGTCGAGGATCGCGCGCACGGCGGCCTCGACGTCCACCGAGGCCTCGCGCTTGGCGGCGAGCAGGTCGCGAAAGCGCGGCTCGAAGTCGGGGTCGGCGCTGTGGAGCCGTTGGGGCAAGGCGGGACCTTCTGGATAGGGCGGCCCGCCGCGCTCAGCCCCGGTCGTGGTCGGGACGCGCCAGCGTGTCCCAGGCCGGGCCGAGGTCGGCAAGCTGGGCCTCGATGCACTCGACGTCGAGCCTTATCGCGCCCTGGCCGGCGAACACAAGCTCCACCGTGCCCGACGGGGCCGCGCCGGGGTGCCAGCGGATGGCGAGGAGCGCCAGGACGGCGTCGGGATCGGCCGGCAGGTTCTGGCGGCGCACGGCGAGGACGCGGTCGAAATGGAGCGCGGAGCGCCGCCGCTCGAAGGCGACGGGCCGCCCGAACCAGCGCCGGCGCGCGGTCGCCCGCTCCCAGCGGAAGCGGTTGAAGCCGACCGCGAACTGCTTCTCGGCGGGCAGGTAGACGAGGTCGCCGAGCCGCGCCACCCCGTCCTGCGCATGGGCCGAGAGGATGGCGAGATCCTCGTCGTCGAGCGCCATCAGGCGGAGAAGGTCCATGCGTCAGTCCTCGCGGGGGATGCCTTTGCGTCGCGCCCGCAACTAGGGCGGGACGCCGCGGGGCGCCACCGTCAGTTCCGCTCGGGCTGGCGGTACTGCTCGCCGATCAGGCCGATCTCGGCCATGAAGCGTCCGATCGCGATCTGGAGCGGGTAGAGCGCGGCAAGCGCCAGGCGCTGGCGCCACCCGAGAAGGACGCCTCGGATCGGCGCCGCCAGAAGCAGGCAGAGGCTCTTGCCGAGCGTGCGCAGACGGCCGGCGAGGTCGGGACGGCGGCGGTGCTCGATGATCGAGGAGAGCGCGCCGTTGCGAAGGGCCCGGGCGTTGAGCCAGCCGAAGCGCGTGCGCCGCTCGGGAACGGTCTCGAACACGAGGGCCTCGGCGCACCACGAGAAGCGGAAGCCCCGCTCGCGCATGCGGGAATAGAAGTCGCTGTCGCCGCCGCCGATGAAGTTGAAGCCCGTGTCGAGCACCGGGTCGCCGGCCGCCTCGAGGACCGCCCGGCGGATCAGGACATTGCCCGAGGACAGGAGGATCGGCACGGGACCCGAGCGCTGGTAGGGCGCGCCGAACACGGGATGACGGGCGAGCGCATGGTCGAGGCGATTCTCGATGACGGGCACCTGCGGGCCCCCCACGACATCGGCGCCGCTGCGGCCTTGTTCGGCCAGCATCCGGGCGATCCAGTCCTCGCCGGCCAGCTCGTCGTCGTCGATCACGAGGCATTGCGCCATGCGCGGAAACTCGGCGAGCGCGGTGCGGAAGCCCGCATTGTAGGCCGAACAGTTGCCACGCTCGCGGGCGACCAGCGCCAGCCCCCGGATCTCGCCCGAGGCGAGGAGCGGGCGAACCGCCTCCAGCCCCTCGCGTCCCTCGTCGTCGTTGTCCATCACGATCACGGCGGCGTGGTGCCGTCGCAGCTGCGCTTCCAGCGAGCGCAGCGTCGCCACGACCTGCGCGGGCCGCCGGAAGGTCGGCAGGATGACGACCGTCTCGCAGGTCGCGGCATCGAGACCGGGCGCGCGGATCTCGATCGGGTCCGGAAGGGGGGATGATCGGCTCATGGCCGCCATCCTCCGGCGGAAGCGATGAAGAATCGGTCAAGCAACGGGATGAAGGAGGCGTAGCCGCGACGCCGCGCTTTCGCACCGATGACTTGACGCTTTTGTAACGGCCGCCGGCTAACTCTGGGGCATCCTCGGGACAAGTTCTCCATGCGCGCTCTCTTCGTTTCATCCTGGCTGCCGGAGGCCCAGGCCGCGACCGGCTTCGAGATCGCCAACCGCGCGATCGCGCGGGGACTGGAGGCGTGCGGCGTGGAACTCGTGCCGGTGGGCTTCCGCCGGCCCGGTGCCGAGGCGCCGCGCGGTCCGCACCTGGATCTCGGCCCGTTGGCGATCGAGAACAGCGGTGCCTCGCGGGCGCGAAAGGCGGCCTGGGTCGTGCGGGCCCTGCGCTTGGGTCTCACGGTCTCTTCGGCCAAGCTGCGCGTGGTGGACGATGCGACCCTGCGGCGCCGGCTCGACGCGGTCGGGCAGGTCGACGCGGTGATCCTGTCCTCGGTCCAGATGCCGATCGCCTACCCCTTGCTGACCGGGATCGCGCCCACCGTCCTGATCGCCCACAATGTCGAGCATCTGTCGGCACGCGAGAACGCCGTGCATGCCCGCTCCCCGGTGTCGCGCCTCCTGTATGCCCGCGAGGCTCGCCTTCTGGAGCGCGGCGAAGCGTGGCTGTGCCGCGAGGCTGCGGTGGTGCATACGCTCGCGCAGGACGACGCGCGGCGCCTCGGCCTCGAGGGCGACCCGCGCGCCGTG
The DNA here is from genome assembly GCF_001463765.1 of Aureimonas sp. AU4. Classification (GTDB taxonomy): domain Bacteria; phylum Pseudomonadota; class Alphaproteobacteria; order Rhizobiales; family Rhizobiaceae; genus Aureimonas. Next base: position 39,444 of record NZ_BBWK01000051.1, on the reverse strand, counting down.
ACGCTCAGCCTCGCGACGGGCCGTGAGCGCGGGGCAGGCACAAACCCCGGCGAACCGCGCGTCGACGTCGCCATGATCGGCACCTGGAGCTGGGCGCCGAACCGCGTCGGCATGGACTGGTTTCTTCAAGAGGTCGTGCCCCGGCTTCCGCCCGACGTCACGATCGAGATCGCCGGCGTCTTCGACGGGCCCCCGCCGGCCGCGCCCCCGCAGGTCCGCTTCCGGGGCCGCGTGCCGGATGCCGCCGACTTCGTGCGCTCGAGCCGCGTCGTCGCGATCGCCACGCGCGGGGGGACCGGCGTGCAGCTCAAGACCATCGAGACGCTGGAGGAGGGGATGCCCGCCGTGGCGACGCCCGCCGCGCTGCGCGGCATCGGCGCCGTCCTGCCCGCCAACGTGCGGGTCGCGGACGATGCGGCAAGCTTTGCCGGCGCCCTTGCGGCGCTGGTGGCGGCGGTTCGCGCGGGCGAGGTGAGACGCCTCGACGGCGGCGCCTTCGCCCAGCGCCAGAACCAGGGTCTTCTGGCCGGGCTCTCCGCCGGCCTGTCCCGGCTGCGACCCGAGGCGAGCGCGGCCGGCGCCTGGGACGGGCGCGAGCGCCGGCGACGCGGCGTCGCGGCATGAGCGGCGCCCTCGTCAGCGCGCGGCCCTCGCCGTCCCGGTCGCCGACGCGGCGCGCGGCGGCGGGCCCTGATCTTTCGCGCTTCGTCCTGCGCCGCATCGGTGGGCTCTCGGTCGCGGCGGTCGACGGCGATACGGCGGTCGCCGCGGTTCTGGAGGCGATGCGCACCCGCATGGGCCTGCGCGTCACCTTTGCCAACGCGCATTGCGTTAACGTCTCGCTGGAGGACGCGGACTATCGCGAGGCCATGGAGGGAACGCTCTGCCTGCCGGACGGGATCGGGGTCGATCTCGGCTCGCGCCTGCTGTTCGGCGAGCCCTTTCCGGAAAACCTCAACGGGACCGACTTCGTGCCGCGCCTCCTTGCCGCGGCCGCCGAGCCGCTGCGCGTGGCGCTGGTGGGCGGCGAGCCGGGCGTGGCGGAACGCGCGGCCCAGCGCTTCGCGGAGCGCTTCCCGCAGCACCGCTTCACGGCGGTCTCGCACGGCTTCTTTCAGGAGGGCGACCAGGCCGAGGGCGTGGCCGCGCTTCTGCGCGCCCTGAAGCCCGATCTTCTTCTGGTCGGCCTCGGCGTGCCCCGGCAGGAGATGTTCCTGCATCGCCATGTCGGTGCGCGCGAGGCGGCGGTCGCGATGGGCGTCGGGGCGCTTCTGGACTTCACCGCCGGCAAGGTCGCGCGCGCACCCGCGCTCGTGCGGCGCCTGCGCGCCGAATGGGTCTGGCGCCTCTTGCTGGAGCCGCGGCGCCTCGCCCGGCGCTATATCCGCGGCAATCCCGCCTTTCTCCTGCGCGTCGCCCGGCAGAAGATCGCGCGCGGGACGGAGCGCTGATGCGCGTCGCCCTCGTGACGTCGAGCTATCGCGGCGACTTCGAGCGATGCCGCCTCCTGTGCGACTCGATCGACCGCTTCGTCACCGGCCATGCCGTTCATCTGATCCTGGTGGCGCGGCGCGACCTCGCGCTGTTCCGGGCCCTCGAGGGGCCGGGGCGACGGGTCGTTTGCGAGAACGAGATCCTGCCCGCCTGGCTCGTGCCCGTGCCGACCCTTTTCGGCCGGCCGCGCCGCTCGCTCTGGGTGACGCCGTTCGGCCCGCCCCTGCGCGGCTGGCACGTGCAGCAACTGCGCCGCATCGCCATGGCGGCCGCGCTCGACGAGGACGTGCTGGTCTCGCTCGATTCCGATGTGCTTTTCGTGCGGCCCTTCGCGGTGGGCTCGATGATCCACGGCGGGCGCGTATCCTTCTACCGGCGGCCCGACGCGATGCGCCAGGTCGTGACCGACGCCCTGCGGATCGAGCATGGGGAGTGGTCGCGGCGAGCGGGTCGGCTTCTCGGCATCGAGGCGCCGGCCGAGACCGAGACCGGCTACATCGCGACCCTGATCGCCTGGCGCGCCGATTCGGTGCGCGACATGCTGGCCCGCATCCGCGAGGCGACGGGCCGGTCGGCCATGCGCGCGCTGGTCGGCTCCGCCGCCCTGTCGGAATGCACGATCTACGGACGCTTCGTGGAGGAGTGCGAGGCGCGCCCCGACCGGCACGAGCCGACCGACCGGATGCTCTGCGCCGTCTACTGGATCGGGCCGCCGCTGGACGAGACGGGCGTGCGCGCCTTTCTGGACGGGCTGGAAGCCGATCAGGTGGCGGTCGGCCTCCAGTCCTTCACCGGAACGAGCCCCGACCTGATCCGTTCGGTGGTCGGTCTCTAGGAGCCTTGTCCGGACGCCGATCCGGTTGCGCTCAGGCGGCCCCGCCCACCGCCCCGAGTGCGGCGCGCCGCCCTGCGGGCGCTGCGAGCGCCGTGTAGGTCGCGGCGAAGGAAAGGGTCCAGAGCGCGGCGAAGACCGCGTTGAGGCCCGCCACCCATCCCGTCGAGCCGTCGCCCACGCCCTGCAGGAGCCATGTCAGGAGCGCGGCCTTGACGACGCCCAGAAGCGCCAGCAGTCCCGCTCGGACCGTGGTGCGCCCGCCCGCATAGAGAAGCTCGCTCTCGTATTCCACGAGGTTGCGGAAGGCAGGCACGAGGATCACGAGCGGCATCAGGGGCACGGCCTCGGCGACGTTGCCGCCCAGAAGCCGCGGCGCGAACTGCAGCACCAGCGCGAGCGCGCCCGCGCCCGCGGCCGAGACCAGCGCGATGCCGCCCTCCAGCCCGAGCCGCATGCGCCACGAGGCGAGCCAGCCCGGCGCGCGCATGATCTTCTGCACCACCATCATGTTGAACGAGCGCACCGGCAGGGCGGTGAGGTCGATGAGCCGCATGAGAAGCGCGTAGATGCCCGCCGTCTGCGGGCCACCGACCGAGAGCACCAGGAGCTTGTCGAGCTCGGACTGGAGGTAGAACAGGATCTCGGCGCCCGCGACGGACAGGCTGTCCTGCAGGCGGCGGCGGTAGAGCCGCATGTCGATGCGCAGGCGCTGGCGCGGATACAGGAACGCGATGCCCGCGAGCGCCGAGAACGCGTTGGCGGCGAGATACAGGAGCCCCCAGAACCAGAGGCCGCCGTCGTGCCCGGCGATTCGGAGGAAGACGAGCGCGGCCAATGCCTTGGCCAGCGTTCCCCCCACCACCAGGAGCGAGGCGCGGCCGAAGCGGCCGAGGCCGTTGTTGACGATGCACACGACCTCGAGCGTGCGCCAGGCGAGGACCTCGGCCGCCACGATCAGCGCGAACGGACCAGGGCCCAGATCCTCGCGGAACACCGCGAGGTAGAAGCCGGCGGCGGCGAGCGCGACCAGCGGCAGCGAGGCGACCGCCGCCAGAAGCAGCCCCGCCGTGTAGACGCCGATGAGGCGCGGGCGGGCGGCCGAGGTGCGGTAGAGCGGCGACACGAAGCCGAGGCCGAAGATGCGCGACAGGACGATGCCGGTCGCCGAGGCCGTGGCGAAGAGGCCGTAGTCGGCGACGCTCAGCGCGTTGGCGATCGCGGCGAAGTAGGCGAGCGACAAGACGAGCCGGCCGCCCGAGCCGCCGAGGAGCTTGGCGTAGTCGGCGAGAAGCTTCAGCTTCCCTTCAAATCTTTGCCTCACCATCGAGCCCATGGATGACAGCCCATCTTCCGGGCCTCGAGGAGCGTGTCCGTGATGCCCAAGACCCGCACGGCCAACGGGCCGCGCCGCTTCCCGTCTAGCAGAACGGCCTTAACGCGCCGTTCGCTTCTGGGAGGAGCCGCCGCGCTCGCCGCAACGATCGGCCCGTCCCGCGTAGCGCGGGCGGCCGCGCCCGTGCCCTTCGGCGCGGCGATCCAGTCCAACTTCTTCGACAGCGATCCCGCCTACGCCCAGGTCTTCCTGGACCGGTGCGACCTCGTCCTGCCGATGAACGAGCTGAAGTTCCCGATGCTGCGCCCCACGCGCGAGAGCTTCGAGTTCGGGCCCGCCGACCGGCTCGTCGACTGGGCGCGCTCCAACGGCAAGACCTCGCGCGGACACACCTTCGTCTGGCACGACGGCAACCCCGCGTGGCTGGAGCGGATCCGGGACCCGATCGAGGCCGAGATGGTGCTGCGCGAGCATATCCAGCGCACCGCCGGCCATTTCCGGGGGCGGCTCGAAAGCTGGGACGTCGTGAACGAGGTGATCGCCCACGAGCCGCGCGAGAGCGGCGGCCCCTTGCGCGACACGTGGTGGCTGCGCACGCTCGGGCCCCGCCATATCCCGATCGCGTTCGCCGAGGCCGCGCGCGCCGATCCGGGCGCGCGCCTCGTCGTCAACGACTACGACCTCGAGTTCCGGGGCGCGCGCTACGACGCGCGGCGGCGCGTGATGCTCGACCTCGTGCGCCAGCTGCAGGACGGGGGCCTGCGCGTCGACGCGGTCGGCATCCAGGGCCACCTCTACTCGCATTTCGAGATCGACCCGGAGGCGATGGCGCGCTTCGGGCGCGACCTGAAGACGCTCGGCGTCGGGCTTCTGGCCACCGAGATCGACGTCATCGACTTTCAGGTGCCGGGCGGACCCGAGGAGATCGACCGGGCGGCGGAGAAGGTGGTCGGCGACTTCCTGGACGGGCTGTTTGCCGGGCAGCGCCCCGAGGCCGTGATCACCTGGGGCCTGACCGACCGCTACAGCTGGGTGGGCGACGTGATGCCGCGCACCGACGGCCAGCCCGTGCGCCCGCTGCCGCTGGATGCGGACCTCGTGCCCAAGCGCTGGTACGAGCTCCTGCGCCGGCGCCTCGCACAGGCCTGAGGCGCGGCGGCCTCGCACCTGCCGCCACGCTCTGGAGGAGGGTACGTTAACCCTTTCTTTGCCATGTTGACGCAAGGTCATCGCGGGAGCCCGACCGGGGCTCGGCACCCTGTCGCGAAGGCCTGTCCATGTTCTACGAGAGCCACAGCCCGGCGCAGCCGGCCGTTGTCGCGCCGGCGGGCGGGAGGATGCCGGGCGGGCTCTTCGATCCGGTGGCGCTCTTCTCGTCGGTCTGGCGCGCGCGCTGGCTCATCGTGCTCTTCGCGCTCGCGGGAGCCGGTCTGGCGCTCGCCAGCGCCATGTCGACGCCCAAGCAGTTCACCGCCGTCAGCCGCCTCGTCCTCGACCCGCGCGACCTCAACATCGTCCAGAACGACGTCACGGTGACGCCGCAGGGCCTGTCGACCGACGCGACCCTCGCGCTGGTGGAAAGCCAGATCGCGGTCATGACCTCGGACCGCGTGCTCGGCCGCGTCATCTCGGAGGCGACGCTGACGGCCGATTCCGAGTTCAACGGAACGCGCACGAGCCTCCTCGGCGGGTTCTCGGCGGCTCTGTCGGTCTTCGGCTCGCAGGACGGCGAGGCGATGGTGCGCGACCGCGAGCTCGTGACGCTGGCCGAGTTCCGCAAGCACGTGGCGGCGGCGCGCAACCCCAACAGCTTCGTGATCGACCTCGCGGTGCGCTCCGAGGACGCCGAGAAGGCGGCGCGCCTCGCCAACCTCGTGACCGAGACCTTCATCGCCGAGCAGGGCCGCGCCCAGGCCGAGATCGCGCGCCGCGCGACACAGGCCCTGTCGTCGCGCCTGGCCGAGCTGCGCCAGCGCGTCGTCGACACGGAGGAGGCGGTCGAGACCTACAAGGCCGAGAACCGGCTGGTCGGCGTCGGCGGCAAGCTGATCGACGACGAGTACATCACGCGCATCAACAACCAGCTCGCCGACGTGCGCGCCCAGATCACGGCGCTCAACGTGCGCGCCGAGTCGCTGCGCCGCGCGAGCGTCGACGACGTGGTGGAGGGCTCGTTTCCCGAGGGCCTGAACTCCGAGTCGCTCCAGCGCCTGCGCCAGACCTACGCGGAAGCCGCCCAGAACGAGGCGCTCCTCGCCTCGCGCCTCGGCCCCCGCCACCCCCAGCGCATCGCCTCGGAAGGGGCGCTCGCCTCGGCCCGCCGTGCGATCCAGACCGAGCTCTCGCGCATCGTCGCCTCGGCCCAGACCGAGCTCGCCCGCGCCCAGGCGACCGAGCGCGACCTCACCGCGCAGATCGACACGCTGCGCTCGCGCCAGATCGAGACCAGCGGCTCCTTCGTGCGCCTGCGCGAGCTGGAGCGCGAGGTCGACGCCTCGCGCGCCGTCTACGAGGCCTATCTCCTGCGCGCCCGGCAGACCAGCGAACAGGAATCGCTCAACACCACCAACGTGCGCGTGATCTCCGACGCGAGCGTGCCGCTTCTTCCCTCCAGCCTGTCGCGCAAGGTCGTGGTCGCGGCCGGCGGCATCGCGGGCGCGGGGCTCGGCGTCGCGATCGTGCTTCTGGCCGCGATCGTCAGGGCCCTGCGCGGCCATCGCGCGCCGGCCGAGGCCCCCTCGTTCGCGATGGGGGAGGCGGCTGCCGCGCAGCTTGCCCGCGACGTCCTCAGCCACGACCGCGCCGAGACCGTCGCCGAGCACGGGCCGGCGGGTGCGAGCGAACCTGCCGAAACCCGGCCGGCACCGGTCGGCGCGGGCTGGGAACTGCGCGGCACGAGCGCGGCCGAGCCCTCCGACGCGATTGGCCGCGACCTGCCGTCGCCCTCGACCGACGCCTCCGCCGATCTGGCCGCCCACCCGCACGAGGAAGAGACCGCCGAAGCGGACGAGGACGGTGCCTCCCGGGAGCACGCCGTCGACGACGGCCCGTCCGAGGACGAGCTGGAGCGCCGGCGCGACGCGCTGCGCGAGCGCATCCGCGCGCTGGGTGCCGCGCGCCGCGCGCAGGCCGACAAGGCGCCCGAGGGCGAGGGGACGGCCGATCAGCCGGACGCGGGGCCGTCCGCCCCCGAGGGCGCGCGCGAGCGCGTCAGCCTGCGCCTGGCGGCCCTGCGCCGCCGCCGCCTGGAGGGTGCCGGGTCCTGACGCGCCTGCAGCGGGCGATCCCCAGGAATTGCGTCTCCGCGGCGCTCGTGCCGCCCTTGTGAGGTGCGTTCCGGCTTGCGCCGGCGTTCCTGAACCGCTTCACTCGCCCTAGTTCACCGGCATCGAGCCGTCGCACCCCCGCTGATCCGGCGCAGGGGCGAGCGATGGTGCTGCCGGGTCGACCCCGGCCAACGGGGCGACAGCCAAGGGGAGGACACATGACGACCAGCAACATGCGCCGGTTCGCGGCCGTTCTGGCGACGGGGCTCGCGCTGGCGGGCACGCCCGCGATGGCCGAGGAGCTGTCGATCGTGCTCGGCTCGATCGGCAAGGACGTCGAGGAGATGCGCACGCAGCTCGACGCCTTCCAGAAGGCGAGCGGCCACACGGTCAAGATCGTCACCATGCCGGCCTCGACCTCGGACCAGTTCGGCCAGTACCGGCTCTGGCTCTCGGCCGGCAACAAGGACATCGACGTCTACCGCACCGACGTGATCTGGGCGCCGCAGCTCGCCAGCAACTTCATGGACCTCACCGAGGCGATGAAGGACGTGGTGGGCCAGCACAACCCCTCCGTGGTCGCCTCGCAGACGGTGGACGGCAAGCTCGTCGCCATGCCGCTCTACGCCGACGCGCCGGCTCTCTATTATCGCAAGGACCTCCTGGAGAAGTACGGCAAGCCGGTTCCCAAGACCTGGGCCGAGCTGACCGAGACCGCCAAGGCCGTGCAGGACGGCGAGCGGCAGGCCGGCAACGCGCAGATGAACGGCTTCGTGTTCCAGGGCGCGGCCTACGAGGGCCTGACCTGCGACGCGCTGGAATGGGTCGCCTCGAACGGCGGCGGCCAGATCGTGGACGCGGACGGCAACATCACCGTCAACAACCCCAAGGCCGCAGAGGCGCTCGACATGGCCAAGGGCTGGGTCGGCACGATCGCGCCCGCCGGCGTGCTCGGCTACATGGAGGAGGAGTCGCGCGGCGTCTGGCAGACCGGCAACGCCGTCTTCATGCGCAACTGGCCCTATGCCTACCCTCTCGCCAACGGCGACGACTCGCCCATCAAGGGCAAGTTCGACGCAGCGCCCCTTCCCGCGGGCGCGGGCGGCAACTCGGCTGCGTGCCTCGGCGGCTGGAACCTCGCGGTCTCGAACTTTTCCGAGCACAAGCAGGCGGCGGTGGATCTGGTGAAGTTCCTCACCTCCGCCGAGTCGCAGAAGGCGCGCGCGCTCGGCACCGCCCGCCTGCCCACGATCCCCGCGCTCTACGAGGATCCCGAGATCGCGCAGAAGCAGCCGCTGGTGGCCAAGTGGAAGACCGTGTTCGAGAACGCCACGGCACGCCCTTCCGCCCCCACCAAGGGCAAGTACAACGAGGTCTCGCAGCAGTTCTGGACGGCGGCCAACAAGACCTTGTCCGGCCAGGGCACGGCGGCGGCCAACCTCGATGCGCTGGAGAAGCAGCTGCGCCGGCTGAAGCGCAGCGAGTGGTGAGATCGCCGGGGCCGCGCTGAGCGGCCCCGGACCCGCCCCAGGGGCCGCTCGCATCCGGTCGGCCGTCCGCTCCTTCGAGGCAGTCCATGGCCAACGTCTCGCTCGGCGTCCCGCCGACACAATCCGCCCTCGAGGCCGAGGCGCCGGCATGCGTGCGCTCGGCGCTGAACCGGCAGCGCCGCCGCGCCGCCTGGCTCTTCCTCCTGCCGATGCTGCTCGTTCTGCTGCTGGTCGCCGCTTGGCCGCTCGCCCAGACGATCCGCTTCTCGCTCACCGATGCCAAGCTCGGCGATCTTGCGGGCGCCGAGTTCGTGGGCCTGCGCAACTACTACGAATGGGTGGACTACGGCGACGGCGAGGGCGAGGCCTTCGGGCTCCTGGTCGATCCCGTCTGGTGGCAGGCCGTGTGGAACACGGTGCGCTACACGCTGATCTCGGTGTCGATCGAGACGGTGCTCGGCCTCGTCTTCGCGCTCGTGCTCAATGCCGAGTTCCGCGGCCGGGCGCTGGTGCGCGCCGCCGTCCTCATCCCCTGGGCCATTCCCACCATCGTCTCGGCCAAGATGTGGGCCTGGATGATGAACGACCAGTTCGGCATCCTCAACGACATGCTCCTGCGCGTCGGGCTGATCTCGGCGCCGATCGCCTGGACCGCCTCGCCCGACACGGCGATGATCGCGGTGATCATCGTGGACGTCTGGAAGACGACGCCCTTCATGGCGCTCCTGATCCTGGCGGGCCTCCAGATGGTGCCGGGCGACGTCTACGAGGCGGCGAGGATCGACGGCGTGAACCCGGTCAAGGTCTTCTTCCGCGTGACGCTGCCACTCATCCGCCCGGCGATCCTGGTGGCGGTGATCTTCCGCGCGCTCGACGCGCTGCGCGTCTTCGACCTCATCTACGTGCTGACGCCCAACAACGCTGACACCAAGACCATGAGCGTCTACGCGCAGGAGAACCTCTTCCAGTTCGACAACTTCGCCCAAGGCTCGGCCGCCTCGACCATGCTCTTCCTGGTGATCGCGATGATCACGCTCCTCTACATCAGGACCGCCCGGCTCAACCTCGAAGGGGGAGAGGGCCGATGACCGCCCGAACGCTCCAGCGCACCGCCGGCAACGTCGGCTTCTACGCCCTCGTGGTCGCCATCGTCCTGTTCTCGGTGTTTCCGTTCTACTACGCGATCCTGACCTCGCTGAAGTCGGGCACCGACCTCTTCCGCATCGACTACCTGCCGCGCGCCTTCAGCCTCGTGAACTACGAGAACGTGCTGACGTCGGGCACCTTCCTGCGCAACGTCCTGAACTCGGTGATCGTCGCCTTCTCGGTGGTCGCCATCTCGCTGTTCCTGGCCGTGACGGCGTCCTACGCCCTGTCGCGCGTGTCGTTCCGGGGCAGGGGGCTGCTGCTGCTCACCATCCTCGCGGTCTCGATGTTTCCGCAGATCGCGGTGCTGGCGGGGCTCTTCGAGATGATCCGCTCGCTCGGGCTCTACAACACGCTCTTCTCGCTCGTCTTCGCCTACATGATCTTCACCCTGCCGTTCACGGTCTGGGTGCTCACCACCTTCATGCGCGACCTGCCGGTGGAGATCGAGGAGGCGGCGATCGTGGACGGCGCCTCGCCCTTCACGATCATCCGCCGCGTCTTCCTTCCGCTCATGTGGCCGGCGCTGGTGACGACGGGGCTTCTTGCCTTCATCGCGGCCTGGAACGAGTTCCTGTTCGCGCTGACCTTCGTCGCCAACAACGAGACGCGCACCGTGCCGGTCGCGATCGCCCTCCTGTCGGGCGCCTCGGAGCAGGAGACGCCCTGGGGCACGATCATGGCGGCCTCCGTCGTGGTCACCGTGCCGCTCATCGTCCTCGTGCTCGTGTTCCAGCGCAAGATCATCTCGGGCCTCACCGCCGGCGGCGTGAAGGGCTGAGCGCCCGGTACCGCCGATCCTCCGGCGTCTTTCAAGGAGTCGACCCATGGCCAATCTGAAGCTGACGGGCGTGCGCAAGAGCTACGGCGCGGTGGACGTCCTGCACGGCATCGACCTCGACATCCGCTCGGGCGAGTTCGTGGTGTTCGTCGGCCCGTCGGGCTGCGGCAAGTCCACGCTCCTGCGCGTGATCGCGGGACTGGAGGAGATCACCGGCGGCACGATGACGATCGACGGGCGCGTGGTGAACGCCGAGAGCCCCAAGCAGCGCGGCATCGCCATGGTGTTCCAGTCCTACGCGCTCTACCCGCACATGACGGTCTACGACAACATGGCCTTCGGCCTGACGCTGGAGAAGGGAACGCCAAAGTCCGAGATCGACCGGCGCGTGCGCCACGCCGCCTCGATCCTCCAGCTCGAGCCCTATCTGGAGCGCCTGCCCAAGGCGCTGTCGGGCGGCCAGCGCCAGCGCGTCGCGATCGGGCGCGCCATCACGCGCGACCCGAAGATCTTCCTGTTCGACGAGCCCCTGTCGAACCTCGACGCGGCGCTGCGCGTCCAGACCCGCATCGAGATCGCGCGCCTCCACGAGCGGATGCACGGCACGACCATGATCTACGTCACCCACGACCAGGTGGAGGCGATGACGCTGGCCGACCGGATCGTGGTGCTGAACGGGGGGCGCGTCGAGCAGGTGGGCCGCCCGCTCGACCTCTACGCCGACCCCGACAACCTCTTCGTCGCGCGCTTCATCGGCTCGCCCGCCATGAACATCCTGCCGGTGGAGGGCGAGGGGGCCGGACGCCTGCGGCTCGGCCCTGCCGGGTCGATCGCCGTGACACCGGGCTCCAGGCTCCATCTCGGCGTCCGGCCGGAGGACCTGCGCCTCGTCGACGACGCCGCGCGGGCGCTGGTCTCGGGCACCGTCACGCTGGTCGAGCCGCTCGGCGAGGTGACGCTGGTCTACGTGGATCTAGGGGACGGGGGCGAGCCGCTCGTCGCCAAGCTGCCGGGCGCCGTGCACCTGGAGCGCGGCACGAGCGTGCATCTTGCCGCCGAGCCCGCCGCGCTGCGCCTCTTCGACGAGGCCGGCCACGCCGTGCGGGCCGAGCGCCGCGCGGCGGCCTGACGCGTCTCACGCCTCCGGCGGCGCGATGAGGCGGGGCGATGCGCCGGCCTCTCCGATCAGCGCCGGCTCGCGGCGCGAGCGCGCGAATTCCGGCACGATATGGGCGAGGAGCTCCACCGCGCGGGCACCGTCGCCCTCGCCGAGGCCCTGCGCCAGCGTCTCGAAGTTGCGCCGCAGGAAGCCGAGGTCGGAGACGCGCGAGCGCGCGATGCGCAAGCCCGCCCGGCCCGTCGGCTCCACGGTCTCGCCCTCGCCGAACAGCTCCTCGAACAGCTTCTCGCCGGGGCGCAGGCCCGTGTACTCGATCGCGATGTCCTCGTGCGGACGCAGGCCCGCGAGCTGGATCAGCCGCTCGGCGAGCTCGCGGATGAGGATCGGCTCGCCCATGTCGAGAACGAAGATCTGCCCGCGCGCGGCTTGCGTGCCGAGCCCGTGGCCCGCCGCGTGGAGGATGAGGCGCGAGGCCTCGGGAATCGTCATGAAGAAGCGCGTGATGTCGGGATGGGTGACGGTGAGCGGCCCGCCGCGCTCCAGCTGCGAGCGGAACAGCGGGATCACCGAGCCGGCCGAGCCCATGACGTTGCCGAAGCGCACCGTCATGAAGCGCGTCTGGTTCTGCGACAGGTCGAGCGCCTGGCAGTAGGCCTCCGCCGCGCGCTTGGTCGCGCCCATCACGTTGGTCGGGTTCACGGCCTTGTCGGTCGAGACCATGACCATGGCGAGCGCGCCGCAGCCGAGCGCCGCGTCGGCCACGTTGCGCGAGCCGATGACGTTGGTCTCGATGCCCTCGATCGGGTTCTCCTCCACGATCGGCACGTGCTTGAGGGCGGCGGCGTGGAAGACGACCTCGGGGCGGAACTCGGCGAAGAGACGCGCGACCCGCTCGCCGCGTCGCACGTCGAGGATGCGCTCCTCGCGCGGCACATGGGGGTGCTGGTCGCCCATCCGGCGGCCGATCGAGTAGAGGTTGAACTCCGAGGCGTCGATCAGCAGCATGGCGGCCGGCTCGAAGCTCGCGATCTGGTTGACGAGCTCGGAGCCGATCGAGCCGCCCGCGCCCGTCACCGCGATGCGCCGTCCGCGAATGAGGCGCGCGACCTCGTCGACGTCGAGCGCGATCTCGGTGCGGCCGAGAAGGTCCTCCAGCGAGACGGGCAGCGTCTCGATCGGCCGGTCGCCGTCGACGCCATCGGCGCGCGAGATGTCGGGCAGGCGCTTGACGGCGATCTTGAGGGGCGCGGCGCCTTCCACGATCTCGGCGAGCTCGCGGGGGCTGAGATGGGGCTCGGTGACGATGAGCTGGGTGACCGGCGTCGCCCCGTGCTCTGCCTGCCGCGCGATGGCGGGCAGGTCGGCGAGCGAGCCGAGGACGCGCAGCCCATGGAGCTGGCGGCGCCGGTTCTTCGCCCGGCGGTCGATCAGGCCGATGATGTGGACCGGCGTATGCGAGCGGCGCGCGTTGCGGATGAAGAGGTCGGCATTGTCGTTGAAGCCGTAGAGGAGGACGTGCTCGCCGCGCCCGCCCTTGAGTCCGGCGGCCAGCCCGTCGGACAGGCCGCGCTCCTTGTAGAGCCGGTAGGCGAGGCGCGGGCCGCCGAGCGCCACGATCATGATGAACCAGGTCATCACCACGGCCGAGCGCGGCAGGTACTCGCCCCGGAACAGGATGAAGTTGGCGATCAGGAAGACGACGTTGACGGCGGTCACCGCCTTCACGATCGACACGACGTCGAGCAGCGAGGCGTAGCGCCACGCGCCGCTGTTGAGCGAGAAGAGCGGGAAGATCAATGCGGAAAGAAGCGTGAAGGCGCCGATCAGCGCGATCGGCTGCCAGCTATAGGTGAGCGGCGCGAAACCGAAGGCGAGGCCGAGCGAGAGCGTGATGGCGAGCGCCGCGACGAGAACGTCGTGGACGATGCCGAAAGAGCGCAGGGATCCGCGCGGCAGGCGGGGAAGACGGGACACGCGCGCGGCACACTCCAAATGGCAACGGGCCGGTCGCGCACGGCAACCAGCCCGTCCGGTTCTATCCCAGGCGCATGGGAGGCGTCAAAAGACGCTGGCGCCCGCGTCCGCCGTGCCCACCATGCGGCGGAACACGGTGAAGAGCTCGCGCCCCATGCCGGCCTCGTTGGCCGAGAGGTCGGCCGTGGCGGGCGGGCGGGCCGTGAGCTCGGCCTCGTCCACCAGGATCTCGAGCCGCCCCGTCTCGCCGTCGAGGCGGATCATGTCACCCTCGCGGATGCGGGCGATCGTGCCGCCGTCCACCGCCTCGGGCGTCACGTGGATCGCGGCCGGGATCTTGCCGGACGCCCCCGACATGCGCCCGTCGGTGACGAGCGCGACGCGCTGGCCCCGGTCCTGGAGGACGCCCAGCGTCGGGGTGAGCTTGTGAAGCTCGGGCATGCCGTTGGAGCGGGGGCCCTGGAAGCGCACGACGGCCACGAAGTCGCCGACAAGCTCGCCCGCCTTGAAGGCGGCCTGCAGCGCGTCCTGGCTCTCGAAGACGCGCGCGGGCGCCTCGACCACGCGGCGCTCGGGCTTGACCGCCGAGACCTTGATCACGGCGCGGCCCATGTTGCCCTTCAGGACGCGCAGGCCCCCTTCCGCCGAGAAGGGCGCGTCGGCGGTGGCCAGCACGCGCGGGTCGCCGCTGGCCGTGGGGGCGGGCACGCGCTCGACGCCGTGCCCGTCGGCGGAAAGGCGCGCCTCCACCGTGTAGCCGCGCAGGCCCGTGCCCCAGCTGGTCGCCACGTCGTCGTGGAGCAGGCCGTGGTCGAGGAGCTCGCGGATCAGGAAGCCCATGCCGCCGGCGGCGTGGAAGTGGTTCACGTCGGCCAGGCCGTTGGGATAGACGCGCGCGAGCAGCGGCGTCGTGTCGGAGAGGTCCGAGATGTCCTGCCAGGTCAGCTGGATGCCGGCGGCGGCGGCCATCGCGACGAGATGCATCGTGTGGTTGGTGGAGCCGCCGGTGGCATGGAGGCCGACGACGCCGTTGACGACGGCCCGCTCGTCCACCACGAGGCCGACCGGCGTGTACTCGTTGCCCTGCGCGGTGATGGCGAGCGCGCGGCGCGTCGCCTCGCGCGTCAGCGCGTCGCGCAAGGGGGTGCCGGGGTTCACGAACGAGGAGCCGGGCGTGTGGAGGCCCATGATCTCCATCAGCATCTGGTTGGAGTTGGCCGTGCCGTAGAAGGTGCAGGTGCCGGGGCCGTGGTAGCTCTTGGACTCGGCCTCCAGCAGCTCGGCCCGGCCGACCTTGCCTTCCGCGTAGAGCTGGCGCACGCGCGCCTTTTCGTCGTTCGGCAAACCGCTCGTCATGGGGCCGGCGGGCACGAAGATCGCCGGCAGGTGGCCGAAGGCGAGCGCCCCGATCACGAGGCCCGGCACGATCTTGTCGCAGACGCCGAGGTAGAGCGCGGCGTCGAACATGTCGTGGGACAAGCCCACCGCGGTCGCCATGGCGATCACGTCCCGCGAGAAGAGCGACAGCTCCATGCCGGTCTGGCCTTGCGTCACGCCATCGCACATGGCCGGCACGCCGCCCGCGACCTGCGCGGTCGCGCCCATCTCGCGCGCCACCTGACGGATCATCTCCGGATAGGTCTCGAACGGCTGGTGGGCCGAGAGCATGTCGTTATAGGCGGTGATGATGCCGAGGTTCAGCGTGCGGTCGCCGGTCAGCCGCTCCTTGTCCACCGGGCCGCAGGCGGCGAAACCATGGGCGAGGTTGCCGCAGTTGAGCCGGGCGCGCTGCGGGCCCTTGGAGGCGCCCGCCGCCTTGAGGCGGGCGAGATAGGGCTCGCGGGTGGCGCGCGAGCGCTCGCGGATGCGGTCGGTGATGTCCTCGATGCGGCGGTCGGCGGTCATGGGTCGGCGTCCTTCAAGGGGCCCCGGCGCGCCGTGGCGCGCCCAGGCTTCGGCCGGGCGCTCAGGGCGCCCAGAAGAGTTCGATCGGCGTCTGGCGTTCGAGCCGGAAGACGGCGCGAACCGGCATCTCGGCCGGATCGGTGCCGGCCAGCGCCCGCTCCAGCGTCTCCCGCTTGTTGTCGCCCTCGATATGGACGGCGAGAAGGCGGGCGTCGGCGAGACGCGAGAGCGTGAGGGTTATGCGCGGCTCGGCGGCGCCGGGCGCGCGCATCGGCACGACGGCGGCCGGATCGGCGAGGTCGATCGCCTGCGCCAGCCGGTCGCCGCCCGGAAAGAAGGAGGCGGTGTGACCGTCGTCGCCCATGCCCAGCACCACGACGTCGAAGGGCCGGGGCAGAGCGGCGAAGCGGCGCGACAGCGAGGCTTGCGCCTCGTCCGCGCTCTCGCCCTCCTGGAAGAAGAACTCGGTCCGCGCGGCGCTCGCGGGGCCCTGCAGGAGGTTCTCGCGGACGAGTCGGGCGTTGGAGCGCTCGCTCGTCTCGGGAACCCAGCGCTCGTCCACCAGCACCACGGTCACGCGGCTCCAGTCGATCGCGGCCTGCGAGAGGTGCCGGAAGAAGAGCCGGGGGGTCGAGCCGCCGGACACGGCCAGGAGCGCCTGCCCGTTGGTCGCGATGCCGCCCGCCAGGACGGCGGCGACGCCCGCCGCCAGCGCCTCGGCCAGCGCCTCGCGCGTGTCGTATTCGTGGCGCTTCAGCATCCGCTCCCCCTCAATCCGGCTCGTGCCAGGTGCGGCCGTCGCGCTCGATCAGCGCGATCGAGGAGGACGGGCCCCAGGTGCCGGACGTGTAGCCCTGCGGGCGGACCCCGATCTCCTCCCAGCTCTTCAGGATGGGATCGACCCATTCCCAGGCCGCCTCGACCTCGTCGCGGCGCATGAACAGGGTCTGATTGCCGCGGATCACGTCCATCAGGAGGCGCTCGTAGGCATCGGGATTGCGCACGCCGAAGCTCTCGGCAAAGCTCATGTCGAGCGGCACGTGGCGCAGGCGCATGCCGCCGGGGCCCGGGTCCTTGATCATCAGCCACTGCTTCACGCCCTCGTCGGGCTGCAGGCGCACGACGAGCTGGTTGGCGGCGATGTGGCCGGCGGTGCCGCCGAAGATCGAGTGCGGGATCGGCCGGAAGGTGACCACGATCTCGCTGACGCGCTCGGCCAGGCGCTTGCCGGTGCGGATGTAGAAGGGCACGCCCGCCCAGCGCCAGTTGTCGATCTCGGCCTTGATGGCGACGAAGGTCTCGGTGTCGCTCGGCCCGTCGTTCAGGTCGTCGACATAGCCCTTCACGGCGCCCCCGTTGGAGGCGCCGGCCTTGTACTGGCCGCGCACGGTGAGCTGCTCGACATTGGCGCTGGTAATGGGTTTCAGCGAGCGCAGGATCTTCAGCTTCTCGTCGCGCAGCGCGTCGGCGCTGAGCGAGGACGGCGGCTCGAGCGCCACCAGCGTCATCAGCTGCAGGATATGGTTCTGCACCATGTCGCGCAGCGCGCCGGCCTTGTCGTAGTAGCCCGCGCGGCCCTCGAGGCCGACGCTCTCGGCGACCGTGATCTGGACGTGGTCCACGAAGGCCGAGTTCCAGAGCGGCTCGTAGAGCATGTTGGCAAAGCGCAGAGCCATGAGGTTCTGCACGGTCTCCTTGCCGAGATAGTGGTCGATGCGGAAGACCTGGCTTTCCTCGAAATGCTCGCCGATCAGCGCGTTCAGCGCCTTGGCCGAGGCGAGGTCGCGCCCCACCGGCTTCTCGACCACGAGGCGCGTCTTCTCGTTGGCAAGGCCCAGCGTGCGGATGCGCGTGGCCAGATCCCCGAAGAGCGCGGGACCGACCGCGAGGTAGAACGCGCGGATGCGCTTGTCGCCGGCCTCGTCGAGGAGGGTCTTCAGGGCCTCCCAGCCGTCATCGGAGCGCGCGTCGACGGCGCGGTAGGAGAGGCGGGCGAGGAAGCGGTCGACCGCGGCCGGCTCGCGGTCCTTCTCGGCCACGAAGTTCTCCAGCGCCTCGCGGGCGAAGGTGCGGTATTCCTCGTCCGTCAGGGCCGTGCGCGAGGCGCCGATGATGCGCGAGCCGTCCGGGATCTGCCCGTCGTGGTCGCGATGGTAGAGGGCGGGCAGGAGCTTGCGCTCGGCCAGGTCGCCGTTGCCGCCGAAGACGACGTAATCGAAGAGCTCAACCGGTATGATCTGACTGGACACGGGCTTTCCTCTGCCACCTCAGGCTCTGCCGGACTTGACGCACGGCGGGGAGGCGCCGGACGGCCCGGTATAATTCAATCGATTGAAATGGGGAAGGAGGGCTCTCGATGCCCTCCAGCTCCACTCCGGTTCAGTTCGACGACCGCTTGGCGACGGCGCGGGCGATAGCGCCCACGAGCTGGTCGTTGCCGAACGGCTTCTTGATGGCGCTGGCCTCCTCGGCCTCGGGGGGAAGCTCCACGTGCTCGCCGTAGCCCGTCACGAAGACGAAGGGAATGCCGCGCTGGTTGAGGTTGCCGACGAGCGGGAAGCTCGTCTCGGTGCCGAGGTTCACGTCCAGAAGGGCGACGTCGATGGCTTGCGTCTCGATGATGCGCCGCGCCTCGGCCACGCTCGCCGCGATGTAGACCTCCACCATGCCGTTGTCGATCATCAGCTGCTCGGCATCGAGCGAGATGATCATGTTGTCCTCCACGATCAGGCCGCGCAGTCCCTTGAGAGACGTGGGAACGGGGGGCTGGGACATGTCGCTCGAGTCCTTCGGCACGGGCTGGGCGCCGGCGGGCTTGGGTGGCTGGAGGTGGAAGACCTGCTGGGGCAGGGTGAAGCGCGCCGTGAGGCCGCTCAGGCGATAGTCGAGGCTCGCCTCGCCGCCGAGATCGTGCGGGATCGAGCGCTCGATGATGGTGGAGCCGAAGCCGCGCCGCGCGGGCGGGGCGACCGGCGGACCGCCGCTTTCGGTCCACGTGATGCGGCAGCTGTCGTCGCTCTCGTCGATGTGCCAGCGGACGTCGATCGTGCCGGACGAGTCCGACAGGGCGCCGTACTTCGCCGAGTTGGTGACGAGCTCGTGGAACACGAGGGCGAGCGTCGAGAAGGCGACCGCCTCCACGAAGATGTCGGGCCCGTCCAGGTGCACGCGCTGGATCTTGGAGCCGATATAGGCCGAGACCTCGGTCTGGATGATGCTCGCGAGCGAGGTCGCCGAGAACTCCGTGCCGGTGATCTGGTCGTGGGCGCGCGCGAGCGCCTGGATGCGGCCGCCGATGATGCGGGCGAACTCGTCGACATCGGCGGCGCCGGGCTTCGACTGGGCGACGAGGGCGCGGATCAGCGACAGGATGTTGCGGACGCGGTGGTTGAGCTCGGCGATCAGGAGTTCCTGGCGCTGGGTCGCGAGGTTCGCCTGGCGCTCCGACTCCTCGTTGAAGCGCAGGAGCACTTCCAGGATCGAGACGCGCAGCGCCTCGGCCGACTTCCGCTCCGAGTCGGTCCAGGGCAGCGAGCGCCCGTGCACGGTCTCCTTCCAGGCCTCGAAGCTCTTGCGCGGCGTCAGGCGCACGCCGTGCGGCCCGACCATGCGCTCCTTGGTCTTGGGATCGCCCGCCCAGGTGACGGTCTGGACGATCTCGCGGCGGAAGAAGAGGATGTAGTCGCGTGGGGCGCGCGAGATCGGAATGGCAAGGACGCCCGCCGCGCGGTCCATGTAGTCGGCGGCCGGCGGATGGAGCGCCGAGATCTCGTCGCTCGCGTAGACCCGGCTCGATCCGGCGCGGTTCAGGAAGCGGGCCAGGCCCGGCAGCTCGTCGGGCGAAGGCGTCGAGCCGAAGCAGCGCCCCTCGCCCTTGGCCCAGACCGCGAAGCCGTCGCAGGGGATGATCTCGCGCAGCTCGTCGGCGAACTCGACGATGGATTCGAGCGTGGTCGCGACCGAGGCCATCTTGGCCACGAACCTGTCGTGCAGCGCGCGCGCGGCCTCCTCGACGCTCTGGCGCTCCTTGTAGAGCCGGCCCTCGACGATCAGCGACACCATCTGCCCGAAGAGCTCGGTGGCGTTGCGGATTTCCATCGGCAGGTGGCGCGGGGCGTAGTGGTGGAGCGCGAACAGGCCCCACAGCTTGCCGTCGATCACGATCGACACGGACATGGAGGCCGAGACGCCCATGTTCCGGAGATATTCGAGATGGATCGGCGAGACCGAGCGCAGCGTCGAGAGCGAGAGGTCGAGCGGCTGGCCGTGCGGGTCGAGCTCGGGGAAGATGCCGACCGTCGGCGCGTTGACGTCGGCAATGATGCGGATCTGGTTGCGCACGTAGAGCGCGCGCGCCTGGGTGGGGATGTCGGTCGCGGGGTAGTTCAGGCCCAGAAACGCGCCGAGCCCCGAGCGCACCGATTCGGCGATCACCGAGCCCGCGCCCGACGATGCGAAGCGGTAGAGCATCACGCGGTCGAAGCCCGTGATACCGCGCAGCTGGCGCACGCATTCGCGGAACAGGGGGTCGAGCCCGTCGGTCTTCTGGACGCGCGAGATCATGCTCTTGACGAGCGCGCCGGGATTGATGTTCGGGCGCTCCGAGGCGGGCTCGGCCTCGATCACGATCGAGTGGCCCGACACGTGGACCGCGATGTCGAAGCGCCCGCCGTTGTCGAAGAGGTCGAAGCCGAAGATGCGCTCGGCGCCCTCGTTGGCCGAGAGCACCTGGAGGCGGCCCCGGATCGCGTGGACGGCCGACTCGGGCAGGATCTTGAGCACCGGCTCGCCCGGCAGGTCGCGCACGTCGCACGCGACGTGGTCGGACAGGTTCTCCGACACGCGCTCGATCAGCCAGTCCATGGAGACCGCGATCAGGATGCCGAAATTCTGGATGTGCCCGAGGAACTGGATCGGCTCGCGGTCGCAGTTGGTGAGGTCGACGTCCGCAGCGTGGGAGGGAGGGCTAATGTTCAAGAGCCAAGCGGTCCTGCGGTCTCGTGTTCGTCGGCCAGGCGTCCGAAGAAGCGGAATGTATGGCGAGCGACCTCGGTCGACCGCGAAAGCTCGGCCGGCGAGAAGCTCTCGCGCGCCATAGCCCGCATCAGCCCGGTGAAGGGGCCGGCATCGCTCGAGGCCTCTAGATAATGCGTCGGAAACGGATTTCGAGCGGGCGCCCGCGCAAGAGCGCGCAGTAGATATTTGGCGCCGAGCCGCGATCCCTCCAGGACATAGGCGAGGCCGAGCGCGCCCGCGCGCGTGCCCGCGTCGAGCTCGGGGGGCGCCGGAACCGCGCGCTCCGCGGGGAGGCCGAGGATCCGGCAATCCTGCCGCGCGGCCTCGAGGCGACCGGTCGCCCGCCATTCGCCGGCCAGGGGACTGGCGGACAGGAGGGGCTCGATCGCGGCATGGGCGTCGCGGTTCATCAGGAGAAACAGCGCGTAGCGGCCGGCGTCGCCCGCCATCATCGGGCTGAAGCGGGCGTCCAGCGCCTCGTGCGCCTCGCGCGTGTCGGCGCGCAGCCGGTCGCGCAACGTCTCGCCGGGAGCGTCGGCGCCGGCCGGGTCTGCGCCGGGCAGGGTCAGCGTATGGGTCACGTCGGCGGGGCCTTCGTCGCGCGAGCGGGGCTCGTTTGGCTGCGGGGCGCAGCCGGACCGAGGGCTTAACGATCTGATCGCGCGATACAAGAGAGTAATGGCGGCCGACGCCTTCTACAAACGGTCGCGCAACGCGAACCAGGTCATGGCCAGGAAGAGCAGCGGCGCGCGAAGCCGGTCGCCGCCCGGAAAGGCGGGAACGCGCAGGGACTCCAGTTCCGCGAGGCGGTCGCGATTGCCCATCACGCGCTCGGCATAGAGCCGGCCCGCGAAGTGCGAGAGCATGACGCCGTGGCCGGAATAGCCGCCGATCGTGGTCACGCCGGGCTCGGGACTGTCGACATAGGGCATGCGGGTCGTCGTCACGGCCACCGAACCGCCCCAGGCATGGGTGATCGCGACATCGGCGAGATGGGGGTAGACGTCCGCGATCTGCCGGCGGATCGCGCCCGCGATGTCGCCCGCGCCCGATCCGTAAGCCTCGCGTCCGCCGAACAGGAGCCGGTCGTCCGCGCTCTTGCGGAAGTAGCGCACCACGAAGCGCGAGTCGTCGGCCGCCTCGCCGCCGGGCAGGACGCGATGCGGCTCGGCGAGCGGCGCGGTCGCCGCGATGAAGGAGCGGATCGGCATCACATGGGCGGCGTTGCGCGCGTTCAGCCGTCCGCCATGCGCGTTGGTGGCGAGAAGCAGGCGCTCGGCGCGCACCGTGCCGCGCGCCGTCTCGATCTCGACCCGTCCCTCGCGCCGCCAGATGCGCCGGGCGCGCGTTTCCTCGAACAGAAGGGCGCCTGCGCGCGCGGCCGCCCGCGCGGTGCCGACCAGAAGCTTCATCGGGTGGAGATGGCCGGTGCCGGTGTCGAGGAGGCCGGCGCCATAGGTGCGCGAGCCGGTCCGCTCCTGCGTCTCGGCGGCGTCGAGGAAGCGGATCGAGGCGTAGCCGAAGCGGCTCGCCATCGTCTCGGCATGGCGGCGGAAGGGCTCGTGGAAGCGCCGGCGATGGGCGAGGGATATCTGGCCCGGACGGTAGTCGGCCTCGATGCCGTGGGTCGCCATCAGCTCCATGAGATGGGTCTTGGCGTCCTCGGCGAGCGCGAAGAGCCGGCGCGCCCGCTCCAGCCCGAAGGCGGCCTCCAGTTCCTCGGGCCAGAGCCGGTGGCCCGTGCCCATCTGGCCGCCGTTGCGCCCCGACGCCCCGTCGCCGAGGCGCGCGCCCTCGAGGACGCAGACCCGGGCGCCCCGCTCGGCCAGATGGAGGGCCGCCGAGAGCCCCGTGAAGCCGCCGCCCACGATCGCCACGTCCACGTCGAGCGAGCCGTCGAGTGCGGGGTAGCGCGGCCGGTCTGGCACGGAGTCCTCGTACCACGAGCGGCCCGGAGAGATCGGCGACTGGTAGGCGGCGGCGTCCATCCAGCGGTTCGCCCGCGCTAGACGTTGAGGAGCAGGAACTCCCGCTCCCAGGGGCTGATCACCTGCATGAAGGTCTCGAACTCGCCGCGCTTGATGCCGGCATAGGTGCCCACGAACTCGCGGCTGAGAACGTCTCCGAAGGCCTCCTCCGCCTCGAAGGCGGCGACGGCCTCCAGAAGGCCGCGCGGCAGCGAGATCGCGCCGTCCTCGTTGGCGGTCTTGTCGGTCGGCTGGTCGGGCTGCGCCTCGTTGACCATGCCCAGCCAGCCGCAGGCGAGCGATGCGGCGAGCGCGAGGTAGGGATTGGCGTCCGAGGAGGGGAGGCGGTTCTCGACGCGTCGCCCCGCCGCGTCCGAGGTCGGCACGCGGAAGGCCGTGGTGCGGTTGTCGTAGCCCCAGGCGCTGTTGGTGGGCGCCGACATGCCGTAGGTCAGGCGCCGGTAGGAGTTGACGTAGGGCGCCATCATCACGAGGGCCGCCGGCACGTAGCGCTGCATTCCGCCGATGAAATGGAAGAAGAGCGGGGAAGGGCTGCCGTCGGGCAGGGAGAAGACGTTGCGCCCCTCCGCGTCCACCACCGACTGGTGGATGTGGAGCGCCGAGCCCGGCTGGCCCTGGATGGGCTTGGCCATGAAGGTCGCGTAGATGTCGTGCTTGAGCGCCGCCTCGCGGATCGTGCGCTTGAACATGAAGACCTGGTCGGCGAGCTGGACGGGATCGCCGTGGCGCAGGTTGATCTCGAGCTGCGCCGCGCCGTCCTCGTGGATCAGCGTGTCGATCTCGAGCCCCTGCGCGTCCGAGAAGTGGTAGATGTCGTCGATCAGCTCGTCGAACTCGTTGACGCCGCCGATGGAATAAGCCTGGCCGCCCGAGATCTGCCGCCCCGAGCGGCCCACCGGGGGCGTCAGCGGATAGTCCGGGTCGACGTTCTTGGAGACGAGGTAGAACTCGATCTCGGGCGCCACGATCGGCCGCCAGCCGCGCTCCTGGTAAAGCGAGACGACCCGCTTCAGGACGTTGCGCGGGGTATAGTCCACCGCCTGCCCGCTCGTGTCCACGAGGTCGCAGATCACCTGCGCGGTCGGGTCGCTCTCCCAGGGCACCTCGGCCAGCGTCGAGAGGTCGGGCACGAGCTTGAGGTCGCCGTCGTTGGGCGAGTAGCGGAACGTGCCGGTCTCGTCCGGATACTCGCCCGAGATCGTGTGCATGAAGAGCGCGGAGGGCAGCGCCAGCGACGTGTTGCCGGTGAACTTCTTGGCCGGCATCATCTTGCCGCGCGCCACGCCGGCGAGGTCCGGCGTGATGCACTCGATATCCTCGATCCGCCGGGCCTGAAGCCATTGCGCGGCCTCGCCCATGGTGGAAACGCCCCGGCGCGCGTCGAGAAAGGCGCGCCGGCCCGCAGGCTCCCGCGGCTGCGCGAAGCGGCCGGGCGCCGGGCTTGCGCCGCCTGCGGGCTCGGCGCCCGTGCGCTTCTTGGGCTTGTCTCGCCGGATCTTGGCCGAAGAGGCGTTGTCCGGCTTGGGCGGTCTGGGGCGTTCCGACATGCGGTCCTAAGGCTTGGCAAAGGTTCCTCGGACGTGAGCATAGCCCGGCACCGATGGGGGAGGAAGGCGGCACCGGAACAACCGGGTCGCCGTTTCGGAAGCGCTGTTGACGGGCGAAGGCTTGTCATCGAAACGCCGCGATCAAGGTTCGGTGAACCTCATCAAGGTCCGGCGACGATCGTCGGCCCCGAGAGCCCCAGGGACTTCAGGCATGGCGCAGGCGGAACAGAAGACGAAGACGGCGGGGCTCGAGGACACGATGGGCGGGCAGAGCGCGGTGGCGCGCACGGTCCAGCGCCTCGTGGACGGGGCCGAGCGGCTGAACCTGCGCTATGCCGCCAACGGCAACCCGCCGGTCTATCCGACCGACGACTTCCCCTGGGCGCGCGAGGTGGAGGCCGAGTGGCGCCTGATCCGGGCGGAGCTCGACAAGATCCTGGTGCGCAAAGGGGACCTTCCGGCCTTCCACGAGATCTCGTCGGAGGTGCGCTCCATCTCGTCGGACCAGAACTGGAAGACCTTCTTCCTGTGCGGCTACGGCATCAAGTCGGAGGAGGCCATCCGCCAGTGCCCCGAGACCTGGCGCATCCTGCAGAAGATTCCGGGCCTGAAGTCGGCGATGTTCTCGATCTTCGAGCCGGGCAAGCACCTGCCGCCCCATCGCGGCCCCTATAACGGGGTCCTGCGCTTCCATCTCGGTCTCGTCGTCCCCGACCAGCCCGACAAGATCGGCATCCGCGTCGCCGACCGGACCTGCCACTGGGAGGAAGGCAAGGCCCTGATCTTCGACGACGCCTACGAGCACGAGGCCTGGAACCACTCCGACCAGGTGCGCGTGGTCCTGTTCGTCGACTTCGAGAAGCCGCTGCGCTTTCCAGCCTCGCTCACCAACAAGGCGGTGCTCAACATGGCCGTCTTCACCCCCTTCGTGCGCGAGGGCTACAAGGCCCACAAGGCCTGGGAGCGCATGTTCTACGGCGCGGGGCAGAAGCATCGGTGAGCGCGGCGCCGCCGGCGGGCGAATGGCGCGCGATGCGCGCCGCCGACGTTCCGGCGGTGATGCGGCTCGCGGACGTCGTCCACCCCACGTTCTTCGAAGGGGCGAGCGTGTTCCACGACCGCCTCGCGCTGTTTCCCGAGGGACAGTGGGTTCTGCCGGGGCCGGGTCTAGAGCTGGCCGGCTACGCGGTGAGCTACCCCGCCCGCCTCGGCGCGCCGCCGACCCTCGACACGGTGCTCGGCGCGCTGCCGGAGGATGCCGATAGCCTCTACATCCACGATGTCGCGCTCCACCCCGCCTTTCGGGGCCGGCGGCTCGCCGAGCCGGTGATCGCGCGGCTCCTGCGACTGGCGGGCGGGCGGCCCGCCATGCTCGTCTCGGTCTACGGCACGGCGCCCTTCTGGGCGCGCTTCGGGTTTTGCGAGCGGCAGGGCGAGAGGATCGCCGCCAAGCTCGCCTCCTTCGGGGCGGGCGCGGTGTTCATGACGCGGGAGCCCGGCGAGGAAAAGGCGGCGCGGGACTAGGCGGACGCGAAAGCCTGCGCATAATGTGCGCAGCCGTAACGCCTATCCGCCGCCCGCTCGTCCACCCGCGAGCGGGTCTGTCGTTCGTCGCCCGACGACGCATTCCCACGAAGGACGACGCCGATGCGCTCCCTTTCCCTGCTTCTTGCCGGCGGGCTCGCCCTCCTCGCCGCTTCCGCATCCGCGCAGGAGCGCGTGGTCAACGTCTTCAACTGGTCGGACTATATCGACGCCTCGCTGATCGACCAGTTCACCAAGGAGACCGGTATCCGGGTCGTCTACGACACCTACGATTCCAACGAGATCCTGGAGACGCGCCTGCTCGCCGGCGGCAGCGGCTACGACGTGGTGGTGCCCTCGGCGGAATACCTCGCGCGCCAGATCCAGGCGGGCGTCTTCCAGAAGCTCGACCCCTCGAAGCTGCCGAACTCGAAGAACATGTGGCCGCTGGTGAGCGAGCGCGTCGCCGCCTATGACCCCGGCAACAGCTACTCGGTCAACTACATGTGGGGCACGACCGGCATCGGATACAATCCGAAGAAGGTGGCCGAGGCCCTGCCCGGTGCCCCGACCGACAGCTGGGCCCTCGTGTTCGACCCGAAGAACGCCGAGGCCCTGTCGAAATGCGGCATCGACATGCTGGACGCGCCGGGTGAGATCGTACCGGCCGCGCTGCGTTATCTCGGCCTCGACCCGAACTCCTCGGCTCCCGCCGATCTCAAGCGCGTCGAGGACATGCTCGCCTCGATCCGTCCGTTCATCCGCAAGTTCCACTCCTCGGAATACATCAACGCGCTCGCCAACGGTGACATCTGCGTGGCGGTCGGCTTCTCGGGCGACGTCTTCCAGGCGCGAGACCGCGCCAGCGAGGCGAACAACGGCACCGAGGTCGCCTACGCCATCCCCAAGGAAGGCGCCATGATGTGGTTCGACCAGATGGCGATCCCCGCCGACGCGCCGCACGTGGCCGAGGCGCACGAGTTCATCAACTTCATGATGCGGCCCGAGGTCATCGCCAAGGCGACCGACTTCGTGAGCTACGCCAACGGCAACCTCACCTCGCAACCCTTGATCAACAAGGAGATCCTGGACGATCCGGCGATCTACCCGAACGAGCAGACGTTGGCCGTTCTGTTCACCAAGGCGCCCTACGACAGCCGCGCGCAGCGCCTGGTGACGCGCCTGTTCACCACGGTGAAGACCGGCCAGTAAGAGGCATGGCGACCGCAGCTAACGCCAAGTCCCTCGGCAACATCCGCCGCTCCTTCGAGCCCTGGAACGACCCGGCCGCCCGGCCGCTGATCGAGTTCGACCGCGTCACCAAGCGCTTCGGGAGCGCGACCGCGGTCGACGACCTGTCGCTCGGCATCTACCCGCGCGAGTTCTTCGCGCTCCTGGGCGCCTCGGGCTGCGGAAAGTCGACGCTCCTGCGCATGCTCGCCGGCTTCGAGGAGCCGACGGCGGGCGACATCCGCCTCGGCGGGACGAGCCTGCGCGGCGTGCCGCCCTACCGGCGGCCGCTCAACATGATGTTCCAGAGCTACGCGCTGTTTCCGCACATGAGCGTAGAGCGGAACGTCGGCTTCGGGCTGCGCCAGGACGGCATGGCGCGCTCCGAGATCCAGGATCGCGTCGCCGAGATGCTGAAGCTCGTGAAGCTCGAGCCCTACGCCAAGCGACGGCCGCAGCAGTTGTCGGGCGGACAGCAGCAGCGCGTCGCGCTCGCCCGCTCGCTCGCCAAGCGACCCAAGGTGCTGCTCCTCGACGAGCCGCTCGGCGCGCTCGACAAGAAGCTGCGCGAGGAGACGCAGTTCGAGCTCATGGACCTCCAGCAGGAGCTCGGCCTCACCTTCGTGGTGGTCACGCACGACCAGGAGGAGGCGATGACCATGTCGGACCGCATCGCCGTGATGCGCGAGGGGCGCATCCTGCAGGTCGCCCCGCCCGCCGTAGTCTACGAGGCGCCCACCAGCCGCTACGTCGCGGACTTCGTGGGCAACGTCACGATCCTCGAGGGCGAGGTGGAGGAAACGGCGAACGGGGTCGTGCGGCTGCGTACCGCCGCCGGCCTCGTCGAGACGCGTTCGGGCGCGGCGCTGGCGCCGGGCGCCCGCGCGAGCTTCGCGATCCGCCCCGAGAAGCTGGAGCTTTCGCGCCGCGCGCCGGCCGACCCGTCGGTCAACGCCTTCCGGGGCCTTGTCTGGGACATCGCCTATCTCGGCGACGTCACGCTGTTCAACGTGCGCCTTTCCGGCGGCGAGACGGTGCGCTCGACCGTGGTCAACCGGCAGCGCGAGAAGAGCGAGCAGATCGGCTGGGAGGAGGAGGTCTGGCTGACCTTCGACCGCGAGGCGGGCGTGATCCTGGAAGGGGACGCGCCTTGAGCGGGAGGCGCGGCTTCGACACGTGGCGCGCGGCCGTCATCGGCATCCCCTATCTCTGGCTCGTCGCGCTCTTCCTCGTTCCCTTCCTGATCGTGCTCAAGATCTCGTTCTCCGAGAGCGCGATCGCGATGCCGCCCTACGTTCCGACCTTCGATGCCGGGCAGGGGATTTCCTCGCTCGCCGCCTCCGCGCGCGAACTCGGCGTCCAGAGCTACACGTGGCTCGCCGGCGACCCGCTCTACCTCAACGCCTACCTGTCGAGCCTGCGCATCGCCGCGATCTCGACCGTCCTGACGCTTCTTGTCGCCTATCCGCTCGCCTACGGCATGGCGCGCTGCGGGCCCTCGACGCGCGTCGTCCTCGTGATGCTGACGGTGCTGCCCTTCTGGACGAGCTTCCTGATCCGGGTCTACGCCTGGATCGGCATCCTGCGGCCCGAGGGCTATCTCAACCAGGCGCTGCTCGGGCTCGGGATCGTCAGCCAGCCGCTGCAACTCCTCAACACCGAGACCGCCGTCTTCATCGGCATCGTCTACTCCTACCTGCCCTTCATGGTGCTGCCGATCTACGCCTCGCTGGAGCGGCTCGACGGGCGGCTCCTGGAGGCGGCGGCCGACCTCGGCTGCCCGCCGCTGCGGGCCTTCTGGAGCATCACCTTTCCGCTCTCGCTGCCGGGCGTGGTGGCGGGCTCGTTCCTGGTCTTCATCCCGGCGGTGGGCGAGTTCGTGATCCCCGATCTTCTCGGCGGCTCGCAGACGCTGATGATCGGCAAGACGCTGTGGGACGAGTTCTTCGCCAACCGCGACTGGCCGGTTGCCTCGGCGGTGGCGATCCTGCTTCTCCTCGTGCTCGTGATCCCGATCATGCTGTTCCAGCGCATCCAGGCGCGGAGCGCGGCATGAACGGGCGCGGTCCTTCCGTCTTCAACCTCGTCTCGCTCGCGCTGGGCTTCAGCTTTCTCTACCTGCCGATCCTGATCCTGGTGGTCTACTCGTTCAACGCCTCGCAGCTCGTCACTGTCTGGGGCGGCTTCTCGACGCGCTGGTACGGGGCGGTGTTCCAGAACCAGCAGTTCCTCGACGCGGCCTGGGTCACCCTGCGCGTCGCGGTCCTGTCGGCGAGCGCGGCCACCGTTCTGGGCACACTCGCGGCGCTCGCGCTCGCCCGCTACACGCGCTTTCCGGGTCGCACGCTGTTTTCCGGCATGGTCGCCGCGCCCCTCGTCATGCCCGAGGTGATCACCGGCCTGTCCCTGCTTCTCCTGTTCGTGGCGGTGGGCTTCGACCGGGGCTTCTGGACGCTCACCATCGCGCACACGACGCTGACGCTCTGTTTCGTGGCGGTCGTGGTTCAGTCGCGCCTCGTCTCGGTCGATCCGCGCCTCGAGGAGGCGGCCCAGGATCTCGGCTGCACGCCGGCGCGCGCCTTCTGGCTCGTGACGCTACCGGTGATCTGGCCGGCGGTCGCGGCGGGCTGGATGCTGGCCTTCACGCTCTCGCTGGACGACCTCGTGATCGCGAGCTTCACCTCGGGGCCGGGCGCCAACACGCTGCCGATGCGCATCTACAGCCAGGTGCGCCTCGGCGTGACGCCCGAGATCAACGCCGTCTCCACCATGCTGATCTCGGTGGTCGCGCTCGGCGTCGTCGCGGGCGCGGTCGTCACGCGACGGCGCGAGCGGCGCCGCGTCACCGACGAGCGGCTGGCCGCCGGCGGCCGATAGCCTTCAGGGACCGACGCGACCGCTTTCCTCGCGCGCCGTCTCGATGGCCTTGAACACCGCCTCGAAGGCCGAGGGCAGCGGATCGGCGGGCTCGGCGGCCGCGAGCCGGAGCGTGTCCAGGACCTCCAGGCTCGACAGGGCGGCGACGAGATCGGTCCGCAGGAGGCCGTCGGCGCGAAGCGGCGCCGATCCCGCCACCGCATCGCGCAGGGCGAAAAGGCGCGCGGGAACGGCGCGCTCCGGCGCCGCGACCGCGATCGCGCCCGTCGTGATCGCATCCGTGCCACCCGGCGCGGCGGGCGCCAGCAGACCCGCGACCTTGGCCTCGTCCGTCAGATGGTCGATCGCGGCGAGAATGTCGCCCTCCGAGTCCAGGCGCCATTCCGGCTTCTGGGCGAGCGGCGGAAGGTCGGCGTCGAAATCGCCTTCCGAGATGCGCGTCGCGCCGTGGCTTGCCGCCACCAGCATCGAGGGCGCGGGCGGCCCCATGGGCTCGGCTTCCAGGCCGACGCTGCGGCGCAGCGTCTCGCCGCCCGCCATCGCCGGCGCCTCGCGCTCGGGCGCGGCGGTGGGAACGGGGGCGGGCTCCATCAGGCGGCTCGCCTGCGCGACGAGGCGGCGGGCGGCCTCGCGCTGGGTCAGAAGATCCTCCTCGCGGCGGTCGCCCGAGGGGCCTAGGCGCTCGGCCTGGCGGCGAAGGATCGCGAGATATTCGGCCGTGCCCGCGCACAGATAGGTCGTCTCGGACTGCGTCAGGAAGTCGGCAAGGTCCTCGCGCAGCCGCGCCGCGACCCAGCGCCCGTCGTTCGTCAGCGGGAGCGCGGCCGCGCCCGGGCCACGCCGCAGGAAGGCGGCGGCCGAGCGGAGCGCGCGCGTCTCGGCCTCGGTGCGGGGGCGACCCGAGGGCGGAAACAGGAAGGTCGCGCCCTCCGCCGGTGCCGACGCCGTGCCGGCGGGCGGCGTGCCGAGCGCCTTCAGCGCGGCATAGGGGCCCTCGCGCACAGCCTTGAGGCGCTCGTGAAAGGCGGCGGCGCAGCGCTGCGGATCGCTTGCCGCCTGCTTCGCGCCGGCCGGGCGCGCCTCGGCGACCGAGCCCGCGCCCTTCTGGGCGCCCTGGACGATCACCGAGCCGGCTGCCAGCGCGGCGCCCGGCAGGGCCGTCGCCGAAAGCAGGAGAGCGGCAAGGAAAAGGCGGGGCCGGGATCGGGTGGGCTGCATCGCGGGGGCGGCTCCGTTCGCGCTGAAACGGACGAAAGGCTCGGGGAGACGACCTCTCGTCAGATCGGCCGGCGGGGAGGACCGACGGTCATCTCCGGGCTGGGCCATTCGCCCCCGATCCTGAACGGTATGGGTTGCGAAGGGATGAACGTGTCGCCCCGACCCGATGCCTCGACCTTCGCCGGGTCGAAGGAGCCGGTGGCCTCGAGCCCGGCCGTGCGCAGGTCGTAGCGGCCCGAGAGGGTGGTCGCGCCCTCCTGCGTCTCGATCCGCGCGGTGTCGAGCCGCAGCGTGCCCCCCGTGCCCTCGAGATGGGCGGTCAGCGTACGGAACCCGGCGCCGGCCTCGGCCGCCGAGAGCTTGTGGGAGCCCGCCTCGCGCAGGAGGCGCAGGTCGAGCCCCGCCAGCGCACCGTCGCGCGCGCTCACCTCGATGCGCGTCCGGTTGGCGAGCGCCACGTCGCCCCAGTTGTCGGCGGGCGTGTCGACGTCGACCTCGATGTCGGCCGTGCCGGAGCTCAGCGGCAGGAGCGTGCCGGTCGTCTCGCGCAGCGACGCCAGGCCGATGCCGCGTAGTCTGGCCGAGCCCGACAGGCGGTTCGGCGGCCGCGTGTCGAGCGACAGGCGCATCTGCCCGCGCCCGCCCAGGATCGCCATGTCGCCGACGTCGAACACGGCCCGACCGGCGGTCACCTTCACGGCGGCGGCGAGTTCGCCCAGACGCAGCCGGTCGAGGCTGGCGCGCGCCGCCGACAGGCGCAGGTCGATGTCGATGTCGCGCAGGAACGCCGTGCGCAGGGGCCGCTGGAAGTCGATGAGGGCGCGCGGCGGCGGCGCCATGGCCCCGCCGAAGGCGGCCAGGTCGATCGTGTCGAAGGCGAGCGTCCCCGAGACGGCGGGCCGTCCTCCCTCGTCGCGCGTCGCCTCCAGCGCGCCGCGTGCCTGGTTGCCGCCGAGGTTCAGTTCGAGCGCGCCGAGGCTCGCGCGCGTGCCGAAGACCTTGAGCTGCGTGTCGAAGGCCAGCGCGCCGAAGTCGGGCAGGGTCAGGGAGCGCTCGCCGAGCCAGCGCACCGTGCGCGACAGGGAGGGCGTGGAGAGCTGGAGGCGGCCCGCCAGCTGCAGCCTGTCCCCGGCCGAGCCCTCGCCCGAGAAGAGCACGGCGAGCGGCGGCGCGTTGAGCGTGAGGCTCAGCGGCGACGCCGTGCCCGCCAGAAAGGGGCGGGGGCGCTCCACGACGAGGCTGATCTGCGTCGGCTCGCCGTTCCAGACATAGGAGCCCGACAGCGTCGCCGCCTCGTCCTCGCCCGGCCAGCGGAACACGAGGTTGGCGTTGCTGAAGCCGCCGGCCTGGCCTGGAACGCGCAGGAGCCCGTCGCGCACCCGGATCTCGTTGATGCCGGAAAAGCGCTGGAGGAAGTCGTCGAGCCGGCGCGACGCCTCGGGGGTCTGCGCGGCGAAGGGGATGGCCGGGGGAAGGGGCGGCGCCTCGGCGGCCGGCGGGGGCGAGGCCACGGGCTCGGGCGCTTCCGTCATGATCTCGGGGCGCAGGAGGGTGACGCGCTTGATCGCGACCCGGCCGAACAGGGCCGCCACGACGTCGAAGTCGGCATCCACCTGGTCGATGTCGACCGCCACCGGGTCCTCGTCCGGCCGGGCCGCGAGGATGCGCACGTCGCGCAGGCTGGCGCGCGGCAGGGGCAGGAGCGAGAAGCTGGCCTGCCCGTCCACGTGGACCGGCCCGTCGAGAAGGCGCGAAAGGCGGGCCTCGACCTCGCGCCGCGCGTCGGGCAGTGCGAGCGAGACCTGCGACACGAGAAGCGCCAGCCCGGCGCACAGGAGCCCGAGAACCGCCAGCGCGCCCAGGACCCGCCGGCGCCGGCGCGCGCTTCCCCTCGGGGGGAGCCGGCGCGATGCCCAAGCGGCGACCGGGCGGAGGGGGTTCGGCAACTCAGATCCTTCGGGCCGAACGGCCGGTTGGGAATCGGGCGGGGCCCAAAAGAGACATCGTGTCACGCGGCCTGTCGCAGGACAATGCGTTCCCCGCAAGGCGGGTCGGCGGCGGTCAGTGGGCGAGCACGCGCTGGGCAGGGAAGACGATCTCCACGAGCGTTCCCTCGCCAGGCGTCGAGGAGATCGTGAAGAGCGCCTGGTTGGCCTCGGCCATGGCCTTGGTGATGGGCAGGCCGAGACCGGTTCCCTCGCCGCGCCCGCCGCTCTTCACCTGCTGGAAGGGGGTGAGGGCGATGGCGATCTCGTGCTCGGTCATGCCGATCCCCGAGTCGCGGAAGCGCAGCGCCACCTCGCCGCCCTCGCCATAGGCGGTGGAGGCGATGATCTGGCCGCCGGGCGGGGTGAAGCGCACGGCGTTGGCCAGAAGGTTCAGCGCGATCTGCCGGACGGAGCGCCGGTCGGCCACGACGGGCGGCACGTCGGAGGGCAGGACCGAGCGCACGATCACGCGCTCGCGGTTGGCCTGGGGCTGCATCAGGGCCACCACCTCGGCCACGACCTCGTCGAGCGGGACCGCCTCGAAGCTCAGCTCCATCTTGCCGGCCTCGATCTTGGAGATGTCAAGGAGGTCGTTGACGAGGTCGAGCACGTGGTGACCCGAGCGCTTGATGTCGCCGAGATATTCGAGATAGCGCTCGTGGCCGATCGGCCCGAAGCATTCCGAGGCCATGACGTCGGCAAAGCCGATGATGGCGTTGAGCGGCGTGCGCAGCTCGTGGCTGATGTTGGCGAGGAAGCGGCTCTTGTGGAACGAGGCGTCCTCGGCCTGGCGACGGGCGGACACGAGGTCGCGCTCCACGTCCTTCCAGTGGGTGAGGTCGCGCACCACCACGCACCAGCCGCGCCGGCCCGCGAGCGCGCCGAGCGTGACGAAGAGCGGCGTCGTCGCCGCGCCCCCGTCCACCAGCGCCTCGACCTCGCG
The DNA here is from genome assembly GCF_001463765.1 of Aureimonas sp. AU4. Taxonomy (GTDB): domain Bacteria; phylum Pseudomonadota; class Alphaproteobacteria; order Rhizobiales; family Rhizobiaceae; genus Aureimonas. The sequence goes on along the minus strand of NZ_BBWK01000051.1, from coordinate 5,769 downwards.
ACCGTCGTTGAGCACGGCCGCCATGCCCTCGTCGCGTAGCGTCTCGATGTATCCCTTGGCGAGCGCGCGGCTCGCGGGCGCCAGGAGCTCCGTGAAGGGCAGGTTCAGGTAGCGGTCGGGCTCGAGGCCGAACAGCGCCTCGGCGGCCCCGTTCATGCGGCGCACGCGCGCGCCCTCGTCCAGAAGCAGGATGCCGTCGGTGGCCGTGTCGAGAACGGTCTGGAGTTCGGCGACCTCGACCTCCAGCTCGCGCGCCTGCGCACGCTCGCCCTCGCGCGCCGCCGGGTCCTCGGCCAGCGGGGGAAACGACAGGAGAAGGCAGTTGTGGCCGGCCATCGCGATGCGCTGGAGATGGAGCCCGGTCTCGACCACCGAGCCGTCGGCGCGGCGCAGGCGGCTTTCCTCGCCCTCGGCCCCGCCGCAGGACACGACCAGGCGGTCGAGCCCGCCCGCCTCTTCGAGGCTCGCGACGTCCTCGTAGCCGGTCGCATCGAAGAAGCGCTGGTTGGCGTAGACAAGGCTGTCGTCGTGAAGCGCCACGACGGCCAGGGGCAGGGCGTCGAACACGGCGGCGAGCGCGGCGGCCGGCGAGCCCGCCGAGGTGGGGGCGGCCGGCGCGGGCGCGGGACGCGGGGCAAGCTCGGCGCCGATGGCGCGGAAGGCGGCTTCCTCCGCGCTGGAGAGGACCTGCTCGCGCTGGCGCCGGCGCTCCTCGAGGGCCACCACGCCGGCGGGCGCGGGGGCGCCCCGCTCCGGTCCGCCGATGCGGCGACCGAAGGGGCGGCCGGGCTGCGTCTCGCTCTCGGGCGGCCGGGAAGGCTCGGGCGTGGCGGCGGGCAGGCGCGGCTCGGGCGCCGACAGGGCGAGGCCGATCGCGTCGGGATCGGCGGCGCTTTCGGCCGGGCGCACGACGCCGAAGCCCCGGAAGCCCTCGAAGCGCCGCTCGCGGCTGAACACGGGCAAGGCGGCGAGATCGACCGGCGCCCGCCGGTCGGTGCCCTCGATCGGCCACAGGACCGAGCGTCCGCTCCAGGTGTCGCGGCGCTCCAGGAGGCGCTCGATCTCGTGGCCCGTGTCGAAGCCGAACACGGCGGCGACGTCCGAGAAGGCGCGACCGATCACGTCCGCCGCGTGGGGGCCGACCACGGCCGCGAACTCGGGCGAGAGTTGCGAGAAGCGACCCTGCGCGTCGATCTGCCAGACGAAGCGGACGGGCTCGGCGTCGAGCCGCGCCCGGAAGGGCTCGCGCATGGCCTCGGCTGCGGGCGCCGGCGTTTCCACGGGCTCGGGCTCGAGCGGCGCGGGCACGACCTCGGGCGGCTCGACTTCACCGACGGGCTCGGGCTCGGAAACCGGCTCGGGCTCGGGCGGGCGCTCGGGCTCGGCCGGCGGCGGTTCGATCTCCGCCGGCGCGATGGTGGACGGCGCGTCCTCGTCCCGCAGGCGGTCGGCGAGATGGATCAGGACGAGGTCGTCGGCGACGCGCGCGAAGACCAGCGCGCCGGCCTCGTCCTCGATCGTCAGGTGGTCCTCGTCGGACTGGAGGAACTCCGAGCCCTGAAGGCCGAGAAGGCCGCGCTCGGAGGCGGGCAGCGCCGGCGTGCCCGCGAGACATCCGTCCGCCGAGGCGATGCAGGCCGGCGATCCCTCGACGGCGGCTTCCTCGAGATAGCGCTCGGCGCGCTCGCCCAGGGTCTCCTCGGCCGTCTCCAGGCGGGCCGTCAGGAGAACCCCCAGCGTTTCGTCGCGCTCGAGGCGCGCGAGCACGGCGCGGCCGAGGGCCGGATCGGCCGGCCGCAGCAGGAGCTGCGTGCGGCCGCGCTCGGCCAGCGCGGCCGTGGCGGCGCGGAGGCCGGGCTGGTTGGCGGCGGCGTCCGCGCCCAGGAGCCTGCGCCCCGCGCGGTTCGCCCACAGGATGCCGCCGAGATCCGGCGACAGAACCGCCAGCGCCGTGCCGGCGCCGTTCAGGCGCCGAACCGTCTTCCGGCTCATGATGTCGAGGATGGAGGCCAAGGGAGCGATGTCGCGGTCAAGAGGACAGGGTTACCGCGACGTTAATAAGGGCTGGGGCGGATCGAATCCAGAACATGGAGCGTCGGCACCGCGATCAGCCGCCCGGACGGTTAACGGGACCGCGGCACAAAGGCAACCGGGACGGGGGCTGCGGTGTTGTCGGGAGACGGGAATCAACCGACAGGGAGGAGAAGCATGAGCGACGCCAACACGCCATCGGGAGGCGCTCCGCGCGATCCCTTCGAGGAGACCCGCCGCGCCTTCGACGCCATGCCCGGCGCCGACGCCATGCGCGGCGCACAGGCCGCCATGGGCCTCGATCCGGCGCGCCTCGGCGAGGCCTTCCGCACGATGACGCAGAGTTCGCTGGAACAGTCGCGCGAGGCCTACGGCCGGATGCGCAGCGCCGCCGACGAGGCGACGCGGACGCTGGAGGCGACCGTCGACCAGGCTCATAACGGCTCGCTCAACCTGTCGAAGCGCGCCATCGAAGGCCTGCGCGCGCAGGCCGAGATGAATTTCGAGCACCTGCAGAAGCTGTCGTCCGCCGGGTCCTTCTCGGAGTTCATCGAGATCCAGACCCGGTACCTTCGTCGCCAGATCGAGCTGGCGACCGACCAGGCGCGCGCCATGCAGGAGATGACGCGCTCGGCCGCCGAGGAGGTGATGCGGCCGGCGCGCGAGGCCGCGCCACGCCCCGATGGCGGCGGCGAGAGCCGCTGAAAGGCTCGCAAAACAGAAGGGGAGAGCCGCCCGGACGGCGGCTTTCCGTTTCGTCCTTCACGCTAAAGGCTTGCGCGCCGTCGCAAATGCCCTTAATCACTCCTCGACCACGCCCGGCTCAGCCGGGCACGTCTTCGTGCGGTTGTAGCTCAGCTGGTTAGAGCGTCGGATTGTGGCTCCGAAGGTCGGCGGTTCGAACCCGCCCAACCGTACCATTCTTTTTGTCAACGATTACAGTGATATAAATCTGGCAGGGTAGGAGCGTTGGGCTCCGCTCATGTCGCATCTGTGTTGCAACTATTTCCCCTGATTTGCAGGGGTTTCCTGTTAGCCCCGGCTACTCCGTGCGACATGAAATGCAACATGGCTGGAAGTGTTGAGGCGTAAACCCCCTTCGTTCTGGCTCTTTGCGGGTCTCGATCTCAACAGCAGCGAATACTCCCGCGCGATAGTCCTGCGGTTGGCTATCGCCGCCGTCAGACCGCAACAAAATGCGCTATCTGTTGGCCGCGCGGGTGGTCCGAATCTCGAACGCCTTCGAGGTGCCAGGCGAGTCCTTGCGTCGCGAACAGGATGTCCTTGTTCCAGGCATGGAACGGGTCGCAGTAGGAGAAGGTTTGCTCCTCGCCAAAGGGCGGCGGTCGCAGTGATACGCTCGCATCGAGGCTCTCCGACGCCATGAAGAACGTCCAGAAGAAGCGGCCGCCCTTACGCATGCGAGGCCATAGGTGCGTCATGCACGGGCGCGGGTGAGTGATCGGCGGATGCGTAAAGACGCTCTGAGCGAGCGCCAAGTCGAACGTCATGCCGTCGATCAGCATCTGGAAGGCTCGTTCCTAGGCAAGGTTTTTTGCGGCAGGTGGTCCGTTAGCCGAGCCGACGGATCTCCTTCTTGCGCCCTTCCTCAATACGTGAGTCGAAGTAGTTGATTCCGTAGTAGTTGCTTGGGCCGGGGAACGACATCGCGCTTCAACGCCGAGTTTGGGAACCGGGTTGGTGAGCGGATCAATTTGGAGTTGTGTTCGGTTCGCTGCATTCTCGATGGAGAATCGTATGATTGCCGTATCGTCAGAAACATGTCAGGTCAGATTTTGCCTGTCGGTTTATAGTTTTTGAGCCTCCATACTGAGAAAGCCAATGCGGCGTATCGATGATCTCCTGAAGTCGGCGAGAAAGTTATCGCAGGAGAAAAATTTTAGTGGATCGCTCAGCCTATATCGTCGCATCCTCGAAGTTAATCCTAGACATGGGGATGCGCTTCTCGCCGCAGGGGTTATGTCGATTGAACTCGGGAAAGAGGCGATCGCTCGCTCATATTTTCGCCGAGCCGCTGCAAGCGCGCCATCAGACTATCGCGCTTGGCAAAACTTGGCCCAACTTGATTTCCAGCAATCAAGTCTCGATACCGCGTTGGGTCATGCAAACAAGTCTGTTCTTGCTGCTCCTGAAAACCCCGAAGCGTATCACGCGCTAATCTCGATCTTGTTGGCGCTGGGACGATCGCAGGAAGCCCTACGTCACGCGAAACGCGTTTATAGAATGCGGCCGAACAATTGCAATTTATTGCTGCAGGTCGCAAGTTTAAAACGTCAAGTTTGCGACTGGGATAGCTTCGATGAGGATGATGGACGTATACGAGACTTCGTGGCGCAGGGAATTCGAGTTCCTCCGCTCGCTCTAATGGCTACGCAAGCAACGAATGCGGAGCAGCATGCTTGCGCTCTACTATGGGCCCGTGATTTCGAAAAAGAAGTCAGTCAACAGCTACCCCTTCGACGCTCGGAGCCAGGTAAGCGCGTGAAAGTTGGGTATCTATCGGGCGACTTTCATGACCACGCCACGTCCCGGCTAGTAGCCGAACTTTTCGAAGCGCATGATCGCAGCAGTGTCGAAGTGTTTGGCTACTCTTATGGCCCGAACCATCAGAGTGATATGCGGACCAGGGTGCTCCGCTCGTTTGACCACTTCCGAGATCTGCGAGACACGTCTTCAAAAGCCGCAGCGCAACTCATCTACACCGATCAGATCGATATTCTTGTCGACATGAAAGGTTACACCAGTCGGGCACGGACCGAAATTTTGAGTTGGCGCCCTGCACCCATCCAAGTCAATTATCTTGGGTTCCCTGGCACAATGGGGGCGAGCTTCATCGACTACGTCATAACTGATCCGGTTGTGTCTCCGCCTGAATACGAGGCTCACTCGACCGAGCGCTTCGCTTATTTGCCAAATTGCTTTCAGCCGAACGATACGCTTCGACCTCAGCCAGATGGATCGGTTACGCGAAATCACTACGGCGTGAGCGACAATGTGTTCGTGTTCTGTTGTTTCAATGCTGCTTACAAGTTTGCGCCGCATGTTTTCGATCGCTGGATGCGCATCCTTCATGCAGTTCCACGTAGCATACTTTGTTTGCTGGTACGCTCCGAGGAACAGGGTAATAATCTTCGGAGCGAGGCATGCCGCCGCGGCATCGATCCGGCGAGGCTTCTTCTGGCACCGCCAGCGAAGCCGCAGGAACATCTTGCCCGTTGCGGCCTCGCTGACCTGTTTCTCGACACCCTACCTGTCAGCGCGTTTACGACCGCTAGCGATGCATTGTGGGCAGGACTTCCTGTTTTGACATGCGCTGGCGATACGCCTGCTGGGCGCGGCTCAGCAAGCCTCCTGACAGCTATGGGCTTGCCGGAGCTTGTTACTCAAAATCTCGACGAGTATGAGCAAAGGGCGATCGATCTCGCCCAATCGCCCGATCGCCTTCGTATCTTGCGGGATCGTATTCGGCTCAGCCGCAATACGTCACCCCCGTTTGCAACCGCGCTGCTAGCCCGCGATTTAGAGCGGCTTTACATACGTCTTGTCGCGGATGAGTCTCAACGACACGGCGGCAAGCGAAAACAGGTTGCATAGCGCCTAAGGGCAGGGCTCACGGCTTAGAACCAGAAGAGGACGGTTGGGTCTCTCAGCCAATATCCAGCCCGCTGACATAGCCTGAGTTAGACGGCACACCTCAGATCAATGGGTCCTATCCCT